>DATLSX010000059.1:0-236834 GCA_035533915.1 Streptosporangiaceae bacterium
TGGCACCTCGATGTCGGCTCGTCGCATCCTGGGGCCGGAGCAGGTCCCAAGGGTTGGGCTGTTCGCCCATTAAAGCGGTACGCGAGCTGGGTTTAGAACGTCGTGAGACAGTTCGGTCCCTATCCGCTGCGCGCGTAGGAGACTTGAGAGGGGCTGTCCCTAGTACGAGAGGACCGGGACGGACAAACCTCTGGTGTGCCAGTTGTTCCGCCAGGAGCACGGCTGGTTGGCTACGTTTGGAAGGGATAACCGCTGAAAGCATCTAAGCGGGAAGCTCGCCTCAAGATTAGGTCTCCCTCAGGGTTAACCTGGTAAGGCCCCCAGCTAGACGACTGGGTTGATAGGCCGGAGGTGGAAGCACGGCAACGTGTGCAGCTGACCGGTACTAATAGGCCGAGTGGCTTGGCTTCTACTCTATGATCTTGTTTCGCGTCCACTGTGCGGTTCCCGAGATGCGGTCGGGCTGTCCGATCAGCACGACACATTTCCATAGCGTTTCGGTGGCCATAGCGAAGGGGAAACACCCGGTCCCATTCCGAACCCGGAAGTTAAGCCCTTCAGCGCCGATGGTACTGCGCGGGAGACTGCGTGGGAGAGTAGGACGCCGCCGGACATCTTCCCGCTGAGGGCCGTTACCGCGAGGTGACGGCCCTCAGCGCATTTTGGCGTGCGGCTGCGGGGTTTGCGGCTGACGGGTCGGCAGTCAAGGTGTAGATGGTGGGGCGGGGCGAGTTAGCTTCGCGTGGACGGCATAGCGCAGCGGTGAGGTTTGTTGTGTAGGTGTCACTATCCGGCGGTGGCTCCTGGTAGGCGGAGCCGGAAACTCGAGGTTGGTCACTGAGATCGGCGAGGCTGCTGAGGCGGCTGGCCTGGTGGTGACTCGTATGCGATTGGTTGGGGATTCCTGGTGGCAAGCAGCACTGGCGGACGTCCGTCTCGACACCCGGTGGCGGGCGGCCGGGGTCAGAGTTCGAACTCTAGGACTACAGGCGCTGCGGCTGGCGGTGCGAGGGGCAGTGGAAGGGGCGGCGGCACTAGCCAGGGCAAGACTGGATCGCCTGGTCGGCGGCCTGCCCCGGGCAGTGCGGGCGGCCCATCCGCCCGTGGCGGTCAGGGCGGTGCGGGTCGGGGCTGGGCTGGCCAGGGTGGTGCGGGCCGGGGCGGAAGCCAGGACGGTGGTGGTCGGGGCGGCGCGGGCCGGGGCGGAAACCAGGACCGGGCTGGCCAGGATGGTGCGAGTCGGGGGTGGCAGGGGCAGCGCAGGGAAGATCAGCGTTCAGCCAGGAGCGGCGCAAGCTGGGCCGACGGACAAAAGGGCAGGCCGGGACCAGGCGGATCCGAAGATAGCCGCGCTGATGTCGCAGCCGAGGAGTATCAGCGGCGCCGCGGTGGGTGGTCACCGCGGGAGGCGGGTGGGCGGTCAGCCGGAGCGGGACGTGGGCAGCGGGATGCGGACCGGCGGGCCGAAGGCGTGCAGGGCGGGTCTGAGGCCGGCAAGTCCGGGTGGCGTCGAGATTCAGGCCGGCCGGCCGGCCAGCGGGGGAGTTCCGGCAATGGCGGTCGTGATGGCGTGAGCTCGAGGTCGCCCAGGACGGGCGCTCCCGGCGCGCTCGGTGGCCAGCGAAAGAGCTGGCAAGCTAACCCAGCAGGACCGGGCGGAGGAGAAGGTCGCCGGTCGGAGGGAGCTAGGACATCAAGCGGTTCCTGGTACGGCGGGCGCACTGACGGCCAACGGCGCGGAAGCGACGAGTTCCCGCGAACTCCACGGTCTGACCGGTCGGGCGGATCCGCCGAGGGGCGGCCGGATCGCGGGACAGGAACTCGGCCGATGCGAGCGGACGGGCCCGGCGGGCGCTTGCCCGCTTCGACTAACCGCGGGCGCTTCGGTGAGGCGCGAGGGGAATCCAGAAGGCCGCAGGGCGAGGGCTACCGCGGCGGTTCCAGGGCTCAGCCCGGGTCGGGCGCACCTGCCGTTCCGGCTGCTATCACGGCGGACCAGCTTGATCCGGCAGCGCGAGCTGAGCTGAGAACGCTACCGGGTGATCTCGCGGATGCGGTAGCCCGTCTGCTTGTCGCTGCCGGCCTGGCCGAGGACGCCGAACGCGGGTATCAGTACACCGTGGCCGCACGCGGGCTGGCAGCGCGTGTCGGCGTGGTGCGCGAGACCTGTGGTGTCGCCGCCTACCGCGCTGGCAAGTGGTCGGAGGCTCTGGCTGAGTTGAGGGCAGCGCGCCGCATTACGGGACAGGGCAGCTACATCCCGCTGATGGCTGACTGTGAGCGTGCGCTTGGACGCCATGACCGGGCGCTGGAACTGGTGACTGGACCGGACATCGAGAAACTGAGCCGCGACACGCAGGTTGAATTGCGGATAGTCGAGTCGGGCATTCGCCGAGACCAGGGTTTCCCTGAAGCTGCCGTCGTGGCTCTGCAGGTCCCCGAGCTCAGCGATAACAGACCGCGCGCGGGTTCGGCGCGGCTGTTCTATGCCTACGCAGACGCGCTGCTGGATGCCGGCCGCGAGGATGAGGCGCGGTACTGGTTCGGCAGGGCTGCCGCAGTCGACATGAACGGCGAGACCGACGCCGCCGACCGCGTCGAGGACATGGACATGCTGGTCTTCGACGATCTAGAGGACGACGATCTAGAGGACGGCCTGAAGAACGCCAATCTGGAGACAGCGAAGGCGAGCGACACTAGCGCAGATGCCGAAGACACCGATGACGCCGGAGACGAGCCGCGCTGACAGCACCGGCCTGGATCCCTGCACGGATCCGGGCACGGACTCCCGCCCAGACTCCGACCGCGATCCGCTCGCCCGGCCTGGGCGCGGCGATCCCCGGCAAGCGAGGGCGTCCGACCTGCCGCTGATCCGGCAGGTCGTTGCGGTCGCTTATGCCCGATACCGGGAGCGGATGGACCGGCCGCCCGCACCGGTCGGCCAGGACTACCTTGCCGAGGTCGGCGCCGGCCTGGTCTGGGTAAGCGGCGAACCGGTAATCGGGGTGATCGTGCTCGTCCCGGAGGGTGACAGCATGCTCGTCGAGAACGTCGCGGTCGACCCTTCCGCGCAAGGCCTCGGCCTGGGCCGCTCGCTGATGGAGTTCGCCGAGCAGTATGCCGCGGCACGCGGCCTACGCCGGGTCACGCTTTACACAAACGAGGTTATGGTCGAGAACCTGGCCATCTATGCCAGGCTCGGTTACCGCGAAACCTCGCGCCGCGCCGAGGCGGGATACAACCGGGTGTTCATGGAGAAGCCGCTTCCGACTTGTCCAGCCAGTGCATGATCCCGGCGACGTTCGACTGTGCACCGGCGATCCGGTTGTACTTGGCGGCTAGCTCAGGATCGGCGCCTTCGGCGAGCACCGCGTAACGTTCCCTGGTGCGTTCGGCGACCATGGCCACCGCGTGATCGAGATCCAAGCCTGCCTGCCGCGCATTCCTTGTTTCCGCCACCCAGACCTGGAGTTCCTCGACCGACCGGTCCAGTGCCTCCGCGACCGCGTCCACTGGTCCGTAATGGCTGAACAGGAGCCTGGCAGGCTGAAGCGCGGCGAAGACCCGAAGTGAGTCAAGCGCCACGCCAAGGTCGAAGTCGGGCGGCGGCGTCGCCGGCCGCTGGTCGCCTGTCTCAGGAATGTAGATGCCTGCGGCGTCTCCGACGTACAGATCGCCGCTGACCGAGTCGACGAGACCGACATGGTGCTTAGCGTGGCCTGGTGAGTAGTGGCTCTCCAGCCTGCGACCACCGCCCAGGTCGACCACCCCGGTCCGTTCGACCGCGCGGATACGCTCGGCGGGTGTCGGGGCGAGGTTGCCGAAGAGTTCGTCCAGTTCGTCGCCGTAGACCATCCGGGCGCTTGCCATCAGCCGGGACGGATCGGCGAGGTGCCGCGCACCTAGCTCGTGGACGACGATCTCCGCTCCTGGGTACATCTCGGCGATATCACCGACGCCGCCCGCGTGATCCAGATGGATGTGCGTGACGACGACGGTGGCCAGGTCGCCGGCTCCGATACCCAGGCAGGACAGGGCGTCGCGCACGACCGGTGCCGACGATGCGGTGCCGGTTTCCACCAGGCAGGGCCGGTCGGACTTGATCAGGTAACCGGCCGTGATGCCCTCATATCCGGCCATCCGGGTGTCGATCTGGTACACGTCATGGCCCAGCGCCGTGACGACCTCGGATGGCGAGAAGGACCGCGCCGAGCTGCGTGCATCGTCGTTCATGTGACTATCGTTCCAGGTTCTGCCGGTACCGCCCGGACCGGCCCGGTCGTGCCCATGAGGGATCCGGTATTCAGCTCACAGCGAACGTCCGCAGCACTAGCCCGGTGCGCGGCTTGGGGTCAAAGGACGTCGACTTGCGCGGTATCTTCTCCCCGCGCGCCGCGACGGCATACACCTCGGCGGGCGACATCGGATTGCACAGCACGGCTGTTCCGCCAGCCGAGCGAGCCGATCGCAGCGCGGCCTGCGCGTCGTGGTGGACCACGCGCACCGCGTCGTCGTCGTCGACGATGTCCCACAGCCTCGTGATCAACAGTTCTTGCAGCACCGCCGCGGACAGCGCACGCCACTGGCGCGACCGGCCGGCCGGCATGACAGTCCGCACCTGCTCCGGATCGGGATCGGTGAGCAGGAACGCCTGGTCGCCGCCGGCCAGCACGAACGCAGGTCCGGTGGCACCTGCCGTCCGCAACTTGTCCACGGCGGCAGTCAGGTCGGCGGTTCCGCTTTCGATCAAATGCACGGAGAACGCGGCGGCAGCCAGTTTCGCGGCCTGGTGGACGTCGAGCCCGGGGATGACGCGGTGAATCGCGCCGATCCGCGGCGGATAGGCGGCCGAATCGACCAGGAGAGCCAGGCCATAGTCCCACGGCCCGGCACCGTGCCCGGTCATGTGCCGCAGTTCCTGCAACTGGAGATAGGCCGCATAACGATGGTGCCCATCGGCGATCAGGGCCTGGCGCGGTGCCAGATCAGCGGCGATGGCAGCGAGGTCACAGGGATCGGTGACCGCCCAGAGCCGGTGCGCCACCCCGTCGGCGGTACGCGCTTCGAGCAACGGCTCGCGGGCAGCGGTCTCGGCGACGATCCGGGTTGCCGCTCCGTCCGGGCCGCCGTCGTACAGCAGGAAGATCGGCTCGAGGTTCGCCTCAGTGGCCTCCATCAGCTGACGCCGGCCGGCGACCGGGCCAGATGCCACGTCTTCGTGCGGCAGGACGATCCCTGCGTCTGGCCGCACGAGCTTCAGGGCGCCGATCAGTCCGCGCTGCACGGGCGCGGGCTGCACGGGCGCGGGCTGGTGAGCGCTGGAGCCGGACTGGCCAGCCTCGTCCGCGCCGGCGACGTCGTCGGCGACCTGCTCGTACACGTACAACGCGGGCACCGGGTCCGCGGCCAGGATGTGCTCGTCGAGCCACTCGCGCAGCAAGACAGCCGCGTGATGGTATTCCTCACCCGGCCGGGCGGGTACGGGCCTGGGCAAGATGAGCCGGACCACGTTGTGCGGATCGGCCGCCATCAACTGGTCCTCTTTATCCCTGAAGATGACGTCGTACGGTGGAGAGGTGACCTCGGCGAGCCCGCTCACCCGGTCCTGTGCGTAACGGACGCCGCGAAACGGCGCCAGCTCCAGGCCCGCGAGGTCCTGGTCGGCTGACGCTCGGGAAGACGGAAGGATCTGCACATATGTCAGAAGGATCTTCGGGCGATAAGGATTCCCGTTCCGGCGAAAAGCCTGGGCAGCCTGGGACCAGCGCTGAGCAGGGCTCAGCGGACCGTGACGACACCTACGCTCTCTACCGCCGTGGCCTTGACCTGCTCGGCCGGGGCAGCGCCGCCGCAGCAGCCCAGTTGCTCGAGCGGGCGGCCGTGGCCGAGCCCGACTCGCGCAGCATCCTCGAGGCTCTGGCCAGGGCGCAGTTCGACACCAGGCGCTACGAGGCGGCGGCGGGCAGCTTCCGGCGGATCGTGGAAGCCAGCCCGAGCGACGATTATGCGCAATTCGGGCTAGGTCTGGCCCTGTCCAGGGTCGGCGATCACGGCGCCGCGGCCGAGCATCTGGCGCTCGCTGCTGCGATGCGCCCGGATCTGCGGCATTACGCCGAGGCGCTGCGCAGCGTGCGGGCGACACTGCGCGCCCGCAATCTTGTCGAGGGTGAAGAATGTGACTGATGCGCAACGACAATCACCCTCCAACCGGGGCCGCCCCCGCGGCTGACGCCACGGCGCCGGCCCCGGTCGTGCTCACCGTCGGCCGGCGTCCCCCCGCCGCGGACTATGACGTCGCACTTCTCGACCTAGACGGCGTCGTCTACACCGGGCAGGGCGCGGTACCTGGCGCGGTGGCCGCCCTGGCCTCGGCGCGCGCGGCTGGCCTACGGCTCGCGTTCGTGACGAACAACGCGTCCCGGTCACCGTCGGCGATCGCAGCCCATCTGGCCAGGCTCGGTATCCCGGCCACCGCTGCCGACGTCGTGACCTCGGCTCAGGCAGCGGCGCGGCTGATCGCGCAGCGGGTCCCGGCCGGGTCGCGGGTGCTGGTGGCCGGCGGGATGGGCCTGCGCCTTGCCCTGCGCGAACACGGGCTGCACCCGGTGTCGACGGCGGCGGAGCGGCCGGCCGCGGTGGTGCAAGGGTACGCACCGGACATCAGCTACGGGCTGCTCGCCGAGGCCGCGGTCGCGGTACGCGACGGCGCGCTCTTTGTGGCGTCCAACGCTGATGCCACGTTGCCGACGCCGCGCGGTCCGCAGCCGGGCAACGGCGCGCTCCTGCAAGTCGTGATCACCGCGACCGGGACGTGGCCGGTCGTGGCGGGCAAGCCAGAGCCGCCGCTGCACGCCGAGGCGGTCGCGCGGACCCAGGCGAGGCGTCCGCTGGTGGTGGGCGACCGGCTGGATACCGACATCGAGGGAGCCGTCCGCGCCGGTGCCGACAGCATGCTTGTGCTGACCGGCGTCTGCACGCCGGAGGACGCGGTGCTGGCACCGGCCGCGCAGCGGCCGACGTACATCTCCGCTGACCTGGACGGGCTGCTCGAACCGCAGCCGGTAGTCGGACTAGGTGGCAGTGAGCGGGCCTCGCGAGCCTGTCCCGATGGCACGACGCCGCGCGGGCAGGTTCGCGACGGCCCGGGTACGGGCGGGCCGGGTACGGGCGGGCCGTCGTGCGCCGGGCCGGGTACGGGCGGGCCGGGTACGGGCGCATGGCACTCCGGCGTGGCTCCTCAGCCCGGCGCCGTCAGTCCTGGCGTGCTTAGCTACGGTGGCTGGGAAGCGCGGCTGATCGGCTCTGAGCCGCTGGAACTGACCGGCGAGGGCGCCTGGATTGACGGCCTGCGCGCGTTGTGCGCGGCGGCGTGGTCCGCAGGGAAGGCAACGGCAGGCCAGATCGCCCCAGCGCTGGAAAAGCTCAGGGAACTGGGCATGCCTGGCCCTGGATGAGCCGGATCGCGAGTGCGCTGTTATTGCCAGCACTGGCGCGCCTAGCCCCATGAGCGTGGTCGATTTTCAGTCGCTGCGGCTGACCTGACGTCCACGATCATGGAGTCGGCTGCGGGAAAGGGCCGGCTGGTTCCTGACTGGTTCGGTGCCTGGTGCGATCGCCAGGACACTGCGCTTCGGGAGCCCGACGAACTCGACCGGCTCGCGATCGCCGTTTACTACCTCAAGGCCAGTCGCCGCCGCACGCTGGCTGGCCGATACCTTCGGTCTCGTCTCGCCGTCTGGCCTGCCCGAGGCTGGGCGTGACCTAAACGTCGGGCGTGCGGCTGGCTTCGCCGAGGCGCGCCCGACCATGCGCTAGCCCGAAATGCCATAGCCTGGTCCTGCGGCGCAGATTCGGCGGCTGGTACCTCAGCCTGGAGTCTGACACAGATCAGACCTGCGGCCGACGCGGCACCTGGCACTGGCACGGCAGACTGACTCATGCTGGCCCCGGCTGGCGGGCCGACGCCCGGTCGGCCGGAATGCGTGGGCCAGGCCTTGCGCGCCTGGCGCCCAGGCCATTCTTCACTGTGCAGGCTGGACGTAACGTCATAGCCGAGGAAGGACACCTGACATGATCGAGGCGAAAGGCCTCAGCAAGCGATATGGTGATACGCTCGCCGTCGACAACCTGTCGTTCACCGTCGAGCCTGGCAAGATCACCGGCTTCCTCGGGCCAAACGGCGCTGGGAAGACCACGACCATGCGGCTGATCTTGGGCCTCGACCGGCCGACCAGCGGGACAGTGACCGTGGGCGGTAAGCGATTCGGGCAGCTCGCATGGCCGATGCGTGAGGTCGGAGCGCTGCTGGATGCCAAGGCCGTGCATGGCGGCCGGAGTGCGTACAACCACCTGCTCTGCGTGGCACAGACAAATGACTTGCCGAAGCGGCGAGTCAACGAGGTGCTCGACCTCGTAGGGCTGAGTGAGGTCGCCAGGAAAAGGTCCAAGGGCTTCTCGCTCGGCATGGGTCAGCGACTGGGCATCGCCTGCGCCCTGCTGGGCGACCCGAAGATCTTGATGTTCGACGAGCCGGTCAACGGGCTGGACCCTGAGGGCATCTTGTGGATCAGGAACCTGATGAAGGCACTCGCGGCCGAAGGGCGCACGGTCTTCGTCTCCAGCCATCTGATGTCGGAGATGGAGAACACCGCCGACCACCTCATCGTCATCGGCCGCGGCAAGCTCATCTCGGACTGCACGACCGCGGAGTTCATCGCGGCCAATTCCCAGCAGTCGGTCCGGGTCAGGACGCCGCAGCGCGGCGAGCTTGTGGCGCTGGCCGCCGCCGCCGGCGCGACCGTGCGGGACGAGGACAGCGGGACTCTGGTCCTCTTGGGCTTGACACCGGCGCAGGTCGGGGACCTGGCATTCGAGAACGGGATCAGGCTGCACGAGCTTGTGCCCGCGCACGCATCGCTGGAGCAGGCGTTCATGGAGCTGACGGCGTCAAGCGTGGAATTCCACGCGGGCATCCCGGCCGGGGTCAGCCAGGAAACCACTGCCGCGGGAGAGGTGGTCTGAGATGGCATCAGCGGCAACACACGAAGCACTCGTCGGCGGGGTCGTCACGAGCCATTCCTCAGGCCGTGCAGGGTTCCTGGGCACGGTGCGCTCGGAGTTCACCAAGATCCGCTCGGTCCGGTCGACTTACTGGACGATGCTGGCGCTTGTCATCGCGTGCGTCGGAATCGGCGCGCTCTTCAGCTGGGGTCAGGCAAGCCGGCCCGACCGGATCCTGCACGGGGAGGGCAGGTTCGGCGGCCCCAACGGCGTTGGCTCGGGGCAGGCAAGGATCTTTGCCGCGCAGGCCGCCGCCGAGATTCACGCCAATGCGGCGAGCATCAGCCTGTTCGGGCTGCTGTTCGGGCAGCTGATCATCATCGTGCTTGGCGCCCTCACCGTCACCTCAGAATATTCGACCGGGATGATCCGCACGTCGCTCTCGGCGATGCCGCGCCGCGGCGCGTTCTTCGCGGCCAAGGCCGTCGTCTTCGGCGCCGTGGCCCTGGCGATCGGCCTGGTGACCAGTTTCGTGGCCTTCTTCGTCGGCCAGGCCATCCTGTCCAGCGGGAACGCGATTGTCGCGGGTCATTCCCTCAGTACCACGCTGAGCCAGCCCGACGTACTGCGCTCGGTAATTGGCGGCGGGCTCTTTCTGGCCGCCTGTGGCCTGTTGTCGTTCGGCATCGGTGCGATCCTGCGGCATACCGCGGGCGCGATCTCGGCCGGGATCGGGCTGTTGTTCGTTCTGATGATTCTTGCCAATTTCCTGCCGAGCCCGCCCAGCGGCTGGTTCGGGCAGGCCGACATCGACAAGTGGATCCCGTTCTTCGCCGGCGCGCACATCTGGCAAGAGCAGCTGACCGGGGTGAACCCGTTCTCACCGTGGATCGGCTTCGGAGTGTTCTGCGCCTACGCCGCGGCGGCGGTCTCCGGCGGCCTGATCCTGTTCCTGCGGCGCGACGCCTAGGCAGCGCCGGTCGCTATCAGCACCGCGGGAGGCGCTGGCGGCGGACCGAGGCTTGGCCAGGTCGGCCCGTCGGGTGGGCGGGCAACGGGTAGTATCCGGTGCCCCCCACCCGGCAGGCCCTATCGCGTGTCGGCGGACGGGTCGCGCCGGTTGCCCGCTTCAGCGCAGGGTCAGGACCAGCACCCGCTTGACCGCGGCGTCTTCGAGTTCCGCGATCACCGGGATGTCGTAGGCGGCCAGCTCGTGCATGACATCGCGAGGCAGGAACGCACGCCCGATATCGCCGACGAGCACGCGCGCGCCGCGCGCGCGTGCCCGCCGCAGCAGGCCGATAGCTCGCCGGGACAGTTGCCTTTCGTACCAGATGTCGGCGGCGAGTACCACGTCCGCGCCTTCGCCGTCGCCGTCCAGGACATCGCCGGTGACAGCGACGCGCACGGAGTTCGCGGCCGCGTTAAGCCCGATGGCCGCGACGGCAACGGGATCGAGTTCGCTGGCCAGCACGGATGCCGCGCCTGCTGCCGCGGCGGCGACCGCGGTCAGGCCGGATCCCGAACCGAGATCCAGGACGGCGCGGCCGGCCACAGTCTCCGGGTGGTCGACCAGGTACCGGGCCAGCGCTTGTCCGCCGGGCCAGGCGAAGGCCCAGAACGGAGGCGGCAGGTCGCACTGCCCGAGTTCTCGTTCGGTCTCCTCCCAGAGGCTGAACGCGTCGTCGGCCTGGTGCACGCGGACCTCGGGGACGTGCGGTACCGGTGCCAGCCTGGTATTGGCAAGAACGAAGGCCGCGTAGGCGGCTGGCTGCGGCAGTGGCCGCGCTCGGTTGGTTGCGCTCAGGATGTGCTCTCCTCCATCCGCAGGCACCGAGTCCCGCGCGCTCGGTCCTGCTCACTCGGCCTTGTCCGCTCGGCCCGGCCCACTCTAAGCGGATGCGCCTGGCTGGCATGACGGGCACCAGAAAGTGACGCGGTCGGAGGGCTTCGAACCGTGCCGGTAGCCGTCGGATCGGATGACGGTGCCGCAACGTCGGCACGGGCGCCCTTTCCTGCCGTAGACCCAGGTTTCCTGGCCTCGCGCCGGATTGCCGGTGGTGACCTGCCCGACGCGGCCCTTGTTCGCGTCGAGCAACCGCCTGGCCAGTTCGACCAGCCCGTCGAGTTCCCCGACCTCGCCGATCGGCCGCCACGGACTGACTCCGCGCAGGAACAGCACCTCAGCTTTGTAGAGGTTGCCGATTCCGGCCAGGTTGGCTTGATCCAGGAGCGCCTCACCGGTCGGCCGGTCTGGCCGCTGAAGGAGCCTGCGAACAGCCTCCCTGGCGTCCCAGTCCGGGCCGAGCAGGTCAGGGCCGAGGTGCCCGACGACGCGGTCTTCGCTGCTGGTGGGCAGGACTTCGACGAGCCCGAGCAGCGAGCCGACGGCTTGCCAGTCAGCGTTCTCAAGCACGAGCCTGATCCGGTGGTCGCGCGGCGGATATCCGCCAGCGGGCCGGATCTGCCATGATCCGTCCATCTTCAGGTGGGTGTGAATAGTCACGCCGTCCTCGACCCGGATCAGCAGGTGCTTGCCCCGGGAGACCGACTCGCTGACGGCCCGCCCGGTGAGATCGATCGTGGCGAACCGCGGCACGCGGAAGTCGCTTCGGGTCAGTACCCGTCCGGCCAGTGCCGCATGCAACTGGCGTGACGTGCGCCAGACGACATCTCCCTCGGGCATCACCTAAGGATGGCACCGGCACGCCGGTGCGCGTGCCGCATCGCGTGCACCCCGCCCCCAGCACCCCAGCACCCGAGTTCCTCAGGGCATTAGATGAGCTTCCTCAGGTGGAGCAGGTCGAAGAAATTGCCTTCCACCTTGAGCCGCCCAGACAGCCAGGCCCGCGCGAAGCTGCCCGGGTCATCCGCCACGGCCAGCACGTCGTCGCTGCGCGCTGTGAAGCGGATCTGAGCGGAAGGGAAACCGTCATGGGCCTCGATGATCGGGTCAGCGCCATGCGGGCCGAGCCGGGTCAGGTAGGTCACCCCCAGATCGGAGACATGCACGCTGAGAGTTCGGTCCGCCAGCCTCGCCTGGCGGACCGTCTCGTCCATGTCAGAGAGGCGGCCCGTGAGGCCCTCGAGGGCCTTGCGGCACTCTTCGGCAGTCGCCATCGTCACCCCACCTTCTCCGGTTATTGTCTGTCGCCGCGCTGGTGGCCGGCTATCTGGGGCAGCGCTACGGGCTCCTCCTGCCGCAGGAATGCACGGCAAACGGTAGCGTTCCTTGAGAGAAAGCGGGCAGCGAGCCGAGGATGCTGGACCGACCGGGCCGCGCGGGCCGGGCCTAGCCGGGGCCGCGCACCGAAGCGGCCGCTCGGGGGTCGCTCGGGGCCGTGAGGAGATGGATGCACGATGGAGCATGATCCGGGATCTGACGTGCCTTCTTTCGCCGCGGGCGACGCGCCCGGCCGCGGTGACGTGCTTTCCGAAACCGGTGAGCACCGCGTCGACGGGGCGCTGCGGGCGCTAGCCGAGCTGGCCGACCGGCCGGTATCGGAACATCCGCAGATATTCGAGCGGATCCACGGCCAGCTCGTCGAGGTGCTCGGAGAGCTGCGTTCCGGCGCTGAGTCAGCCGGCCCGGCGAACCCGAACGGAACGTAACAAGACGGGCACGCCCAGGACAAGGCACCCGAACTAGCAGGCGCATCGCGGAGAAGGCGCCAGTAGCGTAAAGCAACGCAGGAGAAGGGCAACAGGGACCCGGGGAGATGGCCAGAAGGGCACGACTGGACGCGGAGCTCGTTCGCCGTGGCCTGGCGCGGTCGCGAGTGCAGGCGGCCGACCTGATCGCGGCGGGTCAGGTCGTCGTGGCCGGCCAGGCGGCATCCAAAGCCGCTACCCAGGTGGGCCAGGATGCCGCGATCACCATTGCCAGGACAGACAGCGGCCCGGACTATGCCTCGCGTGGCGGGTACAAGCTGGCCGGTGCGCTTGCCGCGTTCGCCGACCTTGACGTCCGCGGCAAGCGGTGCCTCGACGCCGGCGCCTCGACCGGTGGCTTCACCGATGTCCTGCTGCGTGCTGGTGCCGCCCACGTGGTGGCCGTAGACGTCGGCTACGGTCAGCTCGCCTGGAGCCTGCGCAGCGATCCCAGGGTGACCACAGTCGACCGGGTGAACGTGCGTAACTTGCAGCCCGAGCAGGTGGCGCCCGTCCCTGACCTGGTGACGGCTGACCTGTCGTTCATCTCGCTGACCCAGGTGCTGGCAGCCCTGACCTCGTGCGCAGCTCCCGATGCCGACTTCCTGCTGCTGGTCAAACCGCAGTTCGAGGTCGGCAAGGGCAAAGTCGGCGCCGGCGGGGTAGTCAGGGAGCCAGGCCTCCGGGCCGGCGCGGTCACGGCCGTGGCTCAGGCCGCGCTCGGCCTTGGCCTCGGCGTGCGCGGCGTGACCGCCAGCCCGCTGCCAGGCCCCTCCGGCAACGTGGAGTACTTCCTGTGGCTGCGGCGTGGCGCACCGCCGGTCGACGAAGAGCAGGTGCGGCGGGCCGTTGCGGATGGTCCGCGGTGACGGCCGGGGCGCGCAGCATGCTCCTGGTCGTGCATACCGGACGGCCAGAGGGCATCCAGACGGCACGGGTCGTGGCCGAACGGCTCAGCGCGGCCGGGATCACGCTGCGAGTGCTGGAATCCGAGGCCAAAGACCTGGACTGTCCCGGTGCGGCCGTCCTGCCTGCGTCCACTCTGGCCGCCGAGGGCGCCGAGATGGTGCTGGTCATCGGCGGAGACGGGACGCTGCTGCGCGCTGCCGAACTGGCCAGGCCCGCCGGGACGCCGCTGCTTGGCGTCAACCTCGGCCACGTCGGGTTCCTGGCCGAGACCGAGCCTGAGGTACTGTCCGACGCCGTCGACCATATCCTCGCGGGCCGGTACATCGTGGAGCCGAGGATGACCATCGACGTGGCGGTCAGGCTGAACGGCGACACGGCCGTGACGACGTGGGCGCTGAACGAGGCGACCGTGGAGAAGGCTGCCAGGGAGCGGATGCTCGACCTGGTGACCGAGGTCGACGGCAGGCCGCTCTCGCGCTGGGGGTGCGACGGCATAGTCTTCGCGACGCCGACGGGCTCGACGGCGTACGCGTTCTCCGCTGGCGGCCCCGTAGTCTGGCCGGACGTCGAGGCGCTGCTGCTGGTTCCGATTAGCGCCCACGCCCTTTTCGCAGGCCCTATGGTGGTATCACCGGAATCAGTGCTCGCAGCGGAGGTCATTGGCGCGACAGGTGGCCAGGGCGAAGTGTCCGGTGCCGTTCTGTGGTGCGATGGCCGCCGTGCCGTCGATCTGCCGCCAGGTGCCCGGGTGGAGGTGCGGCGTGGCCGTCAGCCGGTGCTCCTGGCCAGGCTGCGCGGAGCGGCGAACGGTATCTCGACCGGCGCCGGCGCCACCGCTTCCGGCCGGCCTGCCGGTGCGGGTGCCAGGACGGGCGGCGGGGTCGAGGCAGCGGGCGCGAATATCGGCGCGTCGTTCACCGACCGGCTCGTGGCCAAGTTCGGCTTGCCGGTCGCAGGCTGGCGCGGCCGGGGTGAGGCGCGGCAGGACGCTGCCGCGCGGGCGCGAGACGAGGAGCCAGCTGGCGATGCTTGAGGAAGTCAGGATCAGCGGCCTCGGCGTCATCGACGAAGCGGTGCTTGAGCTGTCACCCGGCTTCAACGTGGTGACCGGCGAGACCGGGGCAGGCAAGACGATGGTCGTCTCTGGCCTCGGCCTGCTGTTCGGCGGCCGGGCAGATCCGTCCAGGGTCAGGCCGGGTGCGGACCGTGCGAGCGTCGAGGGGCGGCTGCGGGTAGACCCCGACGGTGAGGTTGCCAGGCAGGTCAACGGTGCTGGCGGCGACCTCGACGACGACGGCGCGACGCTGGTGCTCAGCCGGTCGGTATCGGCCGAGGGGCGGTCCCGTGCCTACGCCGGCGGCCGGTCCGTGCCGGTCTCGCTGCTTACCTACCTGGCCGACGACCTGGTTGCGGTGCACGGCCAGGCTGACCAGCAGCAGCTGCTCAAGCCCGGCAGGCAGCGGGAGGCACTGGACCGTTTCGCCGGACCGGGACTGAGCGGGCCGCTCGGCGACTACCAGCGGGCTTACCAGCGGCACCTCAAGGTCGCCGGGGAACTGGCCGAGCTGACCGCGGCGGCACGCGAGCGGGCCAGGGAGGCGCAGGACCTGCGGCACGGGCTTACCGAGATCGAGCGGCTCGAACCGGTCGACGGCGAGGACATCGAACTGCACGCCGAGGCCGAACGGCTGTCCAACGCGGACACCCTGCACTCCGCGGCGACCACCGCGCACGAAGCACTGATCTCCGACCCGTCGAGCGGGTCGTACGAGGCCGCCGACGCGCTGACGCTGCTGGGATCGGCACGCCAGGCGCTGGAGTCGGCGGCCCCGCACGATCCCGGGCTCGGATCTCTCGCCGCCCGGCTGAGCGAGGCTGCCTACCTGGTCGCGGACATTGCCGCTGAGCTTGCCTCCTACGCCGACTCGGTCGAAGCCGACCCGGGCAGGCTGGCAGTCGTCCAGGATCGCCGGGCCGAACTCACCAGGCTCGTCCGTGTCTACGGCTCGGCCCCGGTCCCGCGGGCGGAAGGCAGCAGCGGCGATGCCGGGTCAGGGAGCGGCAACGAACGGCCCGGAGCTGATGCCGCGGCAAGCGGACTGCCGCCCGGCGCGGCCGAGGCTCCCGGCGAGGACCCGGTCGCGGCCGGCGCCGCCGGCCGCGAGGTGCCTGGCGGTCCGGACCCGGCAGGACCGGTTCCCGATCTGGCGGCGGTGCTGGCGTGGGCGAAGGGTGCGGCGGCCAGGCTTGCCGAGTTGGACAGCGACGACGACCGGATCGCCGCGCTGCAAGGACAAGAAGCCGAACTCGCCGCGACGGTCAGGGAGCTAGGCGGCCAGCTCACCGCGACGCGGCAGGAAGCGGCCGCCAGTTTCGAAGCCGCGGTGACCGTCGAGCTCGCGGCCCTCGCGATGCCGCATGCGCGGCTGGCCGCGGTCGTGAACCCGCTGCGTGGGTACGGCCCGCATGGCGGCGACGACGTGGAGATCCGGCTCGCGGCGCATCCGGGAGCGCCGGCGCTGCCGCTGCATAAGGGCGCGTCCGGTGGTGAGCTGTCCAGGGTGATGCTGGGAATTGAGGTCGTCTTCGCCGGTGCCGACCCGGTGCCGACCTTCGTCTTCGACGAGGTGGACGCGGGGGTCGGCGGCAAGGCAGCGGTCGAGATCGGGCGCCGGCTGGCCCGGCTGGCCCGGCTCGCTCAGGTGATCGTCGTCACGCACCTGCCCCAGGTCGCGGCCTTCGCCGACACCCATCTGGTGGTCGAGAAGAACGGCGACGGATCGGTCGTGTCCAGCGGGGTGACCCTGCTCGACGACGATGGCAGGGTGCGGGAGCTGTCCAGGATGCTCGCCGGGCTCGAAGATTCCGAGTTCGGCCGTGCGCACGCCGGCGAACTGCTGGCGGCAGCCGCCGCGGAGCGGGCGGAAGCGGCGAGAGCCCGATGAGCCGGACGTGCGCCGGCGAGCCGCCGCGCCCTGGCCGGCCGCCGCGCCCCGGCTCTGGGTATGACCCCCATACGTGGGGCGGCTGAGCTGCGATGGCCTCAGAAGGTAGCCGATCTGGCACACTTGGTAACGTAATGAGGGATTACTCGCGCCGGATAGCTGCCGGGCGGCGGAACGGGTCGGCGGACCTGCCGGGCCTGGTGGGACCCGCGCGGCTGGACCGGCGGACCAAGAACCTGACCAGGCGCCTGCAGCCGGGTGATATCGCGATCATCGACCATGCCGATCTGGACCGGGTGAGCGCAGAGTCGTTGCTGCGCTGTCAGGTGGCCGCGGTCGTGAACACCACGGCGAGCATCACCGGCCGGTACCCGAACCACGGCCCGCAACTGCTGGTCGAGGCCGGTGTGCCGCTGATCGACGATGTCGGGCCTGAAGTGTTCCAGGCCGTGGCCGAAGGCCGCCAGGTCCGGCTGGACAAGGACACCCTCTACGTCGGGGACGCGATCGTGGCCAAGGGCACGGTGCAGACCGGCGACTCGGTCGCGGCGGCGATGACCAGGGCCAAGGAAGGGCTTGCCGCGCAGATCAGGGCGTTCATGGCCAACACAGTCGAGTACATCAGCCGCGATTTCGAGGAACTGATCGACGGCATCAGGGTGCCTGCGCTTCGCACCAGGCTCGAGGGCAGGCACGCCCTCGTGATCGCGCGCGGCTACCGGCACCGCGAGGACCTGCAGGCGCTGCGCGCGTACATCAGGGAGTTCAAGCCGGTCATGGTCGCGGTCGACGGCGGCGCCGACGCGCTGCTGGACGCCGGTTACCGGCCTGACCTGATCGTGGGCGACATGGACTCGGTATCCGACCGGGCGCTGACCTGCGGTGCCGAGATTGTGGTCCACGCCTACCCGGACGGCCGGGCGCCCGGGCTCGAGCGCGTGCAGGCGCTTGGCCTTGAGTCGGTGCCCTGCCCGGCGACCGGGACGAGCGAGGATGTCGCGCTGCTGCTGTCCGACGAGCTCGGCGCCCGGCTGATCGTCGCCGTCGGCATGCGGTTCACGCTGGTAGAGTTCCTGGATAAAGGTCGGCCGGGAATGGCCAGCGCGATCTTGACCAGGATGCGGGTCGGCGACAAGATCGTCGAGCCGAAGGGCGTCAGCCGGCTGTACCACAGCCGGATCTCGACCTCCTGGCTGGTGCTGCTCGTGCTGGCAGCGGCGACGACCGTCGTCGTGGCCATGTGGTTCCTGCCCGTGGGCCATCTCCTGATCCAGCTCGTCGGCCTGCGGTTCAGGCCCTTCTGGCACTGGCTAACAGGACTCATCCATTGATCGATTTCCGCTATCACCTCGTCTCCATCGTCGCGGTCTTCCTCGCGCTCGCCATCGGCATCGTCGTCGGCGTGCAAGGAGTCTCGCCGAAAGTGGCCAACACGCTGAACAGCGAGACGCAGCGGGTGGCCAAGATCAACGACGCGCTCAGCGCGCAGAACAGCCAGCTCAAGCGGCAGATCAGCGCCGACCAGGCGTTTGCCCAGGCAGCGTCCGGTCTGGTGCTCGGTCACCTGCTGCAGGGCGAGCGCGTCGTCATCGTCACCGCACCTGGCGCGGATACCGCGACGGTGGACGGCATCTCCAGCGCGGTGAACCGGGCCGGCGGCGCGCTGACCGGGCAGGTCAGCCTGACGCCGCAGTTCTTCGACACGGGCACTACCACCGAGACCACGCTGGCCAACACCGCCGGGCAGCTCGCACCTGCCGGGTTCAGCCTGCCCGATTCCGGGGGCGCACAGATCTTCGGCCAGCAGGCCGCTGGCAAGCTCATCGCGGCCGCGCTGGCGGCCCGGGACCGGCAGGCAGCGCTCAGTCCGGCGCAGAGCCAGGCGGTGCTTGATAGCTTTGGCCAGCAAGGTTTCTTGCACGTCAGCGGCGCTGGCGGCAGTCCTTCTCTGACCGGGCAGGCGGCCCTGGCTGTGGTGGTCATTCCCGGTGGCGCACCCGGCAGCGCCAGCGCGCTCAGCCCGGAGAACCTTGCGCTGATCTGGCTGGCCCATTACCTGCAATTCGCGGGCAAGGGTGCGGTGCTTGCTGGTTCACTTCAGGGGTCGGGTCCTGGCAGCGCCATCGCCGCGGTGACCACCGGCGGGGCGGGAGTCTCGCTCAGCACCGTGGACAACGCCGACAGCGTGACCGGTCAGATCATCGTGGTGCAGGTGCTGAGCGAACTGCTCGGCCCGCACGCCGCGGCCTCCTCGTACGGGGTGGGCCCGCTGGCGGTCCCGAGCCCTGCTCCGAGCACGGTCCCGACGCCAGTGATCAGTCCCGCCAGGAAGATCAGGAAGAAGACGGTGAAACGATGAGCGGTCGGCCGATGCTGCGCCTGCTAGCGGCCGGCGCAGGCGCCCGGCTTGCCTACGCCGCGCTCACCCGCCAGCAGCCAGGCGGTGAGAAGACGTGGACGAGAATGAACCACCGGGGAGAGCAGGTGACCCTGCTCGAAGGACCCGCTGTCGCGGCAGGCGCCGCCGCGGCGGCTCTTGCCGCGCCTGGCCTCGACGGCGGCGAGCGGCTCGCGCTGGCGCTCGCTGGCCTCGGAGCCGGCGCGTTCGGGTGCTATGACGATCTGTCTGGTACCGGCGACCGGCGCGGGTTCCGCGGCCACCTCGGCGCCCTCGCGAGCGGCGAACTCACCACCGGAGCGGTTAAGATCGCCGGGATCGGCGCGGTAGGTCTGGCTACGGCGGCCTTGCTGAGCCGACGCGGGATCGGCGACCTGATACCGGACGGTGCTGGCGCCCGCGCGGCGGGGAAGGCTGGCGCTCGTGCCGTCCGGTCTTCTTCGGCAGCCGGCCAGGCCGTCGACGTCGTGATCAACGCGGGCCTCGTGGCCGGCGGCGCCAACCTGCTGAACCTGTTCGACCTGCGGCCGGGCCGTGCCATCAAGGTTTCGCTGCTCGCGAGCCTGGCGCTCGCGCCAGGCGGCCGCACGGCCCGGGCGGCCGCCGCCGCTCCGGTCGGCGCGGCGATGGCGTTGCTTGACGAAGACCTCGGTGAACGCGCGATGCTGGGCGACGCCGGAGCTAACGCGCTCGGCGCCATGCTCGGCGTCGCTGCGGCGTCGTCGCTGTCCCGGCCCGCCCGGCTTGCGGCGCTGACCGGAGTGGCCGCCCTGACCGCCGCGAGCGAAAAGGTCAGCTTCACCAAGGTGATCGCGCGGACGCCCGCGTTGCGCTGGCTCGACATGCTGGGCCGTCGGCCGGCGGACATCCCGGCGGTCGCCGATCCTGGCAGCCGCCCCGAGGGCGGCGTTCCGCTGGATCGCGGCGTGACGGAGCAGTCGGAGTCGGCGGGCGCTCCGCGGCAGCGGTGATCGATCCGCCTTCCCCGACGGCCGAGCCGGGTCACCCGCCGGAGCCTGAGCCCGGTCTCGAGCCCGGCTCAGAGACAGCCCGGCCAGGCGGCCCGGTAAGCACCGGGTCCGGGCTGGTAGCCGGCCCGGCCACCGCGGGCGGGTCCGCAGGACATGGCATCGGCCGCGCTGCCGTCCTGATCGGCGGCCTGACCATCCTGGCCAGAATCCTCGGGTTCGCCAGGACAGTGGTCTTCGCCGGCACCGTGCACACCTCGTGCCTGAGCGCCGCATACGTGACGGCGAATCTGGTGCCGAACGTCATCTACGACATCGTGCTGGGCGGGGCGCTCACCGCGATCGTCGTCCCGGTGCTCGCCGGGCCGGCCGATTCGAGGGCCAGGGCGGAGGTGAGCAGCATCTCCTCGGCACTGCTGACCTGGACGGTCGTCATCCTCACGCCGGTCAGCCTGGCGCTCGCGCTTGGCGCGCGCCCGGTGATCTCGGCGCTCATGCCGCCGAACCCGGCTTCGGGTTGCGCCAGGGCCAGCTTGCTGCCGGTCGCCGCGCAGATGCTGGCCGTCTTCGCACCGCAGATCCTGCTGTACGGACTCGCCGTCGTGCTGTACGGGATCTTGCAGGCGCACCGCAAGTTCACCGCGCCCGCGCTGGCGCCGATCCTGTCCAGCGTCGTGGTGATAGGTGCGTACGTGCTGTTCGTTCCGTTCGGACGGCGGTACACGACCGACGTGACCGGCCTGCCGCCCGCCGCCGAGCTGATCTTGTCAGTGGGCACGACCGCGGGCGTGGCCGCACTCGTGCTGACCGCCATCATGCCCGCCTTCCGGCTGAAACTGAGATTGCGCCCTTCGCTCAGGTTCCCTGCCGGAGTCGCGCCGCGGGCGAGAAACCTGGCGGGTGTCGGGATCGCGGCGCTCGTCGCACAGGACGCCAGTGTGCTGGTGGTGGCCAGGCTGGCGAACGCGCACGGCGGCAGCAACGGCTCGGCCATCGCGGTCTACAACTACGGCTGGCAGGTCTTCGTCTCGGTCTACGCGGTCCTGGCGATCCCCATCGCGGTGAGCGCGTTTCCTGTGCTGTCGGCGCGCCGCGGCGCCGAGTTCGACGCCGCGGCCGCGTCGGCGACCCGGGCGACGGCGCTGACGTCCTGGCTGGGCGCGGCGCTGCTGGCCGGTGTCGCGGTGCCGGTCGCCCGTGCATTCCCTTCGCTCAACCACGCGGTGACCGGCCAGTTCGCTCTCGCGCTGGTGGCATTCGCGCCCGGGCTTGTCGGCTACGGGCTTTCCGCCAGCCTTTCCAGGGTGCTGCTCGCGGACAACCGCAACGCGGTCGCCGCGGTGGCCATGGTCGCGGGCTGGCTGGTCGTGATCGGGGCCGATGTCGCGGTCGTCCCGCTGGTGCGTTCCGGTTCCGTCGTGCCGGTGCTCGGGCTGGCCAACACGGTCGGCATGACCGCCTCCGGCATCGCGCTCCTGATCGCGGTCGGCCGGGCCAGGGGCGTCGCCGCGCTGCACGGCACCGGGCGCGCGCTCGGAGCGGGTCTTGCCGGGGCGCTCACCGGCGCTACCGTCGGCGCGGCGATGACTGAGCTTGTACCGGTCTCCGGGCACTGGCAGAACGCCTGCCTGGCCCTGCTGGCCGGCACCGGCGCGCTGGTGTCGTTCCTGGTAGTCGTCGCCCTGCTCGATGGCGGGGACCGGCGCGCTGTGCTGTCGCGTGCCCTGCGGAGGCCGCTGTGACAGCGGTCCGGGTGGCCTATGTGCTCGGTACCACGGCGGGGGGGACCGGGCGCCACGTGGCGATGCTGGCGGCAGGATGCGCGGCGGCAGGGCTGGAGGTCCAGGTGTACGGCCCGGCCGAGACGGCGGACGTGATTCTGGCGGGCGCGGTTTCGGCGGGTGTGGCTCAGGCGACGGAAGGTCCTGGGGGAGTCCGGTTCGAGCCAGTGCCGGTCTCCTACCGGCCTCGGCCGGCCAGGGATGCGGCGGCGGTCCGGATGCTGCGCCGGCTTCTGACCGGGGCGGCGCCGGATATCGTGCACGCGCACGGCATGCGGGCGGGAGCGCTCGCAGCGCTCGCGCTACGGCCAGCCCCGCTTGTCCGCTGGCCAGGAGGCAAGCTGCCTGCCCTGATCGTCACGGTGCACAACGCACCGCCTGCGGCGGCCAGGACCGCCGCTGTCTACGGCTTGCTCGAGCGGCTTGTCGCCCGGCGTGCTGACGTCGTGCTGTGCGTGTCCGCTGATCTGTCGGACCGGATGCGCCGTCTGGGCACGCGCCAGGTCGGAAAGGCCATTGTCCCTGCGTCAGGTCGTCTAGCGTCGGCTGGCGTGACAACTATCGGCACCGTCCCGCCGCGGGAAACGGTGACCGGGCACCCGGACGCTGGCGTGGTGGCCCCGGACGCTGGCGTGGTGGCTGAGCTCGACTCCGGCGGACGGCCGGTCGTGCTGGCCGTGGGTCGGCTCGCGCCGCAGAAGGGCCTGGATACGCTCCTCGCAGCCGCGGTGCTGTGGGCAGTTAGGCGCCCCAAGCCGCTACTCGTGATCGCCGGGACCGGGCCGCTCGCGGCCGGCCTGGCCGCACGGGCGCACGAGCTCGGGCTGGACGCCAGGTTCCTTGGCCAGCGTGATGACGTGCCGGAGCTCCTCGCCGCGTGCGACGTCTTCGTGCTGCCCAGCCAGTGGGAAGGCCAGCCGCTGATCGCGCAGGAGGCGTTGCGGGCGGGCAGGCCGGTTGTCGCGACCGACGTGGGCGGTGTCCGTGACCTGACTGGCGACCACGCGGCGCTGCTGGTCCAGCCCGGCGACCCAGCCGCATTTGCCGAGGCCGTGCTGCGGGTGCTTGACGACCCGGTGCTGGCGGCCAGGCTCGCTTCGGCCGCTGCCGCTCGTGCGGCCGCGCTGCCCACCGAGGCGGAGGCTGTCGCGGCGGTGCTCGCGCTGTACCGTCAGCGGAAAATTGCGTGACTGCACGGACGCTGCCAATTACTCCTGGCGGCTGTGATCACTGTCCGCGCCGCTTGCACCCGACGCCGGCCCACGCGACGGCCGTAAGCTCGGCGTCGGCTGGCGATTCCGGCCGCCACTTGGACAGCTGGACCACCCCTGGCTCGATGAGTTCCAGCCCGTCGAAGAACCTGACCACTGCGGCGTGATCCCTGACGGTGCCCTGTTCTGGCAGCTTGTGCTTCATGGTGGACGCCATCCTGGCCATTGCCTCGGAGTTGATGTCTTCCGCCGCGTGGGAGATCACGAGGTAGCTGCCGGTCGGCAGCGCGTCCATTATGGTGGCCACGATCTGGTGCGGGTCGTCCTCGTCGCTGAAGAAGTGCAGGATCGCGAGGAGCATGACGGCGACCGGGTGGGTGAAGTCCAGGAGGGCGGCGGAGTCGAGGATCTTGCGCGGGTCGCGCAGGTCGGCCTCGATGTAGTCGGTGGCTCCGGCCGGGTGGCTGGCCAGCAGGGCGCGGGCGTGGGCGAGCACGATGGGGTCGTTGTCGACATAGACGACCCGTGATTCTGGGGCGATAGCCTGGGCGACCTGGTGGGTGTTGTTCGCGGCCGGGATGCCGGTGCCGATGTCGAGGAACTGGCGGATACCGGCCTGGTCGGCCAGGAAGCGGACAGCCCGGCCCAGGAATGCGCGGTTCGCCCGCGCGGACAGCACAGCACCGGGCAAGGCCTGGATCACCAGGTCGCCTGCGGCTCGGTCGGCGGCGAAGTTGTCTTTCCCGCCCAGCAAGTAGTTGTACACCCGGGCGCTGTGGGCAACGCCGGTGTCATAATCCGCCCACTTGCCGCAGCTGGCGGTTCCCTCGCCTTCATCCACGGAAACCTCGCCGTTCCGGCCATCCGCCACTTAAGTCACCCTCCACAAGAACAGCCATTCTAAGTTACCGTACAGTCACCCTATATCCTCGGACTGTTCGGGTCGGCGGGGTAATTCCCCGAGCCCTGCATTGCGGATTTCGCGCGGGTCGCGCAGGCGTGGCCGTTAGTTCAGAACCGGCTCAGGGCGAATCTGCGCGGTGGCGGCTCAGCAGCAGGGCCGACCCGATCGCGCGGGCCAGTCCCTTCGGTTGCCAGGGTCGCGAGCCATTCGCCGAGGAGCGGACCGAACTTGAAGCCGTGCCCTGAAGTGCCGCAGCCGATGACTACGTTGCCGATCCGGTCCAGGATGAAGTCAGTATCCGGGCTGTCGTCGTAGACGCACCGCTCGACAGCGACAGCCCGGGGGTCCAGGCCCGGCAGGAACGTCCGAGCCGCCTGCTCGATCCGCCGGGTCAGCCCTGCGTCCTCGGTGTGGTGCAACTGCCCTGGGTCGACAGCCGGGCCGCCATGGTGCAGCCCGACTTTGTAGCGATTCGATCCTGGCACTGGCAGGCCGTAAGGGAACTCGCCGCCGTAGTGCACGAAGATCGGCATCGCTGTGGGCTGCGCTGTGCCGGCCGGCGCGAAGTAGGCAACCTGCTCCATGGTTGCCGACGCAGGGATAGCGATCCCGGCCGTGTCCAGCAAGCCCGCGCTGCCTGGTCCGGCGCACACGATCACACGGCTGGCCTCGACATCGCGCGCACTGGTGCTGACCTTGACTCCCCTGCCGTCATCCGCCAGGGCGGTCACCGTGACGCCGGACCAGACGACTTGCCCGGCTGAGCGGACCGCGTTGGCCAGTGCGGTGAGCGTGCGGTCGGCAGCGATGACGGCGGAGTCCGGTTCGAGCAGCACCCGACTGGCGAGGCCGCCCTCGGCTCCGGGACCGGCGGTACCGTCAGTGTCGGCTAGGTCGGCGATACCGTCCGGTGCGGGGTCGGCGGCTATGCGGACACCGGGGAATCGCTCGGCTGCCTCGTTCACCGACAGCAGTTCGCAGGCCGCTCCCGCGGCAAGCAGCGCATCGCGTACCTGCCACATCAGCGGGCCGATGGTGAGCTGCGGCGTCGGGAGCAGCAGCCTTTCGCCGCACGTCGTCTCCAGCTCAGCCCACAGCTCTCGCGCATGCCTGACCAGGTTCACGTACTCGGCATCCTCGTAGCCGAACCGGAAGACCCGGCAGGCACCGTGTGATCCGCTGCCCGCGTGGCCGACGGCGGCCTGTTCCAGGACGCTCACTTCGCGGCCTCGGCGGGCGAGTGCCCAGGCCGTCGCCAGGCCAGTGATGCCGCCACCGATCACCGCGAATTCTGTGCGCACGCCGTCATCCTTTCCGCTTCTCGCGGCAGATGCTAGTGGCCGGCATGCCGTTCTGACGTGGGTCAGCAAGGCGGACCCGCCGGGCCGGTCACCAGCCGCGGGCGCGCCATTCGGATAGGTGCGGACGCTCGGCGCCGAGGGTAGTGTCGCCCCCGTGGCCCGGATACACCCAGGTTCCATCGGGCAGCTTGGCGAAGATGCGCTCCTCGAGGTCAGTCATCAGCGAGTTGAACCTGGCCGGGTCGCGCTCGGTATTGCCCGGCCCGCCGGGAAACAGCGAGTCACCGGTGAACAGGTGCGGCTCGTCGGCTAGTTCACCGTCCGCGTCATAGCACAACGCGATGCTCCCTGGTGTGTGGCCGCGCAGTTGAATGACCGACAGATGGGCGTCGCCCACGCTGATCCTGTCGCCGTCGCTCACCAGCAATGTCGGCGAGAGGGGCAGCCCCGGGGCGTCCTCGACGTGCGCCACGGTGTCCGCGCCGGTGGCCTTGGCTACTGCTTCGAGCGCGGCCCAGTGATCGCCATGTCGGTGGGTAGTCACGATCGTGGCCAGCGGTGCGCCGTCCAGCAGGTTCAGCAGGGTTTCCGGCTCGTTCGCCGCGTCGATCAGCAGCAACTCACCCGTGCTGGTGCAGCGCAGCAGGTAAGCGTTGTTGTCCATCGGGCCGACGGCGACCTTGGTGATGGCCAGGCCAGGAAGCTCCCTGGTCTGTGCCGGTCCGCCGACACTGACGTTGCCGGTGTAGGTCATGATGTCCCTTTCGTCCTGTATATCGGTAAGGCGGAGCAACGGCGGGTCCGGGGTGGCCGACGGTGCCGGGCGAACCGCAGGGCCGGCGAACTCAGTAGGGCGGGATTTCGGGCAGCGGGCCGGCCGGGTCTGGCGACAGATCGGAACCGTCGCTGCGGCCGAGCAGCCACGCGAGCAAGTCGTATCCGGTGCCAGTTATCGACAGTTCGGCACTGGAATCCTGGCGGAGGAAGTACTGCCTGCCGGTTTCGGAGTCGGTGAGCACGGCAGCGGCAGCCGAAGGACCGGTGGCCAGATCGCCGGTGATGCGGTACAGGTGCTCGGCGACGAACCAGTCCGGCCACGCGGCAGGCTGATACCCGGCGGCGAGGTCGACGTGGTGGATCTCGACCTCGAATATCCGGCGGTGCAGCGTGAACCAGGCAGGATGCGCCGGCCCGCGCAAGCCGCGTACCTCCGCGAGCCACTCGTCGTCGGAAAGCTCGCGTGCCTGCTCGACGAACTCCTTCGCAGAGTTGGAAATATCCGCGGCGATCTCGCCAGCAGGTCGGCCGGAACCGTCCTCGATCTGCGCGTCACGCACCGCCTGGCTGGGATACTGCGGCGTCTCCACTCCGGTCTTTGCCCAGACTAGGAGGTTTCTGAGGCCGTCGGCGTTGCGCGCGACGTGGGTCAGCACATGGCCGCGGCTCCAGCCAGGCAGGGCTGATGGCTCGCGCACCTGTTCGTCCGACAGCATCGAGGCCGACGCGAGCAAGCGGTCGACGGCAGCGTCGATGCGGTCGATCGTCAGATCGACCGAGTGCGGCCCAGCGGGCCCGGTCAACTGGCTCACGGGTTGTCCCCTCTCCGCTCACTGACTATCTTCCCCCACCAGGTGCGGCGCATGAACGTGAGGGCAGGCGGCGCGGTCCTTTGTGCCCCATTGAGGCAACGCGCCAGTCGCACCCAGGAGCGCACTGGGCTAGATCGCGACGCTGCGCAGCGCTGTGCTCTCGTGAGAGCCGTGCTCACTCATGATCGTGGTGAGTCTGCCGTGCTATTCGCCGGAAACTCACCGTGATCATGGAGTCGGTGCTGGGATCGAGCCACCTGGGGCGTCTCGTTCCATGATCGTGGTGCGTTGCCCGGCCCCTACGCCGGTAGCTCACCGTGATCTTGGCTGGGGGTGGCGTGGGCTCGGGTCTTGGCTGGGGGGTGGCGTAGTCGGGTCTGGGCCGGGGGGCGTGGGCCGCGAACGCGGCAGGCATGGGTGCGGTGCCTCAGCCCGGCCGCCACTGTCGGCCGGGCGGCCACTCGGCCACTCTGAGGCACAGCAAATTGTCAGTGGGCCCGGATAGCATTGACGACGCGCCCTCTAGGCCCAGTATTTCCGTGATCTCACCATCCAGACCAGGAGAAACAGAGCGCACAGTGGCAGAACGTCTGGTAGTCCGCGGTGCCCGCGAGCACAACTTGAAGGACGTCTCGCTCGACCTGCCCAGGGACGCCATGATCGTCTTCACGGGCCTGTCCGGCTCTGGGAAGTCAAGCCTGGCATTCGACACGATCTTCGCCGAAGGCCAGCGCAGGTACGTCGAGTCGCTCTCGGCGTATGCCAGGCAGTTCCTCGGCCAGATGGACAAGCCGGACGTGGATTTCATCGACGGGCTGTCCCCTGCCGTCTCGATCGACCAGAAAGCCGCCAGCCGGAACCCGAGATCGACGGTTGGCACCGTCACCGAGGTCTACGACTACCTGCGGCTGCTGTTCGCCAGGATCGGCAAGCCGCACTGCCCGGTCTGCGGCAGGCCGATCGCCAGGCAGACTCCGCAGCAGATCGTGGACCGTGTGCTGGAACTGGAGGAAGACACCAGGTTCGCTGTACTCGCGCCGGTCATCCGCGGCCGCAAGGGGGAGTACACCGAATTGCTGCGCGAACTGCAGACCAAGGGATACTCCAGGGCCCGTGTCGACGGGGTCACGATCAGGCTCGACGACGTGGCAAGCGGGGCGGGCACGTTGCCGGCGCTGAAGAAGTACGAGAAGCACACGATCGAGGTGATCGTCGACCGGCTCGCGGTCAAGGAGTCCGCCCGGCGGCGGCTCACCGACTCGGTCGAGACGGCACTAGGCCTGTCCGGCGGGGTTGTCGTGCTGGATTTTGTTGACCTGCCGGACTCTGATCCCGGCCGGGAGCGGATGTACTCCGAGCACCTCGCCTGCCTCTACGACGACCTGTCCTTCGAAGAGCTCGAGCCGAGGTCGTTCTCGTTCAACTCACCGTGGGGTGCGTGCCCGGACTGCACCGGCCTGGGCACCCGGATGGAGGTCGACCCCGAACTCGTCGTCGCCGACCCGGACTTGTCGCTGGCCGACGGGGCGATCGGCGTGTGGAGCGGCGGGCACGTCAGCGACTACTTCGTCAGGCTGATGGAGGCGCTCGGCAACGAACTCGGGTTCAGCATCGAGACGCCGTGGGTCAAGCTGTCGGCCGCCGTCAGGAAGGCGCTGCTGCACGGCTACGGCGAGCAAGTCCATGTCAG
The DNA here is from genome assembly GCA_035533915.1 of Streptosporangiaceae bacterium. Lineage (GTDB taxonomy): Bacteria > Actinomycetota > Actinomycetes > Streptosporangiales > Streptosporangiaceae > Chersky-822. Next base: position 28,348 of record DATLSX010000059.1, read on the forward strand.
GTACAAGAACCGGTACGGCAGGGAGCGCTCGTACTACACCAATTTCGAGGGTGCGATCCCGTATATCGCACGACGGCACTCCGAGGCGGAGAGCGATTCGAGCAGGGAGCGGTTCGCCGGGTTCATGCGCCAGGTGCCCTGCCCGTCCTGCAACGGCACCAGGCTGAAGCCGCTCACCCTCGCCGTGACCATGGACGGCCGGTCGATCGCGGAGTACTGCGTGCTGCCGATCGGCGAACTCGCCAAGCTGCTGCTCACCCTGGAACTTTCCGAACGGGACCAGCACATCGCCGGCCGGGTACTCAAGGAAATCAACGCGCGGCTCGGCTTCCTGCTGGATGTCGGGCTCGATTACCTGACGCTGGACCGGGCCTCGGCAACCCTGGCCGGGGGCGAGGCACAGCGGATCAGGCTAGCTACCCAGATCGGCTCGGGCCTGGTCGGAGTGCTCTACGTGCTGGACGAGCCGTCCATCGGACTGCACCAGCGCGACAACCACCGGCTGCTGGAGACCCTGCTGCGGCTGCGTGATCTCGGCAACACGCTGATCGTGGTCGAGCATGACGAGGACACCATCAAGGCAGCCGACTGGATCGTGGACATCGGCCCGCGGGCCGGCGAGCATGGCGGCCAGGTCGTCGTCTCCGGGCCGCTCGAGGAACTGCTGGCCAGCCAGGACTCGCTGACCGGCGCGTACCTGACCGGCAGGATGTCGATTCCGGTGCCAGCGACCAGGCGCAAGGCGGGCCGCGGCAAGGAAGTCGTGGTGAAAGGCGCGTCCGAGCACAACCTGCGCGGCGTGGATGTCGCGTTCCCGCTCGGCTGCTTTGTCGCGGTCACCGGCGTCTCCGGATCAGGAAAGTCGACACTGGTCAACGACATCCTCTATAGCGCGCTCGCGAAGGAACTGCACGGGACCCGGGTCGTCCCCGGCCGGCATGCCAAGGTGACCGGCATGCATCAGCTCGACAAGGTCGTGCACGTCGACCAGGGGCCGATCGGCCGGACGCCCCGGTCCAACCCGGCTACCTACACCGGAGTCTTCGACCACGTCCGCCGGCTGTTCGCACAGACGACCGAGGCGAAGGTCCGCGGTTACCAGCCGGGCAGGTTCTCGTTCAATATCAAGGGCGGCCGCTGCGAGGCCTGCGCGGGCGACGGCACGATCAAGATCGAGATGCAGTTCCTGCCCGACGTCTACGTGCCCTGCGAGGTCTGCCACGGCGCCCGGTATAACACCGACACGCTCGGCGTGCACTACAAGGGCAAGACGATCGCCGACGTGCTCAACATGCCGATCGAGGAGGCGGCCGAGTTCTTCGAGCCCGTGCCGGCGATTCACCGGCACCTGAAGACCCTGGTGGACGTGGGTCTGGGCTACGTCAGGCTCGGCCAGCCAGCACCGACGCTGTCTGGCGGCGAGGCGCAGCGGGTCAAGCTCGCCTCCGAACTCCAGCGCCGCTCCACCGGCCGGACCATCTATGTCCTGGACGAGCCGACGACCGGTCTGCACTTCGACGACATCCGCAAGCTGCTCGGTGTCCTCGGTCGGCTCGTCGACGGCGGCAATACGGTCATCGTGATCGAGCACAACCTCGATGTGATCAAGACCGCCGACTGGGTGATCGATCTCGGCCCCGAAGGGGGCTCACGCGGCGGCCTGGTCATAGCGACCGGTACTCCCGAGCGGGTCGCCCAGGTCGAGGACAGCTACACGGGGCAATTCCTGGCCAAGATATTGAACGGGTAGCACGGCTGATCGCCCGCTTCATTGGCTGGCCAGTGGTCTCATTGGCTGGCCAGTGGTCGCCCGCCCGTACCTTCACCATGATCTACCTCACCGTGATCAACCTGACCATGATCGTGGACTTTCGTCAGTCGTTGCGACTGAGAATCGACCACGATCATGGCTGACCGGACCTGTCGGGCGCCGCTGGACGCGCTTCAACGGCTGTGTGGCGACGTGATCGTCGCTGTAGTGGATTCGCTACTAACGGTTCAAGTGCGGATTGTGGCCCTTGACGCTGCTATTTAGATTAATTTAGCCTGGCATTATTAAATTACGTGCCAGTTTTCCACCGATCCACTAGGGGTGATGCACAGGGCAGGTCTGTATAGCAGCTACGAGCATCCATCACTCCGCGCAGAGCAGTCATGCGGACTCGCCTGGCCAGATGGTGCTGCCCCGAAAGACGAGGCAGTCCGTCTTTGAAAATTCAGGAGTACATCCATGGATAACTTATTGCCAAAACCACGCGGCTGTCCGGTCACGGCTTCCTCCGCGCGGACTCAGCCGACCGTACGCCCCCCGGAAATGGTGCAGCTTGCTAGCAAGCCGTTGAACAGGCGCACCGTCTTGAAGATCGGGGGCGTCGGTGCCATGGCGGCCACGTTGACCAGTGTGGGTGCCACGGCGTGGATGCCGCAGCGAGCCCAGGCCGCCACTGCCGCCTCGTTCCCTGACATCCAGTTCGACATCGGCGCCTATGTTCATCCGGCCCAGACCATCGCCGGAGTGCTGGTGGACTTCGGTGTGCTCTTCACGTTCCTGGCGCCCGCCGGCCTGACCCGCAATCCCACCAAGAGCGACCAGTGGACTCTCGCGGCCGCACTGGCGACCATCGAGAGCACCTACGCCTTTGCGCCGAGCGGAATCTTTGTCTTCGTGGCCTATGGCCTGTCGTACTTTAGTCGCCTGCCGAGCGGCCTGGTCGCGAGTTCGATGCCGCGACTGGCGTCCGACCAGAGTCGGCTCGTGCTTGAGGAAGCGGTGCCCAGTCCCACCGACGTGTCTCCGCTGAATCCGCAGATCTCCAAGCTCCGGTTCAACGTCCCGGTGCGGATAGAAAGCAACGACGTGCTTTTCACGCTGCGCAGCGACTCGCTGGCGAACATTGTCGACGTCTCGGCCTGGTTCAACGGCAGTAACACCCTCAATGGCAGCAGCGTTCCCTCGCCGGACTTCAACGGCCTGTTCAGCTTCAAGACGCCGCGGCTGAACTTTGTCCGGCCAGGGCTGCCGCGCCAGGTAGCCGAGGTCAACAATTTCTCCTTCCAGGACCAGATCAATCCGGCATCGTCCATGTGGATGGGCTTCGTGGACCAGCAGGTCGCCGGCAGCGCGCCAAGCGGAGCTACTGTGACCTTCGCCGGAACTCCCACCGCCCAGCTAACAACGGCACGAGCCGGCGATTACTTCGACAATGGCGCCATCCAGCACCTGTCCCACAACATCATGGACCTAGCGCAGTTCTACAACACTTCCGCCGCTAGCCCTGAGACGTTCAGCGAGCGAGTCCAGTACATGTTCCGGTCGAAGACGAACGATGACACGCCCGGATTGCCGTTCCCGCAGGATCCGAACGATCCTTTCACCAACGGCGGTGGTCTCGGCGCCCCCACCGGCGATCTGTCGGTTCAACAGCAGTCGGCAGTCCTGCCGAACCTGTTCTTCGGGGCCGACGATCAGGCGACCAACTTCGATCCGGCGGTGACCGACCATTCCAAGTACCGAGTCGGGCATCTGACCGCGTTGCAGCGTTCCTCCCGTGCTGCCGACGGAACCCCGCTGCATATCCGCAATGACGGCCCCGGGCTCTCCCCGCAGGACGTTCCTGACGGCTCATCTCAGCCCACCCTCGAATTTACGGTCTTCGTCCCGACCGCGGAATTCTTCCGCCAGATGCGCGTCAATTCGGCCTCGCTCGACTACGTCAAGGCTGGCGAGCAGGGGGGGACTGCCGCCAGCGTCCCGCCGGGAGTGGAGGCAGCGGACGCCGAAGACGACGGTCTGGAGCGCTTCCTGACCGCGACCCGGCGCCAGAACTTCCTGATCCCGCCGCGACGCAACCGGTCTTTCCCGCTGCTCGAGTTGACCTGATCCTGCGGTTTCGCGGGGAGGGGAGCAAGGCTCGACGCTCCCGTCCCCGCGCCGCGGGCCAGGACGTGTATCAGGACCCGGCGGATCCGTCGAGGGATGCCGGAGCAGGTCGGCGTGGCCGTTGTGCCGCGCGTACTCCTCGATCATGTGGTTGTAGACCCACCGCAGCGAGAACGGGCCGCGGTCACCGACGGTGAACTTCTCGTCGAGCGAAGCGCCGGCGACAGACTGCCGGGATTGGTCGCACTCCTGCGCGAAGCGACTAGAGCAGCGTCGCTCGCTGCCACTCTAGGAAGCCGTCCAAGGTCGCACGTTCGCGGCCAGTGAACGGCTCGTCGATCCGGTTTACCTCGGGTGCGATCCAGGCCATCAAACCATCCAGGCCATCAAACCATCCAGTTCATCGGGCCGTCCGGGTCATCGGGCCGCTGTCAGGCCTGCCGCTTAGCCTCCGCTGTCTGAGCGGCTGCCGGGGCGAAGTTCCTTGGGAGCGCGGTCGTTCTTGCGGCGCTTGCGCCTGACGCTGATACCGCCGAAGACGCAAATGCCGTGCACGTAGAGCACCGGTGCATCAGGCCGGACCGACTCGTCGGCTTCGGATGAGACGTCCCGGCCGCCGAACAGCGAGAAACCGGAGTCGACCACGTGCATCTCCGGCGGAACCGTGATATCGACTCCGCCGAAAACGCAGATAGCCCTGATCCTGATTTCCCGCCCGGGGAGCACCGCCTCACGGAGATCCAGCGCAGCCCCGCCGAAGACGGCGATCGTCTCGATCTGCCCAGGAACCTGCCAGGCGCCCTTCTTGTCGGTCCCGCTGAAGACGCAGATTATCCGGTCCCGGCTTCCTGCTGCGGCGGCTGGCACCGGTGCCGCGCGCTGCGATAGCCCGGCCGGCCGCAGTGCCGTCGAGTGGCCGGGCAGGTCGCTGAGCACAGGAACGATATCTGCGTGCGTCCTGGCCGCATAGATCGCATCCAGTCGCTCGGCGTGTTCTTCGGCGGTCAGCCTGCCTTCGGCAAGCGCGTCGCTGAGAACCGAGGCAGCTTGGTCCCGCTCGGCGTCGGATATCCGCATCCGGGAGACGTCACCGGGCTGGTCGGGGTTCACAAAAGCCATTATCTGTCAGCTGGCCGGGCTGGGAAGCCAGCCATGCCGAAGTCCTGTCCGTGGACCTGGCGGGAGCTAGCCGAACGGGGACGTTTCGCGATCCGGCCAAGGAGCCTTCCGGGCGGGATTGGGCGTTTTTGAGCTGCCGTGAGCCGATGCGGGGGGTGCGGGAGTGCGGGACTGGAGTTAGAGGTAGTCGCGGGGGTTCATGACGCCGGTGACGGGTTCGTCGCGGAGGAAGCGGCGGACGTTCTCGGCCGCCATCCGGGCGGCATGGCGGAGGACACCGGGCACGATGCTGGAGTTGTGCGGGGAGCCGATCACGTTGGGCAGGTCGAAGAACGGGAAGTTGGTCCGGAAACCGGAGCCCGCACGCGGCTCGTGCCACCAGACGTCGATACCCGCGCAGAACTGCGGGTTTTCCGCCAGGTGCCAGTACAGGGCCTGCTCGTCGACGATGGCGCCCCTGGCGACGTTCACCAGGATCGCGGTCGGCTTCATTAGCGACAGTTCCCGTGCTCCGATCAGGCCTCGCGTGGCCGAGGTCAGCGGCAGCGCGATCACCAGCACGTCGGCGGCGGCCAGCACCTGGTCCAGGTCGGCGAGCGTTCCGGTGAACTCGACCGGCTCGGCAACCTGGCCCGAGGAGTTCACGGCGTGGATTCGTGCTCCGAAGGGCCGCATCAGGGCAGCGGTGGCGCGGCCGATCCCGCCGTAGCCCAGGATCGCGCAGACAGCGCCGTCGAGCGTGATCAGCCGGTCGGACTGGTTGAAATCACCCAAAGCCAGGTCGGCGTGGCGCTGGGGCAGCCGCCTCGCCAGAGCCAGGGTCATCGCCACGACATGCTCGGCGATGGGCCTGGAGTACGCGCCGACGTTCCCTGCCAGTACTACCGACTCCGGGATCGCGCGGAAGTCGACGCTGTCGGCTCCAGCGGACAGCAGTTGCACGAACCGGAGTTCCCGAGCCTGCTTCAGCGCACCGTCGGGCAGTTCGCGCGGCGGGTTCCAGCCGATGACCGCGTTCGCCCGGGCAAGCAGAGCGGCGCGCTCGCCCTCCGGTCTTTGCTGGAGGAAGGCCAGGTCAGCGTCGGCGCCGAGCACTGCTGAGTTGATCGCGGCGTAGTCCTCGTTGACGTCGTAGCTGAGCGCCACGACTCGCGGCGGCGACATCTGTGCTCCTTCGGGTGACAGATCCGGATCACGTGCAGATCAGGCAGCCGGCGTGCGTCCGTATCCGGATGAAGCCGACCAGAATTTCCTCGCTCTGGTCCAGCCTGACTCGCTCGCCTACGAGATCAGTCGTGGCGTATCCCAGTTCTGGCAGTGCGTTGTTGACTATCTCGCGCAGTTCCTTGAGGTGATCCTCGCCGTTGAGCCCGATCACCACCTGGCCGCCTGCCCGGGTCACCCGGCGCAACTCGCTGACGGCTTCCGTCGGCTCGGGCACGTGATAGAGCATGTGCATCGCCAGCGTCAGATCGCTGGCGCCGGCGCGCAGTGGCAGGGCGGTCGCGTCGCCTGCGAGCAGCCGTGCGTCCGGCGCCCGGGTCCGGCTGGCAGCGAGCATTCCTTGCGACAGGTCGACTCCGATCATCGGCCCGCGATGGTCACGACGAGCAAGCTCCGCGAGGTAAGAACCATTACCGCAGCCGACGTCGGTGACTATCTCGCTCCCGGTCAGCCGTAGTGCGGCCAGGACAGCGGCAGGAAGCTCGATTCTGGGCTGCCGATAGGCGTAGATGGACTGCCGGGCGGCAAGATTGCCGTCCGTGCGGTACTGAACGTTCCGCAGAAAGGACTGATCAGACCAAAGCACGCCGACATTTTCTGTCATGATTAGCACCATATCGTCAGTAACCGCATGGTATCGGAGTCTCGCCGCACGAAGCTGACTTCCCGGCGAACTGACGGCACGTTACCGTGCTCGTGGCGGGCATCGGGCCTGTGCCCTATATCGTGCGGCAAAGATGGCAGCGGCGGAAGGAGCGTTATGGCTCGCAGACCGCAGGCGCGCCGGCGGGAAGGTGCGGAGCCGCGGGCGGCGCGGGCATTGCTCACGGCGGCGGCGGGGTCGCCGGATACCAGGAGCGCCGCGGCGCACGGCAGCGGAAGCGCTTCCCGCACCGGCCTTGCGATGGTGGTCGTCATGACCGGGGTACTGATCGCTGCCGTCGACACGACGATCGTGGTACTGGCGCTGCCGGAGATCCAGCGGGCGCTGCACGTCGCGCTGTCCTCGGTGGTCTGGGTAGTGATCGGGTACCTGCTCGTTATCACGCTGCTCGCGACCCAGGTGGGCAGGCTCGGCGACATGTTCGGCCGGGTCCGGATGTATGAGCTGGGGTTCGCCGTGTTCATACTCGGGTCGGCGGCGTGCGCGCTGGCCTGGAACGAGACATCGATCATCGGGTTCCGGGTAGTCCAGGGCATCGGCGGGGCGTTCGTCACGGCGAATAGCGGCGCGATCATCGCAGACCTGTTCCCGAAGGAACGGCGCGGTCGCGCCTACGGCTACAACTCTGTCGGCTGGAGCCTTGGCGCGGTGCTCGGCATCGTGCTCGGCGGGTTCATCGTGACCTACATCTCATGGCGCTGGATCTTCTGGATCAACGTGCCGATCGGCGTCGCGGCGCTGATCCTGGCCACGCGAGTGCTTAAGGAGAGGGGTCAACGCACCCAGCGGCGTCTCGATGTGGCTGGCATGCTCACGCTCGGCCTCGGGCTGTTCGGCGTGCTGTGGGCGATGACGAAGCTCGCCACGACATCGTTCGACGCGACGGTGACCGGGTACCTGACCGGCGGATTGGTGCTGCTCGCCGCGTTCGTGCTGATCGAACTCCGGCAGGCCGAGCCGATGCTGGACTTGTCGCTGTTCAAGGTCCCGATGATGGCTCCGTCGCTGCTCGCTTCGTTCTTCCAGGGGGTCGCGAACTTCGCCGTGTTGTTCCTCGTGATCATGTACTTGCAGGGGTCGCGCGGGCTCACGCCGATCCACTCCTCGCTGCTGCTCGTGCCTGGCTATGTCGGCGGCTCGGCCATCGGTCCGTTCGCTGGCCGGCTGGCCGACAAGCTCGGGCCGGTCATCCCGGCCACAGCGGGACTGGCGATCCAGGTGGTGGCGCTGTTCCTGTACGCGCACCTGTCCTTGGCTACCGGGTTGTGGCTCGTCGTGCTGGCGAGCGTGGTCAACGGGATCGGAGCGAGCGCGTTCTTCCCCGCCAACAGCTCGGCCGTGATGAAGGCAAGCCCGCCGGCGGTGTTCGGGATCGCGTCCGGCATGCTCCGCACGTTCGCCAACATCGGCATGGTCTTCTCGTTTGCCCTGGCGATCCTGATCGCGTCCAGGTCGATTTCCAAGAGCCTTGCGTTCGCCATCTTCGTCGGAACTACTAGCCTGCACGGCACGCTGGCCGCCGCTTTCACCGCCGGCCTGCACTCTGCCTTCTACACCTCGATGATCTTCATGGCGGTTGCCGCTGTGCTATCGGCGACCAGGGGACTCTCTGCTCGGGCTGGGCTCGGCCTGAACCGTCCGGGCTAATGGTGCCCTGATCTGCTCGATGGCAGCCAGCCGGCGGCGCGGCTCGTCGCCCGCCGCATGGTGCTGTGACCATGACCCGTGCTGCACCGTAACCTGCTGAGCATGGAGATCCGCACCGAGTTCGGCCCGGCCGTTGCCGAGTTCGACGACGTCCAGGATCCGGCGTTCTTGCTGGTCCTGACTCATGGGGCGGGCGGGGGAGTGGCGAGTCCGGACCTGCTGGCGGCCAGGCAGGCCGGACTGGACGCGGGCGGGGTCGTGGTTCGCGTGCTTCAGCCCTACCGGGTGGCGGGCGCGAGGGCGCCCGGGTCAGCGGCGCGCCAGGACGCGGCCTGGCTGGAGGTTATCGCGGCTGTCGTGCGGAGGTTCCCCGGCCTGCCGCTCGTCCAGGGTGGCCGCAGCAACGGCGCGCGACTCGCCTGCCGGACCGCGCGCGCCGCGGATGCGGCAGCGGTGGTCGCGCTGGCGTTCCCGGTGCACTCGCCGGGGAAGGCTGCGATTCCCGAACGCTCCCGTGCTGCCGAACTACGCGGGGCAGGGGTTCCGGTCCTGGTGGTGAACGGCGACCGGGATCCGTTCGGGGTACCAGATGCTGGCGACGCCGACCGGCTCGTAGTACTGGCAGGCGAGGCGCACGCTCTGTCGCGTCACCCCGGGGCCATCACCGAAGCGGTCACGTCGTGGCTACGTGAGGTGCTGCGTGAAGTGCCGCGCCGGAGCGGCAGGCGCGGTGTCTGAGGGAGGTTGGCCTGACGGTCGTCGTCAGGCGGCCGATACCGGCCGGATTACGAGGTCGGTGGGGCGGTGCGGTGCGATGACGTCTCCGTCGGGAAGCAGTTCGCCGGTGTCATCGAAGACCACTATGCCGTTGCACAGCAGGCTCCAGCCTTGCTCGGGGTGACTGATCAGGGTCCGAGCCGCTTCGTGGTCTAGTTCACTGGCGCTCGGGCACGGGGGCGAGTGCGGGCACATCGTGCGCCTCCTCGGTCAGGGTCGTGGGGGGTGTAGCAGGCATCACAATCTAATCTGCCAGGTCATCCGGTGATCACGACATGGCACATTCGGATGGTTTTCGGGCAAGGACTTTGTAGCTTTCGCCATAGTCCCCGTAGCGCTGGGGTAGCGCTTCGTCACTACTGGTAAGAACACCGCACTGACCTTCGGTGAGTCCCCGCCAGCGAAGATTTTCCGTATCGCTGACCGATCTGCCTGAGCCCCAGTCCGAGTTGGCCCGTTTTGGTGCGGGATGGCCCAGCAGCGCCGGTGCAGGCTGATCCATGGTGCGGGTACAGGCTAGCCCTGCGGTGCCGGTTCAGGCTCGCCAGCGGGTGGCACGATCCGGTCAGGCAGTCAGTGCGAACTGTAGGCTACCGCTTGATCAGGCCGCAGGCCAACGCTATCTGGACGGGGCGGGATGCCGGTGAGCTGATGTGTCTCCCGCAGCGTCAGCAGCCGCTGCGCCTCGGTGTTCAGCGCGTGGACGTTCGGCTTGGCCATGGCCTTGCGCCGGAAGATCCTGTCGTCATAGCCACGCGGCCCGATCTCAGCCCGGACGGCCGCGTAGGCGGATCGCATGACGTCGGTCAGCGCGGTGTCCAGCCTCTTCGCCAGCGCATACTTCTCGGCCAGGGGAGCAGCCGTGGCCTGGGCACTGCGGTAATCCTGTTCGGCAGTGCGCGCCGCGGCGAGGAGGTCATCAAAGTTCGCGGCGAGCGCTACGTCCGACAGGTACTTGCCCTGCACGTCGTCGCTGGCCTGCTTACGCCCCACAATCACGCCCGAAAGCTTAGCGGACTGGCGTGATCGCCGTGCAGCCCAGGATCTGGCTAGCGAGATCTCATGATCGCGGACGTCTTTTAGCTGCTGTGACCGACAAACGTCCGTAATCATGAAGATGACCGGCTCCGGGCGGGCACGGCGGGTCAGACCAGGCTTTCCAGCCAGCGCCGGTGCAGGTCGGAATACTCACCGCCGCTGGCGAGCAGGTCGCCTGGCGAACCGTCTTCGGTCACCTGCCCATGATCAAGGACAAGCACCCGGTCGGCGATCTGCACTGTAGACAGCCGGTGGGCGATGATCACGGCCGTCCGGCCGGCCAGGACAGTCTGGAGCGCTTGCTGGACGATCCGCTCGCTTGGCAGGTCGAGCAAGGACGTCGCCTCGTCGAGCAAGAGCACGCTCGGCGCGGCGATGAAGGCCCTGGCGAACGAGATCAGCTGGCGCTGGCCGGCCGAGAGTCGGCCACCGCGCTTGCCCACCGATGTGTCGTAGCCGTCCGGCAGTTCGGCTATGAAGTCGGCAGCCCCGACGGCGTCGGCCGCGGCCTCGATTTCGGCGCGTGACGCACGAGGCCGCCCCAGCTCGATGTTCTCCGCGATGGTCGCGCTGAACAGGAAGTTCTCCTGGGTGATCAGGACGACTTCGCGGCGTAGGTCGGCATCTGAAAGGTCGCGCAGATCCACCCCGTCGAGCAGCACTTGCCCTTCGTCCGGGTCGTAGAACCTGGCGAGCAGCCTGGCGATGGTGGTCTTGCCTGCACCCGTCGCGCCGACGAGGGCGACCTTCTGGCCTGCGGGAATGGTCAGCTCAAGCCCGGGCAGCACGACCGAGTCACGGTAGCCGAACCGCACGGAACGAAGATGCAGTTCGCGGCCGGCGCCGGTCGGCTGGTCGGGCAGCGAGACGGGACTGCGCGGCTCGGGTACCGAGGGTGCCTCGTCGAGCACGCCGGATATCTTCTCCAGGCCGGCCGTGGCCGACTGGAAGGTGCTGTAAAACTGCGACACGTCCTTGAGCGGCTCGAAGAAGCGCCTCAAGTACAGCAGGAACGTGACCAGCACGCCGATCGGCATGGCGTGGTCGATGACCCGTACTCCGCCGTAAAGCAGCACGGCTCCGATGGCGAGGTTGCCGATCAAGGTGACGCCGGGGAAGTAGAGTGCGACCAGTTGCATCGACTTCCTCGACGCATTCGCGTATCCGTCGTTGAGCTCGGCGAAGATCTGCTCGTTCCGATGCTCCCTGCGGAACGTCTGCACCGCCCTGATTCCGTTGAACGTTTCGACGAAATGAACAATGACCAGTGCGATGGTCTCCCTGGTCCGGCGATACGAGACGGCCGACTCGCGCCGGAACCAGGAACTCAGCCAGGTCAGCGGCACGAAGCCGGCCATCACCACCAGGGCGAGCGGCCAGTCGAGCAACAACATCCCGGTACCGACGAAGATCAGCGAGAACGCGGCGCTGACCAGCGAATCGAGTCCCTCGTCGAACAGTTCTGAGATCGAGTCCACGTCCGACACCTGCCGCGAGATCACCCGGCCCGAGGTGTAGTGCTCGTGGAAAGCCACCGGCAGGACCTGGAAGTGCGCGAACAGCCGGGAACGCAGTTCGAGCACCACCTGGCCGCCCATCCGGCCGATCGCCGAGATGAACCCGGCGCTGGCGAATGCCTGGACGCTGACAGCCGCGAGGAACTCGATGGCCACGACGATGATCGGCACTGGGTCCTTGGTGGCGATCAGTGCGGGAATGCGGTCCACGCCGATCCCGACAAGCCAGGGTCCGGCCAGCCCGGCCAGGTTGGACACCAAGATCATCAGGCCGATCAGGGTCACAGTAGCGCGATGTGGCCGCAGCAGGTCGGCGAGGAGCGCGCGGCTGCGCCTGCGCAGCAGCAGCGACAGGCCCTTGGGCAGTTCGTCGATCTCCTCGGCCGCGATGCCCCGCCACTGCTGGGCGGTTGCCTGGCTCATCTCCTTGCCCCGCTCTGTGCGTCCGTGCTCATCAGGAACTGATAGTGCGGGCTGCTGCCGAGAAGCTCGTGATGCGTGCCGGTGGCGACTATCTCGCCGCGGTCGAGCACCGCCACCCGGTCGGCCAGCGCCACGGTGGATGGCCGGTGCGCGACCACGAGGGCGGTGGCGGAGGCGAGTACCTGGCCGAGCGCCGCGGTGACCTTGGCCTCGGTGTGGACGTCGAGCGCGGACAGCGGATCGTCAAGCAGCAGTACCGCCGGGTTGGCCAGCACGGCGCGAGCCAAGGCGATCCGCTGTCGCTGCCCGCCGGACAGCGACATGCCCTGCTCCCCGATTCTCGTCTCCAGGCCCCACGGCAGGTCGTCGACGAACTGAGCCTGGGCGGCGGCGAGCGCTGCGGCGATCGCCGCTTCCGAGGCATCAGGCGCGCCGAGCGTTACGTTCTCCCTGACACTGACCGAGAACAGCGTCGGATCCTCGAAAGCGCAGGCCACGGCCGTCCGCAGCACGGGCAGCGGCAGCTCCCTTATGTCGGTGCCGTCGAGCCGGATCGAGCCGGTCGCGGGCTCGGCGAGCCTGGCGATCAGATGCAGCAGCGTCGTCTTTCCCGATCCGGTCGCCCCGACGAGCGCGACGGTCTCGCCCTGGGCAAGGTCCAGGCAGACATCGCGCAGTACCGGATGCGTCGAGCCCGGGTAGCCGAATCCGACATGGTCGAGTACCAGCGTCGCCGCGGGCGCGCCGGCGAGCGGCTCCTGGCGGGGCCGCGGCACCGCGGTGATGGCCGGCCGCTCTTCAGAGGTGGCTGGGCTGGTGATGGCCGGTCGTTGTTCGGGCGTGGCCGGGCTGGTGATGGTCGGCTGGGTATCGAGGATCTCGTAGACGCGCTGGGCTGCGGTGGCCGCTTCCTGGCCGAGAGCCAGGATGTAGCCCATCGCCTCGATCGGCCAGACCAGCTGAAGCACCAGGGTGATGAAGGCGACCAGACCGCCGGTCGTGAGGTCGCCCTGGCTTACGGCGAACGCGCCGAGCAGCAAGATCAGCGTGATCGCCACATTCGGCACCAGGTCCAGGCTTGCCCAGAAGGCGCCGCGCAGGCGTGCCTTGCTGACCTGGGTGCCGTAGACGATCCGCGCGAACTCCGCGTGCTTGGCTCCCGCCTGGCCGCGCCGGCCCAGTGCCTTGAGCACCCGGATTCCCGCCGCTGCCTCTTCCACGTAGGTGGCCAGGTCGTCCTGCTGATCTTGAACTGCGCGCGACAGGATCCGGTAGCGCCGTTCGAATCGCAGGCACAGTGCCGTCACTGGCGCGAATACCAGGGCGGTGAGCAGTCCGATGAGCAGGTTGAGCCGGATGAGCAGGAAGACGATCACGACGAAACTGACCACGCTGGTGATCAAGAAGATGATCCCGAATCCGGCAAATCTCCTGATTGCCGATAGGTCGGTAGTCCCTCGGGAGAGCAGTTGCCCGGATTGCCAGGCATCGTGGAATCCCGGTTCGAGTCGCTGCAGGTGCGCATACAGGTCGTCGCGCATTGTCTGCTCGACCGTTACGACCGCGGCGGCCTGTGTCCATCGCCTGAACATGTTGAACGCCACATCGACAATGCCGAGCGCGATGGCTGCCAGTCCGATCGGAACGAGCAGGCCGTCACCGTGCCTGGCACCGAGCCGGGCCGCGCTGGCGATCGGGCCGTCGATCGCAGCCTTGGCGAGCAGCGGAATCACGATCTCGGTCCCCATCGCCAGCAGAGCTACCGCGAGCATGAGGGCAAGCTGGCCGTAATACGGGCGCAGATACTCTCTCAGGCGCCACAGCGCGGCCCGCGGGCTCTGTGGTGGCGCAGCCGCCGCGACAGCGTCGACCAACGGAGACAAGGAAGGAAGTCCGGCTGGGAACGGCGTTTGGTCTGGTGGCCTGTCCACGGGAGTCTGATCGTCCAGAGTAGCCACTTACCGGATCGTAACCAGGGCCGCGTGTGCTGTCACTTTGTTTTTCGACTCCTCCACGGGTGGCGCAAGAGTCGCCATTTCTGGCACTCTGGCAAAGCGCGCCGCTTTTGGTCCGGGGGCTACGGGGCCGGGGGGCATCGGCGTGAGCATGGAGGTGAGCATGGAGTTCGGCGATCCCGGGGATAGCTCTATGCCGCTCATGGCCGGAGGAACCGGTGGTACGGATGCGCCCAGGGCGTATCACGACGGGGTTCGGGCGATCGTGGAGTTCGCGGCAGGTTTCTCCGGCGACTCCTGGAACGCCCCCACACCGTGCACGGAGTGGCGAGCCGCCGATCTCGCTGGTCACTTGCGGTGCATCGCTGACGACTTCCACGAGTATCTCGATGACGCTCCGGTCAGCCGGTTGTCGAGGCTGATGGCTACCGGGGTACATCCCGACACGATCGCGCGCAAGCTGGCCAGGCAGAACGCCGCTGAACTCGCGGCGTTGCCCGATGTCCCGCCGCAGGAGCACATCGTGGCGTTCGCGCGGTCCGCCACCCGGTACGCGGCGAGGCTGAGTCCGTTGCTGCGGTTGCCCCATCACAGTTACCGCGGAAGAGTGATCACGGTAGCCGGGATGGGCGGCGTGGCCTGCGTCGAATGGCACATACACGCGTGGGATCTGGCTAGGGCGCGCGGGCTGTCCTACCGGCCGGCTGATCCGGAGGCTGTGCTAGCGGCATGGCTGGCCGGAGTCTCGCAGCTTCCCGTTCAGGCTGACGAAGATCCCTGGCAGGCGGTGCTGCGCTCGTCGGGCCGAGTGCCTGACTAGGTCGGCTGGCGCTGGCGGGCCCGGGTGGCGCGGCCGGTCTGGGTGCGGCCAGAGTTGGTCGGAGCGCCCCGATCGGTTCGGCACATGTTGTCCTGGGACCATATAGGCGCGAAGACGAAAGGGGCTGGTTTCCGATGGCATTCGACGTAGCTGAGGTCCGGGCCTGTTATCCAGCGCTGCGTGACGGCTATGCCTACCTGGACGGGGCGGCGGGGACGCAGGTGCCAAGCTCGGTAATCGAAGCCATCAGCGAGGCCTACCTGAGCGGCATCGGCAATGCGGGCGGTGCTTTCCCTGCGAGCGACAGGTCCGTGGAGATCACGTCGCGCTGCCGTCAGGCAGTCGCCGAGCTGACCGGTGGTCAGCCGGACGGCGTTGTCCTCGGGCCGAACATGACAACGCTGACCTACCGGATAGCCGCCGCGCTTGCCGATACCTGGCGTCCTGGCGACGAGGTGATCGTGTCGCGGCTGGACCACGACGCGAACATCAGGCCGTGGGTACAGGCGGCGGGCCGGGCCGGCGCTGTGGTGCGCTGGGCCGAGGTGGACCTGGCCACTGGCGAATTGCCGTCCGAGCAGTACGCGACGTTGCTCTCGGACCGCACCAGGCTGGTCGCCGTCACGGCGGCAAGCAACGTGATCGGCACCCGGCCTGACGTGCGCGCGATCACGACCCAGGCTCGTGCAGCCGGGGCGCTTAGCTATGTCGACGGCGTGCACGCTACGCCGCACGGCCCGGTCGACGTGGCCGAGCTCGGTGCCGACTTCTATGCGACCAGCGTCTACAAGTCGTCGGGGCCGCACATCGGGGCCGTCGTGGCCGAGCCTGCGCTTCTCGATTCGCTCCGGCCGGACAAGCTGGTACCGTCGCCGGACACTGTGCCCGAGCGATTCGAGTTCGGAACGCCCCCGTTCGCTGACCTGGCGGGCGTCGTGGCGGCAGTCGAGCATCTTGCCGGGCTCGATCCGGCCGCGACCGGAACGAGGCGGGACCGGATCGTTGCCTCGATGCGCGCTGCCGAGCAGCACGAACAGCAGCTCTTCGGCGGGCTGCTCGGCGGCCTGGACGAGATGCGGCACGTCACGACTTACGGCAAGGCCGCGCGGCGCACCGCGACCGCGTACTTCACGGTCGCTGGCCTGACCCCGCTGCAGGTCGCTGAGCACCTGGCGCGCCGCAAGATCAACGTGTGGAACGGGCACAACTATGCCTGGGAACTGACCGGAGCGCTAGGCATCCGGGACAAGGGCAGTGCCGTCCGGGCCGGGCTGGTGCATTACAACGACGAGTCGGACGTGCACCGGCTGCTAACCGCCCTGGCCGAACTAGCCTGACGCCCGGACTAGGCCGAGAAGGTTGCGTCGGGAAGGGGCGCAGGGCAGGCGCTCAGGAGAGCTTGTACCTGTATAGGCGTGATTCGCGCTGTTCAAAGCCGACTCTCTCGTAGAGTCGGCCGGCGGCCTCTCGCGAAGGTCGCGTCGTCAGGTCGACCGTCCTCGCTCCGGCTGCCTGGGCCAGGCGGAGCGCCTCGAGCGTGAGGGCTTTGCCTGCCCCCTGGCCCCGTGCGGCGTCGTCCACGACCACATCCTCGATCCACGCTCTGAGTCCGGTAGGGATCGGGAACATAGCCAGGGTCAATGAACCGATGATCTGACCGTCAATGCGAGCGAGCAGGACAGTGCTGGCTGGTGCCGAGACGATGTCCGAAAGCGTGGCCGCATCGAGTGGCGGGGCAGTGGCGGAGAGCTGGGGCAGCAGGCGGCCGAACGCTTCGACGACTTCGCCAGTGACTTCTTTCAGCACCTCGACAGTGACGTTCACCGGTGCAATCTACCCTGCCGGAAAGCTCCTACCGCACGGATACGACCACGTCGACTTCACTTCATCATCGTCCCGATAGCCCGCGACATCTAGAACGTTCTAGGGATATAAAGAAGGCTATGACGGACAAGGCGCTGGTCCTCGGCGGCGGGGGCATCACCGGTATCGCGTGGGAGATCGGCATACTCGCCGGTCTGGCCGCGCAGGGCACAGACCTGACTGACGCGGATCTCGTCGTAGGCACTTCGGCCGGGTCGGTGGTCGGGGTTGACGTGCGGTCCGGCGCGAGTCTCGCGGACTTGTACCAGGTGCAGGCAACTCCGGCTACCGGGGAGGTCTTCGCCAAGATGGGCATGTCGGTGATGTTGAAGTACGGCCGGATCATGCTGTTTACCCGCAAGCCTGAGGTCGCGCGGGCCCGGATCGGGGCCATGGCGCTCAATGCCGTCACCGAGTCGGAGGCGGAACGCCGCAAGGTCATCGAGTCACGGCTGCCAGTACGTGACTGGCCTGCCGGAAGGCTTCAGATCACTGCCGTCGACGCGGTGAGCGGTGAGTTCACCGTGTTCGACGCGGCCAGCGGGGTCGGGCTGGTCGACGCCGTCGGCGCGAGCTGCGCCGTCCCTGGGATATGGCCACCAGTGACCATCGGCGAAAGGCGCTACGTCGACGGGGGCATGCGGTCCGCGGCCAACGCGGATCTGGCCGGCGGTCATCAGCGGGTTGTCGTGATCGCGCCGTTGTCTCAGGGAATCGGCGCTATCGAGAGCCTGAAGAGCCAGGTGCACAGACTCACCGCGCAGGGGACCAGGGTGGCCGTGATCAAGCCTGACAAGGCCGCGTTGCGCGCGATCGGCAGGAACGTGCTCGACCCGGCTCGCCGCCCGGCCGCCGCCCGTGCTGGTCATGAGCAGGCAGCATCACAGGCTTCGGCGGCGGCGGCGTTCTGGTCCGTTTAAGGCAGGCTGTACGCGTCCCTGGTAGCCCGCCCACTGGAATGCGGGCCGATCCGCCGGGTTGCCAAGGGCTTGCGCGCCAGCTTGGAAAGTGGGCACGGACCGGCGGGAGGTCGAGCCGGGCCCACTGGTCTTGCGGCGGCCCACTGGTCTTGCGGCTAGACGGCGTACTCCAGCAGCGGCTGCGCACGGCTCGGGTGCCGGAGCTTGGACAGCGACTGCTTCTCAAGCTGCCTGATCCGCTCCCTGGTCAGGCCGAGCGCCTTGCCGATCTCGTCGAGCGTGTGCGGGTTACCGTCGTACAGCCCGAACCGCATCGCCATGATCGTGGCCTCACGTGGCGTCAGGGCATCGAGGGCGTGCCGCAACTGGTCGGCCATCAGCTGCCGGTCCACCAGTTCGGACGCCTCCGGGGCATCGACGTCTTCGATCAGGTCACCGATGGACGTCTCGCCGTCCTCGCCGATAGTGGAATCCAGAGAGATCGGCTGCCTGCTGGTGCGGAGCAGTTCCTCGATCTGATCCGGAGTCCGGTCAAGTTCGACCGCCAGTTCCTCGGGCGTCGGCTCGCGGCCGAGTCGCTGGTGCATGTCCCGCTCGACTCGGCTCAGCTTGCTCAGCATTTCCAGGACGTGCACGGGCAGCCGGATAGTCCTGGCCGAGTCAGCGAAGCCGCGCTGGATGGCCTGCCGGATCCACCACATGGCGTAAGTGGAGAACTTGTAGCCCTTGGTGTAGTCGAACTTCTCGACCGCCCTGATCAGGCCGAGATTCCCTTCCTGCACTACGTCAAGCAGGGAGAGTCCCCGATCGCTGTACTTCTTGGCAACCGAGACGACAAGCCGAAGGTTGGCCTCCAGCATGTGTGCTTTGGCGCGGCGGCCATCCGCTGCCACCGCCTCCAGATCCTCGCGGAACCGCGGGGACAGCTCGGTCTCGGTCTCCAGCTTGTGCTCGGCAAAGAGCCCAGCCTCGATCCGCTTGGAAAGGTCGACTTCCTGCTCGGCGGTGAGCAGGCTGGTGCGCCCGATCGACTTCAGGTAGGTGTGTACCGAGTCGCCCATGACCGAAGTCTGGTCGTCCAGGTCTACCTCGGCGTTTGCCTCGTCATCAGCGGCAACGGCGGCGGCGAGTTCCGCCGCCACGGCGGTGTCGGACAGGCTTGGCCCCGCGTCCAGCGCGGCGTCGTGCAGCGCGGCCGCGACGAGATCGGGGTCGCTGAGTTTGGTCGCGGCGAGTGCTGACGCAGCCTGAGTCACTTCGGCATGCTCCACTTCAGAAATTACGGGACCGTCCTTCGAGACATCGCGCGTCCGGCTCGGCTTCGCGCCGACGGTGCGCCCGCCGCCGGGTCCCGTGACGGGGTGACTGCCCGCAGCCTCGCGGCCTAGCTCGACGCCGTCGTCGGCGAGCTCGCGTAGGATGGAACGAGCCCTCGCCGGAGAGATGTTCGCTCGCTCGAAGGCATCCCGCAATTCGGGGAGCCTCAGGTATCCCTGGCGGCGTCCGCGCCGGAGCAAGTCGTCCACCTGATGCGTGGCGGCCTCGTCGTCGTGGCGCTTTGATGGCGCGCTGGCAGTCCGCGGCATGAGACACCTCCGTTCGTGTGCGCATCGGCTGGCGCTGATAGTTGCTGATAGCGGGCGGTGCCCGCGGGCGGCAGCTCAACACTTCGGCAACGCTGTCCAAGACTTGCGCTACTTGGTATTGTGCAGTGCGAGCGCTACGTATAACGCGCGGCGGGTCAGTTTGTTTCCCGTGCCGCGGCAGCGTGCCGAAATTCTTTAGCCAGCTGCCTGAGCCGCTGCCGGTCTGGCTTGCCGGACGCCAGCAGCGGAATCTCATCGATCAGCACGAGTCCCTGCGGCGCCGAGTACCTGGGCAGCGTGCCCTTCACCTGCTCCCTGATCCGCTCCAGACTCAGCAAGCAGCCGCCCGGATCGGCTGGGCCCGGATCGGCTGGGCCAGGATCGGCTGGGACGACTATCGCGACGACCCGCTCACCCCAGTCTGGGTCAGCTACTCCGACCACGACCGCGTCCCGGATTCCGGCGCATTCGCGCAGTGCCTGCTCGACTTCTCCGGCGACTACCTTCTCGCCGCCGGTGTTGATCACGTCGTCGGCGCGCCCGCGCACCGCCAGGCGGCCGTCCGGACCGGGACCGCCGAGGTCGGACGTCACGAACCAGCCGTCGTCAAGCACCGATCGGGTCAGTTCGGGAGCCCGCCGGTACCCGGAGAACAGCACCGGCCCGCTGATCTTGATCCTGCCGTCGGTGCCGCTGCTGACCGTCACGCCGTCCAACGGCACGCCGTCATAGACACAGCCGCCGCAGGTCTCGGTCATCCCGTAGGTCGTCACCACCCGCGCGCCGACCGCGGCGGCCTCGTCGAGCAGGCCAGCGGGGACCGCGGCGCCGCCTAGCAAGATCGCGCGGAACCTGGCCGCCGGTGCGCCTGAGTCCAGCAACCTGCGCAGTTGGGTGGGAACCAGCGAGACGTAATCCGCGTCCGCGGCGGCGACGACGTCTGCGTCGAGTCGTCCGCTGACCACCGGCGCAGAACCGGCCACTAGGGAGCGCACCAGGACGCCCAGGCCGGAGATGTGATGGGTCGGCAGGCAGCAAAGCCAGCGCGCGCCGGGATCGGCCCCGAGCCTGGCCAGCGATGCTCGCGCCGAGAATCTCAGTGCCCGGGACGACAACTCGGCACCCTTCGGCGACCCGGTCGAGCCCGATGTGGCCAGCACGACGGCGATCTCGTCGGCCACGCACCCCGCGGCGTTGCCCGTCTCGTCCGCGGCCTCCCCACCGACTCCGGGACTGGCAACCCTGCCGTACTGGCCGGGGGCGAGCCGATGCAGGCCCTGGCTCGTCTCTATCGCCGCCGGGGCGAACGCCGCGAGCAGCTCGTCCAGCCTGGACCTGGGCAGGCCCGGATCGAGCGGCAGGATGGCGGGCCCGCTGCCGTCGAGCGCAGCGGCGAGCGCGTCCAGCAGCCGGCCGCCACCTGGCTTAGCCGAGAATGACTCAGGCGGGAACAGGACCGCGTGCAATGGCCGGGAAGTCACGGTCGTAAGGTTAATCGGCGGATAGCGCACCAGACGCGAGGGGGAGATGTGATCGACTGGCAGTCGTCAGGACCGGCTCCAGGTCAGGAGTACACCGACATCCTCTACCACACGGCCGAGGGTATCGCGAAGATCACCATCAACCGGCCGGAGGTGCGTAACGCCTTCCGCCCGACGACGTTGTTCGAGCTACAGCACGCGTTCAACGTCGCCAGGGACGATCCGGGCATCGGCGTGATCATCCTGACCGGCGCCGGAGACAACGCGTTCTGCTCTGGCGGTGACCAGCGCATCCGTGGTGATGACGGCTACAAGGACGATCATGGCGTCGGCAGGCTGAACGTGCTCGACCTCCAGGTGCAGATCCGCCGGACGCCCAAGCCGGTGATCGCCATGGTGGCCGGCTTCGCGATCGGCGGCGGACACGTGCTGCATGTCTGCTGCGACCTGACCATCGCCGCTGACAACGCGGTCTTCGGCCAGACCGGTCCGAAGGTGGGCTCGTTCGACGCCGGATACGGGTCCTCGTTGCTTGCGGCGACCGTTGGCCTGAAGAAGGCACGTGAGATCTGGTACCTGTGCCGTCAGTACAGTGCGCAGGAAGCGCTGGCCATGGGCCTGGTCAACACGGTCGTGCCGCTGGCCGACCTGGAAGCGGAGACCGTGTCCTGGGCCCGCGAGCTGCTGGCCAAGTCCCCCCTTGCCCTGCGCATGCTCAAGGGAGCGCTGAACGCGGTGACCGACGGCGCGGCCGGGATGCAGCAGTTCGCCGGGGATGCGACGCTGCTTTATTACCTGAGTGAGGAAGCCCAGGAGGGCAGGAACGCCTACGTGGAGCGCCGTACTCCCGAGTTCTCCAGGTTCCCGCGCCGGCCGTGACCGGACACACCCTGGCGGTCAGGGAGGTTCTCGCCGAACTGCTGCCGACGCTGCGGGCCTTCGCGATCCCGATGCGCAACCGGTTCCGCGGCATCACGGTGCGCGAGGGAGCGCTGCTGCTCGGGCCGGCTGGCTGGGGCGAGTTCTCGCCGTTCGCCGAGTACGGCCCGGCGGAGAGTTCCCGGTGGCTGGCGAGCGCGATCGAGTCGGCGGTTACCGGCTGGCCGGAACCGGTCAGGGACGCGGTCGGGGTGAACGTCACGGTCCCGGCGGTCGGGCCGGAGATGGCGCACGAGATCGTGGCACGCTCCGGCTGCCGCACGGCGAAGGTGAAGGTCGCCGAGCGCGGTCAGGCCGAGGCGGACGACATAGAACGGGTCGCCGCGGTGCGTGACGCGCTCGGGCCGGACGGCCGGATCAGGGTGGATGCCAACGGAGGCTGGGACGTCGGCCAGGCGGCGAGCATGCTGCGGCGGCTCGGCGCCTTCGGACTGGAGTACGCCGAGCAGCCCTGCGCGACCCTGGATGAACTCGCCAGCCTGCGCCGTCAGGTCGACGTCCCGCTTGCCGCCGACGAGTCGATCAGAAAGGCGTCGGACCCGCTCGCCGTCCGTGCCGCTGGCGCCGCGGACATCGTGGTGCTGAAGGTGGCGCCGCTGGGCGGCGTCCGGCCGGCGTTGCGCGTCGCGGCAGGCTGCGGCCTCCCGGTCGTGGTGTCCAGCGCGGTGGAATCGTCGGTCGGCCTCGCGGCAGGTGTCGCGCTGGCCGCCGCACTGCCAGACCTGCACTACGACTGCGGCCTGGCGACGATGAACTTGCTCACCGGCGACGTGACGAGCGACCCGCTGGTACCAGTCGGCGGAATGCTGCCGCTTCGGGCTGCGGTCGTGGATTCGCAACAAATCGCCGCCTGGGAATGTGACCCGCAGCCCTGGCGTGAGCGGGTACTGGCTGCCGCGGAGTTCCTCGCGTGAGTCTCGCCTGCTCGCGGAGTGGGGCCGGCGCATGAACCCGTCCACAGCCCTGGCCACCGTCCTGATCGACGAGCTGATCAGGTGCGGGCTGCGCGAGGCGGTGCTCGCTCCTGGGTCACGCAGCGCGCCGCTCGCTATGGAACTGCACCGGCGTGCGGTCCTTGGCGACCTGCGGCTGTCCGTGCGGCTCGACGAGCGGAGCGCCGCGTTCGTCGCGCTCGGGCTGGCCAAGACCAGCACGGCACCGGTGGCCGTGGTCTGCACGTCCGGAACCGCCGCGGCGCACTTGCACGCGGCGGTCATCGAGGCGGACGAGTCCGCGGTCCCGCTGCTCCTGCTGACCGCGGACCGGCCGCCTGAGCTGCGCGGCACCGGCGCGAACCAGACGATCGACCAGCTCAAGCTGTACGGGTCGGCGGTGCGCTGGTTCTGCGAGGTCGGGGTTCCCGAGGAACGTGCCGGGATGACCGGATACTGGCGTTCGGCGGCTGCCCGAGCGTGGGGCCTGGCGTCCGGATCGGCCGGCGGTACGGCGGGCCCGGTCCATCTGAACCTGGCTCTTCGCGAACCGCTGGTGCCGGACGACGAGGGGAGCGGCGATGCCGCGCCCGGCGGGCTGGCAGGTAGCGCGGTGGCCGGCGATGCCGCGCCCGGCGGAGTGGCCGGCGACGGGGCGCATAATGACGGGGTGGCGTGCGGGTGGCCGGAGCCGATCAAGGGACGGGCGGGCGGAGCGCCGTGGACGAGGTTCGGCGCCAGTGCCGAACTGCCGTGGTCCGAACGCGGGCTGGTCGTGTGCGGTGACGGCGACTATGACGCCGAACCGCTGCTTGAACTGGCGGAGGTGGCCGGCTGGCCGGTGCTCGCCGAACCCTCGTCGAACGCCAGGCGCGGCCCGAACGCGCTGAGCGGCTACCAGTACCTGCTCGCCGACCCCGGCTTTATGGCGGCGCACCAGCCCGAGGTAATCGTCTCGGCCGGCCGGCCAGGGTTGACCAGGGGCCAGCTCGCGTTGCTCAGGTCGGGCGGGCTGGCCCGGCACGTCGTCATCGCGCAGGGGCCAGGCCGCTGGTCTGACCCGGCTCGCACAGCCACCGACGTCGTGACCAAGGTGCAGCTGACGGCGGCGGGCGAGGCGATGGCGACCAGCTGGCTGGCGGCGTGGCGGCAGGCCGACAGTGCCGTGCGGATGGCCGTTGACGTGCTCCTGGACGCCGGTGACGAGCTGAGTGAGCCGAGGCTGGCCAGGGACCTGGCGGCAGCCATGCCTGCCGGTGCGCTGCTCTGGGCGGCGTCCAGCCTGCCGATCAGGGACCTGGATCACCAGATGCGGGCGCGCTCCGGGCTGCGCGTACTCGCGAGCCGGGGAGCCAGCGGCATCGACGGGCTTGTCTCGTCGGCGATCGGCGCTGCGCTCGCTCATCAGGCAGCGGGCGGTGGCCACGCCGTGGCGCTGCTCGGTGACCTGGCCCTGCTGCACGACACCCCCGGCCTGCTGATCGGGCCGGACGAGCCGCGCCCCGACCTTTGCCTGGTCGTGGTGAACAACGACGGCGGAGGAATCTTCTCGATGCTCGAGCAGGCCGCGTTTCCCGGCTCGTTCGAGCGGGTCTTCGGCACGCCGCACGGGACCGACGTCCGTCGGCTGGCCGCCGCGGCCGGGATCGGCTATGTGCGGCTGGAACGGGTGGCGGACCTGACCGCGCTGCTCTCCGCGGCCGGTGGCCCGGGCACCGGCCTATGTATTGCTGAGCTGCGAAGCGAACGCCCCGGCCAGGCCGCGTTGCGGGCGCGGCTGGCCGGGGCGGCGAGAGCGGCGATCAGCTGATCCGCACCCGCGGGTCGAGCGCGGCGTAGGACATGTCGACGAGCAGGTTGGCGACGACGACGAAGAACGCCGCGATGATGACGAAGCCGATCACGACCGGCTGGTCGCCCTGACTGATCGCCGTCACTACCTGGTAGCCCAGGCCGTGCAGCGAGAACACCTGCTCCACCACGAGCACGCCGCCGAGCAGGCCGCCGATGTCGATGCCGAGTTGCGAGACCACGGGGGTCATGGCCGCGCGCACAGCGTGCCGGTAGAGCACCCGGCGCTCGCTAAGTCCCTTGGACCGTGCCGTCCTGATGTAGTCCTCGCCGAGGGTGTCGAGCAGCGAGCCGCGGGAGAGCCTGGTGTAGACCGCCGCCTGCACGACCGCCAGCGTCACCCAGGGCAGGATCAGCGTCCCCAGCCACGAGACGAAGCCCTGGGACAGCGGGCTGAACCCGGTCTGGATGAAGTTGATCCCGTGTTTATTGAGCTGGACGAAGACGGTGATGATCAGCAGTTCACCGACCACGAACGTCGGCGCGGAGATACCGGCCAGGACTCCGAGGGTGGCCAGCCGGTCGAACAGGCTGCGTGCCCTCGTCGCGCTGAGGATGCCGACAGCCAGGCCGACGATCAGCCAGAGCAGCACGGCACCGATCACCAGGGATACCGTCGGCGGCAGGTCCTGCTTGATGATCGTGGTGACGGGTTCCTGCGTATAGAACGACTGGCCAAGGTTGCCGTGCACCAGGTTAACCAGGAAGTGCCAGTACTGGACGGGGATCGGCCTGTCCAGCCCGTAATACCTGGTCGTCTCGGCGAGAACTGACGGGGAGGCGGATCGCCCGGCCAGGTTCCTGGCTACTGCTGACTCGGGTATCGCGGTGAAGAACAGGAAGAACGTGCCCGTGGCGACTACCCAAAGCACCACGATTCCGGTGATGACTCGCCTGATCAGAAAACGCACCATGTTCATGGGTCAGCCCTCCTCGCCCGTAGCGCTGCCCGACTGGTCCACATTCGGTTCGCCGACGAGGACGGCCTGGGCCAGATCGGGCCCGATGCCTTTGCCGATCTTGCGCTTGTTCTTCTTGCTCCGCTCGCTCTTGACACCGGCGAAGAGCCGCTCGGTCCTGGGGTCCATGGCGTCCCTGACGCCATCGCCGAGCAGGTTGAAGGCGAGGGTGGTAATCAGCAGCGCGGCAGCGGGGAAGACCACGTACCACCACGCGACCGCGTAGAAACTCTGGGCCTCGCCGAGGATGTTTCCCCAGCTTGGCGCCGGTTCGGGAATGCCGATGCCGAGGAACGACAGCGTCGCCTCGAAGACGACTGCCGTGGGAATGTACAGCGTCGCCAGCACCAGGACCGGTCCGAGCACGTTTGGCAGGATGTCCAGGAACATGATCCGCCACGGACCGGCTCCGAGCGACCTGGCCGCCTCGATGTATTCCTTCTCCTTCAGCGAGAGTGTCTGGCCGCGGACGATACGGGAGATGCCGGCCCAGGAGAAGAACGTGATGACCCCGATCACGATGGCCAGGCTCGGGTGGAACACCGATGCCAGCGCGAGGGCGAGGACGATGAAGGGGAACGCCAGTGCCGCGTCGAAGACGCGGGCGAGAACCGCGTCGACCACACCGCCGAAATACCCGGCGACCAGGCCGAGCGTCACGCCCGCGATCGTGGCGAGCGCCGTGGTGACGATTCCGACGAACAGCGAGATTCTCGCGCCGTAGGCGATGCGCACCAGCAGGTCACGGCCGATGTAGTCGGTGCCGAGAAGGAAGCCGTTAGTTCCGGGTCCCACCGGGTTTCCGAACGAGTTCTCGCCCTTGAGCGTGTATGCCTGATCCACCGGGTGCCCGACCGCGGCGGCGATGAGCGGCGCGGCGAGGGCGAAGGCGATCATCAGCAGGATGACCACGATGGAGGCGATGGCGACCTTGTCGTTGCGCAGCCGCCGCCAGGTGAGCTGCCATTGGCTTCGGCCCTGAATGGCGACTGCCGGCGCGTCTTCGATCGACGTCGCCTGAAACTGGACTTCGGTGATGCTCATTGCTGGTCCTTCCGGCCCGCCGCGGCGAGGTTCTCGCCCGCCTCCACCGGGAAGTGGCAGGCGGTCAAGTGAGTGCTCGGGTCACCCGCCTTGCTCTCCAGGGCGGGTTCGGTGGTGCCGCAAAGCTCTTGCGCTTTCGGGCACCGTGGATGGAATCTGCATCCGGAAGGCGGGTTGATCGGCGACGGCACGTCGCCGGTCAGGATGATCCGCTGACGGGCCGCGGCCGCGTCGGGGTCGGCGGCTGGCGCCGCCGACAGTAGCGCGGCGGAGTAGGGGTGCCTGGTGTGCTCGTAGACCTGGTCTCCTGGGCCCGACTCGGCGACCTTGCCGAGGTACATCACGGTGACCGCGTCACTGACGTGGCGGACCACTTCGAGGTCGTGCGCGATGAAGAGGTAAGACAGGCCGAAGTCGCGCTGCAAGTCGGAGAGGAGGTTGAGCACCTGCGCCTGAATCGACACGTCGAGCGCGGAGACCGGCTCGTCGCAGATGATCAGCTTGGGCCGTAGTGCGAGTGCCCTGGCGACCCCGATCCGCTGGCGCTGACCACCGGAAAACTCGGCAGGGAACCTGTTGAAGTGCTCAGGGTTGAGGCCGACCCGCTCCATCAGTTCCTGGACCTCACGCTTGCGCTCGGCCCCGGTCGCCGTCCCGTGGATCGCGAACGGCTCGCCGATGATCGATCCGACCCGGCGGCGGGGGTTGAGCGCGCCGTACGGGTCCTGGAAGATCATCTGGATCTCGCGCCGGACTGGCTGCATGGCCCGGCGCGACAGGTTAGTGATGTCACGGCCGTCGAAAATCACCTTGCCGGAGGTGATGGGGATCAGTCCTGCGATGCACCTGGCCAGCGTGGACTTGCCGCAGCCGGTCTCGCCGACCAGCCCGAGGGTCTGGCCTCGCTTGATCGTCAGCGATATGCCGTCGACTGCCTGCACCTGGCCGACGGTGCGGCTGATCAGCCCGCCGCCGCGCACCGGGAAGTGCTTGACGAGATTCTCGACCCGGACGAGGGTGTCGCCGTCGGCGTCTGCGCTCGCATCCGAGGCGCTGCTGGCCTGGCTGATCAACTGGTCGCTCATACGATCACGCTTCCCTCTGACTCCGGAGCGGCGGCGATCGCCTCGGCGACCTTCGCCGCGCGGTCACCGCGTCCCAATGCCACGGCCTGCCGCCGGAGGTCTTCCGTCTCACTATCGAGGCCGATAGCCGCCGGGGGCAGCCAGCAGGCCGACCGGTGCTCGCCGGCGTCGCCGACTGGGACCAGCGGCGGCTGCTCGGTCAGGCAGCGGTCCATGACATAGGCGCACCGCGCGCCGAACGCGCAGCCCGAAGGCAAGTTGATCAGGCTCGGGGGCTGGCCGGTGATCGGCCTGAGCCGGTCGCGGGCGGCCGAGCTGTGCGGGATCGACTCGAGCAGGCCCTTGGTGTAGGGGTGGTGCGGCTGGTAGAAGATGTCACGCTTCGTAGCCTTCTCGGCGGCCCGGCCGGCGTACATGACCATGACGTTGTCGGCGATGTCGGCGACGACTCCGAGGTCGTGGGTAATCATCAGCAGCGCGGTGTCCGACTCGCGCTGCAGGCGCAGCAGCAGGTCGAGTATCTGAGCCTGGACGGTCGCGTCCAGCGCGGTGGTCGGCTCGTCGGCAATGATCAGCTTGGGGCTCAGCGAGATCGCCATCGCGATCATGGCTCGCTGGCGCATACCGCCGGAAAACTGATGCGGGTAGTCGTTGACCCGCTCCCTCGGCCGCGGGATTCCGACATGCCCGAGCAGTTCGACTGCCCGGTTCATCGCCTGGGCTTTGGTGATGCTCTTGTCGTGCGACCTGATCATCTCGGTGATCTGCCAGCCAACCTTGTAGAGCGGGTGCAGGCTGGTGAGCGGATCCTGGAAGATGACCGCAATTTCCTTGCCGCGAAGGCGCTGCAGGTCCTTCGCTCCGAGTCCGACCAGGTTGACGCCGTCGAACATCGCCTTGCCGGAGATCTGCCCGCCAGGGGTCAGTCCGAGCAGGCTCTGGGTCAGGACGGTCTTGCCGCTCCCTGATTCACCGACGATGCCTAGCGTCTGGCCGCGCTCTACATTGAACGAGACACCGCGTACGGCCTGTACTACGCCGTCAGCGGTCGGGAAACTGACCCGAAGGTCGGTCACCTCGAGCAGGCTCATGAATTCCTCCGCAAGCTGACCGCCACGACCGAAGCTGGCTGCGCAGACTGCTAGCACCCCGGATGCAACGGGTCACTCGGTATTGATGATAACTAAGAGTATCTTCTCGGACCCCGGCCCGAATCCAGCCGGACCCGGGCCTGAATCCGGCCGGGCACGCGGTTCGCGTGCCCGGCCGGATTCAGCTAACTACTACTTTCAGGGACTGTTCGGGTTGAGCCAGACGTTGGTGACGTCCGGCCCGCCGATGTTCGGCGCGTAGACAATCGCGGTCGAACCGGCGTTCTGCACCCGGGCGCTTGAGTAGAACGGCGCCTGGCCGTCACACAGCGGCACGATGACCGCGTTCTGCATGACGTTCACGTCCGCCTGGTGCCAGAGCGAGGCGGCCTGGGACAGGTTGGTCGCGCTCTCGGCCTGGGTGATGAGGCCGTCCAGCGTGCTGCTGTTGTAGCAGCCGTAGTTGTTGGTGTTGACCACGCAGCGGGTACGGAACAGCGGGTCCATGATGGTACGGCCGTTCGGGCCGAACCAGTCAGGGATCCAGCCAGGCTGGCCCATGTCCCAGGTGCCGGCCTTGTTGTTCACCGGGGAGTTGCCGAGGTCGACGAAGAAGCTCGAACCAGGCTCCGGCTTACCCACCAGGTTGATGCCACAGGGCTTCAGGCTGGCCTGGATGGCCGCGAAGATCCGCGAGTTGATGCTGTCGTTGGCGTACAGGTAGGTCACCGACACGCCGTTCTTGTAACCGGCCTTGGCAAGGTAGGTCTTGCACATGGCGGTGTTGCCCTGGCCGTTGTTGTCCGGGTACAGGTTGTAGTCCTGGTAGCCGACGTTGCCCGGCGGGATGGCGGTGGAGATGATCTTCGCCACATCCGGACCACCCTGGGCCCGCTGCACGGCCACCTTGCTGACGCCGTACTCGACGGCCTGGCGGAAGGCCAGCTTGCCGGCCGCGCCGCCCGAGTTCGGGCTACGCAGGTTGAACACCACGTACGGCAGGGTCGAACTCCACGGCCAGATGTAGAACTTCGGGTCGTGCGAGGCGAGAAGGTTCGGGATCGCCGTCGGCTCGACGTTGGTGTCGTCCACCATGTCGTAGGTACCGGTCTTGCCGGCCTGCATGTCGGCAAGCTGGGTCTGCGCCGAGGTCACGCCGATGGTGAGGGTGATCTCGTTGACGTACTGGTGCCTGGCCGTGTCGGTCGACTGGTTCCAGGCCGGGTTCTTCTGCATCGTGATCGACTTGTTCGGCACGTACGAGGTGATCTGGTACGGGCCGTCGGAGATCGTGTGCTCGTTCAGCTGGAGGCTGTTCGGCAGGTAGGAGTCGTACTCCACCGGACGGGCCGAGGCGAACGGCATGGCCAGCATGTACAGGAAGTCGCTAGCCGGCTGGATCAGGTTGAACTGGAGCGTCGACGAGTTGACAGCGACGAGACCAGAGATGGTGTGCGAGTTCTGGAACCCGGCGATGTTCGCGGCCGTGACCGGGTGCTTCTTCGCGTTGGCAAAGTAAGCGGTCTCAGCGTTGCAGTAGTCGTTCAGGCCGGCGACCGTCGAGCTGTAGTAGCCGAGGTTGCCGACGTAACCACCGGGCGCCGGGTTGCAGAACGCCTTGAACTCGCGGATGAAGTCGTCCGCGGTCACCTGGCGTGGCGGGGTGGTGTTCCAGTCGACGCCCGACTTGATGTGGAAGGTGTAGGTCTTCCCGCCGTTAGTGATGCCGCCGTTTGCCGCGGTCGGGATCGTGGTGGCGATGTCGGGAATCGGAGTGGTGTCGGCCTTCCAGCCTGGCGAGGTGAGCGTCGGGTCAGCGACGGTCGGGTACGTCAGCAGCTGGCGTGCGTAGGCACGCTCCAGGATGTAGTCCGCGGTGTAATATGCCGGGACCGTGTCAATGTGGTCAGGCCCGGAGGCGGCGACAAGCCTGAGGGTTCCGCCGAGTACCGGCTTGGCCGCAGTGCCGCCTCCACCTGAGGTGGTCGGATTGCTGCTGCAGGCGGCAAGCACGGTCGCAGCCGCACCTACAACCGCCATGACGGCAATTCGATTGGAACGACGTGTCATGTGCAGACTCCTTCTAGCCTGACGCCGTGCGCAGGCATGTCAGTGGTCACCTTCCGTGAGTACACGCATCGGGCCACGCTGTCTACCCAGCCACCGGAAGCGGTCGCGAGCATTTACGCAACCGCAATCACCCTGTGACCATCGCAATCAGCCTGTGATCTGGCGAAAGCCCCCACAGCTGGTGAGACGGCCCCGGGCGGATCTCAGCATTCGAGTGCGTGCCGCATCGGCCAGAACTTGGTCTGGGCCTCGGCCAGCTCGGCGGACGGCTCAGATCCAGCCACGATGCCGCAGCCGGCGATCAGCCGGGCGTGCTTGCCGGTGACCTGGGCGCAGCGCAGCGCGATTCCCCACTCGCCGTTGCCCTTGGCGTCGACCCAGCCGACCGGGCCGCTGTACCGGCCGCGGTCCATGCCCTCCAGCTCGCGGATCAGCTCCATCGCCGCCTCGGCTGGAGTGCCGCAGACGGCGGCGGTCGGGTGCAATGCGGCGGCGAGCGCGAGCGCCGAATGCGAGGTCGCCTCACCCGCGGCCAGCTCGCCGGAGACCTGCGTGGCCAGATGCTGGACGTTGGCCAGGCGCAGCAGGCTCGGCTGCGGCTCGACCCGCAGGTCTGCGCAGAGCGGTCGCAGCGCTGCCCGCACGTCGGCCACCGCGTACTGATGTTCGTCCTGGTTCTTGGCCGAGGCGAGCAGCGTGGCACCGAGCGCGTCATCGGAGTATGGCGTGCCGCCGCGCGGCACTGTGCCCGCGAGCACCAGCGAGTGCAGTTGCCGGTCGGTGCGCCGGATCAGCAGCTCGGGCGTCGCGCCGACCAGGCCGGCGCAGGCGAAGGTGTAGCAGTCGGGGTACCGTTCGGCGAGCCGGTCGAGCAGTACCCGGGAGTCGATGTCAGCAGCGGCAGTCGCGTTCAGTTCGAGCGCGAGCACGATCTTGCGCAGGTTGCCTGCCGAAATCGCGGCGACGGCGGAGGCGACGGCGCGCTCCCACTGCGGCGGCGTCAAGTTTCCGTCTGCCCAGCGGATGCCGTCCGGCGTGAGCCGCGGTACCGGAGTGGGCAGCACGGGCGGGTCGGCCTGGCAGGCTCCGCTGTCCCCTGGCCGCGGGCCTGCGGCTGCGCCGGGCTCGGACCCGGACCCGGACTCAGGCTCGGACTCGGGCTCAGGCTCGGGCCCGGGCTCAGGCTCGGACCCGGACTCAGGCTCGGACCCGATGGTGGTCAGCCATGCCTGGCCGTCGCGGCGGCCGAGCACGGCCCGGGGCACGACCAGGACAGACCCGTCCGAGGTGGGGTCGAAGGTGAAGCTGCCGAAGGCGACCGGGCCCGAGCCGGGCACGGCTAGCGCGTCTTCGACGCGAGCGCTGTCGAACAACTCGCGCAGCCACTTCTCGGCGGCAAGGAACCGGTCCTGCCCGGCGGGGAGTGTGATCCTCGCGGCTGTTCCCCAGCCCACCAGGCCGTCGCCGCGCCTGACCCAGGCAAGGGCATCTGGCTCTGGCAGCGCGCCGATCAGGTCACCGGGATCGGGCACGGCGACGGTGCGGACGATCAGCCGGCCCGGCACCCGCCAGGCGGCCTCGTCGCGCTCAGCTCCCACGGCAGACAACTCTACGTGCGCCCCGAGTGTCGCCTGCTCGCGGGGATCTGCCCCGATATCGGGTCCGGTGGGACCTGTGCGCGCGGGGAGGCGTACTAAGAGCGCGAACCCGAGCGCGTGACCGAGATAGGCGGCGAGCAGGCCGACTGCCAGGCTGCCGAGCATGTTCAGCCCCGCCGCGCCGATGGCGCCGTCCTCCAGCAGCCGCAGCGTCTCGTAGGCAAGCGTGGAGAACGTCGTGAGGCCGCCGCAGAATCCGGTACCGGCCAGGGCGATCACGCTGGCCGGCACACCCAGGTGGTGCTGCGCTCCGAGCAGGAACCCGAGCAGCGCCGAGCCTGCCACGTTGACCGCGAGGGTGCCCCACGGGAAGACGCTGTCGTGCCGGGACTGGATGAGCCGGTCGGCCAGGTACCTGGCCGGCGCGCCGAACATGCCGCCGAGCGCTACGAGCAGGACCGTCACGCGGTGCTGCCCCGTGCCGGGTCATGGCCCGCCGCGGCGTCCCCTGCGGTCCCGTCGAGCGGGCCGCCGCCGGGGCTGTGCACCCAGACATCGTCGACGACCACGAGTCCGGCACCGAGCAGGTCGGCGATCTGGCTCAGAAACCGCTGCGTCGCCTCGGCGGTGTCGATGATGACGATCGCCAGCGGCAGATCCTGGCTCAATGACAGGATCCGGTTCGTGTGAATGCGTGACGAAGCGCCGAAACCCTCCAGCCGCGGAAGACGCTCGCGCCGGCCAGGCCGGCCTGATGCGCCCGGTGCACGATCTCGGCGTAGAGCGGCCGGTGATGGTAGCGATCGGACTCCCCGATAATGATCATGATCCGCTTCGCGGGCCCGACTGGGTTCACTGCGGATCATCCCGCCGTCCCCGGCGAGGCCAGTTCGCGAGCCTGGCGGCCAGCGCGACTCCGCACCAGACGGCGGCGACTCCGCCTGCCAGGCTGGTGAGGGCATAGGCATCGGCAAGTGCGATGGCCCGGCCTTCGATGAGATGCGCGACGCCCGCCGTATAAGCAGAGAAGGTGGTGTACCCGCCAATCAGGCCGGCGGTAAGGAATAGCCGGAGTCCGCGCCGTGGCGGCCAGACATCAAGGAGATACACCATCACCAGGCCGAGCAGAAATGATCCGGAGATGTTCACCGCAAATGTCGGCCAGGGGAGTCCGGCCGGTGCGGGAAGGGCCAGACCTGCCAGGTACCTCGCAGTGCTGCCGAGTGCGCCGCCCGCCCCGACCACAGCCAGGTCGAAGAGCGGAATCCGCGCCGCTTTGGGGTGCGCTGACTGCCGGGCCGGCGCGTGGCCCGCATGAGTGTCCTGCATCAGCCCCCCGGTGAGCACCCAGCCGTCCGGGCCAGGCTACAGCAGGCTGAGCTGGATCCCGGGCGGGCGGGCAGGCTTGCGCGGGGCGGCCGGAGCACGCGGGAGCAGTCGGCGCGCGCCGGCCGGGCTGGCCCGGCCGACCCCGTACTTCCTGGCGAGATCGGCGACCTGAGCCGATATCCGCTGCTGGTACTCCTGCGGTGCGTAGCTGCCTGAGCTGTAGAGCTGCCGGTACCTGGGGACCAGCGCCGGGTGTTGCTCGGCTAGCCAGCGGAAGTACCACTCTCGTGCGCCAGGCCGCAGGTGCAGGACGATCGGGCTGACGCTGGCCGCGCCCGCTGACGCGATCTGCCGCACGGTCTGCGCGAGCTGGCCGGGGGAGTCGGTGAGGAACGGCAGCACCGGGCCCATCAGGATGCCGCACCGCAGACCCCGCGTGGTGATCGCGGCACAGGCCGCTAGCCGCCGCTGGGGGCTGGGCGTACCTGGTTCGACCGACCTGGAAAGCTCGGCATCGGCGATGCCCACAGAGATATTCAGGCCCACCGTCGTGACCTCCGCGGCTGCCGCGAGCAGGTCGAGGTCGCGCAGGATGAGCGTGCCCTTGGTGAGGATAGAGA
Organism: Streptosporangiaceae bacterium; assembly: GCA_035533915.1. Lineage (GTDB taxonomy): Bacteria > Actinomycetota > Actinomycetes > Streptosporangiales > Streptosporangiaceae > Chersky-822. The sequence continues at coordinate 62,780 of DATLSX010000059.1, forward strand.
ACGGGCTGCGTGCCGTGCTCAGAGCGGAGATGATGCCGGGCATCAGCCGGTACCGGCCTTCGGCACGCTGGTAGCAGTCCACGTTGGTGCCCATCGCGATGTGCTCCCCGGCCCACCGTGGCCGTGACAGCTCTTTTCTGGCTAGCTCCGCCGCGTTCACCTTGACGATGATCTTGGTGTCGAAGTCCTGGCCAGAGTCGAGGTCGAGGTAGGTATGGCTGCGCCGGGCGAAGCAGTACACGCAAGCGTGACCGCAGCCCCGGTAAGGGTTGATCGTCGCGCGGAACGGCATCCGCGAGCTCTCCGGCACCGCATTGATGATCGACCGGGCCCGCACCTCGTAGAAGGTCATGCCGCGGAAACCGGGTGTGTCGAACGAGCGCGCGACCACCTCACGCCCGAACAGCGCCTGGCCGGCGTCCTGGCCGACGCCCTCTTGAATGTTGCTCCAGCGCATCCAGAGATGCTAGAATTAGTGTTCGATTAAGTCAAGGACATCCCCGCCGATACGGGTAGGCGCTCGGCTGTCAGGTGTGATGCTCGAATTTATGTTTGATTCTTTCAATTGGGGTACGGTCGCGCTTACTCTTAGGCGATCGGCAGGTAAAAAATCTTCCAAGTGGGGATAGTAAGGAGCAGTCCCGCCGGATGGGTCGCGGCGGGACTGCCGCAGGAGGTGGCACATGGCGCTTCCAATGGATGAGCAGCGCATCCTGGACGAGATGGAGCGCACGCTTGCCGCTGATGATCCGCGCCTTGCCGCGCGGCTTGCCGCGTTCGGGCAGCCAAGCGTCGGGCAGATGCTGCGATCCAGGCGTGCTCGCGCGGCTGTCTCGCTGATGGCGCTGGGAGTGATTGCGGCTGTTGCCGCCGTCATCTACTTGGTGAGCGCGTTCCGCCCGGGCAGTATCCCGCACGAACAGCACTCGGCTCAGTCAGCGACGACTTCCGCCGTGTTGCCCGCAGCCGGGTCGGCCAGCACGTCGGCGGGCTCGCCCGGTGGCTCGCACTGCGTAGTGATCGCGCCGCGAGGCTGCCTGGCCTGGTCTTCGACCCGCACGCCGCCGACGAGGTTGTCAGTCCGGTCGGCCGGCCAGTAGCCCAAAGCATCCGGAGACTGGTGCCGGATCGCGCGTTGCCAGTGGTGCCGGCGATGTGGGGCCTAGGGCGGGCAAGGCTCAAGCTATGGCGTCCTAGCGCCCGCCATAAGCGCGGAGATCGACCGAATGAATGTGGACACCCATCCCGCCAGATGCGATGAATGTGGCCACTCGTCTCGCGCTCCGCTGCCGCAGTCGGGGCTCGGCCGGCCAGTGGACCCGGATCACCAGCCAGCAACTGCTCCGCCGATTGCCGCGAACCGCTACCGAATACGGCCTCCTTATGGAGACCTTCGTAGTCAACGAGGTGCTCCAACAGGCAAGCTGGCAGACGGTGCCGTGGTCGGAATCGAGGTGAAGGCGACTTGCCGCCAGCCTTCACCCGCAATTGGAACATCTTCGCCCTGCCAGTCGACGCCCTCAGGGCCTAGCTATTCTCTGGCCATGTCCTTGAGCGAAACCCCCCTTGATGGCGTGACCCACCGGTTCGTCGATGTGGACGGTCTTGCCATCCGCATCGCGGAGGCCGGCTCAGGTCCGCTGGTCCTGCTACTGCACGGCTTCCCGGAGAGCTGGTACTCCTGGCGCCACCAGATCACGGCACTCGCCGCAGCCGGATACCACGTGGTTGCCCCGGACCAGCGCGGCTACGGTCAGACCGGTGGCCCGGACGAGGTGGCCGGGTACACCATGCTGCACCTGGTCGGTGACGTGATCGGGCTGATGGGCGCGCTGGGGGAGCAGACCGCGGTGGTGGCCGGGCATGACTGGGGCGCGCCGGTCGCCTGGAGCACCGCGCTGTTGCGGCCGGACCGGATCAGGGGGGTGATCGGGCTCAGCGTGCCGTACACGCCGAGGGGCAGCGCCCCGCCGGTCGCGATGCTGCGGGCGCTGTATACGGACGGCTTCTACATCTGCTACTTCCAGCAGCCAGGGGTCGCCGACGCAGAGCTGAGCCGCGACCCGCACGCCACCTTCAGGCGCCTGCTGCACGCGGCGTCGGGCGACGGGTCGATGGGCGGCGTTCCGGTCGTGCCGTCAGGGGGCGGCCTGCTGGACCTGTGCCCCGAGCCTGGTGAGCTGCCCGGCTGGCTGACCGAGGCGGACATCGACGTCTTCGTGGCCGAGTTCGCGCGATCAGGCTTCACCCGCCCGCTCAACTGGTACCGCAACCTGGATCGCAGCTGGGAACTGACCGCCGCATGGAAGCACGCGCACGTGACCGTGCCCGCGCTGTTCCTGGCCGGCGACCGTGACCTGGTGGTCGCGTTCTCCGGCGGTCCGGCGATGCTGGATCACCTGAAGGACGTGGCGCCCGGATTGCGCGAGGCGCGGCTGCTGCCCGGTTGCGGGCACTGGACCCAGCAGGAACGGCCGGACGAGGTCAACCAGGCGATGATCGATTTCATCTCTGGCCTCACCTGACCCACCCTCACCAGCGCCCGCCCTCCCCCGCTGAGCGCCGACCGCACCGATGGCCCGTTGGTGCTGCTATAACGACACCAACGGGCCATCGGTGCGTCGGGCGCGGGTCGGAGCCCGGCGGAGCGCGGCGGGAGGAGTCCGGCGGCGGACCGCGGCGGAGCGCGGCGGAGCCCGGCGGGAGGAGCGCGGGACCAGCGGGGATCAGGGGAGATCAGGGGGGAGCGGGGGCGGGGGGGCAGGCAGGCTGACCCTGGCTCGCACTTCGTGCCAGAGTTCACGGTAGTAGACAGTCGCCTGGCTGCGCGGGGCCGAGGCTGCCACAGGAGCGCGCTGTACGGACATCCGCTCGATCGCGGACAGCGCGGGAATCGACGTCACGGCCAGGTCGCTGCGCCCGGCAGGCAACTCCGCGGCGATCTCCCGGTGCAGCCGCTTGCGCCGGTCGATCATCGAGAAGAACGCGAGCACCTTCGGCCGCCTGCCCTCGAAGCCGTCGATGAAGTCAGTGAGCTGATCGAGCGTGCGCACCGACAAGGTGGTCGGGATCAGCGGGACGACGAGCAAGTCGGCTGCGTGCAGCACGCTTTCCGATAGCAGCGAGATGCTTGGCGGGCAGTCGAGCACCACGAGGTCGTACTCGTGGCGCAGCGGCGCGAGCAGGTTGCGCAGCCGTGTCATCGGCTTGCGCTGGTTGTCCAGGTGCAGGTCGAGATTCCGGTAGGTGAAGTCGGCGGGCAGCAGGTCCAGGTTGTCGAAGTCGGTGGCCTTGATCGCCTCGTCGACTGGTCGCTTCCCCGCGATCAGGGCCTTGCCGCCGCCTTTCACGCGCGGTCTGACCCGGAACAGGAAACTGGCCGCGGACTGGGGGTCCAGGTCCCAGATCAGCACCCGGTAACCGTCGCTGGCAGCCAGGTACGCGAGGTTGACGGCGGCGGCCGTCTTGCCGACGCCGCCCTTGATGTTGTAGCTGGCGATGACCTTCATGCCGCTCCCCGAGCCAGCGCGCTGATCCTGGCCCGGCCCTGCGGGCTGGCGAATTCGGCGAACCGGCCGGCGAATTCCCGCCTGGCAGCCTGCTGCCTGCCTGCCAGCGTGGTGGCAATCTCGCCCATGGCCAGCAAGGTCTCCGCCGGGGCACTGCGGTCGGCCATCATCTGCGTGGCGAAGGCGCGCAACTCGGCGCGCTGGACCTCGGTGTCCTGGAATTCCCCCAGGCAATCCTGCAGTGCCTTGAGTTCGCGGACGGCGCGCCACTGCTCGGCAGGATCGTGCAGCGACGCGAACACCTCGAGCAGGTAGCGCAGTTCCTTGCAGCGCTTGCGCAGTTCATGCAAGGCCTGCGGCGGAGAGTTCGCGTCGATGACGCTGCCGCGGCGCAGCACCTTCTGGTGCGCGGTCGCGATCCGCCGGGCGGCGAACTTGCCCGCCGCAGGGCGTGGGGCCGGCTCCTGCGCGATCTTCGCCAGGTCGTGTCGCCACTGGCTCGCGAGCGCGGAGAATTTAGCGGAACGCAACCCGCGGGCTAGCTGCCGGCAGGACAAGGCTCGCTGCCGTCGCAGGTAATCCTGAAACGGCCGCAGTTCCTGGCCGGTGGCGGCCACTAGCTGGCGAGTCATGGACGGGTAGCCGATCAGGTAGACGTCGAGGTCGCGGGTCGGCGTGGTCAGGTCGCCGAGCCACTTGAACTCCGGCCGGTACCGGTTGACCAGGTCGGCGGGCAGGACCGAGCCCGCCAGTTTCAGCACTGACCTGGTGCGGCGGACAGCAACTCGCAGGTCATGCAGGAACTCGGTGTCAATGTCGCCGAGCGTGCCTGGAAGGTTTGCCTCGACGGTATCGAAGAGCCGCTCAAGTACGAGGGTGACCGCGAGCGCGGCCGGCATCTCAGCGGCGAGCTCCACGTTGATCTTGCTCGTGTAGTCGCCCGGCTTCTTGTCGGCTGCCGAGAGCGCGGACTCCAGGCTCGACGCGGTGGCCGGCAGCACGCCAGCGATCTGCGCCAGGGAGTCGGCCAGTTTCGCTGCCTGTGCTTGGTAGCCGCGCAGCGGCTCGACGGCGATCCGGACCGGGATGGCTGCGGAGCGGTGCCCGGTGACGGTCATCTTGTCGACAGTGAGCATCGCGATCGTCTTGTCGTCCTCGTTGAGACCGCGGCGCTCGGTCAGGACGCTGGTCGCCTCGGCCACCGGCAGCAGTGCCCTGACTCCTACAACGGGCGCGAGGTGCTCACGCAGCGGGCCGAGCGGCAGTTCCTCGATCCGGCATGGCCAGCGGAGCTGCCGCCCCTGGCCAGAACCGGCCAGCTCCGTTGCCACGAGCTCGCCGTCCCGGCCGGTGAGCCGGAGTTCTGTCGTGCCGCGGTCAGCGGTCAGCTCCAGGGTCAGGCCGGCGTGGAACAACCGCCAGTCAAAAGTGTCGAACCACGCCCGGCGGAGGTTCTGCGGCTTACCGCTTGCTGCGATGCTGAACTTCGGGTCCCCGGGCTGCGGGATATCGCCTCCGCGCGTGCTCATGTCGCTTACCAGGACGAATTCCCGCAGAGCATTCGGCAATGACGCATCTCCCGTAACATGTGTTCACGACGGTCAGCGTTCTTAGCGTACCCAGCAGCCGCGACCGTGCGGCGGCGGCAGGCTGGAACGCGGCGGCAGGCTAGAAGGACGTGCCCTTGAGCCACGCTTCGAGCACGTCAGAGTCGCCAAAAACCCGGACGGCCTCGGCGGTAGCCGGCATCCGGCCCAGCAGCACGAGCAGCACGTCGGCGGACGGGCCGGCCAGAGCGACGTCACCGCTGCCTTCCGGTACCTGCACCTGCACTCCTGCGTCGGTGTGGACTACCCGCCACGCCTTGGCACCGCTGAGATCGGGATCGGCAACGTGCACATGCAGCGCTCGTCCGTGCGGCAAAGCGGCGGCCCGCGGATCTGGCCCGCCGAAGATCGGGCCGCTCATGACCGTGAGCCACTCGTCGATCGCGTCGGCCGCGAGTTCGGCCGGGATTTCCGGCTCGTCCCCGATGGCCAGCTGGGCGTCGGCGCAGTGCACGATGGTCTCGTGCGCCATCCGGCGGCCCCAGAAGCCGGCCGGGCTCATCCCGGCTGGCGTCCACACGCCCTGCTCGCCCGCATCCTTGAGCGCGTCGATCAGCCAGGTGGCGCCCGCGGTCAGCCACCGGCCGGATTCGGCCGGATCGTCGGGCAGCCGGCCGTCGGGAACCGACCGGAACTCGATGAACTCGGCCGACCTCGTGCGCACGATCTCGGCCGCCCACCGGTGCGCCCGGCCGACATGGGTCGTCAGTTGCCGCAGCGTCCAGCCCGGGCAGGACGGGATGGGCAGGCCAGGGTCGGCAGAGTCGACCAGCGCGGCGAGCGCGGCGCTGCTTGCCTCAAGCTCGGCATAGAGAAGGGCGGCTGGCAAGGTCGGCATGCGAAATCCTCCGGCGGCTCGGCTGGCGCAAACCTACCGTCTGGCACCGGCCGCCGGTAAGTGTCCGGGCGGGTCAGCCGCAGCCGCAGGCGCCGCCGCAGCAGCCGCCAGCGCCGCCGTCGGCACCGCGCTTCGGCTCGGCGCTCGCACGGCCGGCGACGGAGATGGTCGAGAGCAGGCGCACGGTGTCGTCGTGCCCCTGCGGGCACGCGCACGGCGCGGACGACTCGCTCATCGGCCTGGTCCGCTCGAAGGTGTCTCCGCAGGCGCGGCAACGGTACTCGTATCGGGGCACGCGCTTATCCTATGCCAGCCGCCTCGGGTGCTGACCGAGGTCGGGTGCTGGTCGGGCGGGCGCTAGACCGCCTCGGGCGTGGCCGGGTCGCTGACCGGGACCCGCGCTGCTGCCGCTTGGAGTTCCCCGGTGGCGGCGGGCGCGTCGTAATAGAACTGGCCGCCTCGCAACAGCGACGCGATGGCGCCGGCCACCGACATGGCGATGGCCACGCTGAACGCGATGACCAGCCCGTGGTGGAACGGGCCCTCGATCAGATGCGGGAAGTATTCCCGGCTGGTCAGTTGCGCGGCATCGTGCTTGGGCAGCCGCGCCAGCACGCCAGTAGGGCGCAGCAGGCTGCCGATCGGGTTGAAGCCGAGGAACGAGGCGAAGAGCGTGCTGACCGGCGGTAGCGCGGCGACATGGGCGGCGACCGCCGTCGGCACGCCGTGCGCGCGGAGGCCGGCCCGCAGTGCCTGCGGGAGGGTCGCGGCGAGTCCGGCGATCATCAGCGAGAAGAAGATGCCGATCGACAGCGACATCCCGGAATTCTGGAACGTGGACCGCATGCCGGACGCCGCGCCACGGTACCTGGCGGGCACGCTGCTCATGATCGCTGAGGTGTTCGGCGAGGCGAACAGGCCAGATCCGATCCCGTTGCAGAAGATGATCAGTGCGAAGATCCAGTACGTGAAGTCAGCGGGCAGCATCAGCAGGCCGGTGAAGGCGACCGCGGCGACGAGCAGCCCGGCCGTGGCGAACGGGCGCGGCCCGAACCGGTCAGAGAGGTAGCCAGAGACCGGGCCGGCGACTAGGAAGCCGGCCGTGAGCGGCAGCAGGTAGATGCCTGCTCGCAGCGGCGTCTGGGAGAAGTCGTAGCCGCGCAGCGGCAGCCAGATCCCCTGGAGCCAGATGATCAGCATGAATTGGAGCCCGCCGCGGGCGATGGATCCCATCAGGCTGGCCGCGTTCCCGGCGGCGAAAGCCCGGATGCGGAACAGGCCGAGCTCGAACATGGGCTCGGCGACCTTGGTCTCGATCAGGCAGAAGACCGCGAGCAAGCCGATGCCGGCGCCGAGGCCGGCCACGACGTTCGGGTTCGTCCAGCCGGTCGGATGGCCGCCGTACGGCCGGATGCCGTAGGTGATGGCCACGAGCAGCAGGCCGGCGCCGGCCGCGAAGGTGATGTTGCCCCACCAGTCGACTTTGGCCCGGTGGACCGTCGCGATCTCGCGCAGCTTGCGGTAGGACCAGACGGTGCCGAAGATGCCGATCGGCACGTTCACCCAGAACACCGCGCGCCAGTCCCAGGCCGCGAGCACGCCGCCGAGCAGCAGTCCGATGAACTGGCCGGAGATGCCGGAGATCTGGTTGATGCCCAGGGCCATGCCGCGCTGCCTCGCGGGGAACGCGTCGGTCAGGATCGCCGCCGAGTTGGCCATCAGCATGGCTCCGCCGAACGCCTGCGCGAGCCGCCACAAGATCAGCCAGAGCGCTCCGGCCGGTCCGGTCAGCGGATCGAGGGATAGGGCGATCGATGCCAGCGTGAAGACCACGAAGCCGAGGTTGTAGATCCTGACCCGGCCGAACATGTCACCGAGTCGGCCGAGTGTCACGACCAGAACGGCGGTGACGAGCAGGTAGCCGATGATCATCCACAGCAGGTACGCAATATTGCCTGGCGCTGTCGGATCGAGGTGAATGCCGCGGAAGATGGCAGGCATCGAGATGATCACGATGGACGCGTCGATGGTGGCCATCGTGACACTGAGCGTGGTATTGGACAGCGCGATCCACTTGTACCTGTCGCTGCCTGAGCCTGCGGCCGTGTCGGCCTGGCCCGCTGCGGGGTCCCCGCCTCCCGTTGCCTCGACCGCTACTGTCCGCCGCACGAGATGAACTTACCCGCCGTGGATCGCGGCCCGGGCGGCCGGGTTCAGCCGCCCGGGCCGCGATCCGGTTCAGCCAAGCCCAGGGCTAGGCCTTACCGTGCCCGGCCGCCCTTATCTCGGGCCATGCGGGGTCAGCCGGATGGTGACCACCCTGGCCATGTGGTGCGGGTGCCTGCCCAGGAATACGAGCGTCATCCTGCTGAAGAAGCGCTCATGGTGGGCACGCCTGACGGCCCACAGCAGGACGTTCACCGGGAAGCGGCGGAAATGCCCGCGTGCGCAGGTAGGAATGCACGTGTTCCTTGCTAGCCAGCCATGTCCGAATGCCCTTCTCGGGCCCCACAGATCCCAGTGCATGCGGACCAGCAGGACATTCGCGTCGGCACAAGTGATGACGAATATGCGCGGCGCGACTGTCGGATGGCCACCGCAGGTGAAAAGCACCGGTACTCGCCACGCGGCAGCGGTGGTGTGAGTCGCTGCCGTGGTGTGAGTCGCTGCCGTGGGGTGAGTCGCTGCGGTGGCGTGAGTCGCTGCGGTGGCGTGAGTCGCTACCGTGGTGTGGGAATCTGCGGCGTTTGCGATCGCCATTGTCGAACCGGCAATAGCCCAGGTGCCCGCAGCTACTCCGATCGCGATTCGCGTGAGAACTTTCATAAATCCCCCCCGTGTAGATCTGACCAGAGAATCTGGTCTACCTTGCGCACAAGATTGGATCACGACGGCGGCTGGAAGTCGCGGAGCCACGCTATATACGTACCTAGTCCGGCATCGCGTCCAGCGAGAATCCAGCGTGATCGGCGCGGCGGGAGAGGACGGGCAGATCAGGGTAAATGCGTGCGACCGTGGCGCAGTCGATGGCGAAGCTGATCTGGGCTTGCACGCGTTCTCCGGTGAGCACGAGCGGCAGCCAGTGCTTGGCGTCGTCCCACATTCCGGCCAATGGGAGCGCGTCGATATCAAACCACTGCGGGATCAGTTCGTCGGACTCGGCAGGCTCGCCAAGAAAATCCTCGGTGACAAAAACTTCGGCAACCTGGCTCCAGCTCGGCCGGAACGGGAAAACGAAGTCCAGCGAAGCCATGTGGCGCAGTGCCGCGGGATCCACGACGAGCCCGGTCTCCTCGGCCACTTCGCGGACCGCGGCGTCCACCGGTCGCTCGTCTGCCTCGACGTGCCCGCCGACGCCGACCCAGCGGCCGGCCCCGAAGCCGGTCTTCTTGAAGCCGAGCAGCACCTGCACGCCGCCAGCGCCGGCGGTCGGGCCGGCTTGGCGACCGTCGGCTGGCCGGGTGATCAGGCACAGGCAGGTCTGGATCGTCACCGCACCTAGGTTATGCGAGCCAGCCGTCGCTCACGCGGTTCCGCGCACCATGCCGATCAGCCGGTCGAGCACCTTGCCGTTGCTGACCCGCAGCCCGTCGTGCTCGTACTCGTTCGTCACCCACAGCCGCGTGCTCCCGATCTGGCCGGCCCCCTCGACGGAGAACTGTTGCGGGACGTACATGTCGTCGTAGTAGACGACCGCCGCGACGGGCACCTCGTTGCGCTTGAGCCGGGCCAGGTCGTACAGACGCGGCCACTGGTCGTATTCGGCAAGGATGCCGGCCACGTCGGCGAGCGGGCGCAGCAGCGGGTCGGTCTCGAACATCCAGGGATAGACCATCTCGCCGGTGAACAGCACCGGGTCGGTACAGCCGAGCGCGGCCGTCGCGTCGAACCCGGGGAACTGCTCCCTGACCCGGTGCGCGGACCACCGGGTGGCCGATTCCTGCGCGTAGCAGGCTTCGTGCAGCGCCGCGTAGAGCGGGCCGCCCGCATAGGTCAGGATCGACTCGGCGCGGTACCTGAAGTCGTCGCCGATGTCGCTGCCCTCGAAGGCGTCTTCCAGCAGGTAGTGCAGCTCGTGGCTGCCGGTGCTCATCCCGAGGCGGATGCCGAGGGACTGGAAGGCCTGGACCGTCAGTCGCGCCCCCGACGGCAGCGCGACGTCGTGGCTGGCGAGGTAACTCGCCACCGCCCGGGCGAGGTCCACGTCTTGCGGGTACCGGGCGTAGTGCGCCTGGTTTTTCGCCGCGACGACGGGATAGGTCGCCAGGTACACCTCGTCTGCCGCACGGTCCAGGCCGGGCAGGCCGCCGGTGATGAACACCTCGCTCAGGCCCTCCGGCGCTTGCGACAGGTAGCTGACCGTGCAGAAGCCGCCGAAGCTCTGGCCGAGCACGCTCCAAGGCCGGCCGCCGGTCAGCGCGCGCCTGATCAGTTCCGCGTCGGCCACGATGGAATCGGCCCGGAAGTGCGTCAGGTAGCTGGCCTGATCCGGTGCGGAACCGCGGCGCGGGAGCGTCAGCCGGTTGGCGGGGCTGGACCTGCCGGTGCCACGCTGGTCAAGCAGCAGCACGCGGTAGTCGCGCAGTGCCCGGTCCAGCCAGCTTTCCCGGCCGTTCGGCCGCGGGCTTGGCCGGCCAGGACCGCCCTGGAGGTAGAGCAGCCACGGCAGGTCCGTTCCGGCCTTGTCGGCTGCGACCACTTCCCTGGCGAAGACGGTGATCCGCTCGCCGTCCGGAGCCGCATGATCGAGCGGCACTCCGAAGACGTGGTCGGTCAGGACGGTCCCTGGCTGGCGAAAGGTGGGCATGCCCGACACGTTACCGACCGGCTGTCGGGCAGGATTACGGCATGGTCGCTAGTAAGTCCCCGACCGGTCCAGCCGCGGCGATGTTCGCCGCGGACCGGGCATCGTCGGATCTTGGGATGGAACTGCTCGACGTAGGCGAAGGAACCGCCACGGTGCGGATGACTGTCGCCCGCTCGATGCTCAACGGGCATCTGATCGCGCACGGCGGTTATCTCTTCATGCTGGCGGACACCGCATTCGCCTGTGCGTGCAACAGTCGCGGGCAGGTCACCGTCGCTGCCGGGGCCGACATTTCCTTTGTCGCACCGGCCGCGGAAGGCGACGTCCTAGTAGCGGTGGCCGTCGAGCGCGCCAGCTACGGCCGCAGCGGCATCTACGACGTGACAGTGCGCCGGGGCGGCGACGTCGTGGCCGAGTTCCGCGGCCGGTCCAGGGCGGCCGGGCGGCTAGCACGGGAAGGGCGGCCGGGCGGTTCGCCCGGGGGAGGGCGGCCGGGCGGCTAGCCCGGGGAGAGCGGCGTCAGATGTCGCATCAGGTTCTGGCCTGGCTGAAGCGGGCCGTCATGTACGAGATCTACCCGCAGTCGTTCGCCGACTCCGACGGCATCGGCGACCTGCGCGGGATCATCGACCGGCTGAAGTACCTGCAATGGCTCGGCGCGGACGCGTTGTGGCTCAATCCTTGCTTCGCTTCTCCGATGCGCGATGCCGGGTACGACGTGAGCGACTACCTGTTGATCGCGCCAAGGTCAAAGATGATCCGGGCTGGCTGGAAACCGCGCGGCTGTGGCGGCAGATCCGAGGCTGGCTCGACGATGTTTACCCTGACGCGGCACTGATGTCGGAGTGGAACAGCCCTGCGGTCGCGGTTCCGGCCGGATTCCACGCGGACTTTTACCTCGCCGTCGGCGCCGAGCACCGTTCGCTGCTCGACAACGGCTCGGGGATGGTGGCCTCCGGGCGCGGGGCGGGCGGCTCGTGCTACTTCAGCCCGGACGGGTCGGGATCGCCGGAGGAGTTCCTTGCCGCCTGGCGCGCAGACACCGCGGCGGTGGGCGGCACCGGGCTGATCGCGTTGTTCTCCTCTGACCATGATTTCGCACGCCCAGCCTGCGGCGAGCGGACGGCGGATCAGCTCGGGCCGGTGTTCGCGTTCCTGCTGACCTGGCCGGCGCTGCCCGGGATCCATTGCGGTGACGAGATCGGGATGCGGTTCGTCACCGGCCCGCCGGACACCGAGGGCAGTCAGATCTGGCCAGGATGGAACCGTGCCGGATCACGGACGCCCATGCAGCGGGACGACGGGCCGAACGCCGGTTTCGCCGCGGGATATCCGCTGGTCTATACCAGGGGAGGGACGCACCTGGTCGTGATCAACCCGAGCCGCGACCCGGCATCGTTCCCGCGGCCCTGGGCCTGGCCGGAGAGCGCCGGCCCCGTTCACTAGCGGGGGCCGGCCAGGTCGCGGAGGAGCCGCGGGAGTTCGGCCGGGTAGAACGACTCGGCTGTCGACTCCAGCTCGGCCGGGGTCCACCATCGGTGGCCGTCGACGACCGCTGCCTCCTCGTCTTCCATCCCGTCCGTGACGACGTCGGGGAAACCGACCCGGAGCACGAAGAAGTCTTGTTCTTGGTGGTAGCGTCTGTGATCGAAGCCGAACTCGGCCACGTCGTGCCAGACAGGTTCGCCGAGTTCGGTCGGCGTGACCGTGATCCCAGCCTCCTCGCGCAGTTCCCTGGCTGCGGCCTGCGCCATGCTCTCGCCCGGCTTCGCGCCGCCACCGAGGGTGAACCAGTACGGCTCGGCAGGCCGGGCCGGATCGAAGCCATGCAGCAGCAGAACCCGGCCGACCTCGTCGACGACAAGCACACGACCGGCTATCCGGCGCACAGTGGCCGGGGTGTCAGTGCCCTGTTCGCGCGTGGCCGGGTCGTGCGTCGCAGGGTCGTGCGTGGTCGGGTCGTGCACGACAGTCACAGTACCTGCGCTGGACTGGCTCGGGCAGGATCGGGGCAAGAGTCCGGTTCTGTCCTACCCCCCGGGGAGCGTCATGCCTGTGGCCGCCGTCATCTTCGACTTCTTCGGAACCCTGACCCCGAGTCCTGATCGCAGGGTGCGTCACCGACGGCGTGCGAGGCGGGCAGTTCAGGTCCGATGCCGATGCCGACGAAGTGGCGGTCGAGCTGCTCGGGCTGCTCGACGGCCTGGGCATTAAGCTCGCCGCGGAGCACACAGCGGAGGATGCCGCCGCGGCGGCAACGGGGGTACCCGGCACAGGGCTCTCGTGCCAGTCTCAGCACACGGCATCGAACGGACCAGGGGGAATCGGTGACGGCAGGCGGCGCGCCAGCTCAAGCCCGCCCGCCCGCCGGCACGATCTGACACTCGCGGCTACCCGGTGTACCGCGGGCAGCACCTCGTGGGCGTGCAAGCCGGAGCGCTTGATGTTGAACGGCTTGTGTCCGTAGGTGTCCGCGATCGCGAGCGGGCAGGACCGCAGCGCGTCACTAATGACGACCGAACCGGGGGCGATGTGGCGGTGCAGGAACTCCCCGAGGTGCGCCGAGTCGATCTTGTCCACGACCCGAAGCCGGCAACGGCCGAACGCTTTGTCCCTGGCTTCGACCGCGATCACCACGTATGCCTTGCCGGCTGCTCCGCGGCCACGTTTGCCGCCGGTCCTGACCCCGCCGATGAACGTCTCGCCGACCTCGACATCCCCGCTGAGCAGGTCCATCGACGTGCGGCCCATCGCGGTGCGCAGCTTGTGGCACATCGCCCACGCAGTCTCACAGGACCCCAGCCCGAGCAGTGGCCGCAAGGACGCCGCGCTGACACCGTTCTTCGTCACGGCCATCAGCCACGCGGCCTCGACACCGTCAGCGGCGTGCGGGTGTCCTGGAAGACCATCCCAGCCAGGACCCACACGCGCTTGCGGCACCGGCCGCACGACCAGCCGCCCGCCACGCCGGAGATCTGAGCTCTGTCAGCCCGGGATGACGCGGTGCTGCCGAAGCTGCTCATAGAACGGCAAATGGTGCCGGTAGAGGCCGGCGAGCCTCTCGTCATTGTCGACCCGGACCGCATACTCCGTGCGCGTCCCGTCCACTCCAGTGCTCCTGTTCACGTCGCCGTGCCAGCGCGCCGTGCGCGCCCACTCGCTTCGGTCACCACGCTCCCAGCTGAGCGCCTCCGGACGGAAGGGGATGCCCACCCGCGCGCAATAGGCGCGGACGGTACCTTCGGGTTCGGCGACCAGGTCAGCGGCGTCGATAACGGCAGGAGCCATCCCCGTGGAGCGGAAGACCGCAGAGAAGATCTCAAGCAGGTTCTCGTATCCGACCTCCTGCAGCGTCAGGTCCGGATTGATGGCGTAGTGGGACGCGATAGCGTCGGCTGGCTCACGGATGATGAACGTGTTCACCACGCCGCCCAGGATCCGCGGATCGTCTAGCACCCGCGGGTACCGGTACTCCGTGGTGTCCTTGAAGAACAGCGGCGCAGTCGCGGCCCGGCCGTGCAGCAGAGCGACAAGGCCGTCGTGGGATGCCGCACGGTCCGAACCGATGTCGAAGTGGCCGAGCGCGGCGAGGTTGGAGAAGGGCTCGTGCACGACGAGGAAGTCGCCACGCTCGATCATCATCCGCAGGAACACCGTGGACCGCGACCGCGGCGGTCCCCAGAGGGCGAGCAGGCGCGGGCCGCTCACTGTGACCACTCGGTGGGCTCCCGGTCCCATCGGTGCCCGCGCAGTTCGGCCATGAGCCCGGCGGGCAGCGGCACGCCATCGCTGACCGCGATGTTCGCGCGGACGTGATCGGCGCGGCGCATGCCGGGGATGACCGTGGTGACGGCCGGATGCTGCAGGATGAACCGCAGCGTCAGTTCGGCCATCGTCATGTTCTCCGGGACGATGGGCCTGAGCCTGTCGGCGCGCTCGACGCTGGGAATGAGGTTTTCCGGCACGAAGTACGTGCCACGCCAGTCGCCTTCGGGCCAGCGGCTGTCCTTGGTCAGTGTGCCGGTGAGGGTGCCCTCGTCGAACGGCACCCGGGCGATGACGCCGACGTTCCTGTCGGCACAGGCACCAAGGAGTTCGTCGTCTGGCGCTTGGTCGAAGATGTTGTAGATCACCTGGACGGCGTCCACCAGGCCGGTGTCCAGTGCCCTGAGCACGTTCCACGGTTCCCAGCGATTGACGCTGATGCCCACGCCTCGCACCAGTCCCTGCGCCTTCATCTTCTCAACAGGCCGCCACCAGGCCTCGTCGCCGGCCCACTTGTCTTCCCAGACGTGGTAGTGCAGCAGGTCGATGGACTCGACGCCGAGGTTATCGAGGCTCGCGTTCAGGTACTCCCACACGTGATCGGGCGGGAAGACGTCCGCAAGCAGCGACCCGCGCGTCGAGGGCCATGCACGGTCCTTCGGCGGAATCTTGGTAGCCAGGTATATGCGACGGTCCGGGTTGTCGCGCACGAGGTTGCCGAGGAGTTGCTCGCTGTGACCTCGGCCGTAGATCCACGCCGTATCGAAGAAGTTGCATCCCAGGTCGACGGCCTCCTGCAGGGCGCGCTTGCCGAGCTCGTCGTCTCCTCCCGACCATCCTCCCGGCCCCCCGGCGATGCCCCACATGCCATAGCCAACCTCGCTCAGCCCCCAGCCAAGCTGTCCTAAGCGCCGATACCTCATGTCACTGGCCAGCCTTTCTTTCATTCGTATTTCGCCCGCAGCCAGTCATGCCGTCACTTTCCAGATATGACCGCCTCCGGTAAAGCGTGTCTGGCGTGCTGGCAACGGCCTGCTCCCATGGTGAGAAATCCCCCGGAACGAGACGCTGCCCTTATAGATATCAACCTCGACGTTCGCGCTTGCCGAATCGGTGATCACGTCAGCCGCGGCACGCGCGGCCCGGATCTCCGTGTCGAAATACTTGCCCTCGTAGACGCTGCGGCCTATGAGCTCGGACAGGGAGCTGAGAAGCTGCCGGGCCTCCTTGCCGATTGTCACCTGGTACACCCGGTCAACGCAGAATCCGAGCAGGTCAAGCCCGGGTGCCTCATAAACGCCCCGGCATTTCGTGCCGTTGATCCGGTTCTCCACCACGCTGTGCAGCCCGATACCGTGCCGCCCGGCAAGTGCGTTGGCACTCTCAAGCAGCGCGCGAGGACCGGACGGCTGCCCGCCGATCTGCACCGGCTGCCCGCGGTCGAACCCGACTGCGACCGTCTCCGGCTGATCCGGCGCAAGCCGGGGAAGGACGGTCAGGAATGGCCGGACGGCGGTATCAGGGACCTCAAGGCCCTCCAGGGCAGTGCCCTCATGCGCAAACCCCGCCAGGCTCCCGTCCACCGAGTAATCCGCCGTGCTCCGTCCGTCGCGGGCCAGGCCGCGCCGCTGGACGTACTCCTCCATAGCGGAGCGGTCCGGGAACCGCTGCCGCAACTCGGGGTCCGGCCACGGTGCGAAGACCCGCAGGCCCGGTGCCAGCGCTGCGGTATAGCGCTCGAATCTCAGCTGGTCATTGCCGCCGCCGACGCAGCCATGGGCGAGGACGCCGCAGCCGGCTTCGCGCATCGCGACCGTCAGCCCCTCCACCAGCACCAGACGGGAGGCACCGGTCGTGTTCCAGTAGCCCCCCTCGTATCTGGCCAGGTACCGCACGAGATCCACGGCCATCTGGGCCATGCGGTCCCTGAGGTCCACGACCACCGCGGGAATCCCGGCGGCCTCGAGCGAGCGCGCGAGTAAGGAGATCTCGTCGCGGTTGGCCTGGCCTATATCTGCGATAAAGGCTCTCGTGCTCACGCCCGACGCGGCGAGCCAGGCGGCGACAGCCAGGGACGAGAGGCCGCCGGATACGCACACGCCAACTTCTTCATCGGTGATCATTTTAGCGAGCATGGTGCTCCATTATTTAAGATTTAAGTACGTGATACGTTATCTTCTACACGACGGTTTTGCTGCCGATTCCGTGATCATGTGCGGCGCATCAGTCATCGAGCACCACCGGCACGCTGAATAATTTCAAGATCCGCATAATTTCAAGATCCGCCCATCCGGGTGCGGATCTTGTCACACCTGAGCTGGCCGGGATAAGCAATCTCAGTGTATGCCACAAATTATGTATGTCAAATTTGCAGGCTAATTATGCGAATGCCGAATTAGTCATGATAGGTTTTTGGTCGCAGGGGACTGCGAGCCACTGTGGGCTCCCCGCTGTGACAGGAGCGCACAGTGCTGCCTAATTCTAGTAACAGGATGCTCACGAGGGCTAATGGCCAGCAGGTTTCCTATCCCACTGACCGCACGATCGTTCAGCTTTTCGAGGCCCAGGCCGCCGGGGCGGCATGCAGTCGGCCTGCGCTGACCCGGGGCGCGGCGACGATGACCTACCAGGAACTCGACCGGCATGCATCCGGCCTGGCCGGCTTGCTCAGCGGGCACGGCGTCGCCAAGGGGGATCTCGTGCCGCTCATCATGGACGGCGGCCTGACGCTGCCGGTAGCAATGATCGCTGCGATGAAGCTCGGCGCTCCGTTCATCCCGATGGATGAAGCGTGGCCACGGGAACGGACGCGGGCAATAATCGACGAGCTCCGGCCGGTGCTCATCCTCACCTCCGGCCCGGCCGGGACCTGGAGCGGGCTCGCTGCGCCGACGCTCAGAGTCGACCTGGGTCAGCTGCCGGCCCTGGCCGCCGCGGATCTCGGGCCGCCCGCGACTGTCGATGACCTGGTTTATGGATTCTTCACCTCTGGATCGACCGGCACGCCGAAGTGTACGCTCAACCGGCACCTTGGCCTGCTGAACCGGTTCCTCTACATGACCGAGCGGTTCGGCGGCGGCGGCGATGTCGTGCTCCAGAACAGCCGGCACGTCTTCGACTCCTCGATCTGGCAGCTGCTCTGGCCGCTCACCAACGGCAGCCAAGTCGTGATCCCCGAACGCGATGGCATCCTCGACCTCGCGCGCACGATCGACTGCATCGCGCAGCACGGCGTGACGATGACCGACTTCGTGCCGTCCATCCTCAGCACCCTGGTCGAGATGCTCACCGCTGACCCCAGCCTGATCCCGCGCCTTGCCTCGCTACGCCAGATCCTGGTCGGCGGCGAGGAAGTCAGCCCGAAGGCGGCGTACACCCTCCGCGCCCTGCTGCCGCACGTCAGCGTCACCAACACATACGGACCGACCGAGGCATCCATCGGCTCCGTCTTCCACGAGATCACCGATGCCGACCGTCACTCTGTCCCGATCGGCCGCCCGATCGACAACACCTACGCCGCGATCCTGAACGGGCGCAGCGAGCTCGCGCCGCAAGGTGAGGTCGGTGAGATCTACATCGGCGGAGACTGCCTCGGCGCGGGCTATCTCGGTGACCCGGGCAAGACCGCCGCGGCCTTCGTCGAGAACCCGTTTCCGGAGATCCCAGGCTCCCTGCTGTACCGCACCGGCGACCGCGGCTTCCAGCGCGAGGACGGCCTGTTCATGTTCGCTGGCCGGACTGACCAGCAGGTCAAGCTGGGTGGCGTGCGCATCGAGCTGTCCGAGGTCGAAGCGGTCCTAGCCGCTCATCCCGCGGTTCGCGAGGCTAAGGTGATCGTCCACGGCGACGGGGAGGCCAGGACCCTCGTCGGCTTCGTCGTCGCAGGCGGTGACGTGACACCCGCGGTACTTCGCGACTATGCACGCCACCTGCTGCCTGGTTACTGCGTGCCGCGGCGGATCATGCTGCTCGATCGCATGCCGCTCACGCAGAACGGCAAGGTGGACCGCCATGAGCTGTCGCGGATGGCCCGCCGCAGCGACGGGGCGGGTCCCACCGCGGCGCGCTCTGGCACGATGAGCTCCGGCGAGCGCGCGGTCAGGGAGGTGTGGCTCGGCCTCCTGCCGCGCGATGACGTGGGGACGGCAGAGAGCTTCTTTGACTCCGGTGGCGACTCGCTCTCCGCGCAGCGGCTCGCTCTCGCGCTTGAGGATCGGTTCGGTGTCCGGCTGACGGTCCGCGACGTGGTCGCCACCCCTACCATCAGTGACCAGGCCTCCTTCATCTTCCGGGGGTCCATGGCCAGCGCGCCGGACGCGCGGGGTGTCGCGGCGGCGTTACGCCGGGATGTCCGCCTCGACCCGGATATCGCCCGCGACGACGGCGGCGCGGCGCCACCGGAGCTTGGCAGGGTGCTGCTCACCGGCGCTACCGGGTTCATCGGCGTGCACCTGCTCCACGAGCTCGTGACCTGGGCGGACGCCACCGTGCACTGCGCGGTCCGGGCTGGCAGCGCACGGGAAGCGCGGGACAGGCTGATCGCGGCGCTCGACCGGCATGCCCTGGAGGCGCCGCCCGTCATGCGCCGTGTCGTTGCGGTGCCCTGCGACCTCGCGCTTCCCCGCCTCGGCCTGACGCCGGCTGAGTTCGCCGACCTCGCCGGGTCGGTCGACACGATCATCCACAACGGAGCGCTCGTCAACTTGATCCTGGCCTATGCGAGCCACCGCCCGGCCAACGTCGCGGGGACGGCGGAGATCCTGCGGCTTGCCGCGCGGGGAGCACCGAAACGCCTGCACTATGTCTCCACCCTCGGCGTCTTCCCCGTCCCCGCGCCGGGCGAGGCGGCTGGCCCGCCGGGTGCGCCGGTCGCCGGCGAGCATGAGCCATGGGAGTGGTCTGTGCCTCCTGACGGCTACAGCCAGTCGAAATGGGTAGCCGAGAAACTCCTGGTGCTGGCCCGCGCGCGGGGCATCCCCTCGACGGTGTACCGGCTCGGGGAGGTGATGCCACACTCACGCACCGGGATCGCCAACGCCCGGTCGGTCCTCGACGGCCTGCTGCGCGCCTGCGCGCGGCTCGGCCTGCGGTTCACCAGCGGGGCGGTGACCGACTGGACGCCCGTCGACAGGGTGAGCCGCTTCATCGTCGGGGTCGCGCGCGCCCGCGCCGCGGACAGCTACCTTCACCTGCTCCGCCCGCCGGGGATCGCGATCGATGACATTGTGAGCGCACTCGAGACGGGGACGCCACTGCGCGAGGTCCCCTATCCGGAGTTCTGGGCCGCGGTTGATCTCGCGGTGCGGCAGGACGGCGACAGGGAGCTAGCCAGCCTGCTGAACGTGCTGCCAGACCCGCGCGGCGAGGCCCTCCCCGAACGTCTCGCGGGGATGTTCACCGACGCGGCCGCGCTCTTCTCAGCAGACCGCGCGGCGTGCGTCGCCGGCGATCTTGGCATCCCCTGGCCGACGGTCGATGAGGCTGCGGTCCGCGCCTGGGTCCGGCGGCGGCCAGCGTCGCATCACCGTGATCGGCGGGCGTGACCGCGATGACACTGGCCTTCATGAAGACCCAGTGCGCGGGCCGCGACTATATCATCGTCAATGCGGCGGACACGTCAGCGACCGATGTGACGGCCATGGCCAGAAAGCTCTGCTCACGTCACGTCGGAGTCGGTGCGGACGGCCTTGCTGTCGTCGAGCATCTCGGCCGTGCCCGCTTCGCCATTCGATGCTTCCGCCCCGACGGCACCGGCTCGCCCGCCGACGGCAATGCGTTACGCTGCTGCGCCCGTGCGATCGCGGACAGGTACGGGTACCGTTCAGCGACCCTGATCACCGTCGGCTACGCCTATGAGTCATGCCTGGCCGGCGATGACATCGGCCTGCGGTTCCCCGCGCTGCGCGACATCCTCGGGCCGCTGCGAGTGCACCAGCGCACCGTGTACCGGCTCTGGACAGGCGCAGACAATCTCGTCACCTTCGTCGACGACCTTCACGATATTGACCTTGCCGCGGAGGGCCCGGCCCTGCGCGGCCATCCGCGATTCGGGCCCGCGGGTGTCCACGTCAATTTCGCCGAGATCCGCGGCCCCGGGCGGCTCAGGATTCGCACCCACGATCGCGAGGCCGAAGCCGAGATCCTGTCCAGCGGAACGGGATCACTGGCTGCCGCGCTGCTCGCCCGGCGGCTGGGCTTCTGCGCTGAGAACCACATCGACGTCGAGGCGTACTCAGGCGGTTCGCTGCACATGCACCTGGGGGACGCGGCCCAGGAGGAGACCTGGCTGTACGGGCCGGTCCTGTCCGTCTTCGAGGGAGAGATCCCGTGGCCGTGACTGGCGTTCCGGTCACGGCCCGCCCGGTTGTCGGTGCCTGGCTCTGAATGCGGCGACGCGATTGCGGTTCTGGCAGGTCAGGGAGCAGAACCGCTTGTGCCCGCCCGGCGAGAGGTCGACGTAGACGTCGGCGCATCGCGGGCCGCTGCACAAGCCGAGCCTGCGGCTGTCGCCCCACCGGATCAGCTGCTGGTACAGGGTGAGCACGCATGCCGCGAGAAGCTGCTGCGAGGCCGGGGCTGCCCACCGCTCGGCGAGCGGCCCTCCGTCGCAGCTGAGCCGGGGTTGCGGCGCACCGCTGGCGAGCAGGTCGTTGATTGCCGCGACGGCCGCCTCCTCGGTCGGTGCCGAGAAGATCGGATAGAGCGCGTCGGCGACGCAGGTCAGCCCGTGGTCGCTCAGCCGCGTCGTGACCGGGCCGGTGTCGAGCCGGTGCGCCGCAGCAAGGGCAGCGAAGTCCGGATGATCGTGATCTTGCTGGCCAGCGGCCTGCCGGGGGGCTGTGCCCCACTCGTTGATCACATCGACCACGAAGTCCGCGGGCAGTGCGCTCACGACCGTCAGGCGTCGCTGCACCGCGCTTGCCCCCTGTCCGCGTCCATGCCCCGCACGTTGCTCACCCCCTAAGTGTAACGCGCAAAATTATGCTTTGCGGTTACGCTCGCCGCCCTGATGCTGTAACGTTCATAAGCAGGCAATGCAGTTACTGTCGAGGGGAGAGGCCCATGGTCGAGCCAGCGGTGCTCCCCGGATTCCTCCTGGTGGTGCTGCTGATCTGCGTTGCGCCTGGACCAGACATGGCCTTCATCATCGCCATGTCGATCGATCGGGGCTGGCGGGTCGGCCTGCAGTCCGCGATCGGCATGGCGATCGGCATGGCCGTGTGGACCGTGGCCACCGCGATCGGCCTTGCCGCGCTGTTGCACGCAGCGCCCGCCGCTCTTGACGCGATCCGCGTCGTCGGCGCCGGGTACCTGCTGTGGCTCGGCTTCACCACCTTGCGATCCGCGCGCGCATCCTCGATCAGCGAGGAGGCGCCAGCCTCGACTGGGCGAAATCTCGTTGTCCGGGGGATGCTGACGAATCTCGCCAACCCGAAGATCGCGGTGTTCTTCGCCGCGTTTCTCCCGCAGTTCGTGCGCACCGCGGCTGGCCCAGCCAGCCTGCAACTGCTGGCTCTCGGCGGCTTGTTCCTGGTGACGGGGCTCGGGGTCGACTCCCTGGTGGCTCTTGCCGCCGGGCGCCTCCGGCTGGCCCTGCATCCAGGGGGACGGATGGCAACGGGACTGAGCGTGACTGCCGGAGTCGTCCTCTGTGCCCTGGCCGTCGGTCTCGCGGCCGAGGTCGCGTAGTGCGATCAATTCCAGCCGACCCCGCCAGCACGCTGAACCGGGTCGGGGGCGCCTCTACGGCGGGCCGCCATTGCTGCGCGCTGACCATGCCTGGCTCAGCGAACGCAGGCGTCGAGCACCATGGATTGAGCCCCTGCTCGTCCCGGACTGGTCTGAGGTCCGCTGGCGCGCAGCGCGGGCCCGTGGCAGGCGGCGCCGGCGGCGACGTGCGGCCGCCGGCCGGGGAACGCGGCTGCCAGCAGCGCGGCGAGTTCCGCGGCGACGGTGGTCTTGGACGGGCCGGCGCCCTTGCCGGGCAGGTGCGGCCGGGCCAGCACCGGCAGGCACCAGGTCCGGGAGCAGAACGGCGGCTCCGCCACGATCCCGACGGTGACGAAACAGTTACCGGACGACAGTTTCCGCCGGTTCTTAGCGCTGCCGTAATGCTGCCAGCCGGTGCCGTGCACTTTGCGGCCAGCCCGGGCGCATACCGAGTCGTCCAGCGCGACGGTGAGGTCCGCGCCGGGGCTGACCAGAGTGTCCACGACCAGGCGGGCTACCGCCAGGCCCGCCTCCTCGATCTGCCAGCGGGCGCGGGAGGGCAGAGGCGGACGTAAGCACCGCCGGTGCTTCCGCTTATCCCGCCCAAGATCACCGATCTTGCACCCAGCTTGTCCGGTGTGTCGCGATCACCCGTCCCGTGTCCGGATCGACTCAGTAACCGGCGACCCAAAAGTGCGAAAGTCGAGTGCAGATACTCCGCGAGTCTCTGCTCGGCTACCCGGCTGAGCAGGTGCCGCTCACCGAGATCGTGAAGCTCGTGGACGATGCCGGTGCCGCGGCCGACTGGCACATGGCACCCGCCGAACCCTGACTTCCTGCCCGCCCGAGGCGTCCGTGATTAGGTCAGGTCAGCAGGCTACGACGGGAGGTCAGTGGAGTCCGGCCCGGCCGGACGCCCGGCATGGCGCACCCAGTCAGCCTGTGGCAGCGCCCGGTCAGAACGGCCCGTTTCAGAACTGCGCGTCAGGCGGCAGCCGCCGTACTGCCGGCAGGTAGGTACCGAGGTCGGTGCCGTCGAACCGGCACATCCCGATGACGTGCCAGAACTGCCCGGTCACGTCGCCTTCGTACTTGTACTTTCCGTCGGGGGCGAGCGCGGCCCATCCCGCGGACAGGCCGAGCAGCGTCAGCCGCTGCCGCGGTGCCCCGCGCCCGCCGGTGTCCCAGAGCACGACCGTGCCGTCGTCGCCGGCGCTGGCGAGCAGGTTGCCGTCCGGGCTGAAAGCGACGGACCATACCCGCCTGCTGTGCCCACTGAGCATGTGCCGGGAGGCTCCGGTGCGCACGTCCCAGATGCGCACCGTCAGGTCGTCACCCGCAGTGGCCAGTGCCGTGCCGTCCGGGCTGAAGGCGGCCGACCACAACCGTCCCCGGTGCCCGGACAGCGTGCGGGTCAGCGTGCCGGAGGCGGCATCCCACAACCTGGCGGTGCCGTCGTTGCTCGCGCTGGCGAGCAGGGCACCGTCCGGGGCGAACACCACGGAGTAGACCCGGTCGGTGTGCCCGGAAAGAGTGCTGATGCAGGCGCCGGTCTCGACGTCCCACAGCCGCACCGCACGGTCGTCACAACCGGTCGCCACTACGGCGCCGTCCGGGCTGAACGCGATGGAGCGCACCCGGCCGTGATGCTCGGCGAAGGTGGCGACGTGCCGCCCCGTGGCGCAGAACCACAGCCGCACCGTGTCGTCATCGTTGGCAGTCGCCAGGATCTCGCCGTCCGGGCTGAACGCCTCCGCCCACAGATGGTCCGTCTCGACGTTCATCCAGCGCTCGTAGCTGCCGGACCTGGCATTCCACAGGTAGACGCCGCCGTCGTTGCTCGCGGTGGCAAGCTGGTCGCCCGCCGGGCTGTACAACGCGGAGATCAGCCGGTCGGCGGTCCCGGCCAGCTGCCGGAGCCGCTGACCTGTGTGCGGCTGCCAGATTCGTACTTCACCGTCGTTGCCGATGGCGGCGAGCTGGCCGCCGTCCGGGCTGAACCTAACCGCGGTCACCCGCCGCCCGTGGCCGCGCAGGACGTGGCGGCACTGCCCGCTTGGCGGGTCCCAGATACGCAAGACGCCGTCGTTGCCGCTGGTCACGAGCTGGCTGCTGTCCGGCCGGAACGCCATCGGCCACACAGATGCCTTGTGGCCAGAGAGCCGGTGCCTGGCCTGGCCGGTCGCGGCGTCCCACAGCCTGACGTCGCCGTCGCTGTCACAGCTCGCCAGCGTCTCGCCGTCCGGGCTGAAGACCACCCAGTACACCGCGGCACGGTGGCCGGCCAGATCGGCCATGGCCGCACCGGTCCGCGGGTCCCACAGCCGGATCTGCCCCGCGGTGTCGCCGCTGGCCAGGCAGCTGCCGTCCGGGCGGAACGAGAGCGTGTAGATGCGGCTGGCGTGGCCGGTCAGCTCGTGGCTGAGCTTGCCCGCGCGGTCCCAGAGCCGGACCGTCCCGCTGCGGTCGCCGGCGGCGAGCACGTCGCCCGCGGGACTGAAGGCAGCGCGGTAGACCGGGCCGAGATGACCGTCGATCTCGCGCCACGCCAGGCTGGTGCTCTCGTACCGGCGCAGGGTGACCGAGTCACCCACCGCGAGCAGTGCGCCGTCGGGGCTGAAGGCGGCCGTGTAGATCGGTGCGGTGTGGCCGGGACAGGAATGGCGCAGCTGGCCTGTCGCGACATCCCACAGGCGGAGTATGCCGTCGCCGTCGCCGGTGACCAGCACGCTTCCGTCTGGGCTGAACACCATCGGCCAGACGCCTTCCCGATGGCCGTCGAGCACTCGCAGGCACTGGCCGTCGGCGGGATCCCAGAGCCGGACGGTGCCGTCGCTCGCCCCGGTGGCGAGGATGCGGTCCTCGCGGTCGAAGGCCACCGCGTAGACCCGGCCCTCATGCCCGCGCAGCGTGCGCACGGGCTGGCCGGATGTGCTGTCGCAGACGAGTACCCCGCCGTCTTCGTTGCCTGCGGCGAACAGGCTGCCGTCGGCGCTGAAGGCGACCGGCTCGGGGAGCCGGCTGGCCTGGAAGCTGAACCCGTACGGCACCCCGATCGAGGCAGGCGCGAACTCCACCTCGACCGGCTGGCCGGGAGTCACCGCCGCGCCCCGCAGTTCGGGCGCGGCGGCAAGCTGGCTGTCCGCGGTGACGTCGATCAGCGCCGCCCTGATCCACTTGCTGCCGGCCAGCGAGACGCCACGCAGGTCGGCGCGGGCCATCCGGACCCGGCTCAGGTCGGCGTCCCGCAGGTCCGCACCGGCCAGCACCGCTTCGTCTAGGCGTGCGCCGACCAGCCGGGTCCCCCGCAGCGTCGCGCGGGCCAGGTTCGCCCCCACCAGCCGGGCATCGGTGAGGTCGGCGCCGGTGAAGTCCACGCCGGACAGGTCACGGTAGGAAAGGTCCTCACCGCGCAGTACGGCACCGCGCAGGTCGGTGTGGATCGGCGTGCGCAGCCGGGTGTTCACCTTCACGGCATTGGACCGTGCCACCTCGCCGGCGGCCCGGTCAGCCATGACGTGCTGTGCCCAGCCCTCGCATGCCTGGCTGCCCGCGAGGTCGCACAGGAAGTCCACGGTGAGCTGTGACAGCGGCCGCGTCGACAGCGGCGCCGGGCGTGCCACTCCGCTGCTGAGCTGCCGGGCGATCTCGGCTGCGACGAGCCATTCCACCACCGAGGTGTGGATGAAGCCGAACAGGCCCTCGTCGGTCCGCACCAGCAGGCTGCCGGCGCCCACCGCGTGCGCGCGCTGGTGCGGCGAGATCCGCCCGGCACCTGCCAGGTGCGACAGCGTGTCGGCGACCTCGGTGATGTCGGCGAGCCGCAGGTACGACTCGCCGGCGTCCCACAGCCGCATCGCCAGGAGGGTAACCGCCCGCCACAGCTCGTCGCGGGCAAGACCACTCGGCGACCCGGCCTGCTCGGAGCGCTGCTCCTCGAAACCGAGCCAGGCACGCAGGATCTCTTCGTACAGCCCGGCGGCGCTCATCGTCTGATGCCGGTCGGTCACCGCCCGCAGCCTATGTTCGTCCAGGTCGGCGATGAAGCTCAGCATGCGCGGGTTGCTGGACAAGCCGAGCAGGTCCTGGATACCGCTGATCATCGCGAGCTTGCGGTCGGCGGCCTGCACGTCACCGTCGTAGCGGCCGGCCAGGTAGGCCAGGATCTGAGTCGGCGTGAAGTCCTCGATGCTCAGCACCCGCCGCCCGCTCAGCGCACCAACCCGTTCGCCGAGCGCGGTCAGCACCTGCTGATGCGACCTGAAGTGCTGCGTCCGGCTGGCCACCACGATCTTGGCCCTGCCTTCGGCCGCCTGCACGAGGGTCTGCAGATGATCAGCGGCACGCTCGTAGGTGACCCGGGTGACGAGCTCGTCGAAACCGTCGAACAACAGCACCAGACGTCCCTGCCGGAGCATGTAGCGGAATGCCCGCAGGTCGATCAGGTCCTCGCCGTGGTTCGCCAGGTGCGCGGCGACCAGGCCCTCGACCGAGTGGGCCTTGTCCAGCGCGCGCAGTTCGATGAACAGCGGGACCAGATGCGGCAGCTCCACCGGGATCCGGCGGGCCACCTCGTGCAGCGCGAACGTCTTGCCGCGGCCGAAGTCGCCGAGTACCAGCACGAACCGGCCCTGGTCGTCGGCGACCAGGCTGAGCAGTTCGCCGATCAGGCCGTCACGAACCTCTGGCTCGGTGCCGTCAAGCTCGCGGAACCGCTGCGGCACGTACAGGTCCGGCGGGTAGAGCGGGTCGTTGGTCAGCCGGACCGTTTGCCGCTCCAGGTAACCGGTCAGGTCAAGCAGGCCCTGGAACTCGACGAAGCTGCGCAGCCGCACCCCGCGCCGCACCGCCTCCTCGCGCAGCGTCCGTGGTGGCCGCGGTCCTTCGTAGACAAGCTCGGAGCCTGGGTCGGGCTGTGCGGTATGGACGAGTTGCAGGAACGCCGCCAGGTCCTCGCGGGTCGGCTCACCCACGTGCGCCGCTATCCGCCACTGCCGGATGAACTCGTCCTCTTGCCGGGTGATCAGCAGATGCGGGACCAGGCCGTCGACGCGCCTGATCCTGGCGCCCTCGTAGCGAGCCTCGCAGGCCTCGGCGATGCGGTCGAGCAGCAGGCTGGCCTGGCTGGTACCGCGGCTTGGCTCGGGCTGCGCGACGGCGGCCTGCTCGTCGGCACCTTCGCCCTCCGGTTCGGCGGCGAAGGTGCCGACGACCGACTGCCACTGCCGCGGCAGCCGCTCGGGAGTGCCGTCCGCGCCGCGGCCGACGCCCCAGCGGTCCAGCCCGTCCAGGGTGAGCCGCAGGAACTGCGGCTGGCCTGGTGCCGTCGCCGGTATCACCAGCAGCCCGGAGCCAATCGGCTCGGCCTGGTCGCCACCGGGCCCCGGCCCGTGCAGCAGCACGTTAAGCCGCGGGCCGAGCACCCGGTCGAGCGTGCCCGCGTCGCGCAGCAAATCGGTGTCGGTCCCGGCCGGCAGGTCGCCGGGCGCCGGGTCGTGCCTGACCGCGCCGATCCGCAGCCATCCGGCCTGCTCGAACGCGGCGAGCCGCTCGGCGAACCAGGCGGCCTGTGCCTCGCCGATCCAGCCGTAACTATCCTCCGCCCGGTGGCTGGCCGCCATCGTGGAGTTCAGCCCGGCGACCACGACCCGCAAGTCCGGGATCGCGAACAGGGTCCACGGCTGAGCGCTTTCGAACACCGGGCCGTCCAGCCCGCGGTAAAACTCCTCGAACAGCGTCGTGAAGTGGCGCCACTTGGGCCAGTACGGCGGCTGCGGCTCGATGTCGTCGGCCTCGCAAGTGGCGAAGTAAGCGCGGCAGGCGGCCTTGGTGATGTCGTGGCCGCCAGGGATGACGACGCACCGGTGCTGCTCGAGGCCGAGGAGCGCGCGCAAGCCGGTCAGGAACGTGAGTGCCTCGTCGCATTCGCGCAGGCTGCCTGACTCGGTCAGGTCGCCGGTGACCACCAACAGGTCGGGCCGGGGCATTCCCTGGCCAATGCGGCTGGTGACGTCGGCCCAGATCCGGGCTTGTAAGGTGGCTGCGGACAGGCTCTCCCCGGCGGCCATCAGGCCGCGTCCGAACCGTGGGCCCGCCAGGTGCAAGACGGTGACCGCGGAGCGCGGTCCTGCCGTCGTCATCAGCGCGGGAGGGAAAGCGGGCGCACTGGCGGGTGCCCGGCGGGAGCGCGGTACCGCGTGCGCGGTAAGGGTCTCGGCGGGTGCCGCCTGCATCGTGGCCGGCAGGGCCGTCGGCACGACAGTCGCCTCGAGGTGCCGCTGCGCCAGCTGGGAGTCAGCCGCCTGCGGGTAGTCAGTCGATTGCGGGTACTCCGCCGCCTGCTTGGCTCGTCCGGCCAGCGCATGCCTGATGCGTTGCAGCAGCAGTTCGCGTGCCTCGTGCGGGTCGGTTATCCGGACCAGGTCGATATAGGTGATGGTGGCGAGCAGGCCGTCGAGCCGGCAGTCGTCAATCCGGATGGTGACCAGCCTGGTCGCAGGGTGCACCGGGTCGGCACGCAAGGCGGCTTGCCATTCGAGCCGGCCGTAGGTGGAATTGAGATAATGCCGGGAAAGTACGGCGACAACGACGGCCGCCTGGCTCAGGCCGCGATCCATGAAGTCAATGAAATTGGTGCCGGGTACGAAGTCCCATGCCTGCAACATGGTGCGGTAGCCCGCAGTTTCGAGTTCCCAGGCGATCCAGGTCGCCCAGCGCTCGTCCGCAGGGGAGTAACTGATGAAGATCTCGACAGGCAAGTTCGCCTGCCCAGCACCGACTGGCCGGACCATCATGTCATTATCCTCGCAGAAGCGCGCCATTCGCGGAGCGGTGAAGATCAACTCCTTTCTCGCCGCGTCCTGCTGGCTGTGCGACGATTTCACTGTGTCAGCTGTCCGACCTCGCCGGCGGGTTCACGTCGCGCCAGCTTTGCGCCGGGCGCCGGCGCCCGGCGCTGACCTTGCGGCCTGCTCCGCCGCCGACCTGGCAGCCGAGCCTGCGGCTGACGTCGTGCCGCGATCTGGAGCTTGCTCAGCGGCTCAGCCTAGGGCTGGCTCAGCGGCGGAGCCTGTGGCCGGGCCGCGGGCGCGCAAGAAGCGGTGGTGGTCGGCGCTTGACCTGATCGCTGCCGGTCTCTTCATCCTCGGCGGCGTCAGCGCGGCGACCGGCCTGCTCCCGCGCGCGACGGCCGACGCGACGGCCGGCCGGATCCTGCCGCTGCTGTTGTTCCTCGGCACCGTCATCGTGCTGGCGGAGCTGACTGCCAAGGCCGGGGTTTTCGACGTGATAGCGGTCCGGGTAGCCAGCCTGGCCCGTGGCAACTACCTGGCACTCTTCGTGCTCTGCGTGTTCTTCGCGGCCACCACCACAGTGGTGCTGAACCTCGACACCACTGCCGTCCTGCTCACCCCGGTCATGCTCGCCCTGGCGCGCAAAGCCGGCATCGCCGCGATCCCGCTCGCCATGACGACCGTGTGGCTGGCCAACACGGCTAGCCTGCTGCTCCCGGTGTCGAACCTGACCAACCTGCTCGCCGCCAACCGGGTCGCGCTGCCCACCGCCGAGTTCGCCGCCAGGATGTGGGCGGCGCAGCTCGCCTCGGTCGCGGCGACCATGCTCTTCCTGTGGGTGTTCTACTGGCGCCGTGGCCAGCGCGGTGTGGACCGGTACGATCCGCCGCCACCCCACGAGCCCGCCGACCGGCTGTTGTTCTGGGTGGCAGCACTCGATTGCGTGTTCTTCATCACGCTCCTGGTCACCACCAGGATCCAGCTCGGCTACGCCTCCGCGATCACGGCGCTGCTGCTGGTGGCCGCATTCGCGCTGCGCGACCGGGCGGCGCTGAAGGTGCGGCTGATTCCCTGGCGCCTGCTGGTCTTCGTGGTAGGGCTGTTCCTCGTCGTGCAGACGATCAGCCTGCACGGGCTCGATGTGGTGACCCGCGCGCTGGTCGGCGGCGGGGGCGGTGCGCTCGGTGCGGCCCGCGCGGCGGCCACCGGCGCCGGGCTGTCGAACGCGGTCAACAACCTGCCTGCCTACGTGGCGGGCGAGGCGGTTATCCCGCTGAGCCACCACGCGCAACTGCTGGCACTGCTCATCGGTACCAACGTCGGCCCGATCATCACGCCGTGGGCGTCCTTGGCGACGCTGCTGTGGTACGAGCGGTGCCGCGCTTACGACGCCGCGGTCCCGCTGCGCAAGTTCATGCTGACCGGCGCCGGGCTGGCGGTGTGCGGGCTGGCCGCGACGGTCACCGCGCTGCTGCTTACCTGATGTCGGCAGAAAGCCGGTCCGCGATCAGGCTGGCGGCACGGGCGGTCTGCGTCGGGTCGCACCGTGACCGGGTGACCGTGTGGTTGCGGCCGGGTATCGGGCCCAGGCTCAGGTCGGCTCCGCCGGGGCGGCTCCGGCTCAGGACCAGCGTGGCGGCGTCCACCGTGCCTGGCACGACGGTGGCATGGAACTCGCCGGCTGGCAGCATGTAGGCGTCACCCGCCCGCTGCTCGCCTGCCGTCGTCAGCCGGCAGGTCACCAGCCGGTCGGTGGCGCGCAACTCGTCCGCGTCGCCGTGGCTGCGTACCTCGAAGATGCGATGGGTCGCCGAGCTGGCCGCTTCCGCTACGTGCAGCCGCTCGTCGCGCAGCGTGCCGTAGAGCACGTAGCTGAGGAGATCCCAGCTATGCGCGTGTATCTCAGAAGTGGTGAGAGCACGCTCGGCCGCCGGTGACCACAGGTGTAAGCAGATCCCGTTCTCGCCCTGGCGCTGTACCGGAAAGCAGAGGAAGCCCAGCGGATGCCGGACCGCGGTCAGCGGGCTGCGGCCGGAAATAATGTCGCGCAGCACGGACAGCACTAGCCGCGGTGCCGTGTCGGCCGCCGTGCCGCTCATGATCGCCTGATGGAGTTGTCGGTAATCCATTACACGTACGGGTTCTTGGGCTGGAGGGCTTTGCCGATGATCACCGCGACATCGCGGTCGGTGAATGCCCTGGGCAGGGGCAGATCGAGGTCGACGAAAAGCTTGCGTGCCTCGCCCACCGTGGGCTCGTCGCTCAGCTCGGTGTAGCTTACCTGGGCGATGGGCACCTGCCGCGCCTGGCGCAGGCTGGTCATGAGTTCGCGGCAGTAGATTTCGTAGTAGTACTTTCCTGGCTCCATCATCATCGCAGGGAATTGCGGGTCCTCCTGCGTGATGATCAGCCGGTGCGGCGTCATGTCCCACCGGAAGGTGGTCATCGCGGCGGACAGCCCCACGTCGATCGTGACGAAGCTGAAATGCTGCCGGTACCAGCAGGCGGCGAGCACGGTGGCGAATGCCTCCTTCTGGGTGCGCTCCGTGGTCCAGATCTCGCCGGTAGCATCCGGCCGGTCCGTTAGCGACCGGCGAAACAGCGCGTATGCGGCGCACAGTCTGTTGTCGGTGGGGTCGAGGATCTCGATCTGCACCGCCAGCGTGTGTTTCCGGTTGCGCGCGATGCCCACGCACTCGGGGAGCGTCATCGCGCGCAGGAAGGTGCCGGTCCCGCCTTTGAAGACCCACCGGTCGGTGTTGCGGCGCGCCTCCTCAAGCGCGCGGCCGACCTCGGCCCCGTGCAGCACCCGGATGTAGGAGTTCTCGGTCAGCGCCCGCCGGGTGCCCTCCACGGTGCTTTCCAGGTCGTCGAGCCTGGCAGGCAGTCCGGTGAGCATGTCGGACGTGGACCGCAGCACATCCTGGAGCTGGCCTTCCATCGCCTCGTCGTGTGCCCGGTTGCGCAGCGTCGACGCGGCGACAAGGCCGAGGCACAGCAAGATCGCGCCATTGACGTCGTTGGTACCGACGATGTCGGCCAGCGCAAGAATCCCGACACCGATCGCCAGGATCAGTGCCAGGCCGCTGTCGGCGTACTTGCCGAGCCACTCCCATAAACGTGCCATAGCTGGTCCCCGAGCCTCCGATGCTCATCGTATCGGCCTTGAAGTGGATAGACCATCAGCGATGGCGCGCCACGGGTGCGGGAGTGAGCGGCGTCCGGGACCTAGGAGGGAGCTCAACTGCACCAGCGGGTCGTTCACGAACCCGGGCGGTCACGCGCTGGGCGCTGACGGGCTCAGCACCCCGGGCATGGTCTACCTAGACAAGAAATTCCGTGCCCAGGGCGACGTCAGGCTTGCCCGCGCCGCAGTCGGACGCCAGCTCGTCTGCGGCGGTGGCGTGTTCGACAATCAGCACGGCATCGCGCTCGACCTCACCGGCGTGGTGACGGCCGGAGACGTGCTCCTCAGTGGCTGCAAGGACGGCTCCGGCCAGTTCCGCTGCACGGGCCAGGTGGTGATGCGCAGCGCGAAGATCACGCGGGACCTGGACTTCTCGGATGGTCAGCCGCATGGCGGCGAAGGCCTTGACGCGCGTGGCGTTCAGGTCGGCGGACGCGCAGTCCTACCGGCTCGGCGGAAGGGAGCCGGACGCGGAGAAGATCCTGATCGCCTGCCAGCGACACCAGCGGACCCGCGGCGGACTCACCAAGCGCTCCAAGCTCTGGAACTGGTTCCTGGGCGTCACCGTGGGATACGGCTACCGGCTGCACCGGGTGTTCCTGTTCCTGCTGGCGCTAGGCCTGATCGGCTGGTGGTTGTTTCAGTGGGGAGTAGATTTCGACCTGATTCACCTCAGCCAGGGTGACCACCGGTCGGCTTCGGCGGCCTGCCCGGTAGGGTTTCCGTGCTTCAACGCGCCGATCTATTCCTTCCAGCTGCTGGTCCCCGGCCTGGACCTGCGTGAGGTCACCTACTGGGGCCGAACGCCAGCGAGCACAAGCCGTGGGGCGGTCTGCTGCTCTTCTACGCATGGATCATGATCATTTCCGGCTGGGTGGCCGCAACGGCAGTGGCGGCCGGCATCACCCGGCTGTTCCGCCGCAGATGACCATGACGCCGACCGACAGCCTTCGGTGCGGTCAGTCCAGCTGGGAGAGCCCTTTCAGCAGATCGTCGCCGTTCATGGCTGGAGCGAGCTGCACGTCGGCGTTCAGCTTCTCGAAGAACGGCTCGGCGAACGGCGGCATGTCGCTTGAGTCGGGCAGGTCGAACACCATGAACGCGCTCCGGTGCCCGTCGAAGGTCGTGAAGTACATTCCTTCTGGCTTCCACCGGTCTGCCGCGCCCTGCATGATTGCGCCGAGCGTGCCGTCCTTGATCGCCTGGTTACCTGTCTCGGTCGGCATAGTGATCCTGGCCATGACTCGCATGAATCCCCCGATTGATGCTGGCTCTCATCGATGCTGGTTCTCCCTGAGCCGGGCACGACAAGCCGAGCACGGTCATCTGCAGACGTCGTGTCGTCGGCATGCAGGTCAGATGGAGAGCATGCGGCCCTGGCGCCCGGTGAGCAGTCCCCGGAGACCACCCGACAGCCCTCGCGAAGTGACTACGGCCCCTGCGCGGGGACACCGCAGAGGTCCGGGCTTGGCTGAGCGAGCATCTCAAGGAAGAGGTACCTGCCCACGCCTGAGTTCGGCGTGGCCGGGCGGGCCTGTCGAGGCCGCCCGGCCACGGAACCGGGTCAGTACAAGATCAAGCCCCGCAGGTTCTTGCCGTCGCGCATGTCCTGGTAGCCCTGGTTGACCTCGGACAGCTTGTAGGTGTTGGTGACCAGTTCGTCCAGCTTGAACTTGCCTTCCTTATACAGTCGCAGCAGGCGGGGGATGTCCCGGCGCGGGTTGGCGCCGCCGAAGATGCCGCCGACCAGTTGCTTCTGCAGCAGCGTGAGCTCGGCCAGGTTGAGCGAGACCTCTGTCGCGGCCATCGACGCCACCGAGGTGACGACGCAACGGCCGCCCTTGGCGACCATGGCCAGCACCGGCGCGATCATCGACCCCTCGGCCACGCCGGTGGTGATAATGGCCTTCTCGGCCTGCGCACCCCAGGTGATCAGGCCGACGATCCCGGCGGCCTCCTCGACGCTGGACGCGGTGTGCGTCGCGCCGAACTTCACCGCTTCCTCCAGCTTGAACGGCACCGGGTCGACCGCGACGATATGCCGCGCGCCGGCCATCGCCGCGCCCTGGATGGCGTTGATGCCGACTCCGCCCACGCCGACCACGACCACTGTCTCACCGGGCCGCACGTCGGCGAGGTAGACGGCCGAGCCCCAGCCGGTGGTGACACCGCACCCGACGAGCGCGGCCTTGTCCAGCGGGATGTCGTCGTCGAGCTTGATGCAGGATGCCTCGTTGACCACCGTCAACGGCCCGAAGGTGCCCAGGCAGCACATGATGCCCAGGTCGGTGCCGTCCTTCGCGTGGTGGCGGGCCGTCAGGTCGCCGATCTGGCGGCCGAAAAGCAGGAAGGCACCCATGTCGCAGAGATTCGAGTGTCCGGCGGCGCAGGAGGGGCAGCGGCCGCAGGCCGGGACGAAGCCCAGCGACACGTGATCACCAGGCTTGAGGGTGGTGACGCCCGGCCCGACCTCGACGACCTCGCCGGCCCCCTCGTGGCCGCCGATCATCGGGAGCATCGTCGCGCCGGTCTGCTCGGTGATCTCCGGCGGGATGAACATGTCACCGGTGACCAGATGCTCGTCGGAGTGGCACAGGCCCGAAGCGGCGAGCTTGACCAGCACCTCTCCGTGCTGGGGCGGGTCAAGGACGATGTCCTCCACGCTCCACGGTGAATGCGTCTTCCACAGAACTGCGGCTTGGGTGTCCAACCGTCCTCCTGATCTTGTGGAAGGTCTGACCGCGCCACCCAGGCCCAGGTCCATGGAGCGACCACGAATCGGGTCGTTCCCGTCCGGTGTGCCGCCCAGTACCCTCCGTGAATTTTCGCTGGTCAATCGGGCTGGGGCCAGGCTTTCGTGGAGGGGTCCCTGGGTCAGCCAAGTGTGCTTGCGAGCGAGCAAGCTGTCAAGATGCTCGGACAGCAGCTCATCAGGGGATTTTCCTCGTCATGTCCATCCTCACTGGGTCGCGGCCATCGGGCAAGTAGTTGGGTCCGGGCTAGCGTCGTTGCGCGACCTCCCCGAGCCTGCGGGTGAAACCGGAGGGCAGCACGAGGTTGTCCTTGCCCAGGTCTGCGATCGAGGAGCAGCCGAGGCCGAGGAGCGCCGAATCGATGCCGCCGCGCAGCAGGTCGAGCACGTTCTCGACGCCCGCTTGGCCGCCTGCGGCAAGCCCCCAGAGATAGGCCCGGCCGATCATGACGGCCCGGGCACCGAGAGCGAGCGCCTTCACCACGTCGCTGCCCCGCCGGACGCCGCCGTCGAGCAGCACTTCCACTTGGCCGCCGACGGCCTCGGCGATGCCGGGCAGTACCCGGATGGTCGCAGGCGTGCCGTCGAGGTTGTTGCCGCCGTGGTTAGAGACGGAGATCGCGGTTACCCCGGCGTCGGCGGCGCGCTTGGCGTCGTCGATCCTGGTAATGCCCTTGAGCATAAACGGGCCTCCCCACTGCTCCCGCATCCAGGCCACGTCATCCCAGGTCGGCGGAGGCGATCCCATCCACTGCCCGTAAGAGGTGAAGAACGTAGGGGCGGGCTGGCCGTCGGCCGCCATGTTGGGCACCGTCAGGGCCGGAAGGTGGCCGGTCCGGGCGAAGCTGAAGAACCAGCGGGGGCGGGAGAGGCCCTCGGGTGCCAGCCGCACCATCTCCCGCAGGGTCATCTTCTCCGGGATGTGCGGGCTGCCCCAGTCCCTGCCGTGCGAAAAGGACCAGTCAAGCGTGGTGATGATGCCTGCCGCCCCGGCCCGGCGCGCGCGGTCTAGCTGCTCGGCGATCTGGTCCCGGCCGCCGATCCAGTACAGCTGGAAGAACGTCCGCGGGTTGGCGGCGATGACTTCTTCCATGGGCTTGCTTGCGAACGAACTCAGGCCCATGATCGTGCCGCGGGCAGCGGCGGCGCGGGCGACGGCCACCTCTCCGTCGGGATGGACTGCCTGCACGCCGGTGGGGGAGATGATCACCGGCAGGGAGACGGGCTGGCCCATCACCGTAGTGGCCTGCGTACGCTCGGCGGAAGTGCCCGCGACACGCGGAGCGAAGCCCAGTTCATCGAAGGCCGCCACGTTGTCGCCGACGGTGAGTCCTTTCTCGCTTCCGGCTAGCAGGGCGCCGTAGACAGACTTGGGCAGCCGTTTCCGCGCCCGCCGCTGGGCCTCGGCAACTGTCTCGAACCAGGCGCTGCTCATCGTGGATTGCCGTCCTTCTCATCTCTGGGGTGCGAGGCCTTGGCGGTGATCCGCAGTTGGTGCCACGCGATCACCGGACGTAGCGGGGCTGTCGTCCGGCTGGCGATACAGCCGGACCAGACGCCGAGGCCGTAGGCGACGTCGTCGGCGATCCGGCCGAGCGTGAACCTGACCGGATCCAGCGCCTGGGGGATGGCTGCCCAGGCGGTCAGGGGGGCAGCCAGCAACAGCGCCCCGGCCGCCGCGCGGCGACCCCAGCGCCTGGTTGCCGGGCCGCGGCCAGGCGCGGCGATCGCGGCGGCCAGCAGCGGCGCCGCGTACTGGGTGCCGTACCGGCCGATGCCCAGCCAGGTCTGCCCGGTCGCGGCGAGCAGGGTGCGGGCCGTGCCCCGGCGGGGGACCCGAGCGCGGCGCAGCGTCCGGTCGGTGGCAATTACCGAGGCGCCGAACACGGCCGCTGCCGCGACCGGGCGGCGCGCGAGCGCGGCCGCGACTGTCGCGGCAGGCCAGGGCGATAGCACCAGGGGCGGCACGGAACCGGGATGCCGGAGTGCGAGGGGGGCCGCCGAGGAGCCGTAGCGGTACCGCCGGGCGAGCAGCCCGGACCAGCTAGCGGGTTCACGATGGCGGACCAGCACGGCAGGGTCATAGCGGACCCGCCAGCCTGCCTCATGCAGCCGCCACACCAGGTCGACATCCTCGCCGGTACGCATCACCTCGTCGAAGACCTGACCGTCGCGGGCGACGGCCAGCAGCGCGGCCCGGCGGGTCACGAGCGCGGCGGTGGGCACGTAGGCGACCCGGGTGCGCGGTACCACCCTCGCCGCCCGGTCGCCCAGGTCGAGCGCGCCGCTGGCCGACGTGTACCGGCCCGCCCAGGTGGCGGGCGCCAGGCCGGCGATACGGGGCGCAGCCGCCGCGACGAGCGGATCGGCGAAGTGCGCGGCCAGCTTGCCGAGCCACCCCGGCGTCGGGACGCAGTCGCTGTCGACGAACGCGACTAGCTCGCTGGTCACGGAATCCAGCGCCGTGTTCCTGGCAGCTCCGGGCCCGCCGTTCACGTCGCGGCGGATCAGCTTTGCCCCGTGCCGGCCAGCGGCCTTCGCCACGGCGCCTGGCTGCTGTGATCCGTCGTCGACGACCACGACCGGGTGGGCATCCCCCAGTGCTGCGAGGCACCGTTCCAGGAGGTCAGCGCGGTCGCGGGCCGGGACGATCACGGTGACATCCAGCGCCGCCGCCGGGTCCGGCGGCGGCAGCGGGTGCGCTAGCCCCGCGTCGGTGAGCCGCCGGGCCAGCAGGCCGGAGGCGCCCGAGGCCACCGGACCGCACCGCAGTTCCTGCCAGGCCGCCTGGCCTGCCCTGGTCAGGCGGATGATCCGGGCGGGTGATCCGCCGAACCAGATGCCTGGCGCCAGTTCCCTGGTAGCAGGGTCGGGCACGATCCGGAAACCGGCAGGCAACGGCGGGAGCCCAGGCAGGGAGCCTGGTGGCGGGGGCAGCGGAGCGGTCACAACGCGAGCCCGCCGTCCACGGGCACCACGGCGCCCGTCATCGCGCTGCTTTCCTGCCCGGCCAGGAACGCCAGCACCGCGGCGACCTCGGCGGGGTCCAGCAGCCGGCCGGCCGGCTGCTGGGCGGCGAACGCCTGCGCGCTCTCCAGTCCGTAAAGTCGGGCGCTCTGGTCCAGGATCGGAGTACCGGTCGAGCCAGGGCTGACGGCATTGGCCGTTACTCCGGTGCCGCCCAGTTCCGCTCCCAGGGCACGGATGAGGCCGGCTACGCCGGCTTTGGCCGCGCAGTAAGCGGCCAGCATCGGCAGGCCGCGGGTGGCGGCCGCGGAGGCAACGGCCAGGAATCGCCCGGAACGGGGCTCGGCGCGGCGCAGCAGTGCCGGGACAGCGGCCCTGGCCAGGTTGATGACACCGCCGAGGTCGATGTCCAGTACCGCCCGTTCCTGCTCGGGCGGGAGTTCCCACAACGGAAGACCTCCGGCGATCACGCCGGCGGCGGCGATCGCCGCGTCCAGGCCGCCCCACCGCTGTTCGGCCTGCGCCACCGCGGCCGTCACCGCCGCCTGGTCGCGCACGTCCGCGCGGTAGCCGGCGACCCGGCCAGGCCCGGCAGCGCGGTCCGCCTGCTCGACCACGCCGGCCAGGTCGGCCTCGGTGGCCATCGGATAGGGCAGCACCGGGTCATCCGCTACCAGGTCGAGCGCGAGCACTGACCAGCCCTGGCCGGCCAGGGCCAGCACGGTGGCCGCGCCGATGCCGCGCGCGCCTCCGGTGACGATGGCCACCCGCTGGCTGCCGCTCACCGCGCCTGTCCCTCCGGATTCCACTGCTGGACCTGGCGGATCAGCGCTGCGGTTAGTTCGTCCAGCAGCGCCTCGCCCGCAGCGGCGGTGGCGCCCACCGGGTTGCCGAGTACCCCGGACGGGCTGACCGAGCGCACGCCGCCGGCTCGCAGTGCCGGCATCAGCTCCGTCAGCCGCCCGGTGTTCCCTGGCGTACTGCGGTCCGTCCGTACCGCGGCCGGGCGCAAGGCGAGCTGCAAGGCTGTCTCCTCATACCCGGCATGCGGGTCGCCGTCCCAGCGCGGGCAGAAGACGGCAACGTCCCGCGACTCCTCGCGCAGCCGCCGCACCGCCCGCGCCACCGGCTCGCCGTTGCCGCCGTGCGCCGAGACGAACAGCACCCGCGCGAACGTCTCCGCCGCCGACCGGCCAAGCTCGAGCACGGCCAGCTCCACCGCGGCCTGACCGATCGAGATGGTCCCGGCGAACCCGGCGTGTTCGCCGCTGGACCCGTAGGGCAGGGCCGGGGCCACGAGCACGTCCGGGCGCGCTGCTGCCAGCCGCTGGCACAGGGCCTCGGCGACGTCGGTGTCCGTGGAGAGCGGCAGCTGCGGGCCATGTTGCTCGGTGGAACCAATCGGCACGGCCAGGAACGTTCCCGCCCTGGCCAGGTCCCGTACATCCGGCCAGGTCAGGTCCGCCAGGAAAGGGCTCTGGCGCGCCGGGACAGCCGGGGCGAGCGGCCCCGGTCGCGGCATGTCAGCCCGCACCGGCGGTGAATCCGGCCAGCGGATCGGTGTCGCAAGCGCGGTCAGGCGGGCGGCGCCTGCCGATCGAGACCGGCACCGGCGGGCGCCGGCGGGAGTGGTCGGGGGAGGGCAGCGGCGGCGTGACCGCGGCCGCCGCGGTGAGCGCCGTCTCGCCGTGACCGAGCACGCACTCCGGGTCTGGCCCGTCCAGGGGCAGGCCGGTGAAGAACTTCGCCGCCATGCATCCGCCCCGGCAGGCATCGAACGCCGAACAGGACGCGCACGCCCCGCCGGACTGCGGGCGGCGCAGGTCCGCGAACAGCTCCGACTCCCGCCACACCCCGGCAAATCCGCCGTCGGCACGCACATTGCCTGCCAGGAAGCTGTCGTGGATGGCGAACGGGCAGGCGTAGACGTCGCCGACCGGATCGATCAGGCACACGACCCGTCCGGCGCCGCAGAGGTTCAGTCCGGGCAGGGCCTGCCCGTAACCGGCCAGGTGGAAGAAAGAGTCGCCGGTGAGCACGTTCTCCCCGTGCGCGACCAGCCAGTCATACAAGGCGCGCTGCTGGGCCGCGGTGGGGTGCAGCTCGTGCCAGACGCTGGCGCCGCGGCCGGCCGGCCGCAGCCGGGTCAGCCGCAGCTGCGCGCCGTACTCGCGCGCCAGGGCCGCGAACTGGTCCAGCTGGCCGGCGTTCTGCCTGGTCACTACAACCGACAGCTTGAAATCGCGGCAGCCTGCTGCCGCGAGGCTGCGCATCGCGCGGATCGCCATCCGGTAGGAGCCCGGGCCGCGCACCGCGTCGTTGACCGGCTCGGTGGCGCCGTCCAGCGAGATCTGCACGTCCACGTAGTCGCTTCCGGCCAGCCGCCCGGCTACCTCGGGGGTGATCTTGACCCCGTTGGTGGAGAACTTCACCCCGACCCGGTGGGCTACCGCGTAATCGATCAGTTCCCAGAAATCGGGGCGGACCGTCGGCTCGCCGCCGCCGATGTTGACGTAGAACACCTGCATCCGCTCGAGCTCGTCGATCAGCGCCTTGCACTCGGCCGTGCTCAGTTCGCCGGGATCACGCCGCCCCGAGGACGACAGGCAGTGCACGCAGGACAGGTTGCACGCGTAGGTCAGCTCCCAGGTCAGGCAGATCGGCGCATCCAGCCCGTGCTGGAACTGCTCGACCAGCGGCAGCGGCGCGCCCGTCACCGGGTGACTCGCTCATGGATCATCTCCGAACCCGCCAGCGTCGCCAGCGCGCGCTGATAGGCGGGCAGCGCTCCGGCGGTGACGCCCGCCGACTCACACGCGGACCGCGCACTCGGGTGCTCAGCCAGACTGCGGACGACGGTCAGCACGGTCACATCCTTGAGGAAGGACAGCCGGCGAGTCCCGAAGTGATACAGCAGGGCGCCGAACGGCTCCGGGCGTACCGCCACTCGCTCGTCCAGGCACCAGGGGCGGTCCAGGTCGAAGGCAGAACCGGACCGGGCTGGATCAGTAGACACCGCACATGCCGTCGATCGAGACCTCCTCGACCAGGAGCTCGTCGGCAACCAGCGCTTCGTCTTCGGCTGGCCCGGGCACCTGGGCCACAGCCGTGACCTGCGTCGCCTGGTCGGTGTCGGCTGCTGTGCTCGCTGCCATGCTGTTGCCTCCTCTATGATGTGGCACTCAGTGCCATGAGGTTAAGGCACTCGGTGCCAGGACACAAGGCCCACGAGGCCGTCGCCCGTCAGCGACCCCTTTCTCGTCCAGGCGGGCACGTGGGATGCTCGGCTGAGGCATTTCGGCGATGACGCGGCATGGACTCCGAACCCCCGGGAGGGGTGATGGCGGACGGAGGCGGAATCGGCGGCCGCCCGGCCGGCGGCCCGGCTAGCCGCCCGCCCGGCCGCCGCCGGATCACCTCGCGTGCCGAGCTGGAGCAGGTGGCATTCGACCTCTTCGAGCGGCAAGGCTTCGACCGGACGACGATCGACGACATCGCACGCGCGGCGGGAATCGGCCGCCGCACCTTCTTCCGGTACTTCCCGTCCAAGAACGACGTTCCCTGGGGCGACTTCGACGCCGAGCTAGCCCGGATGCGGCTGCGACTGGACGCCGCGCCGGCGCGGCAACCGCTGATGGACGCCATCCGGCACGCCATCGTCGAGTTCAACCGGGTGGCGCCGGAGCAGTTGCCGGCGCACCGGCGGCGGATGGAACTGATCCTCGGTGTCCCGGCGCTGCAAGCGCATTCGACCCTGCGCTACGCAGCGTGGCGGCAGGTGATCGCGGACTTCGTCGCCGAACGGACCGGACAGCAGCCAGATGCTCTCTTTCCGCGGGCCATCGCCTACGCGATGCTCGGCGTCGCGGTGGCAGCCTACGAGCAGTGGCTGGACAGCGGCGATGACGGCTTGTCCGACCTGCTGGACACGGCCGTGCGCGCGCTCTCCTCCGCATTCGGACAGCCGAATTCCATGATCACGGAAGAGGTTGAGAGGAACCGCTTCTGACCTGGTAAAACATCTAGCAGTGGCGGTCGCCACCTCCCATGCCGAAGATCAAGTGCCCGCGCGAGGTACTAACTCAGCACCGCGAGTGCTCCGAGCAGGGTGAGAAGTCCCTGCCCTGCTCAGGCTGCAGCAGGGCTGCTAGTTCTCTCAGCCCTGCTGCCAGGGCGCGCTGCCGTAGCTGGCGACCTGTCTCGCGATGTGGTCCTCGGCTTGCTTTACTAGCTTGTCCCGATCGTGAGCCTCTGAGCCGAAGGTCCTACTTCTGCCCGGGTGCACGGTGTCCCATGGCGAGCGCCCGCTCGTCCTGGTCGTGGAGCCTTGCTCATGGCTCCCGAAGCCCTTGAGGATCGCGTTCCAGACGGGCTGGTAGAAGACGCGCAAGCCATTTTCTCCCAGGTCGGCGTGGACGTCTGGGAGGCGCAACAGCCGAACGCTGAACTCCCCGGCGGGTAGACCGGCCCCGTCGATCGACCTGCGATGGTCCCGCACCCGTCTCCAGAGCGGGCTCCTGTCCCTCGTGGCGACTCCCGTGGCGCTGTTGTGAGACAGCGCTTGTCCGACGTAGACGGGGATCTTGAGGTTCTTAATCGGCGCGTAGAGGACCAGCGTTCCGCCGTGGCAGTAGTAGATCGCGTACAGCCCGGAGCCGTCGAACCTCGAGACCTCGGATTCGAGAGAGACGAGCGGCTGGCGCTCCAGTTCCTGGCAGATCGCCGCCGTGACGTTCTGGGTGCCCATCGGGTCGTAATAAGCGGGCAGATAGTCCGTCACGACAGAATCGTATCGGCTTAGCTGCCGGTTGCTAGCGACAGGTGGGCGGTTCGTCACGCGATGCCGCCTCGCGCACGATCGCCTTTATCGCGGCTGCCGCTTCGGCGGGTTCTTCGTGTTCCCACACACGGATTACCCGCCAGCCCGCCTGCCTCAGCCGGTCGTCGGTATCGGCATCCCGTGCGATGTTGCCCTCGATCTTGGTCTGCCAGAACTCGACATTGCGTTTGGCGGGCCGATGATGCTCGGGGCAGCCATGCCAGAAGCATCCGTCTACGAATACCGCGACCTTGGCCCGAGGGAACACCAGGTCGGCCGTGCGCCTGATCCCTGGCATGGGACTCATGCCGACCCGGTAGCGCAAGCCAAGTGCGTGAACGGCCGACCGGACGGCCAGTTCGGGTCGTGTATCCCGCCCCTTATTGCCGCGCATTACAGCGCGGACGGCTGGGGAGGACGCCCACGATGCGGATGCTGACCGGGCGCCCATGGTCTCAGAGGTTACGCCAGCTACTCAATCGTCGGCGAGCTTGAGGGTCTGCCGCAGCGCCGCGGCCACCGAGTCCGCGATCACTTTGCCCAGGAGAACGGGGACGGCGTTGCCAAGCTGGCGCATCTGCTCCCCGCGTGGGCCTTCCAGGCGCCAAGTATCTGGAAAGGTCATCACACGCGCGACCTCTCGGACGGTCAGGTATCTGATCGAACCATCGTCGAGACGGACAACCGTCTCGCCACCGGGAACCCCGTGGACGCCAGCCTTGACGGTCTTTGCGGGTCGGTCGAGGTCGTTAGGCGTGTGCCCCGGATACTCGCGTGCCCCCGGCCAGCCGACGTGGTGTAGCCAGCCAGGATGTTCCAGTTTCGCCTCCAGCGGCTTCAACGGCTCAGGGAGCCCACTGATCGCGTCCCGAACCGTCCGCCATGGCAGTGCCCCGTCCGCTACCAGGGGCACCCGACGGGGTAGCGGGGCCAGGCGCGGCGGGATCTTGTGCCTCTTCCAGTACCGTCCGCTGGCTTGGTCCAGCAGCAACGCGGCCTCGGAGTGGGTCGGCGCGGGGAACCGCCAGTCCGCCAAGCCAAGATCCCGGCGGAACGCGACCACGAACACACGGAGCCTCATCTGCGGGACCCCGTAGTCCGCCGCGTTCACCAGCATGTACTTCACGTCATAACTGCGTTCGGGGTCGGCGCTCCGGTCTTCCAGCGCCTTCGCCAGGCGGCGATCATGATCCTGCCAGTCCTCACCGTCTACCCTCTGCTCGAACGGGGCGGCAAGCTCGTTCAGGATGTACTCGTAGTACCTCCTGAACGACGGTCGGAGCAGACCCTGAACGTTCTCGGCGATGATCGCTCTCGGACGGGTCTCTCGCACGCACCTGAACAGCTCAGGCCAGAGGTTCCGCCTGTCTTCATAGC
The DNA here is from genome assembly GCA_035533915.1 of Streptosporangiaceae bacterium. GTDB lineage: Bacteria > Actinomycetota > Actinomycetes > Streptosporangiales > Streptosporangiaceae > Chersky-822. Next base: position 106,909 of record DATLSX010000059.1, read on the forward strand.
CCCTGTGCGCGCCCCCGAGGCTCCACGGCTGGCACGGGACGCCACCCGCGATCACGTCCACCGCGCCAGCCCACGGGGTGAAGTCCATGCGGTGAATATCGTGCTCGGCCAGCGGCCAGGAGTCCGCCAAGGTCGCAGGCGCTCCGGCATCTGAATCAAAGGGGACCGCCTTGTTAGCCCGGAGAGTCGAGCAGGCGCGCTTCTCGATCTCGACTGCCAGGAGATGGCGGAACCCTGCCTCGTGCATCGCCAGGGCGAGCCCGCCGCCTCCTGTGAACAACTCGATGCTCGTCCCGACCTCGGCGACGGGCCTGGCGCGGGCAACAGCATCGATCGTCATAGCCGAAACCGTACCTGGGCGATGTGTCAGTCCCGCTCCGCAACGCTGATCTGTGACTTCAAATCACCGCACCGGACCACGTCTCGCCGAGCTGGCAGCTTGCCGTCGTGGTCCTGGCGCCCGGCGGCAGGTGGTCAGCCGCTGGCGGCAGCCGTCGGGTCCTGCTGGAAAAGCCCGATCGTGTTGCCCTCAGGATCGTGCAGGTAGGCCGACCACCCCATGCCGGGAATGGGAAGCTTGCCCTGGACGACCTGGCCGCCGAACTTCTGTACCCGGCTGAGAACGTCGTCGATGTCCTCCACCCCGGCGATCAGGACCGGACTCTGGTGCAGGTCATCCCGGCCCAGGAGCGCGCCGTCGGCGCCCGGCTCGTCCTCTTTGCCGGCCCGCACCAGCCAGTACGGCTCATCCCCGAAACGTGAGACCTCCCAGCCGAGCGTGTCGTGGTAAAAGGCAACAGCTCGCTGCGGGTCGTCCGCAGGAATTTCGAAATGTACGATCTTCGGCATTATGCCCCCTCTTCCTCTTTGGCTGAGTCAGACTGCTTGACATTACCGCCGCGGACCTGGCGGCTGACAGGGCAGGAAGTCCCGGACTCCGCACAAGGTAATCGGACCGCGTGCGCGCTGGAGGTAGCCGGTGACGATCGACCCGACCGTGACCACCGCTGACCTGATCCTGGCCCGAACTGGCGACGATCACCCGGGGCTGCTCTTCGAGGACCGCGTCTGGTCCTGGGGCGAATTCGTCAGCGAGTGCATCCTGCGTGCCTGCTGGCTGCTGGAGCACAAGGACCCGGGGCGGCCGTTCCACGTAGGCGTGCTGCTCGAGAACGAACCGGAGTACCTGTTCCTCATCGGCGGGGCGGCGCTCGCCGGCGCCGCGGTGGTCGGAGTGAACCTCACCAGGCGCGGCGCGGAACTTGCCGGAGATATCCGGTTCACCGACTGCCAGATCCTGGTCACAAGCCGGTCGCTCCGCCCGCTGCTGACCGGCCTGGACGTCGGGACCGACCTGGTCGTGACCCATGACGACGCCGGGTACGCCGCCGCACTGGAACGGCATCGCGGCAGGCCGGCTCCGGACGTGCCGCAGGCACATGATCCCCGGCAGGTCCTGCTGCTGCTGTTCACCTCGGGATCCACCGGGGCGCCCAAGGCCGTCATCTGCAGCACCGGCCGGTTCTCCGCGATCGCGCAGTACCAGCACATGGGCCTCGGGCGCGAGGACGTCACCTACAACTCGATGCCGTTGTTCCACGGCAACGCGCTGATGGCGGCCTGGGCGAACCCGCTGTTCACCGGGGGGACCTATGCCATGGCAAGGAAGTTCTCCGCCTCGGGTTTCCTCGACGACATCCGCGCCTTCAAGGCGACGTACTTCAACTACGTGGGCAGGTCGCTTGCCTACATCCTGGCGCAGCCTGAGCGTCCGCAGGAGAGGCAGACCAGCCTGCGCTGCGCCTTCGGCACCGAGGCTTCCCGCCGGGATCGGGCCGAATTCGAGCGCCGGTTCGGGGTTGCCCCGACCGAGAGCTACGGATCGAGCGAGGGCGCGCTCACCCTGCTCAAGACGCCGGACTCGCCACCTGAGTCGCTCGGCATGCCGGCACCTGGGGTGCGGGCGGCGGTGCTCGACCCGGTGACGATGCGCGACTGCCCGCCCGCGCGGTTCGACGAGAACGGCTTGCTCCTGAATCCGGACGAGGCGATCGGCGAGCTGGCGAACCGCACCGGCGCCGCGGCGTTCGAGGGCTACTACAACAACCCGGCGGCCGAGGCGGAGCGCGTGCGCGGCGCCATCTTCATGACCGGCGATCTCGCATACCGCGACGAGCGGGGCTACTTCTACTTCGCCGGGCGTGGCACGGACCGGCTGCGGGTGGACAGCGAGAACTTCGCCGCGGCTCCGATCGAGCGGATACTGAGCCGGTTCCCTGGCGTCGGCCTGGTCGCCGTGTACCCGGTGCCCGACGAGCGCACGGGTGATCAGGCGATGGCCGCGATCCAGGTCGCCGATATGGCCGCGTTCGACATCGGCGCCTTTGCCCGCTTCCTGGGCGAGCAGCCCGACCTCGGGACCAAATGGGCGCCTCGTTACCTCCGGCTGGTCACCGACGTGCCGGTGACCGCCACCCGGAAGATCGACAAGCCCGCGCTGCGGCGGCAGCGCTGGGAAGTCGACGACGTCGTCTACTACCGGCCCGGGGCGGAGCTGGCCTACCGGGTACTCGACGCAGCCGACCGCACCAGGATCAGGCGGGACTTCGCGGCCAACCAGCGGCGGAACTACCTGACCTGACCTGATCCGTCCGCAGGCTGACTCGCGGATCGAACGCCACAGTCCCGACGTCCACCGCCGTCGCTGACCCGTCGACCGGGATCACGGCACCGTTGACGTAGGACGCGTCGTCGGACAGCAGCCAGGCCACGACGGCGGCGACCTCGTCGGCGTGCGCCGGCCGGCGCTGCGGCACCAGAGCGGTCACGAGATCGTACGCTTCAGGCACGCCGAGCGAACGCTCGCCGCCGAACGCCGCCATTTCCTCGTCGGCCATTTCCGTGATCGTCCACCCTGGGCACACCACATTGGCCCGCAGCCCCGCATGGGCATGATCGACCGCGAGCGACTGCGTCAGCATGGTCAGCCCGGCCTTGGTCGCCGCGTAGCCGCCCATCTCGGCCGAGGCACGGAGAGCGGCCACGGAAGCGATCGACACGATCGCTCCGCGTGCGGCGAGCAGATGCCCGAGCGCGGCCTTGGCCACCAGGAAGGCTCCGGTCAGGTTGACCGTCACCATGTCCAGCCAGTCCCGCACCGACAGTTCGGCGACCCCGCCGGGTGCGATGATGCCAGCGTTGAGCACCAGTCCGTCCAGTCGCCCGAACGTGCCGATCACAGTCTCGACTAGCCGGGTGACCTGCTCGCCGTCGGCGATATCGCAGACGACGTCCTGCGCTCCGGTCTGCGCGGCCACCGCGCGCAAGGCGGCTGGCCGTCGGCCGCAGATGACCGCACGGTCCCCAGCGGCGGTGAGCCTGCGGGTTACCGCGGTGCCGATCCCGCTGCCACCGCCGGTGACCAGCACCACTCGGGAAGCCGGTTCGCCCGCCATCGGCGCCGCGGCGCCGGCGCTGCCAACTGCCGGGGCCTGGCCAGCCGGGGCCTGGCCAGCCGGGTCATCTGAGGCGCGGTCGTCGGTAGCGGGGATGGGGGACACTGGGCGAGTCCTTTGCCGGGCCTGTGGATACGGTTCTGCGCTTGACCGTGCTGCGCTTGACGGTGCTGCGCTTGACGGGCCGGATCGGTGCGGATCACGGCGTGCGACTTATGGTGCCAGCAAATCATGTGAAGTGGTCGGGAAATGGTCCACCGGGGCGCTGGCCCGGACACCTGCGCTTCGCTGAGCGAATCCCCTTTCCGTGCACGGGCCAATGGTCCCTGGCCTGCGGGACGTGGGTCTCTGCGGCCGCTCACGAGGCGGGCCTATGGTCGGGTTGCCAGGTCGGCGGCTGCTGCCGGCGGTTGCGTGGATGGAGGAATCCGATGCGCATGCGTGTCACGCGTGTCTTAGGCGCCGTCGTCGCGGCGGGAACGTTGTCATTGCTAGGAGTGGCAGGGGCCGGCCCGACGAGAGCCGTGGTCGCATCGGGGTCCTCGCCAGCCTGGCACCGGACGGCGACCGCCTACGTCCTTGCCCTGAACGGCAAGGGACTCTTTGACAGCTATGGCACGGTGACCCCGATCAGGGTCGCCGCCAACACCGCCATCAAGGGGGTCAAGGTCGGATTCCGGCCCTTCACAATCGTGATGACCCGGAACGGGAAGACCGTCTACGTCGTCGATTACCGTCCGGGGTAGATCGTTCCGATAGGTACCGCTACCAACACGGCGCTCGCACCGATCAAGATGCCGGGCGATTGCAGCTACATCGCTATCACTCCGAACGCGAAGGTGGCCTATGTCAGCTGCGCCACCCCCGCTGAAGTGATCGCGATCCGTCTCACTACCAGAACCGTGCTCAAGCGTTTCTTCGGGCTCGGCGGCCCGATCGCGATGACCCCGAACGGGAAGACCGCCTACGTACTCAACATGGGTATCCCGGGGGAGGTCACCCCGATCGATACCGCTTCCAATACCGTGCTCGCGCCAATCGGGGTCGGCAAGACCCCGTTGGCCATGGCCGTCACCCCGGACGGAAAGACCGGCTACGTCGCAGACGACGGCGGGTACAGCGTGACACCTGTCGATACCGCCGCCAACACCGCGCTCAAGTCGATCAGGGTGGGGTGGAGCCCCAGCGCCATCGCGATCGCTCCGAACGGGAAGATCGCCTATGTCAGCAGCTTCAACCCGCGGGTGGTGACCCCGATCCGCATTGCGACCAATACCGCGCTCAAGCCGATCACATTCGAGTTCGGCGCTGGCCCGATCGCCTTCACCCAGGACGGGAGGACCGCCTATGTGGTGCGCCGCTACCTGGGAACGGTCACCCCGATCCGCACCGCCACCAACACCGTGCTCAAGCCAATCCACGCCGGGTTCCGGCCATTCGCCATCGTGATGACGCCGTAACGGCCACCGGGCCCGGGCCAACGATGATCCGGGTCAGGCCAGGACGGACACTTTCCCGGCAAGTTCGCGGCAGAAATCGCCGATCCGGGCCGCGTCGCCGGTGAACTGCGACGGCTTGACGCAGATGGTGGTGAAGCCCCGGGCCAGTTGTGCCGGGATCTGGGCCAGCGCCTGGTCGAGATCGGCGAGGTCGCCGGGTCCAGTGAACGTCCCCCGGACGCCGCCCACGTACTCAAGGCCGGCCGGGCTCCGCCCGGCCGCCTTGAGCGCGCCGGCCAGGCGGGCGAGGCTGGCGTCGTCGGGCTGGCCGAGCGGGTTGAAGCCGCTTCCGTAGCGCACGATGCGATCAACGAGCCTGCGGTGCACCGAGGACCCGCCGAACCACAGCGGCGGGCCGCCCGGCCGCAGCGGCTGCGGCTCGACCCAGACCTCGCCGAACCGGAAGTGCTGCCCGGCGAACGAGACCGGCGAGCCAGCCCAGGCCCGCGACCAGATGTCCAGTTGCTCGTCCAGAATGTCGCCGCGCCGGTCGAACGGGACCCCGAGCGCGTCGTACTCGTCCCGGTGCCAGCTCACCGTGGGGAGCACGACGAGCCTGCCGCCGCTGAGCCGGTCCAGGGTGGCGAAGTCCTTAGCGAGCGCCAGCGGGTGCCGCAGCGGGCTGATGACCGCCCCGGCGACGAGCCGGAGCCGCTCGGTGGCGGCGGCGATCGCGCTGAGCAGGACGAGCGGGCTCGGCCACGGCGTGGCGGGATCCTGGTTCCCCGGCATCGCGTAGTCCCGCGGGTTAGCCGGGAGGCCGCCCGCGTTCGCGGACGGCCCGAGCACGACGTGCTCGCTGACCATGACCCCGTCGATGCCGGCCTGCTCGGCCTGGACGGCGAACCGGACGAGATCGCCGATGTCGGGCGAGGGCCGCATGGTCTGGTTCTCGGTCAGGATGAGCAGCAGCCGGGGCGCCATCAGGGCAGCACCGCCCTGGCCGGGCAGGTGCTGACGTGCGGGCGGGCGGGATCGACAGGCGAGGCCATGAGCAGATAGTTTGGCACCAAACGAGGTGCCCGGCAACGAGCCGGTAACGGAGGGGTCGCTATGCGAGTCATCGTCGTCCGCCATCACGCAGAGGACTCGCCCGGCTTCGTGGCGGAGGCGTTCCGGCTACGCGGCGCCGAGTTCACGACGCATCTCTTCCCTGACGAAGGGCCGCTTCCCGAGCTGGACGGCGCCGACCACGTGGTCGTACTCGGTGCCATTCCTTCGGTCTATGACGACGGTCCGAACCGCTGGTGGATCGAGCAGGAACTGGCCTGGCTGCGGCAGGCCCACGATGCCGGGGTGCCGGTCCTCGGGATCTGTTTCGGCGCGCAGTCGCTGTGCGCGGCGCTAGGCGGTCAGGTGGTTGCGGCGGACCGTAAGGAAGTCGGCTGGACCATGGTCGACTCACTCGACCCGGCACAGGTTCCCGGTGGTCCCTGGCTTCAGTTCCACGGTGACCGGTGCGTGCCGCCGGCCGAGGCGACGGTCCTGGCCAGCAACGACGTGGGGGTACAGGCGTTCTCGATCGGGCGGCACCTGGCCGTGCAGTTCCATCCCGAGGTCGACGGCGCGCAGCTCAAGGAATGGCTGGAGGCTGGCGGCCGGGACGAGGCAGCGCGGGCGGGGGCCGACCCCGACCAGTTCCTCGTCCAGACCGTCGCCGAGGAACCAGCGGCGCGGGCCCGTGCGGACGTGCTGGTGGGCACGGCGCTCCGGCTGGCCGCAGGCAGTCTGCCTGGCTAGCCAGGTGAGCCGGCGAGTTCTTCGAGCCTGGCATGCAACTGCGCGGCGCAGGTCTGCGCTTCCGGTTTCATCAGCACGCTGCGCAGGATCCGGGCCTGCTCGGAGTCGGCGGCGACGCCGGGGTGGCGCCGAGCGAACGCGTCGGCGGTCACCGTCAGGGTGCTGAGGAAGACCGGCCTGGCGGCATGGTTCATGCCGTCGGCCAGCATCCGAGCGGATTCCCGGTCGATCGCCGCCAGGCTGGCCGGTTCGGTGACCGGGAAGTAGCTGACGATATCGAGGTCCGGGCGCTGGTACAGCCGGAGCCGGCCCGAGCCTCCGAGCCGGTCCGCCACGTCGATGGCGGCGCCGCGGCAGGCCGCCAGCACCTGCCCGAGCCCGTCCGGCCGTAGCGGGAAGAGCTGGAGCGTCAGCCACAGCGCGGCCGCTGCCGCGCCAGCCCGTGAGCACTCCAGGCTGATCTCGCCGAGGTGCAGTTCGTCGGAGGTGAAGTAGGTGTAGGGCGAGTCGTGGGAATAGAACCGGCCGACCGCGGGATCTGCGAACAGCACCGCGCCGCACCCGTAGGGCTGCAGCCCGTGCTTGTGCGGGTCGACGACGACCGAGTCGCACTGCGCGATCGCACGCCACGGACGCGGATCGAGCCCGGCGGGACCAGGCTGGCCGGCCAGGATCGTGAAGAAGCCGCCGTACGCGGCGTCGACGTGCACGCGCGCGCCGTGCCTGCGCGCCACCGCGAGTACCTCGTGCACCGGGTCGATCGCGCCGAGCCCGGTCGTTCCTGCGGTCGCCACCACGGTCCCGATCCGGCCGCCGGCCAGCAGGTTGTCCAGGGCGTCCAGGTCGATCCGGCCCGCCGCGTCCGTCTGGACCGCCGTCCCGGTCATGCCGAGCACGCCGCACATGCGGGCGTGGGTGTAGTGCGCCTCGGCGCTGTAGGCGATGCCGCGCCCAGGATGCAGCTCGCGTGCGACGTAGAGCGCCTCGAGATTGGCGATGGTGCCGCTGCTGGTCAGGTGGCCGAGATGGCTCGCGAAACCGAACATCTCAGCGAGTTGCGCCACCGCTTCCTTCTCCAGTTCAGAGGTGACCGGGCCGCCGTCGAGCGCGTGGTTGTTCGGGTTCACGAGCATGGCGGCGAGGTATCCGGTCACCGCCACCGGGTGCGGCGGCTTCATCATCTGGCCTGCGTATGACGGGTGGAAGTACGGGTAGTTCCCGCGCATCCGCTCCGCGAAAGTCCCGAAGACGGTGGCGAGCCGTTCGTCGCTGACCTCCAGCGACGGATGGGTGTCGAACGGCGGGAAACTGGCTTCCCAGCGCCGCACCGAGCCTGCGGCGCGGCCGAGCCACTCTTTCAGATCCACTCCGGGCTCCTCATCCTGGTCTGACGGACAACCTCGGCTTCCTCGACAGCCGCCTCGTGCGCGATACTCACGAGGCGACCTGATCGCTCAGCTGCTCACTACCTTTGCAGGAGGTCTGTTCATGAGCGTTACCGCGGATGGCCTGGACGAGCTGAAAGGTCTGGCTGGTACCGACCTCGGGCACTCCGGCTGGCTGGAAATGAGTCAGCAGCGGGTGAACACCTTCGCCGACGCGACCGATGATCACCAGTGGATCCACGTCGACGCCGAGAAGGCGGCCGCCGGCCCGTTCGGCGGGACGATCGCGCACGGCTACCTGACGCTGGCGATGGTCATCCCGCTCTTCGGCGAGTTGCTTCAGGTTCGCGGGATCAGCATGGGCATCAACTACGGGCTGAACAAGGTGCGGTTCCCGGCACCCGTCCCGGTCGGGTCGAAGATCAGGCTGGCCGGCAAGCTGGCCACGATCGAGGATGCCGGGCCCGGCTGCGTGCAGCTCACCGTGGACTTCACGGTCGAGATCGAAGGCGGGTCCAAGCCGGCCTGCGTCGCCCAGGCCATGTACCGCTACTACGCCTGAACGTCTCCTTCTTGCCACTGCCTGCCTCCGTGTCTGCCGTACTTCGGAGGTAATCAATCGGCGTCTGCCCGATGAACGACCAGGAGCGGGTGCTCGAGTCGGCGGCGATCGAGTCGCCGGCCTCACCGAGACCGAGGACGGCAACAACCGGTCCGCCCGTGCGCCGTCGCGACCGGTGGCGTCCGTGCTCATGGCCGGGCCTCCGGTGCTGGCAGCGCGCGAAGCGCGTCGATGACGCTGTGCAGATGATCCTGCATCGCCCGCTCGGCTGCCGCGGCATCCCGGCCGGTCACCGCCGCGACGATCGCCTCATGCTGGGGAAGCGAGACCGCTGGCCGGCCGGGTACCAGGGACAGCGTGAACTGGTGGCGGACCGTCTGGTCGCGGAGTTGCCGCAGCAGCCGGGCCGAGGTCTCGTGTGCTGAGATGTCTCGGATCGCCGCGTGCAGGCGCGCGTTGAGATCGCTGTAGCGCAGCAGTTCTGACCGCTCGACAGCGGCGCGCATGTCCCTGACGATGCCGCGCAGTTCCGCCGCTTCCGCCCCGGTGACTCGCTGTGCGGCCCGCGCGGCCTGGTGACCTTCGAGCAGCCTGCGTACCTCGGTGATCTCGATCGCCTCGGCGAGCGAGATCGCGCGGACCCTGGCACCCCTGTTGCGCTCGAACTCGACCAGGCCGCGGGCGGACAGTTCCTGCAATGCGGCGCGCGCGACGAACCGGGTAACACCGAAGCGCTCGCACAGCTCGATCTCGACCAGCCGCTGGTGGGGCGCGTATTCACCGTGCACGATCGCCGCGCGGACCGCTTCGAACGCGGCGAGCTTGGGATCGCTGTTCACTTGACCGGCGGGGTGCCGTGCGTGTGGAACGAACCGATGGTGGCCAGGCCCCAGGCCTGGCCCTTGGCGCGCTCGGCCTGCGTCCAGCTGACCGGCGTCCAGTCGGGTGCGAAGATCAGCCGCGCGCACGGGTTGCACAGCTCGATCCGGTTCCCGCCAGGCTCGTAGACATAGAGAAAGAATGTCTGCTGGATGGCGTGCTTGTGCGGGCCGGTCTCGATGAAGACGCCTTTGTCGAGGCAGATGTCCGCGGCGCGCAGAATGTCTTCCCTGGTATCGGTGGCGAAGGCGAGGTGGTGCAGCCGCCCTGACGACCTGGTCCAGTCGTCGGTATAGACCAGGTCGTAGGACTTCTGCTGGAAGTGCAGCCACTGGGCGCAGACCGTGCCGTCGTCCAGGACGATCTGCTCGGTGACCCGGGCGCCCAGCGCGTCGCAGGCGAACCTCCCGTTCGGCTCGGTCCGCGCCGCCAGGTAGTTGACGTGGTCCAGGCGCCGTACGCAGACACCGCGGCCCGGATAGGCCTGTGCCTGGTTCTTCAGCGCGGGCTTAAGGTCGCCTTCCGGCTGGTACCACTCGGTCTGGAAGTACAGCTCGAACTCGTGCCCGTCGGGATCGCGGAACAGATAGCTCGGGCCGATGCCTAGGTCGCCGTCCCGCCAGCCGATTCCGAGCCCGGCGGCCTCGATGTCGGCCACCCGTCGTTTCAGCGCGTCCTCGCTGGCCGCGCGCAGTCCGGTCCGGCGGATGCCGGAGGTGGCGGACGCGGTCAGCTTCAGGCTGTGGTGCTCGTAGTCGTCCCAGGTGCGCAGGTAGACCGAGTCGCCGCTGGCACCGTTCTCGGTGAGGCCGAGCACCTCGGTGAAGAACCACAGGCTCTGTTCCGGTTCCGGCGTGAGCAGTTCGGCGTGGGCGAGATGGGCGACGTCGTGCAGCAGGGGCATGGCTGGTGTCCTAACTCGGCTCGGGGCCGGGGTTTCCCTGGCTGGTGTCCTGCCTGGTCGGCGGGTAGGACGCCGGATAGACGGTCCCGTCGAACAGCTTGCGTGCGGTGCGGACAACGCCCGCGCTGAGCACCCTCGGCGGGCTAACCGACGTATCCAGCCCGACCTCGACCTCCAGGTGGCCGGACGGATGCTCGACGTCGACGAACTGGCCGCCGAGCAGGGCGAGGTCGGTGCCGACGCCGCCGGGCAGCAGCAGCGCGGTCGCGACACTGACCGCGCCGAGCACGCCGATCGCGGTGTGCGGCCGGACCGGGATGAAGGTCCTCGTACAGATCGTCCCGCCATCGCGCGGCGCGCTGACCAGGGTCGTCTTGGGCACCGACAGGCCGGTCACGTCGCCCAGGCCCATCAGCTTTCCTGCCTTGATCCGCAGCGCCTGCACCCGGGCCGTGACCTCGTGGTTGCCGGCCAGGTCGTCGGGTGATTCAGCACCGGTGAGCCCGAAGTCCGCGGCGCGGGCCACGACCACCGGCATGCCGTTGTCGACACAAGTCACCGCCACGCCGTCGATAACGTCCTGTACCTGGCCGGTGGGCAGCAGACTCCCGGTCGCCGAGCCGGCGGTATCGGTAAAGCGCAGCAGGACCGGCGCGGCGGTGCCAGGGACGCCCGCGATCTCGGTCCGGCCCGAGTAATCCGGCACGCCACCAGGGGTCGCGAACGTGGCGGTGACCACGCTGCCGGAGTTCACCATCGTGATCCGAGTCGTCGTCGACTCCTCGCCTGCGGCGATCAGGCCCCGTTCCGCTGCGAACGGGCCGACAGCCGCGAGGATGTTCCCGCAGTTCTGCCGGTCGGTGATCATCACCTGGTCGACGCCGAGCTGAAGGAACAGGTAGTCGATGTCCGCGTCGCCGCCGGCCGACCGCGAGACGATGGCGACCTTGGATGCCAGGGGATGAGCGCCGCCGACGCCGTCGACCTGAAGCGGGTGCCCGCTGCCCATGATCGCCAGCAGCAGCGCATCCCGGTCCGCCGGGCTGCGGGGCAGATCGCTGGCGAGGAAGAATAGGCCCTTCGATGTGCCGCCGCGCATCAGCATGCACCGCACGCCGTCGGCCGCCCGCCGGTTCGCGGCGGCGTGCTGGCCGCTACCTCGCTGGTCACCGGAGCCTGTCGCCGTGACCGGCGGCCTGCTCACCGGGTCTCCGTAGCGGAGTCGTAGTGCACGTACTCGACGCCGAGCCGGTCGAGTACCGCCCGCAATCCGTAGTAGTCAAGACCAAGCTCGCCGCGGCGGAACGCGGCGCGGGCTACCTCCTCCTTCTTGACCCGTTCCCTGGCGGCGGTCACGGCGCGCGAGACGTCCAGCCTGGGCACCACGACGGCCCCGTCGTCGTCCGCGATCACGGCATCGCCCGGAGCTATGCGCTGCCCGTTGATGCTCACCGGGACATTGACGGCCCCGGCCGTCGCCTTGACCGTTCCCTGCGCGGAGACCGCGGCGCAGAATACGGGGAAGCCCAGATCGTGCAGTTCGGCGACATCGCGCACGCCGCCGGTGGTCACCAGCCCGCGTACTCCCCGCTGCCGCAGCGAGGTGGCGAGCAACTCGCCGAACGAGCCGTCGGTCGATGGCGAAGTGGTGGTCACGACCAGAAGGTCGCCGGGCCGGCACTGCTCGACCGCGGCGTGGATCATCAGGTTGTCTCCCGGCCAGCACAGGGCCGTGACCGCCGTGCCGCCGACGCGCGGTCCCAGGTGGACGGGACGGATCTCCGGTCCGAGGTAGCCGGTGCGCCCGATTGCCTCGTGCACTGTCGCCACGCCGAACGGCACGAGCGCGTCTACCTCGGCCAGGTCAGCGCGCGGGCAGCCGGTGACGACCACGTTCCTCACGCCAGCACCCTGGTCACCTGCGGGTACACGCGCATGTACCCCTCCGCCATGGTGTCATGCGCCAGGCCGAGGTTGGGCCCGGCGTTCCGGCGCAACTGGACGCCACGGCGCCTGGCCAGGTCGGTGTAGTACTCCCACATGTGCTGCTGCGCGGGCAGGCACTCCATAGCCTGGCGCTTGCGCCCGAACACCTCGGTGATGTCGAGCAGCACCTGAGGCTTGAAGTCGCACAGCTCCGGCTGGTGCGGCTCGAACAGGAACACCGGCGGTGCGCCGAGCGGCTCGCCAGGTGCGTCGTAGCCCGCGGCCTGTGCGAAGACCCGGGCCGCCAGCGCCATCCGGGCGGCTGCCGGGTGGTCCGGGTTGTACGGGTCGGCCAGCGCATGGGTGAGCACCACAGCCGGGTTGATCCGGCGGAACCAGTGCACGATCTGATCGGTGAGCTCGTCGGACTCGCGCAGCGGGTAGTCGCCCGCATCCAGGAACTCGATCGCGGCCCCGAGCACCTGCGCGGCCTTCGCCGCTTCATCGCGCCTGATCGCCTTGATCTCCTCGAGCTTCTTGCCCTCGCGCCAGGCCCGCGCCGATTCACCGCGCTCGCCGAAGCTCAGGCACAGCACCGTCACCTGGGCGCCTCGGGACGAGGCCAGGGCCATCGCGCCGCCGGCCCGCCAGACGAAATCACCGGCGTGGGCGCTCACCACGAGGACCGGGCCGCTGCCAGGATCTTCGCTCGCGCTCACCGTGCCTCCCGCCAGCTCACAGCGAGCCCCAGACCTCTTGCGCCGTCTGGACGATCAGGGCGAGCTTGGCCCACTGCTGATCAGCGGTCAGGTCGTTACCTTCCTTGGTCGAGGAGAAGCCGCACTGTGGGGACAGGCAGAGCTGGTCGACGTCGACGAACCTGGCGGCCTGGTCGATCCGCCGTTTCAGGTCATCCTTGCTCTCCAGCTCGCCGCGCTTGGTCGTGACCAGCCCGAGCACGACTCGCTTGCCCTTCGGCACGAAGCGCAGCGGCTCGAAGCCGCCGGATCGCTCGTCGTCCCACTCGCAGAAGAAACCGTCGACCTCCAGGGTGTTGAACAGTTCCTCGGCGACAAAGTCGTAGCTGCCCTCGGCGGCCCACATGCTCTGGTTGTTCCCCCGGCACATGTGCGTGGTCACCGCCAGGTCGGCCGGGCGGCCGGCCAGCGCCCTGTTGATGTTCGCGATGTAGCGCTCGTGCTGGTGCTCCGGATCCCCGCCGATGTCGGCGACGTGCTGGCGCTGCGCCGGGTCATTCATGTAGGCCAGGCTGGTGTCGTCGAACTGCAGGTAGCGGCAGCCGAGGTCGTACAGTTGCCGCACCTCTTGCGCGTAGGCCGCGGTCAGGTCAGCCCAGAACTGGCCGAGGTCGGGGTAGACGGACTCGTCGATCGCCGACCGCCCGCCGCGGTAGTGAACCATGGACAGCGAGGGGATCGTCAGCTTCGGCACTGCGGTGGTGACCGCGCGCGCGAGGAACGAGAACGCGTCGCCGAAGATCGTATGCGGGAGGGTCACCGGGGCGACGATGTGCGCGGACGGCGGTGCCCACTCATAGCTCTTGGTCTCGTTGTGGAACGCCACCCTGATCGTGTCGTCCCGCACTTTCTGCACGCCGCCGAGCTGGTAGATGAAGTCCATGTGCCACGACTCCCGGCGCAGCTCCCCGTCGGTGGCCGGAGGCAGCCCGACCTCGGCCTGCATCCGCACGACCTCGCGGATCGCCGTGTCTTCGATCGCGCGTAGCTGGTCCGCGCTGATCCGCCCGGCGGCGAAATCGTCACGCGCGCGCAGCAATTCGGGCGGCCGGAGCAAGCTGCCCACGTGATCGGCGCGAAATGGCGAGCGCGAAGCGCCGGGGGCCGCGGCGCTGGTGCTGCCCGGCTCGCTGGTGCTGCCCGGCTCGCTGGCGTGGTCGGCGCGGCTCGTGCGGTCGGCGCGGCTCGTGCGGTCGGCCAGGCTGCCCTGCGACTCAGTCATGCGGACCCTCTCTTTCGCACCGGATTATTCACAAGATTGTAGACAACCAGGGAACGAGTGCAAGGCCGGCGAAGAAGTGGCGCTGGCCCCGCTGGCCGTCGGCGGGCTGATTGGCGCGGACTGTTCCGGGCCGCGAGACTGACGGGATGAGCTACGAGCATGATCCTGTCGCTGACGACCCGTACCTGTGGCTAGAGGAGGTGACCGCCACCGCGGCGCTTGACTGGGTGCGGGAGCGTAACGCGGAGACGCTCGGCAAGCTCGGCGGACGCAGGTTGGACGAACTGCGCGCCGGGTTCCGTGCGGTGCTGGATGCCGACGACCGCATCCCGTTCGTCCGGCGGCGCGGTGCGTACCTCTACAACTTCTGGCAGGACGCGGCGCATCCGCGTGGCCTGTGGCGGCGCACGACGCTAGCGGAGTACCGGCGGGCGCGGCCCGACTGGGAGATCCTGATCGATGTCGACGCGCTCGGCAGCGAGGAGGGTGAGAGCTGGGTCTGGCATGGCGCGGATGTCTTGCGGCCCGGCGGTTACCGCAAGGCTCTCGTGCAGTTGTCGCGCGGCGGTGCGGACGCGAGCGTGGTGCGGGAGTTCGACGTGGGGGAACGGCGCTTCGTAGCGGAGGGGTTCGAGCTGCCAGAAGCCAAGACCAGCGTCGGCTGGATTGACGCCGATCGGATCTATGTGGGCACTGACTTCGGCCCGGAGTCGCTGACTACGTCGGGTTACCCGCGGATCGTGAAGGAGTGGCGCCGTGGTAGTGCGTTGTCCGGCGCGGCGGTGGTGTACGAAGGCAAACCCGGCGACATGGTCGTGCATGCGTTCCGTGACCCGACCGAGGGCTTCGAGCGCGACTTCGTCGTGCGGAGGATCGATTTCTGGCGGAGCGAGTGGTACCTGCGCTCCGGCGGTGAGCTAGCCAGGGTAGCGGTCCCCGACGACGCGATTGTCGATGTGCACCGGGAGTGGCTGCTGATCGAGCTCAAGTCGCCCTGGTCTTCGGGTGATGTCAGCTACCCGGCGGGAGCGCTGCTTGGCGTCGGCCTCGACGCATTCCTGGCGGGGGATAGGGACCTGACCGTACTCTTCGAGCCGGACCGGCACGCCGCACTGAGCTACTACTCCTGGACCCGTAACCACCTGCTCCTGAAGGTGCTGCGCGACGTCCGCAGTGAGGTGGAGGCGCTGACGCCAGCCGACGGCGAATGGCGCCGCGCGCCGCTGCCTGCCGTGCCCGAGTTCGCCAGCACTGACATAGTGGCCGCCGACTCGCACGACAGCGATGAGTACATGCTGCTCTCCAGCGGGTTCACCCGCCCCGGCACGTTGCGTTACGGCATTGTCGGCGGTGCTGCCGAAGACCTCAAGCAGGCACCGGCGTTCTTCGATGCCGAAGGCCTGTCGGTGCGCCAGTTCTTCGCCACGTCGGCGGACGGCACGGCGGTCCCGTATTTCGTGGTCGGCGCCGGCCATCCGCAGCCCGGGCCGACGCTGCTCACCGGCTACGGCGGCTTCGAGAACTCGCTCACCCCGTCCTACAGCGGCATCATCGGCCGCGGCTGGCTGGCACGCGGCGGAACCTACGCGGTGGCCAATCTGCGGGGCGGCGGCGAGTACGGGCCGCGATGGCATACCTGCGCGATCAAGGAACACCGGCATCTGGTGTACGAGGACTTCGCCGCAGTGGCAGCCGACCTCGTCAGCAGGGGAATTACCACGCCCGCTCAACTCGGCATCCAGGGTGGCAGCAACGGCGGGCTGCTGATGGGCGTGATGCTGACCCGCTATCCGCACCAGTTTGGCGCGATCGTCGGCCAGGTGCCGCTGCTGGACATGCTGCGGTATCACGAATTGCTGGCCGGAGCGTCCTGGATGGCGGAGTACGGCGACCCGCGCGAGGAGGCTGACCGGGCCTACCTGCTGCCGTACTCGCCGTACCACAACGTGTCGGCCAGGCAGCCGTATCCGCCCGTGCTGCTGCTCACCTCCACCCGGGACGACCGCGTGCACCCTGGTCACGCACGCAAGATGACGGCACTGCTGCGAGAGCACGGTTATGACGTCAGCTACTACGAGAACATCGAGGGCGGGCACGGCGCAGCGGCCGACAACGAGCAGCTCGCGCTGAAGTGGGCACTCGTCCTGGAGTTCCTGTGGCAGAAACTGGCCACCTGACCTGCGCCCCACCAGGGCGCCCCACCAGGGCGCCCCACCAGGCGCATCGATGGCCCGTTGGTGTCGTTATAGCAGCACCAACGGGCCATCGATGCGGTTGAGCCCTGCGGGGGACCGGGGGTCAAATGTGCAGTTTATTGCGTTCTGTTTTGGTTAGGCCTGCGACTACAAGGTCGTACGAGTGATCGATCAGCTCGGACAACTCGTCGCCGGGGACCGAGCCGTCGAGCCGGACGGTGTTCCAGTGCCGCTTGCTGAGGTGATAGCCCGGTGTGACGGCGGGGTGCCGGGTGCGAAGGCCGACCGCGAGGTCGGGATCGCATTTGAGGCTGACGCTGCCCGGCGGCAGGTCCAGCGATACCAGCGCGAACATCTTGCCGCCGACCTTGAACACCGCGACATCATCCCCGAAGGGATAGTCCTCGACCGTACCTGGCTTGGCGTGGCACTCCGCGATCACCCGGTCTCGCCATGGACGCACGTTCCTAGGTCCTCTCCGTTCAGGATGCGCGCAGGCCACCCGTAGATTAGCCCGCACCGCCAAGGTATCGGGCGAGCCAGCCGCCCCCCTGGATCCCGTAGCTGCCTCGGTGTGATCTTGGCGATGGCGCTCGCCTACGGTGGTGGTCGTGGCAGCCGTCCGGGTCGTGCCGTGGTGGGGCCTGGTCTCGTCGGCGGCCGCCCCGGTACTGCTGACCTGTGGCTGGGTTACCGCTGCCGTGTTGCAGCCGGGCTCGTTCAACGCGGTGACCGAGAGCGTCAGTTCCCTGGCGGCGGTAGGAGCCTCTGACCGGTGGGTGATGACCTTCGCGTTCGTGGTGGTGGCGGCCTGCGATATCGCTACCGGGCTGGCGTTGCGCCCGGCCGCTGCGGTCGGGCGTCTGATGCTGATCGCCGGCGGCGTGGCCGGGATGCTGGTCGCGGTGAGCCCGCAGCCGGCCGCAGGCGTGTTCTCGCCCGCGCACGCGCTGTGGGCGGTTGTCGGTTTCGGGACGCTGGTGGCTTGGCCGCTCGGTGCCGCGCGCCGCGGGCCATCGGTGCCCTGGGGCCTGCGGCCGGCCGTCTCCGTCGGCGCCGCGGGGATACTTGCCGGACTCCTGGCGTGGTTTGCCGCCGAGCTCCTCGCCGGGGGCGGCCACATCGGCCTGGCCGAGCGAGTGCTTGGCGGCATGCAGGCGGTATGGCCGCTGCTGGTGGTCCTGTCCTGCCGCCGAAGCCAGCCCGGCTAGTCGGTGATCCAGAATGCGCTGAGCCGCTACGGTGTCGGCGTGCCGGCCCGCTCCAGGAGCTGGTCCCGGATCTGGCGGTGCAGCACCTTGCCGATCATGGAGGTCGGCAGCTCGTCGACCGTGAACACGCGGCGCGGGACCTTGTAGGAGGCGAGGCGCTCTTTACATGCCGCGCGGACGGCGTCCTCGTCTAGGGTCGCGCCTGGCTCGAGCACCACCGCCGCGGCTACCTCCTCCCCGCTATGCGACGAGGGCAGTCCCACCACCGCCGCGTTCGCGATACCGCGCACTTGCCGCAGCGCGTCCTCGACTTCTGAGGGGTAGACGTTGAATCCGCCGGTGATCACCAGTTCCTTGATCCGGTCCACGATGGTGAAGAAGCCGTCGTCGTCCATCACGACGATGTCACCGGTCCGGATCCACCCGTCCGCCAGCACCACCTTGGCGGTTTCCTCGGGGCGTTCCCAGTAGCCGCTGAACACCTGGGGGCCGTGGAGCAGTAGCTCTCCCGGCTGTCCAGGGGCAACGGCGATAGTCGGGTCGTCCTGGTTCACGACCCTGGCCTGGGTCGAGGGGAACGGCACTCCCACGGCACCATGCCGCCGGGGCGTCCCGAACGGGTTGCCCAGTGCCACCGGGGAAGTCTCCGTCATGCCGTACCCCTCCATCAGCTCGCTCCCGGTGACCGACTTCCACAGCTCTGCCGTGTGTTCCGGCAGGGACATGGCGCCAGAGATCGCATGCCGGATGGAGGTGAGATCGGTCCCGCGCTCACGTGCCGCGGTCGCGAGCCGCTCGTAGATGGGAGGGACCGCCGGCAGGAACGTGGCAGGGCGCCGTCGCTGGGCGGCCAGGGTGAGGTCCACGTCGAAGCGGGGCAGCAGGACCAGCGTCGCGCCGATGCCGACGGCGAAGGTAAGGCACAGCGTCAGGCCATAAGCGTGGAAAAGCGGCAGGACGGCGTAGATTACCTCGTGACCCTCGGCGAGTCCGGGTACCCACGCCTGGCCCTGCGCGGCGTTCGCGCGCAGGTTGCGGTGGGTGAGGACGGCCGCCTTCGGCTTGCCGGTCGTGCCGCCGGTGTACTGCAGGAGCGCGACGTCACCGGGTTTCGGGCGGGGATGCTCGTCCGCGAGGGGCGGGCTCTGCGCCACCATGCGTTCCCAGCTCGGAATGTCCGGAGCCCGGCCAGTCAGCGCATCCCGGGTCCTCCTCGCCTTGGGCAGCGGCAGCCGCAGCGCCCAGCGCCTGAGCCGCGGCAGGGCGGACGGCAAGTTCACCGCGAGTACCGTTTCCGCGCCGCAGCGCCTGGCGATATCCGCCAGCATCGGTGCCAGCTTGTCCCAGGCCACGATCACTCGCGGACGGTGGTCGCCAAGCTGGTAGGACAGCTCGTCGCTGGTGTACAGCGGGTTGTGCTCGACTACGACGGCGCCGAGCCGCAGAACCGCGTAGAAGGCAACCACGTGCTGCGGGCAGTTGGGCAACACCAGGGCGACCCGGTCGCCGGCTTGTACGCCCAGCCGGCGAAGGCCCTCCGCCGCCTGGGCCACCTGGCCGCCAAGCTGGCCATAGCTGGTGGCAGCACCGAAGAAGTCAAGGGCTGTGCCTGACCCGAAGCGCCGCACGGACTTTTCCAGCATGTCGACCAGCGACTCGTCGGGAATCTCGATGTCCAGCGGCACTCCGGGCGCGTAACTGCCAGCCCAGGGCCGGTCGCTGCCGATGTCCATGCCGTCGCCTCCCGTCTTCTGCTGGTGGCCGCAGCGGATCCGCCAGGCGCCTGAACTACCACCGGAACTACTACCGGACGGACCGTACCCAATCCTGTCAGCCCTGATATCCCGCTGGCGACTGAGATAGTTGCTCGCGGTGCATATGTGACTGTTATCCCTTACCTGCCGTGCTGGCAGACCGAACGTCCCGCCAGCGCGGGAAACACGCCTCTGTCCGGGTGGCACCCCCTGGCGCGGAAATAGAAGAAGGCGTGAGAGAGCGGGCGCAGATGAAGCAGACAATTCGGCTCGGTCGGATAGCCGGCATCCCGATCGGGATGCACTGGACAGTCCTGGTGATCGTTGCCCTGATCACCGACATCCTCGCTGTCAGCGTGCTGCCAGCGGTCATCCCGCGCCAGTCCGTCGGCCTGTACTGGACCGTAGCCATAGCCGGGTCGATCCTGTTCGTCGTGGCCCTCGCGGCACACGAGATCGCGCATGCGGTCGTGGCCAGGCGCTATGGAATCAAGGTGCGCTCGATCACCCTGTGGATGCTCGGCGGGGTCGCTCAGCTCGAAGGGAATCCGCCGACGGCAAAGGCCGACGTGCTGATCGCCGTCGCAGGCCCGGCGACGAGCCTGGCGGCCGGAGTCGTCTTCGGCGGCGCCGCGGTGCTGGCCCACTCCGTGCACAGCCCTGCGGTCTTCACAGCGGTGCTGAGCTGGCTCGCGCTGATGAACGGGATTCTGGCCGTCTTCAACCTGCTTCCCGGTGCACCGCTGGACGGCGGGCGGATACTGCGCGGGTTGTTGTGGATGCGCTATGGCGACCGGCAGCGCGCGAGCCAGGCCGCGACCCGCGCCGGGCAGGTACTCGGCGTCGCCCTGGGCATGGTCGGCCTGCTGGAGTTGCTCGCCTGGCGGGACCTGGGAGGCCTGTGGCTCGTCCTGATCGGCTGGTTCGTCGTCGCCATGGCTCGTACCGAACAGCAATCAGACCTGATCCGCGGCGTGCTCGCCGGGATGTCCGTGCGCGATGTCATGCTCGCCCACCCGGACGTCGGGGCCGCCTGGAGCAACGTGGCTGACTTCACGGAGCGGATCGTGATCGCGCCGGGCCGGACCGGCCAGACCGTGTTTCCCGTGGTCGGTTTCGATGGCGACCTGGTCGGGGTCGTCTTCGCGGAAGGGCTCGTGCGCGTGCCGCCAGCGGACCGGCCGACGATACGGCTCAGCCAGGTCGCCACGCCGGTTCCGCCGGACTATGTCGCTGCCCCTGACGCCGCCGCCGACTCGGTGCTGGCCAGGTCACCGCTGCGCGGCCAGTTGCTCGCCGTCGTCGTCCAGGACAGGCAGATCGTCGGCATCGTCACCACCGACGAGTTGCGGCAGGCGATGCTGCGCGCCCAGTTGCACGCGGGCCGGCCAGCCGGCAACGCCCAGTTGCTGCGGTGACGGTCAGCCCAGCCGCAGCAGGCGGCGGGCGTTGGCGGTGAGGTCCAGGCCCGGAGCTTGCGGCAAGCTACCAGGCTCCTCGGCGTCCCATCCGGCGAAGTTGCTGCCGTAGACCAGCTGGCCAGGACCGACGAGCTCGGCGAGCCCGGCCAGGACGCGGTCGCCGTGGACATGGGTGTCGAACCATAGCCTGCGCAGGTAGCTGGTGAATCCCTCAGCCCGCAGCCGTTCACCCGACCATGCCCGGGCTCGGGCAGCGCTCTCGAACCGCCCGGCCAGCGACCCGATCGCACCGCCGCCGTGGCTCAGGCACACGTCCAGTCGCGGATGCCGGTCCAGCACCCCCCCGATGACCAGGGCCGCGACGGCGAGGGTCTCCTGGTAGGCAAAGCCCACCAGCAGGTCCAGGTCGAGCCTGCGCAGCCGGGGATCGGCCGGCGGCCCGCCGTCGCTGATCGAGGTCGGATGCACGAAGAGCGGCACGTCCAGGTCGGTCACGGCGGTGTAGAAGTCGTCCATGGCCGGGTCGTCGAGCGGGCGGCCCGGATCGGTGTCGATGTAGGCCGCGCGCAGGCCAAGCTCGGTGACCGCACGCCCGAGCTCGGCGACCGCCGCGTCGATGTCCTGCATCGGCAACTGGGCCGCGCCGAGCAGCCGGCCCGGATGAGCGGAGACGATTGCCGCCAGGTCGTCGTTGTGCGCGCGGCAGTAGGCCACGGCCGAGGCTGCGTCCAGGTCGCCGAAGTAGGTCAGCGGATTGGGCGAGAGCAGCTGGATGTCGATCCCGTGCCGGTCCATCTCGCGCAGGCGCAGGCCGACGTCCATGAACGGGCTGTCGCGGTAGCGGACGCCGTGCAGCAGGTACTCGCCCACCCGGAACCACGGCACGCCGTCCGTCGCGCCGAGTTCCGGGCCCGCCGCTCCGGCCGCTCCGAGCGAGGCAGGCAGGACGGCATGCGCGTGAACGTCGATCACCGGTATTCCGGCCACGGTGCCCCACTTTCCTATACGTCGTGCCTACACTAGCGACCTTTGAGGCGAGTCGGCTGCTGCTGGGCTAACCCGCAATCAGCCCTCGCTGCTACCCCGTGCATCATGCGTGCTCATGGACGGTGCGCGGGGTGGCAGGTAGGGTGCAGGATAAGAGTAGTTAGGAAACTGACGTCGTAAAGTGCGGCGCGCCGGACACCGCCGGATACGGCTGAGACCGGATACGGCTGGAGAGCGGACATGACAGCGAAGTGGCTGGTCGTTACCGGCGGTGCCCGGGGCATCGGGGCGGTGATCGCCCGGCTAGCCGCGAAAGAAGGCTTCTCGGTGGCCATCTGGGACACCGACGAGGAGGCTGCGGCGGCCACGGCCGGGCAGGTCGGCGACGGAGCCATGGCGGCCAGAGTCGACGTGACCGACGAGGACGCGGTGCGCGCTGCATTCGCTGCGCTGCCCGCGCTGCCGGACGCGGTCGTGAACAACGCCGGGATCGTTCGGTTCGGGCCGCTGCTCGACGTCTCGGTGAGCGACTGGGAACAGGCACTGCGCGTCAACCTGACCGGCAGCTTCATCGTCGGCCGGTGCTTCGCCCGGCTGGTCAGGGACGCGGGCGCTGACCAGCCGGGCGCTGACCAGCCGGGCGCCAGCCGAGCCGGCGGGGGCCTGGTCAACATCGCGTCGATCAACGGCGTCGCCGCCGCTCCGTTCGCCGGCGGCTACAGCTCGTCCAAGGCAGCCATCGTGATGCTGACGCAGCAGATGGCGCTGGAGTGGGCGCCGCTCGGCCTGCGGGTCAACTGCGTCGCGCCCGGCCTGATCGACGCGGGCATGTCCGAGCCGATCTACGCCGACCGGCAGGTGCGCGAGCAGCGGCAGGGCCGGATACCGCTGAGCCGGCTCGGCACGGCGGAAGAGGTCGCCGCCACGGTGCTGTTCCTCGTCGGCTCGGGGGCTTCGTACCTGACCGGCCAGACGGTGGTGGTGGACGGCGGGATCACGATCTCGGCACTGGGCTCGCTGGCACGTCCGGCGAGCGTCGATTCGGTCGGGGGATGACCGCCGCGATCGGCCGAGCCCGGCGGCCAGGGCAGCGACGGGAGTACCCTCGCAGCGTCGGTCTTGGCTCTCGGGCGATGGATGGCACATGGCGAGTTTGACACGGCTGGTCGAGCGCCTCGGTGAGCTGGGGATGTCCAGCTACGAGGCGAAGGTCTACCTGGCCCTGATCGGCGCCGGCGGCCCGCTCAACGGTTACGAGGTGGCGAAGAGTTCAGGCGTGCCGCGCAGTACCGTGTACGAGACACTGGCCAAGCTCGTGGCACGCGGCGCCGCCTTCGAGACGCGTACCTCAAAGGACGCCACCTGCTACGTGCCGCTGCCGCCCAACGCGCTGCTGAGCCGGATGAGCCGCGAATTCGAGCAGTCGCTGCAGGCGCTGCGTGCCGAGCTGCCGTCGCTGGCCGCGCCGCGCGAGGCGCACCTGATTAACAACGTCAACGGTTACGACGCGCTGATCGAGCGGTCAGCCGACATCATCCGCGAAGCACAACGCGACCTGTTCGTCTCGATCTGGCCGGAAGAAGTCGGCGTACTCGGGCCAGCGCTCGCGGACGCGCAGGAACGCGGCGTCGACGTGACCATGCTGGTCTTCGGTGAGGAGCCGGAACCGGTCGGCCACACCTACAGGCACCGGTTCTCGCCGCCTGACTTCGTGCTGGACTACCTGGGCTACCGCCTGTTCGTGGTCGTCGGGGACCTCCGCCAGGCGGTGATCGGCGGCATGGAGGACGGCGACGGCTGGGGTATCTACACCGACAACCCGGCCGTCGTGTTGCTCTCCACCGAGTACGTGCGGCACGACATCGCCATGCAGCTACTTGGCGAGCAGTTCGGTGCCACCCAAGTGACCGAGTACGTGCGCTCCAACCCGGAGTTCGTGCACCTGCGCGCCGCCCGTGCGGTCAGGCCGCCGAGAGAGGCCTGAATGGGCGATATCAAGGACACCTCCGTGCTCGTGACCGGGGGCGGGTCAGGCATCGGCGCGGCGATCGCACGGCACTTCGCGGCACTCGGCGCCCGGGTCACCATCGCCGGCCGGCGGCCGGACAAGGTCGGCGCGGTGGCCGAGTCGATCGGCGAGGCGTGCCTGGCCGTGCCAGCCGACGTCACTCGCAAGCGGGACCGTGACGACCTCGTGGCGGCCGCGATCGAGCATGGCGACGGCCTGCACACGCTGGTCAACGCGGCAGGCAACATGTACCGGGGCCGGATCGACCAGCTTGACGAGGACAGGTTGCTCGAGGTGTTCCGCGCCAACGTCGTCGGGCCGATGCAGCTCACCGGCGCGGCGCTGTCCGCGCTGCGGGAAAGCCGCGGCAACGTGATCCTCTTTGGCTCGGTGCACACCCAGCGAGCGTTCCCCGGTGCGTCTCCGTATGCCGCGACCAAGGGCGCGCTGGAAACCCTCACCGGCGTGCTCGCCGCCGAACTCGGCCCGTCCGGCGTCCGGGTCAACTGCATCCGGCCGGGCGCCGTGCCCACGGAGATCAACACGAGGGCCGGTCTCGGCACCGCGCGGGAGAGCTTGCAGCGGCTGCAGAGCCTGGCACCCGCGCACGCGCTCGGCCGGATCGGGACCGGCGAGCAGATCGCCGAAGGCGCCGCATACCTGGCCACGGCCGACTGGGTGACCGGAACCGTGCTCACCATCGACGGCGGCCTGTCCCTGGGCGTCACCAACGCCTGACCAGCTCGCTTGTCGCCACCCAGCGCCGACGCCTGAGGCCGGCTCAGGCGGCTCGCACCACATCGCGCGGCGCGCCGAGAGCCCACAACGCGCCGCGCCGCACCATCCGCTGTATCTCGGGCGGCTGGTAGGACGGCAGGTGGTGACCGAGCGTGGTATGCACGACCCGGCCGGCGCCCACCTCCCGCGCCCAGAGCAGGGGGTGAGCGGTGCCGCCGTGCTCGGCGGTGAGCAGCGGTTCCACGTCATCGGCAAGATCGAGGAACCCGTAGATCTCGTCGTCGGTCCAGAACCTGTCGGGCAGCCCGTCGACGATCGGGTGCCGGCCGCCCGGACCGGTTCGCACGCTCACCTGGACCGGGCCGACCGGCGGGTGCGCGGAGGTGTCCCATATCCACCGGGCGCCGACTAGCGTCTTCCAGCCTGGCCAGTCGTCGAAGCAGATGCAGGCCGCGTGCAGGGCAAGCACGGCCCCGCCGCCATCCACCCAGTCGCTGACCACGGTCCGGGCCGGCTCGCTCAGGGCCAGGCCCCACTCGTCCCGCGCAGCGGCGTAGCGGCCGTCGAGCATCCGCCAGCGCAGCATGTTCACTACCAGCAGGTCGGTGCTGGCCACGGCCTGCGCGGCTTGCTCGATGTCGGTCCTGATCGTCGTCGTGAGCCCGATCCCGCCGAGCAACTCGGCCAGTCGCGCCGAGAGCGCGGGAAAGTCGTGCGCGACCCCGCCGGACAGGATCGTCGCGCGCGTGGCGGGCGAGGCTAGCCCGCTCACCGGAACGGCAGTCATCGGCACCTCCACCGGCATAGACGCGGAGCAGCTTTCCGCATACCATCCCACATGCGGCGCTAGGTTACTAGCGACGCATGGCTGACAGGGCGAAGGTGGGCGGGGTTGACCGAGACGCTGACCGAGATAGTCATCGACAACTTCTCCGACGCACGTGACGCGTACCGGCAGAAGGATCTGCGCCAGGGGCTATACGACGCGGGCGCCGTGGTCATGGACGGCGTGCTGGTGAACCTGCACGGGGACGAGCACAGGCTGCGTCGCCGGCTGGAGAACCGCATGTTCCGCCGCGAGACGTTCGAGCACTACGAACGCGACCTGTTCCCCGGTGTCATGGAGCAGACGCTGGTCCCGCACGTGGCCGCAGGGCGGACCGAACTGGTCCACTTCGGCCACGAGCTCATGCTCAACCTCGCCGCGGTGACCGCCGGAGTCGACCGGCCGCAGGGCACCCGGGCAGAGACGGAACGGTTGCACCGGTACGTCGGCTACTTCATCGAGGGCGCCACGCTCGCGCACTCCACCCAGGACCGGGCCGAACGCACCGCTGTCATCGCGGGCCAGCTTCGGGCCTGGCGCGAGGAGTTCCTCGTGCCGTCCATCGCCCGGCGGCGCAGCCTGCTTGACGCGGTCACGGCCGGCGGGGCGGGGGAGGAGTCGCTGCCCCGAGATGTCCTTACGGCACTGCTGCGGCATGGGGACGAGCTCAGCCTTGCGGACGACGTGATGACGCGCGAGGTCGCGTTCTTCCTGCTAGCCGGCGCGCATACCAGCGCTACCGCTTTCGTGCGCACTATCGACCACGCGCTGTCCTGGGTGGCCGAACACCCCGATGACCTGGACCGGCTGCGCGAGGACCGACTGTTCGCGCAGCGGTGCGTGCACGAGACGATCCGGCTCAACCCGTCCAGCCCGGTGGGGGTCCGGCGGGCGCTGGCGGACATCACGCTGAGATCCGGCGTGCACATCGCCGAGGGCAGCAAGGTCGTCATCGACCTGGCCAAGGTCAACCGGGACCCGGCGATCTTCGGTGACAACGCGGACGCGTTCGACCCGACCAGGACGATGCCGGACGGGATAGCGCCTTTCGGGCTGAGCTTCGCGGCCGGCATGCACGTGTGCATCGGCCAGGACCTGGCCGCCGGCGTGGTGACGAACGAGGATCCAGGAGAGGGCCACCTCACCGGTCTGGTGCCGGTCGCGGTGCAGCGGATGTTCCGTGCAGGAGCGCGGCGCGATCCGGAGAACCCGCCGGAGCGGGACAAGACAACTGCCCGGCCCTACTGGTCGTCCTACCAGGTCCTGCTCGGCGCTTGAGGTGCTCAGCGCCCCGAAGACCGGCTCATCTCGATACCGGCCGACTTGGGATGATCGGACGGCGAGGCGGTCAGGTGATTGTGCGGAACGAGGTGCGGAGATGGCATTGCTGGCGCGAGTGGACAAGGACGTCTGTATCAGTTCGGGCAAGTGCGTGGCCGACGCGCAGGGTAGCTTCGAGTTCGACGCCGACGAGATCGCCCAGGCCGTCGACGGTGCTGCGGCACTCGACCGAGCCAGGTTGATCGCCATCGCCCGCACGTGCCCCTCCGGCGCCATCTCGGTCACCGAAGATGGCGTCCCTCTGAATCTGGACTGACAATGAATTCCGGTTTGCGATGAACCTTGGACTGGCTGGCAGGCGGGCGGCAGTGGCGGCCGGGACCGCGGGGCTGGGCTATGCCTGTGCCGCCGCCCTGGCGGCGGAGGGCGCCCGGGTCGCGATCTGCGGTCGTGACCCGGCCCGAGTCGAAGCAGCGGTAACCCTGCTGGACGATGCTCCCGGCGGGGCCGGAGGTTTCGGCGGGGTGGGGGGTGTCGAGGGGGCCGGAGGTGTCGGGGCCGGCGGCGCGGTCGGAATCGTGGCCGACCTGACGTCTCCCGACGAATGCGAGCGGTTCGTGACCGAGGCGTACGAGGCGCTGGATGGCCTCGACATCCTGGTCGTCAACGGCCCGGGCCCTCGGCCAGGCACTTTCGCTGGCGTCACACCGGCGGACTACCAGCGAGCGCTGGAAATCAATCTGCTTTCGGTTATGCGCATGTGCTACGCGGCCGTGCCGGGGATGCGGGCCCAGGGCTGGGGCCGGGTGGTCGCGATCACCTCGATCTCGGTCCGGCAACCGATCCCGAACCTGATCCTGTCCACCACGGCGCGGGCCGGAGCGACAGGGTTCCTCAAGACACTCGCCCGCGAGGTGGCCGCGGACGGCGTGACGGTCAACTCGGTGCAGCCCGGCCTGCACGAGACTCAGCGAGTGAAAGACGTCTACGGCGACACCCTGGCCGACGAGGTCAACACGATCCCAGCCCGCGCGCTTGGCCAGCCGGCCGATTTCGGCGCGGTGGTGACGTTCCTGTGCTCGGAACAGGCACGCTATATCACCGGCGCTGCGATCCCGGTCGACGGCGGCCAGTACCAAGCGCTGCTCTGAGGAACCAGTGCCCCCCGGCGAGGGTGTCAGACGTGGGAGAGCTTTTCCAGGTCCGCCTCGGTCAGCGCGAGCGAGCGGGTGAGCGGGCAGGAGGCCAGGAAGCGGACCTGCTCTCCGGGGTGGACCTTCCGTTCCGGAATCGGCGTGAGCAGGTCGACGCGGCGGCCGCGTGAGATGACCTCGGAGATCTTGGACTTGTCCTGCAGTATCCGGATGTCCGCGAGCGGGTCGCCGTCGACCACCAGCACGTCGGCGGCCCGTCCCGGCTCGAGCGTGCCGATCTTGCCCTCCATCCGCATCGCGAGCGCGCCGTTCCCGGTGGCGCAGGTGATGGCCTCCAGCGGCGTCATGTTCAGGTAGTCGACCAGCATCTGGAGCTCACGTGCATGCCATTCGCCGATCGGCGTCACCGCGAAGCCAGTCTCCGAGCCGGTAAGGATCTTTACCCCGGCCTTGTGCGCCTTGGCCAGCATCCGGGCCGTCACCTCGATCTCGGCACGGAACACCTCGAGCAGTTCCGGCGCCGTGCCGATCTTCTCGCCGTAGTCGGCCAGGTTGCCGAGCAGGGTGAAGGTGGGGCACAGCGCCGAGCCGGACTCGATCACCGCTTCCAGCGCCTCGTCGTCGAGGTACGAGGAGTGGTAGATCAGGTCCATCCCGGCCCGGGCGGCGTCCCTGGTGCTCTGGGCGTTGCGGCAATGCCCGACGACCTTGGTGTTGAGTTCGTGCGCGGTGTCGCACACCGCCCTGATCTCGTCGAACTTCCAGACCTGGACCTCGGGGCCCCGCATGCTCGGGATCAGCCCGGTGATCATCACCTTGATCCAGTCCACCCCGTACTTGATCTGGCGGCGGACTTCCTTGACGATCCCGCTGGTGTCGTGCACGACCGTGGCATAGCCGGTCGCGCCCTCGTCCCTGATCAGCCGGCCAGCGGTGCCGCCCAGCGAGGTCATCAGGGCGTTACCGCCGACCTTCATCCGCGGACCCGCCACGATCCCGGCCACGATCGCATCCCGCAGTTCCACGCCGATGTTCCACAGGCAATCGGCGTCCAGCACGCTGGTCACGCCGGCCCGCAGCACCTTGCGCGCGTTGTAGGCGGACAGCATCGAAGAGTACGCCTCGGTCCGGTGGAAGAACAGTTCGTCGTTGCCGGTCGGCTCGCCGAAGCTCAGGTGCGTGTGCGCGTCGATGAGCCCGGGCAGCACGGCTTTGCCGCTCGCGTCGATGCGCTCGTCCACGCCGGTGACAGCGGCCTCGTCCAGCGCCGCCTGGCCGAGCGCGACGACGGCGTCGTCGCGCAGCAGCACCGCCTGGTCCGCGACCGGCGCTGCGCCGGTGCCGTCGATCACGGTGCCGCCGCTGATCAAGATGGTGTTGGCCACGGTCGCCTGCCTCTCTGCCGGTCTTCGTCAAACAAGGTGCGCTAGAAGCCTAACGACTAACCTCCGCTAGATCGATAGGACGATGTGGTCATAAGCGTAGACAGGAGGCTAACAACGCCCATACTCTGACTGATCACAACGCCGTCGGCGCGAGCCGGCGGGGACTGATGCTAACGCCGCCGGCCGGAGTCGGCGACGGTCACGGTGACCCGCACGGCAGAAGGGACGAACGTGACTTCACTGATCGGCGCATCGGTGCGTCGCAAGGAGGATCCGCCGCTGCTGACCGGCCGCGGCCGCTACGTCGACGACATCCGGCTGCCCGCGATGGTGACCATGGCCTTCGTCCGCGGCCAGGTCGCGCACGCCCGGATCACCGCGATCGACACGGAAGCGGCTAGGCAACTGCCTGGCGTGCTCGGCGTGTGGACCGCGGCGGACCTGCCCGGGCTGCCGTTCACCCGGTCCGTGCCGGGGATGGAGCGGCCGTGCCTGGCCACGGACACGGTCAGGTTCGTCGGCGAGCCGGTCGCCGTCGTGGTGGCGACCGACCGGTACCTCGCCGCGGACGCCGCGGAACTGGTGAGCGTCGACTACGAGCCGCTGCCCGTCATGGCCACGATCGGCGACGCGCTGGCCCCTGGCGCCACCCCCATCGTCCCTGGCCAGGCCAGCAACGTGGTCATGGAGATGCCGCTGTCCGAGGACGACGCGCAGGTGCAGATCGACGCCGCGCCGCGCCGCTCGTCGTTGCGGATCGTCAACCAGCGGCTGGCGCCAGTGCCGATCGAGCCGATCGGCTGCGTCGCCGACTGGACCGCCGATGGCCTGACCCTCTGGGCGACGCTGCAGGCACCGCACCCCGTGCGCAACGAGTTGTGCGTGATGTTCGGCCTGAGCCAGCAGCAGGTCCGGGTGGTCGCACCGGACGTGGGCGGGGCCTTCGGCGCGAAGGCCAGTTTCTACCCCGAGTACATCCTGACCTCCGAGCTGTCGCGCCGCCTTGGACGGCCGGTCAAGTTCGTCGAGACCCGCAGCGAGTCCATGGTGTCGATGACCCACGGCCGCGGCCAGGTGCAGGACATCGTGGCGGGGTACGACGAGGACGGCAAGCTGCTGGCGCTCCAGGTCAAGATCATCCAGGACTGCGGCGCCTGGCCGGACCCCACCGGCAGCGGGCTGCCGATCCTCACCTCGTTCATGTCGGGCGGCTGCTACAAGATCCCCAAGATCGGCGCGTCGTTCCGCGGCGTGACCACGAACACCACGCCGATCTCGGCTTACCGCGGCGCCGGGCGGCCGGAGGCCGCGTACCTGATCGAGCGCATGATGGACGTGATCGCCGACGATCTGGGCATGGACCCGGCGCAGGTGCGGCAGCGCAACTTCATCCAGCCGGAGGAGATGCCGTACTCGACGCAGTTCCCGGTCGTGACCTATGACGAGAGCGACTACCCGCGCCTGCAGCGGATGCTGCTGGACAAGCTGGACTACCCGGCGCTACGCGAGGAGCAGCAGCGCCGTCGCGGTACCCCGGGTGCCCGGCCGCTCGGCGTGGGCACGTCGGTCTTCGTGGAGATGGGCGGCTTCGGGCCGTCCGCGTTCTTCGAGCAGTTCGGCTACGTCGGCGGCTGGGAGTCGGCGAAGGTCCGGATGAACCCGGACGGCTCGCTCACCCTGTCGGTCGGCACCAGTCCGCACGGCCAGGGCCACGAGACCGCCTTCGCCCAGGTGGCCGTGGACGCGCTCGGCGGCATCGTGCCGATGGAGAAGATCACGGTCGTGCACGGCGACACCGCGGCGGTGCAGGAGGGCATCGGCACGATGGGCAGCCGGGCCATGGCCGTGGCCGGTCCCGCGGTGCAGCAGGCATCGTCCCAGCTGCTGGCGAAGCTGACCCAGGTCGCCGCGCACATGCTGGAGGCGAGTCCCGACGACATCGAGGCCAGCGACGGGAAGCTGTCGGTCAAGGGCGACCCGAGCGCGTCGGTGTCGCTGGCGGACGTGGCGCTCACCGCCTACAAGCCGCACAAGCTGCCGGCAGGCATGGAGCTCGGGCTGGAGTACACCCACTACTACGAGCCGGCCAACATGACTTACCCGAGTGGGGCGCACGGTTGCGTGGTCGAGGTCGACACCGAGACCGGCAAGGTCCACATCCTGCGGTACGTCGCGGTCGACGACTGCGGTGTGGTGGTCAACCCGCTGATGGCCCGCGGGCAGGTCCAGGGCGGCGTGATCCAGGGCATCGCCCAGGCGCTGTTCGAAGAGGTCCGCTACAACGAGGACGGCCAGCCGCTGACCTCCACCCTGGTGGACTACGCGGTGCCGAGCGCGCCGGACATGCCGTCGATGGAGACCTCGCACCTGGAGGTGCGGACCAGCGGCAACCCGCTCGGCGTGAAGGGACTCGGTGAGGCTGGCGCCACCGCCGCGCCGCAGGCGGTCGTCAACGCCGTGGTGGACGCCTTGTCGCACCTGGGCATCCGCACGCTCGACATGCCGCTGACCCCCATGAAGGTATGGCGGGCTATCCAGTCATCGGAGGAGCAGAGCGCATGAAGCATGACATCGGACTCACCGTGAACGGTGTCGCCACCAGCGCCACCGTCGACTCCCGCACCCTGCTGGTGCACTTGCTGCGCGAGCAGCTTGGCCTCACCGGCACGCACGTCGGCTGCGACTCCTCCAACTGCGGCGCCTGCACCGTGCTGCTCGACGGCGAGGCGGTCAAGTCCTGCACCGTGCTGGCGGCCGCCGCGGACGGCGCCTCGCTGGTCACCGTGGAAGGCCTGGGCAGCGAAGGCGACCTCAGCCCGGTTCAGGAAGGCTTCCGGCAGTGCCACGGGCTGCAGTGCGGGTACTGCACGCCGGGCATGCTGATAGCCGCGACCAGCCTGCTGCTGGACAACCCGGACCCGGCGGAAGAGGAGATCCGGTCCGGCCTGGAGGGCAACCTGTGCCGGTGCACCGGTTACCAGATGATCGTCGAGTCGGTACGGTGGGCCGCGGAACACGGCGGCGCCGGCGCGGTGGCGGCGGCTGAGCGCGATGGAGCAAGGGCATGATTCCCAGCCAGTTCGACTACCTGCGCGCTGGTTCCGTGGAGCAGGCGCTTGGCCTGCTGACCGAGCACGGCGACGAGGCCAAGCTGCTGGCCGGCGGGCACTCGCTGTTGCCGCTGATGAAGCTGCGGCTTGCCCAGCCGGCCGTGCTGGTCGACATCCGGCGGCTGCCGGAGCTCACGGCCTTGACCGAGTCCGGCGGTGTGCTGCGGATCGGTGCCGGGGTTCGTTATCGCGACCTCGAACATAGCGACCTGGTGCGGCGGACCGCGCCGCTGCTCGCGACGGCTGCGGCCACCATCGGCGACCCGCAGGTGCGGGCGCGCGGGACCGTCGGCGGGTCGCTCGCCCACGCGGACCCGGCCGCCGACCTGCCCGCGGTCATGCTCGCCCTGGACGCGACCGTGGTCGTGCGCGGGCCGGGCGGCACGAGGGAGATCGCGATCAAGGACTTCTTCGTCGACCTGTGGCAGACAGCGCTCGAGCCGGACGAGATCGTGACCGAAGTCAGGGTGCCGAGCACCGAAGGCCGCCCGCACGCCTACGTCAAGTTCCGCCAGCGGAGCCAGGACTGGGCGATCGTGGGCGTCGGCGTGGTGGGCGGCGCCGACCCGCGGGTAGCTCTGGTGAACATGGCGATGACCCCGGTGCGGGCGACCGGCGTCGAGGTGGCGCTGGCGGATGGCGCGTCGGCGGCGGAGGCTGCGGCTCAGGCAGCCGAAGGCACCTCACCGGTAAGCGACCTGAACGCGGACGCGGACTACCGGCGGCACCTGAGCCGGGCGCTGGAGGCGGCGCGCTGACCGGCGCGCCGACCGGCGTGCCGCGCCCGGCTGCCAGGGGGACCGGGCGGGGAGCGGGGTCGGCGTGAGCGCGGAACGTGTGGTGCTGACCTCCTGTCAGGACGTGCGCGACGCCTTCCGGCAGCGTGACCTGAAGCAGGCCCTGTACGACGCGGGCGGTGCGGTCATGGCCGACTCGCTGATCACGCTGCACGGGGAGGAGCACAAGCTGCGCCGGCGGGTCGAGAACCGGCTGTTCCGCCGGGGCACGTTCCGCTGGTGGGAGCTGAACCTGGTGCCCGGCATCGTCGCCGACGCCTTCGCCGGCCCGGTCGCCGCCGGACGGGCCGACCTGGTCGGGCTCGGCCGGCGCACGATCATGTACCTGACCGGCCTGGTGGCGGGCATTGACCCGCCACAGACCGAACGGGCCGCCGACGCGCTCGAAGAGTTCTCCCGGGTCTTCAGTGCCGGTGCCACGGTCGTGCACTCGACCCGGCCACGCCAGGAAGTGAACGCCGAGGTTGCCCGCGCGATGCGCGAGTTCGACGAGATGTTCGTCGAGCCGTCGCGGCAGCGCCGGCTGGCGCTGCTTGCCGACCTTCGGGCCGGACGGATCGCCGCGGAGGACCTGCCGCGGGATGTGCTGATGGCCGTCCTGCGGAACCAGGCGGAACTGGGAGTCGATGACGACGTGATCCGCCGTGAGGTTGCCTTTTACCTGCAGGCCGGGTCGCACAGCACGGCGAACCTGTTCACCCATGCGGCGCACCAGGTGTTCACGCGGCTGGATGACCCGGGCTTCGCGGCCCGGCTGGCCGATCCGGTGTTCGTGCGGCGGTGCGTGCACGAGACGCTGCGGCTGCACCCGGCTTCGCCGGTCGCCTGGCGGCGGGCGCTTGCCGAGGTGGAACTGCGCAGCGGCGTGACGCTGCCGGCGGGCACGCTGGTCGAACTCGACCTGGTCGCGGCCAACACCGATCCGGCGGTGTGGGGGCCGGATGGCGGCGCGTTCAATCCGGACCGGGACTTGCCGCAGGGTGTCATGCCGTGGGGCCACTCGTTCGGCGGCGGCATGCATGCGTGCATCGGGATGGAACTCGACGGCGGGGTACCGCCGGAGAGCGGTGGCGAGGAGCACGAACCTGTGTACGGGACGGTCGCGCTCATGCTCCGGGCGCTGCTGGAGCACGGTGCGCGGCCGGACCCGGACCAGCCGCCGGTCCGCGACCCAGACTCACAGCGCGACAATTTCGCTCGCTACCCGGTGATCTTCGCTCCCTGGTAGCAGAACTGCTTACGCCATGGGGCGCCGCGGACGCGCGCGGCTGCCGGTCGGCAGACGTTTCCGCTTACCCGCATACGGGTATCGAATTGGTGTTCGACTGGCGGGAGATTGGCATGAGGGGTGACCGGGTCGAGATCGTGGTCGACGTCGGCGAGGGGACCCGAACGTATGAGATGAAGGCGACCCGAGCCGGGCGGCGAGTCGACGTCACCACGCGGCGTGGACTGGTCGAGGTGACCGAGACGACCCGGACCGGGACGCCGGTCCGGACCGCGCGCTTCATGGCCAGCCGGATCGTCGCCCTGGTCGAGCACCCGGCAGCCGACCAATCCGACAGCGGCTAGCCAGCGCCGGCCGTAGCCCGCACGACATCTGCGGCGCAGCGCTGGCTCGCACGTGTGCCCAGTCGGGCTGAGCTACGCGTTCTCCTAGACGGCGGCGGCCTGGGTCAACCGGCGGTGGGTGCGGGAGTACGGGCCCTGCTTCATCTCCTTGCGCCACCGCGGGAAGTCCTCGCCGAACTTCTGGTGATCCTGGCCGGCCTTGGCGTAGACCACGTAGCCGCTCTTCAAGATGCCGAACGGCGCGGTGAGCAGGCCGAGCTTGTCGAACTGCGCGCCGGCCCCGGCTTGCGGGTCGAACCAGGCCGGCGTCACGAAATTCGATACCGACACCCCGTCGATGGCATAACTAGGAGCTTCCACCGGATCGCAGACCTCGAAGGTGAAGATCCCGCCCTTGCCGTCGTTGGACCACAGGTTGCAGTTGGGGTCGATGAACATCTCCAGGACCTCGTGCGACAGCACGCTGGAGACGCTCCAGTCGCCGGTGGTCGGCTTGCCGCCGTTGCCGAGCTCCGGCTGAGCGGCGACGGTCCCCCAGAGTTTTCCGCCCTGGTCCTCGGTGTGGAATCCGAGGACCCCGGCCGGCTGGTCCTTGATCGTGTCGGTGACGGTGACCACATGCGCGTTCGGTGGTATCGCTGACGGGTCGGTGTAGAACACCACCGCGGCCGGCGAGCGATCCCACAGCGGCGCGGCGTCGAGCTGGATCTGGCTGGCGATGGCCTGGCTCATCCTGGCGACGTCGGCGTTCGAGATGAGACTTGATTGGTTGACGATGGCGATCAGCACGGGTCAGCTCCCCGGATACGTAGGCAGGTCAGCAGGTGTGCGCCATGCCATTCTTGCTTACGGATTAAATATTTTCCATCACCCTCGGTCACTTTGCTGAAGGCGGCTGGTGTCGGGCTTTCCTGAAGGCTGCTGCGGCGAGCCAGCGTTCGAAAATCAATCTCAGCCCGGTTCGCTGCTTGTTGGGACCTTTTCTGGGACTTCGTGCTCTATCCGCTGGCGGCTTGCGGTGCGATCCATGGGATTAGGCGGGCAGTCGCCGCGTGCGGGAGCACGTCCGCGGGGGAGGACGCCATGACTAGACCGGATACCCGATCAGGACCCGGCTCAGGCACTCAAGCACGGCAAGGAAGTCGGGCCGCAGCTTGTGTGGCTGGCTGGCGGGCGGCTTCAGGTGACCATGTTCCGGATGACCGTCCCGGCCAAGTCAGGAGACGTGCCCAGGTACCTGCCCGGCTGGCAGAAGGTCGTGAATGTTCGCACCGGGAAGGTGGAAGACATCCCGGCAGCGGACGTGCCGGCGCGGCCGAACATGCGGACCCATCCGCTGGTCAGCCCGGCAGGGCAGCGGATCAGCTGGACCTCGGACCAAGGCCGGGTGGAGATCAGGCTCCGCGACCGCGACGCGACCCGCACGCTGCTGTCGGTCCGCGGGCCGTCGGGGTACAGCTATGGGCTGCAGTCCGCGTTCTGGGCGCCGAACTGGCAGTGGATCGCTGCCGACGACGGGCGGATCCTGATCATCACCACCAGCGGTAAGCCGGTTACCAGGGTTCTCACCGACGAGAGCAGCCAGATTACGTTCGAGGGGCAGTTCGCCCGATTCGCCGTGACCGGCGCCAATCTGCTGACGCCCGCCAGATAACGTGCTCCTCGGGTTCCTCGACCATCAGTTCACAGGATCTCGTAGTTTCCGGTACACCACATGGCGGCGTAGCGGGCCCTCGTCGACGTCCGGGTCGTCGAAGTCCTCGGCGGGATCATTGGTCATGCCGATCCGCCGCATCACCTCCCGCGAGCGCAGGTTTCCTCACCCCAGGGTCACCTTTGACGGTGAGTTCTGGCAGCTTGACAATGCCGCCAGGCCGGCATAGGAGGTTCGCTAGTGAATGGGTTGGAGGCCAAAGTGGTTGTGAGAAGCTTCGAGATCTTCCCGATCGGATGGGTCGAATCTGTGCTGACGGACCGTGCCCAGGCGCCGCGGCAAGCGGACGATGACACGCCTGCGGCGTGGCTGGTCGTGCAGCCGGAGTTCGCCGAGGGGATACGGGACATCGCGGCTGGTACTGAGATCATCGTGCTCACCTGGCTGGACCGGGCCGTCCGCGATGTGCTGGTCACCCGCCCGCGCGACGACCCGGCGCGACCGCCCCTAGGGGTTTTCAGCACCCGCTCTCCGGATCGTCCCAACCCGGTCGGGCTGCACCGGGTCCGCGTCGTGGCGAAGGAGGGACTGAGGATCAAGGTTCGCCGGCTGGAGGCCCTGGACCAGACTCCGATCATCGACATCAAACCGGTGCTCGACCAGGTGGCCGAAGGATAAGGGCTGCCGGCGACGGCTGGTCTGGGTACTGGAGCGAGCCTGCCTGTACTGCTGAAAGTGCGCGCGAATAT
Organism: Streptosporangiaceae bacterium; assembly: GCA_035533915.1. GTDB lineage: Bacteria > Actinomycetota > Actinomycetes > Streptosporangiales > Streptosporangiaceae > Chersky-822. The sequence continues at coordinate 144,081 of DATLSX010000059.1, forward strand.
TGTGGTTACCGGGGCGGCCGGTCGAGACCGGCGCGGATTCGGGGGGCTCATCGTGGCGCAGCTTCGGCGGGCGCAGATAGTGGCTGCCGCGGCGGCGGCCGGCCTTGACGTGCTCGCCCACCGCGCCGGAACGCCCGCGGCCCGCACGGCGGCCCGGCTAACCGCCGCCACTGCGGTGCTCGCGCTCGCACGCGGGTCCGGCGTCTCCTGGGCTGGTCTCGGGCTGTGCCGCGCCGAGCTGGGCAGCGGGGTCCGGACCGGTCTGGCTGGCGGCGCCTGTGCGGTGGCAGGCGTGTGCGCGGCGGCGGCGCTGCCAGCGACCCGGGGGTTCTTTCTCGACGAACGGTCCGCGGCGGCCGCCGTCCCCGGCCAGTTTTCAGCCGAACTGGCCAGGATCACCTTCGCCGCGATACCGGCTGAGGAGCTCACCTACCGGTCGGCCCTGCTGGGCCTGATGCTGGAGGACGGCTCGCGGCTCGGCTCGGCGGCATGGTCGAGTGCGCTGTTCGGTTTGTCGCATATTTCGCCGACGCTGTCGACAATGCGGCAGACGGCAGTGCAACACCACCTCGCAGGCAACTGGCCGCGCACGGCCGCCTTCGTGACCGGCAACGTTGCCGTTACCGGCATCGCCGGCGCAGCCTTCGCCTGGTTGCGGCTGCGGTCGGGCAGCGTCGTGGCACCGTTGCTCGCGCACGCCGCGCTCAACGACGCGGCGCTGGTGGCCGGGCGGGCGGTTCACCGGCGCAACGATGAGCCCGCCGGGGCTGACGGCGTGGTTCGTCAGCCAAGCCGGGCCAGAGCTCGTTCTCGGCAGGCCAGTTCGCGTAAGGCGGACCAATTGCGGTGACGTCCGGCCGGTAAGGGGGCAGGCATGGATCGCGGGGGATGGGCACGGCGCGCGCAGCGCACCCGAAACGCGCTGGCGGGCAGTGACACGACACAGCAGACGGCGGTGCTCGCGTCGATGGCCACGGTCGGCCTGAGCTTCGAGCCAGGCTTGCTGCCGCGGTCTGGCATGGACCAGGCCCTGGCCACCGGAATCGTGGCCGCGGTGCAGCACGGGCTGGTGATGACGTCGCAGTCGGCCTACGCGGCACTGGCGAGGAAGCTGGCCGCCGACGACGGAACGCAGCCTGGCCGGGTACGCAACCGCGCGGTCCGGGCGGCTGTGGGCATCGGCGTTGCGTCGGCAGGCGCCGTCGTACAGCGCTTGCTGGCGGAACGGCCTGGCGAGCCGCTGCGGCGGGCGGCGCTGCGGACGCTGGGCCACCGGACGGTGCGAATCGGGCTCGCTGGCGCGGCGGTATCCGCGGTATCGGCCGCCGACGCGGCTGTGGGCAGCAACCGGCCAGGGCTGAGGGTACTCGCGGCATCCGGCGGCGTGCTGGCCGGCTCGGCGTTCGCCGCCGTCCAGATTCGCCGCTACCACGTAGGCGAGAAGACGGCGGCCGCAGGGCTGCGGCCGGTGGCTGACCCGCTGACCGGCGAGGTGCCGGGCGCGCCTGCGCCCGCGGCGCCGCAGCCGGGAATCCCGCCAGTCACCAGGTCGTTGCTGCTCGGGGCCGCGATCAGCGCGAGCTTGCACGTGCTGGCCCTGGGCGAGAGGATGTTCTCCCGCCGCCTGTCGGCGGCGATCAGCCGGGCGGCGCCGGACGCCGGCCCGCTCGCCGACCTTGTCGGTCACGCCACCGCACTCGGGGTGACCGTCGCCGGGCTCGCTGCCGCTGTGGAGTACGTCAACCGCCGGGCGGAGACTGGCGGGTCCGCGATCGACGCCGCTTACACCAGCCCGCCGGCCGGCTCGACTGTCAGCGGCGGTCCCGCGTCGGCGGTCGCGTGGCCGAGCCTGTCACGCGAAGGGGTCCGGTTCGTCAACATGGCCCTGACCAGGCAGGAGATCGCCGAGGTCACCGGGACGCCGGTCGAGGCGGTGCGCGCCCCGGTGCGTGCCTTCGCCGGGCTGGCATCGGCCGAGATCGTGGACGTGCGGGTCGACCTGGTGATGGCGGACCTGGCCCGGCTCGGCGCATTCGAGCGCTCGGTGCTGTGCGTTGCCTCGCCCACCGGCACCGGCTACGTCAACTACGTCGCGATCGAGACACTGGAGTACCTCACCAAGGGCGACTGCGCCACGGTGGCGCTGCAGTACTCGCTCCGGCCCTCGTTCCTGTCCCTGGACCGGGTCGCGATGGGTCGCGAGCAGAACAGGGCGCTGCTGCACGCGCTGGAATGGCGGCTGCGCAGCCTGCCTGAGGGTCGCCGTCCCCGCCTGGTCGGTTTCGGCGAGTCGCTGGGCGCGCACACGATGCAGGACGCGTTCTTGCACGAGGGAGTGTCCGGACCGCACCGGGTCGGAATGGACCGGGCCTTGTTCCTCGGCACTCCGGCGCAGAGCAAGTGGGCAAAACAATGGCGCCTGGACCCTAAGCATGCCGATCCGGACGGTGAAGTGGCCGAGGTCGCGTCCTATTCCGAATGGCTGGCCTTGCCGCCGCCGGAGCGGGCACAGTGCCGGTACGTGCTGTTGTCACACCACGAGGACCCGATCACCCGGTTCGAGCCCGCCCTGGCCATCCAGCGGCCTGGCTGGCTTGGCCCGGCCGAGCGCCGTCCGGCTGGCATCTCGCACCTGGCCAGGTGGTATCCGTTCACTACGTTCGTGCTCACCCTCGTGGACGTCAAGAACGCACTGGACGTCACGCCGGGCATCTTCGTGGCGCGTGGTCACGACTACCGAGCTGACCTGGCGCGCATGGTCAGCGAGGCGTATGAGCTGCCGGCTGGCGAGAGCGAACTGCTCGCCGTCGAGCGCGCGCTGCGGCGGCGCGAAGCCGCCTGGGCGCAGCGGCGCCTGGTTGCCGAGCAGCTGCGCCGGGCCGGGGAGGCTATCTCACGGCAGGCCACCCAGGCTTAACCGGGACTTTCGCCTCTGCTCTTGCGTCCTGGCCCGGCCGTAATGTGCGCTCATGGTAGCGACCGGCAAATACCAGCTCAAGGACGGCCGGACCGTGGCCTTGCGCCGGGCCGGTCCGCAGGACGAGCCGGCCATCGTCGCGTTGTTCACGGAACTGTCACCCGAATCCTTCCGCGACCGGTTCCACAGCGGCTGGGTCGGGCCGGCCCTGATCTCGCGGCTCGCCCGCGTGGGGCCGCCGACAGGGACGGTCTGCGTCGTCGCTGCCGCACCGGAAGATCCGGACCGCCTGGTGGCCGAGGCCCGGTACGTGCCGATGGGCACCGGGCTCGCGGAGCTGGGCATCACCGTGCTCGACGATTACCAGGGCACCGGGCTAGGCAAGCTGCTGCTCGGCATGCTGGTACAGCGCGCGGGCGAGTCTGGGCTGAGCCGGCTGCGTGCGGTCGTCAGCCTCACCAACACCGCGATGCTGCGCCTTCTTGAAACATACGGCTGGACGCTGGCCGAGCCCACTGACTTCTCCGTCGCTTACCTGGAGATCTCGGCGACGGGCGGAATGCCTGGCTGGTCGGCCAGGGGCACAGGCCGCCGGGTGCTGGTCGAGCAACGCAGCTGGTTTGACAACGAGCGGGTCGCGGCGCTGCGCGCGGCCGGAAACGACGTCCGGATCTGCGCTGGCCCTCGTGCCCGCACCGGACGTGCCTGCCCGCTGGTGACCTCCGGCCGGTGCAGGCTGGCCGAGCAGGCTGACCTGATCGTGACCGCGCTGCCCGCGGACCAGGAGGATTGTGCTCACGTGCTCGATGCTCACCGCCAGCGCTGGCCCGACCGACTCGTCGGCTAGGCCCGGCGGCTGCGCGGTCTGCACGACAGCCACCTGCGCCGCACGGTCCGCGCGACGATCACCTGCTGCTGCGCCGGGCCGCCTGGGGCGGTGAACGTCGGCAGAAGATCGGTCCGAGAATGATATGCATGGCACCTTCTGGCCTGACTGAACCAGAGAAGCTGACCGGAGACCTTTCCGCGTGGCGGCTGGGTCGATCTGCGGGACGGCGATCCGCGAGTCGATGACCCGGGAATGGCATCGGGCTGGGGACCTGGGCGGGTGGTCCGGGCCGAGGTGATCAGGGCGCTGCTGCTCGGGGCCCGGCCGGCTGAACCGGGCTGGGCACCCGCGATCCGCCTGCGTGGTGCCCGCATCAGCGGCAGATTCAGCATCAGCGGGGCGAAGCTCGCGCACGCCGGCGGTACGGCACATCGAGCGCCGGGCCGCGCCGCCGCCGGCCAGGATCTGGGGCCTGGTGCAAGACGTCACGCTGGGCTACGGCTACCGGCCCTGGCGTGCCCTGGCCTGGCTGGCTGCCGCATTTCAACCCGGTGGTCTATACCCTCGACCTGTTGCTGCCGCTGGTGGATCTGGGCCAGAAACATGCCTTCAACCCCGCTGGCGCCGAGCAGTGGCTCTCGTATCTGCTCATGGCGGCAGGCTGGATTTTCGTGACGACCATCGCAGCCGCGGCCGCGCGGGTCCTGCAACGCGGCTAGCGCCGCGAAGCTGTGGGTCATCCTGTGGGCTTCCTTCGTGGTGGTGCCGTGCCGCGCCGCCTAGCGTCAGTACTGCCCCCCGAACACACCGGGCGGCAGCACGAGGCTCCCCTCGATGGGAGGTGGTAGTGATGGTTGCCTTGCTCCTGATCGTCGCCGGCCTGGTGGCCAGCGTGCCTCTGGTCGCCGCGGTGCTGGTCAGCGTGGCCAGCATGCGCGAGGACTCCAGCAAGACACTGAGCGGGTCCGCTCCTGGCATGGCGCGGGCGGCCGCTCGCCGCATTCTGAGCTATCGGTCCGAACTGGCGCACAGCAAGGAACGCGGCTCGGGTTTACGGCGCGGTTAAGATGAAATCACGGCGGCTAATAGCCGCCGAATACTTCGAACGGCCACAGTGCCGGAAAGGGAGGGAAGGGGATCGGCTTCGGTGTCCTTTGGGCGGCTGCTCAGACGACTGCGGCTAGATGCCGGGCTGACGCAAGAAGGTCTGGCTGACTCCGCGGGACTGAGCGCCCGGTCGGTCAGCGACCTGGAGCGCGGCATCAACCTGACCGCCAGGAAAGACACTGCCCGGCTGCTGGCTGACGCGCTGCAGCTCAGCGGCCAGGACCGCGCCGCGTTCGAGGCAGCGGCCAGCGGCCGTGTCCCCGCCGACGGGTTCGCCGCGGCCACCAAGACGCTACCGCGCGACATCGCCTCGTTCACCGGCCGGGAGTCCGAACTCCGTCGGCTCGAGGCTGCGGTCCCGGCCGCCGACGGCGGTGTGGCCATCTACGCGATCGGCGGGATGGCCGGGGTCGGCAAGACCGCGTTCGCCGTGCATGCCGCGCACCTGCTGGCACCGAAGTTCCCTGACGGGCAGGTGTTCCTGCCGCTGCACGCACATACCCCTGGCCAGCGGCAGGTCGACCCGGTCGACGCGCTGGCGAGCCTGCTCCAGACGATCGGCGTGGCGGTGCAGCAGGTCCCGGCGGGCCTGGAGGCTCGGATGGGGTTGTGGCGCGATCAGCTGGCAGGCAAGCGACTGGTCCTGCTTCTCGACGACGCGGCCGACAGCGAGCAGGTGCGGCCGCTGCTCCCCGGGAGTGGCCGGAGCCTGATCCTGATCACCAGTCGCAGGCACCTGACCGCGCTGGAAGACGCCCAGACGATCAGCCTCGACGCGCTGCCGCCGGGAGAGGCGGCCACGCTGCTACTCCGGCTGGCGGCCAGGCCCGACCTGGTTCTCGGTGACCCCGCAGTGCCGGAGATCACCGGGTTGTGCGGCTACCTGCCGCTCGCCCTGGGCATGCTGGCACGCCACCTGCATCACCATCCGGCCTGGACGGCGGCTGACCTGGCGGCCGACCTGGCGCAGGCACGCGACCGGCTCGCGCTGATGCACGCCGAAGACCTGACTGTCGCGGCCGCATTCGACCGTTCCTACCAGGACCTCACCGACGAGCAGCAGCGGATGTTCCGCCGGCTGGGGCTGCACCCGGGCATCGATGTGGACGCCTATGCCGCTGCCGCACTCGCCGGTGTCGGCGTGACCGATGCCCGGCGGATACTCGGCGGTATCTATGACCATTACCTGCTCGCCGAGCCCGCCCGGGGCCGCTACCGCCCGCACGACCTGATCAGGGTGTACGCGAGAGTGCTGGCGGCGCAGGATCTGCCAGCAGAGCGCGACGCGGCCGTTGGCCGGCTGCTCGACTACTACCTGCACACGATCCGCGTGGCCGACCGGTACCTCGGGCGTGCCACTGCCGCCGTGCCCGGCGTTCCTGCGCTCACTGGGTCATCGCCGACGTCCGGCTCAGTCCACGTTTCCGCGTTTCCGCCGGCGTCCGCTGCTTCGCAGCCGTCCGTCGAGCCGCCAGCGGAGGCTCCCGAACTCCCAACCCGGCAGGACGCCCTGGCCTGGATGGAGGCGGAGCGGCTCAACCTGCTGGCGGCCGCGGGTCACGCCGCGACCTGCGGCCTGAACGACCACGCGGCCGCCATCCCCGCGGTGCTGCACGAGTTCCTGCGCGGCCAGGGTCACTGGGGCCAGGCGGTGACGCTGCACCGGGCCGCGCTTGGAGCGGCCCGGGCAGCGGGCAGCCAGACCGCCGAGGCACGGGCGCTGACCGACCTGGGTGACATCCAGTACCTGACCGACGACTATCCGGCCGCGACCGCTGCGCTTACCAGCGCGCTGGAACTGTTCCGGGGTCTGCGCGACCGGCGTGGCGAGGCCGACGCGCTGCTCAGCCTCGGCGCGGTCCAGCAGGCGACCGGTCATTATCCGCAGGCTGCCGCGAGTCAGGAGCGGGCACTTGAGCTGTACCGCGCGGTCGGTGACCGGGGTGGCGAGGCCGACGCGCTGATCAGGCTCGGTGCGGTCCAGCAGGCGACCGGCCGGTACGCCGAAGCAGCGGCGAGTCAGGAGCGGGCGCTTGAGCTGTACCGCGCTGTCGGTGACCGGCGTGGCGAGGCCAACGCCCTGACCGACCTGGGCAGCGTGCGGTTCCTGACCGGGCAGCATCACACGGCGGAGGCGAGTCAGCAGCGGGCGCTTGAGCTGTACCGGGACCTCGGTGACCGGCTCGGCGAAGCCGATGCGCTGACCGACCTGGGCAGCGTGCAGTACCTGACGGGGGAGTGGCCCGCGGCGCGAGCCAGTCTGGCCAGGGCACTTGAGCTGTACCGCGCGATCGGCGACTGGTCCGGCGAGGCCGAGGCACTGAACAACATCGGGGAACTCGCGCTGGCAGCCGGAGCGTCAGCGCAGGCGCGCGGGCATTACCAGCGGGCACTGGAGATAGCTACCCGGATCACCGCGCCCCGCGAGGAAGCGCGGGCGCTGGAAGGTATCGGGCGATGCCACCTCCAGGACGGCCAGCCTGACCGTGCGCAGGTACCGCTGCGCCAGGCGCTCGCGGTCTACCAGCGGATCGGATCTCCGGACGCCCGGCGGATCCAGACGCTGCTCACTCCCGGTGGCCGCTGACTCCGCGCTGCCCGCCAGTGTGTGCGCTGAGCGGACGCTCGTTATCATGCCAGGCGTGCCTACCCGGCGGTAGCGCGCTGACTGGCGCGCGGCCGACGGCTGGCGGAACCGCGGAGCGGAGGCTGGCGCGATGGCTGAAGTACTCGTCCAGATCAGCGAGCACGTCGCGATCGTGACGCTCAATCGCCCGGAGCGGCGCAATGCCATCTCGGGCAGGCTCCTGGTCCACCTGCGGGCGGTGCTGGCCGATGTGGACGCCAGGTTCGATGTCAGGGCCATCGTGCTGACCGGTACCGATCCGGCTTTCTGCGCGGGCCTGGACCTGGACGAACTGGCCCGGGCAGGCGGCCTCCTCCAGGGTGCCGAGCATGGCTCGGTCATCCCCGACCTGGTCAAGCCGCTGATCGGCGCCGTCAACGGTCCGGCCGTCACTGGCGGCCTCGAGCTGGCCCTGGCTTGTGACTTCCTGGTCGCGTCCGAGCGCGCCAGATTCGCCGACACCCATGCCAGGGTCGGCATCATGCCCGGGTGGGGGCTGACCGTTGCGCTGCCAGAAGCCGTCGGCCTGCGCCGGGCCAGGGAGATGAGCGCGACAGGTAACTTCATCAGCGCGTCGGCCGCGCTGCGATGGGGGCTGGTCAACCACGTCGTCCCGCACCACGAACTGCTGGAGTTCGCCACCCGGCTGGCCGCCGATGCGGCGTCCAGCGATCCGGCGGCGGTGCAGGCGATCTTCGCCACCTACGACGAGGGTTCGCAACTCAGCGGTGCGCAGGCACGTGAGGTGGAGACGCGGGCGCACCAGCGGTGGCATGCCGCGGGAATCGACCCCGGCCAGGTCGCCGCGCGCCGCCAGGCCGTCATCGACCGTAACCGGTCACAGGGCTGAGCCGCCGGCCTGTCCGGCTATACCAGGGCGACGTCGTACTCGGACAGCCACTGGTTGACGCCGATGAGGAAGGCGGCCGCCGCGAAGGCGCCGGGCTGGATGCCCATCAGTCCCCGCAGCGCCGGGTCGGCGGCGAACGCGGCACTCAGCTTGCCGTGGTCGACGATGCTGAACAATGGCGCGCCCGGCCGGCGGAGCAGATCGGTAAACGCGCCGTTCATCGCCTGTGCATAGGCCGGGTCGGTGGTTGCCGGGTAGATGCTCTTGCGCCGGCCAGCGATCTCGGCTGGCAGCAGGCCGGCGACGGCTTTGCGCAGCAGGCCTTTCTCCATCCCGCCGACGTGCTTGAGCTGCCACGGCACGTTCCAGACGTACTCGACAAGGCGGTGGTCGCAGAACGGCACCCGGACCTCCAGGCCCACCGCCATGCTCAGCCTGTCCTTCCGGTCGAGCAGCAGCGGGAGCCACCTGGTCAGGCCGTGGTAGAGAACCTCGCGGATCCGCCGCTGCGCGGCATCTTCCCCGGGGAGTTGCGGCACCTCGGCCTGGGCGTCGGCATACCGGTCCGCCGCGTACTCGCCCAGACGTACCCGCGCGGCCACGTCGGCCCGCAGCACCGGAGCCCACGACCCCATCGACCACGGGTACGTGGGCGCCGCAAGAGCCGCCTGGTCGTGGTACCAGACATAGCCGCCGAAGACTTCGTCGGCGGACTCGCCGGACAGCGCGACGGTCGAGTGCTCACGCAGGCCGCGGAAGAGCAGGTACATCGAGGTGTACATGTCACCAAACGCGGGCAGGTCGTGCGCCCGCATCGGGACGTGCTGCGCGCTGGTGAGACCGGCCGCGTCGAGCACGATCGTGGCGTGCCTGGAGCCGACATGCTCGGCCGCCCGACGGGCAAAGGGCTCGTCGTGGCTGGGCCGCATCCGGTCCGGCCGGAAGTCGCGCTGGCTGCCGGGGAAGTCCACAGAGAACGTCGCCAGCTTGCCCCTTCCGTCGCGTTCCAGTGACCTGGCGGCCAGGGCAGTCAGCGCGCTGGAGTCCAGGCCGCCGGACAGCAGCGTGCACAGCGGCACGTCCGCGACAAGCTGACGGTCAACAATGTCGGTCAGCAGTTCCCTGACGGTCGCGATGGTGGTGGCCTCGTCGTCGGTGTGCGGTCGCGCGGCGAGCGTCCAGTAGGGGCTGGCCAGCAGGCCGGACCGGCGTACCCGGACCATCCAGCCTGGCCGAACCTCGCTCAGCCCCCGGTACACGCCGTGACCCGGGGTCCGGGTCCCGGCCTGGGCGAACAACTCGGCGATCCCCTCGCTGTCAAGCTCGGCACGGAATCGCGGATGGGCAAGCACAGCCTTGGGTTCCGAGCCGAACATCACTCCGGAGGCGGTGCGGGCGAAGCACAGCGGCTTGATGCCCAGCCGGTCCCGCGCGAGGACGAGTTCCTCCTTGCCGCCGTCCCAGATCGCGAAGGCGAACATGCCGTTCAGCCTCGGCAGGCAGTCAGCGCTCCACTGCAGCCAGCAGCGCAACAGCACTTCGGTGTCAGACTTGGTGCGGAACTCGTGTCCGAAGCCCTCCAGCTCGCGGCGCAGTTCGCGGAAGTTGTAGATCTCGCCGCTGAAGGTGAGCACAATCCCGGCGTCGGTCATCGGCTGGACGCCGCCTGGGATGTCCACCACGGCCAGCCTGCGGTGGCCGATCAGCGCCCGGGCCGAGCACCAGGTACCTGCCGCGTCCGGGCCGCGGCAGGCCATCGTCTGCGTCATCGCCGCTATCGTGGCGCGCTGCGCTGTCAGGTCCGCGTCGAAATCGACCCATCCGGTGATCCCGCACATCCGGCCGTGTTCCCTTCTGCTAGCCGGCAGCTCACAGTCACTGCCCGAGGTGGATGCTGCCAGGCACCAGAGCATCACGCGCGGCGGGCCGGATCAATTCTCGTCGCCGATACCTTTTAGTGGCCCGCCGCCCCCGCCGCCCCCGCCGGTCCCGCCGGTCCCGGCGGGCACTCCCGCCATTCCCTGCGGGCACTCCCGCCGCACCGATGGCCCGTTGGTGATGCTAGGGCGACATCGATGGCCCATCGGTGCGGTAAGGCTGGCCCTGGATGAGCGCGGCCCGGCCAATTGATCTAGTGTTAACTAGCCGGAGTTTCCGGGATAAGTTGATCTTGAGCGTGTTCCTGCTGGTCAGCGCGTGTACGGGGCTGGCTGCGCGTATTACCCATGTCAGCGCCTGGGCGCGTATCGGGCGAGGCCGAAGATGTCGCTGAGCTTGTCCTGGGCGTTTGTGGTGTCGGTGAGCATGCGGTGGGCCTTAGGCCTTCCCCGGTCGCCGGGGTAGAGCAGGATCGTCTCGCCGATGTCGGCGAGCTCGGCGAGCAGGGCGCGCACGGAGAGATCGAGCCCGGCGCGGCGGGCCTTCAGTCGCATCAGGTGGGCGATCTGCAGGGCGAGCACGCAGGTGAAGAGGTGGACGCGGATGTTGTGCTCGGTCCAGTGGTGCATCGGGGAGAACGACACCACGCGGGGGTCTTTGAGCTGGCGGAAGGAGAACTCGGCCTCGGACTGGGACCGGTAGCCGGCGATGACCTCGGCGGCGGGCCAGTCGTCGTGGTCGGTTATGAGCACGTGCTTGCCGAAGATTTCCTCTTCCAGGGCGGCTCGCGCTGCCTGGTCAGCTGACCAGGTCAGGCGCAGGTCGCGGGGCTGCTGGCCGTCCAGCTGCCAGGTGACGACGCGGCGGACCCAGGGCTTGCGGGTGATCGTCTCGATCTCCGCCTCCACTTTCGCGCGGGCGCGGCGGGTCTTGCCGCGGGCCAGGGTGGCGGCCAGCTCATCTAGCTTCTTGCCGGCCTTGGCCAGGGTGGTGCCGTCGAACCCGGCTGCCTGGGAGGCGTGCAGCTCAGGTGAGTGCGTCAGGATAACGCGCCGTTCGGCGCCGTAGACAACCCGGCGGGTCTCGTAGGCGGTCAGCCCGCCGAACCGGCCGGCGTCCGCGACCGAGCGGACCGCGGCAGGCAGCGCTATCAGGTCCGGGCAGTCACTGGCGGGCACCGAGCCCACGTAGCGCAGGCCCGTTTCCGCCAGGCCGGCGAAGTTCGCCTCGGAGTTCTGCCCGGCGTCGAACACTACCGTCATGTCCGCGGGGCCGGCCGGGACGCCGGCCGCGGCGGTGATCGCGTCATACCGTGCCCGCAGCTGGCGGATCATCTCCGGGAACTGGGTCACGTCGGGCCGGTCGCCGGGGTAGGCGTGCCAGGTCAGCGGGATCCCGCCGTCGCGCGTGACGACCAGCCCCAGCCCGACGATGCGCAGGTCAGCGCGCTTCTGCTTGGCCTTGCCGCGCTGGGCGATGGGCGCCCTGAGGTTGCCGGTGGCAATGAAGGTGGCGAAGTTGGTCATGTCCAGCGCGACCGACGAGCAGTCCAGCCCGAACTCCGCGGCCATCGCCAGCGCGATCCGGCGGGACATCTCCTGCAGGTCCTCCAGGTGCACGGCGTGCATCGCGTCCCAAAACCGCCGGTGGTCCAGCACGGTGGCGGGGATCTTCGTGAACCGGGGAGCCGCCGTCGTCGCCCACCAGTCCGCGAACGCCAGCTTGGAGCACGGCGCGACCACCCGGTTCAGCGCCGCCAGTGCCAGGTAGGTCCCGGTGCTGGCGGCCGCGTCGGACCGGCGCGCCCCGGCCACCTCGTCGATGATGCCGGCCACGCCGAGATCCTCCAGCACGCCCCAGGCGGCCGCGGCTGCGCCGAAGTCCTTGTGCTGGATCCGGCCCGGCAGGCCCAGCCCGCCGCCGCGCATCGCCGCGGCCAGCTCCTCCGCGGTGCCCAGGTACTCCTGCGAGGTGATCCTCGGCTTACCGCCGACGCGGGCGGACTCCACCAGGTAGTAGTAGGTGGCCCCGCCGCGCTTCTTCCCCGCGATCGATGCCATATATGGGTAATACACTACGCCGGCCTCAGAAACCAGCACCGACACACCATTTGCCCAGGCCAGCTACCTCATGCCCGGCAGCTCAGCCGCTCAAGATCAACTTATCCAGGAAACTCCGGCTAGAAATAAAACGCCCACCAGGACGCGCTCAAAGGTGGGGCGCGGCGCTTCTGGGATGCCAGTACGGCTGTCTATCGGCGATTTCTCACCGATGACGCACCTGAGCGTGCAGGCGCTGCGCCGCGACTGCGCCAGGTGAGCCCGGCAGGGCGGCGGGATGGCGAACCTGGTGACATCAAGCAGCTGGCCGCTGTACCTTGAGGGGCACATAGAGACATTGTCCTCATCGTCATGGATGGTGTGCATAATGCTTGATGTTTCTGATGTGTTAGCAAATTATCGCAAGCAGGGCTGGTGGCGGGACCAGACCTTTCTCGACGACCTGCGCCGCCACTGCGCCGCGACGCCAGGCAAGCCGGCGCTGATCGGTCATCAGATCCACGGTGCGGAGCCGCGGACGACGGTGACCGACTATGCCGAACTCACCCGGCTGACCGATGCCTTCGCCGCCAGGCTGGTCGCCCTCGGGGTGCGGCCCGGCGACGTGGTCGCCGTCCAGTTGCCCAACTGCTGGGAACTGCTGCCGCTCGGCTTGGCCTGCGCACGGGCAGGTGCCGTGTTCTGCCCGCTGATGACCGTCTACCGGCGCCGTGAGCTTGAGTACATCTTGCGGCTAACCGGTGCGCGGGTGTGCATCACGATCAGCGAGTGGGGCGGCGTCCGGCTCGCGGACATCGTGACTGCCCTCGCGGCTGACTTGCCCGAGATTGAGCACGTCGTGGTGGCGGGCCAGGATCGCCCGGCGGGCACGCTCAGCTTTGCCGATTACTTCCTGGGCGCACCGTCGGCAGACGCCGACGAGCTCGACGGGCTGGCGCTGGGACCCGACGACCCGTTCCTCGTCCTGTTCACCTCGGGCACCACCGGCGAGTCGAAAGGGGTGCTGCACAGCCAGAACACGCTGTACGCCTCGTGCCGCGCTTACTCCGACATACTCAAGCTCGACGACGGCATCGTCGCCTTCGTGGCTCATGCGACCACTCACTACTCGGGCTTCGTCGTCGGCATGCTGGTGCCGTTGCTGCTCGGCGGCACGGCCATGGTCCAGGACGTATGGGACGCCCCTGCCTACCTCGATGCCGCCGCGCGGCACAAGGTGACCACGTTCTACGGCGCGCCGAATTTCCTGGTGGACCTGCTCGCCGTGCAGCGCGACGAGCCACGTGACGTGAGCACGCTGACCAGCATCGTCACTGGCTCCGCGCCGATCCCGCCGCATCTCGTCGAGCAGGTGGCCGCGGTATACGGCGTCCGCGTCATCGCGCTGTGGGGCATGACCGAGAACGGCGCGGTCACGATCACCCGGCTCGACGATCCGCCGGACTGGGCGCAGCACAGCGACGGCAGTCCCATCCCCGGCATGCAGGTCAGAATCGATACTTCCACGGTCCGCGGCCGCTCGGACGGGTCGGGCAGACTGCTCGTGCGCGGGTCCAGCCAGTGCCTCGGCTACTTCAAGCGGGACGAGGTCTACGCCAAGGCACTGGACGGCGACGGCTGGTTCGATACCGGCGACCTGGCCCGCGACGACGGCCGCGGCGGGATCAGGCTGACCGGCCGGGTCAAGGATGTGGTGACCCATCGCGGGTTCAACGTCCCGGTCGGCGAGGTAGAGAACGCGCTGGCCCTGCATCCGCAGGTGGCGGAGGTGGCGATCATCGGGCTGCCAGACGACCGGGCCGACGAGGTGGTGTGCGCGGTCGTGGTGCCCGCAGGGTCACCGCCCAGCCTGGACTCGCTCCGCGAGCACCTGGCCGATGCCGGATTCAACGAGTGGTTCTGGCCGGGCCGCCTCGAAGTGCTCGACGTGCTCCCGCGAACCATCACGGGCAAGGTCAGGAAGGTCGACCTGCGGCAGCGCTTCGGCGCGGGGTGACGCTAGCGGCGGCGCCGCGCCGCTGGCAGGCGGTGGTGTTCGTCTGCGCCGGGGTGTTCCTCGGGGCGATCGATTTCTATATCGTCAGCGTCGCCATCCCCGACATGCTGCGCAGCTTCCCGCACGCGGGAATCGCCGGGATCTCCTGGGTGGTGAACGGCTACACCGTGACCTTCACCGCGGCGTTGTTGCCGGCCGGCGGGCTTGCCGACAGGTACGGTCACCGCCGGATCTTCCTCGTCGGCCTGGCCATCTTCTCGCTGAGCGCGCTGGGCTGCGCCGCTGCGCCCTCGGCCGGAGTGCTGGTCGCGGCGCGGCTGGTCCAGGGCGCGGGCGGTGGTACGATCACCCCGCTCGCGCTCGCTCTCATCGTGCCCAGGTTCCCGGCGGAGCGGCGCGGCACGGCGATCGGGCTGTGGACGGCCACCCAGTCGGCGGCGGTCGCCGCGGGGCCCTCGGTCGGCGGCATCCTGGTGTCCGCGGTGGGCTGGCGCGCGGTCTTCCTGCTGCAACTGCCGATCGGCCTCGTCGCGCTCGGCGGTACCGCGTGGGCGCTGCGCGGTGGCACCCCGGCCGTGGCGGCAGCCGGGCCAGCGCCCGACCTGGTCGGCGTGGTGCTGCTCGTCGGGGCCATCGGCCTGCCGTCGCTGGCGATTGTGCAGAGCAACTCGTGGGGTGTGCTGTCCTGGCGGACCGACGCGGCGATGGCCGCGGGACTGGCGCTCGGCGCGGCATTCGTGCGGCGCTCGCTCCGCCATCGGGCGCCGGTCATCGACCTGGCGCTGCTGGCGGTCCGCCAGGTGCGGCGAGCGAACATCGCGATGATACTGGTCGGCCTGGTCATGTTCGCCGTGCCCTTCGGCGGCGTGCTGTTCCTGATCGGCGTGTGGCGCTATTCCGAGGCGCGGGCCGGCTTGGCGGTGACGCCCGGTCCGATCCTGCAGGCACTCGCGGCCCTGGCAGGCGGTCGGCTGTGCAACCGGTTCGGCGCCCGCGCTGTCGTCGTGTCTGGCGCGTTCCTGCTGGTCGCGAGCACTCTCCTCTTCGCGCTCGGCACTGGCAGCACTCCGAGGTACTGGGCGGTGGTATTTCCCGCACTTGCGGCGAGCAGCGTCGCCGTCGGGTTCCTGCTCACCTCGCTCAGTTCGTTCGTGGTCAGCGGGGTGCCGGCCGACAAGCTCGCTTCGGGAACGTCGCTGCTGGTGGCCGCGCGCGCCGTGGGGGCAGTAGCCAGCCTGTCCGCGTTCGCACTGCTGCTCGCGGCCCAGCCCGGCGGGACCCGCGCCCTGGCCGCCTATCACGTGGCCTGGGCAGCGATGTCGGCGATCGCGGTCGTCCTCGTGGTCGTCACGTCCGTGCTGTTGCGGCGCGGCGATCAGGCAGCCGAGGGCATTCCGGCAGGCGATCCGCGCCGGCCTGTGCCGGGTAGGTGAGCATAAGGTGCCTGGAAGCCCTGCGGCTGCTAGGACCGGGAAAGGCCATCCGGAGAAGGGATGTCCCGCCGGAAGGGCACGACGGGACGGGGTCGGCCGGACGCGGCGTACCTTGATTTCATTTCCTGGCATGTGGTTGCGGCGCCTGGATGTGCAAAGTAATGTGCCGAATGTTCGGTCACTTAGGCTACCCGCCGACAATACAGACCCGTTCTGGCCGTATTCATCTATTTCTAGGACAGCGGATCCGTAGACGCTTAGCGGGTGCCGCGCCGAATGCACCGGCGGGTAGTGACAGTAATTGGCGGTAGTGCGGGTAATTGACAGCCCGTGTCGCAATTAGCCTGACGGGAGGGTGATCCCGGCTGGTCAGCTCAGACGGGCCTGCGCCCGCACCTGATGCCGGGCCCGAACCCGCGCCTGAAGCGGGTTCCCGCTCGGGTGCTGGCAAGATCTTGCCTCGTCGCAAGCCGGAAGCCGGACCGAGCCCGAAGCCGGGTCCCGCCCAGGACCCGTCATCGGCTGGCCTCCAGGTGCAGGGCGGTGTGGAGTTCACGGCACCGGCAGCCGATTCGCTGCGCCGGGTGCTGGACGGACTCAGGCGGCTCAGTGGCAACGGCGGCTAGCTGAGGACCGGGGGCGTTCCTTGGCGCGCTGTAGGCTTTGGCGCATGACGGAAGCTGATGCGGGTCGCCCGGGAGTCTCCCCCCGGGACGCGGGTGAGGAAGCACGGCCCTGCCGGTGACCCGCTATGCGGCGGCGGCGGCCGCTGGCACCGGCGATGGCCAGCACACCCTCGAAGAGACCGAGCGTGCAGCCGCTGAAAGGCTGCGCGGGCTTTCCGTCGACATGGCCGCCATGGCGGCCGTCAGCAACATCTACCGCGCCGCAGGGACGGTGCGGAACTACTTCGAGCGCACCGTGCTCCAGCCGTACGAGCTGACCTGGACCGCCTGGGTCGTGCTCTGGGTCGTCTGGATCTGGGGCGAGATCGAGGCTAGGCACGTCGCCACCGAGGCCGGAATCACCAAGGGAACGCTGACCGGGGTCGCCACTACCTTGGAGCGGTACGGCCTGCTTGTCCGCAACCCGCACCCCAGCGATCACCGCCGGGTGCTGTTGTCGCTGACCAGCGAGGGCTCGCGGTTGATGGACAAGCTCTTTCCAGAGTTCAACCGGGCCGAGCGGTTTGTCACCGCCGATCTCAGCCACGAGGAGCAGCTGGAACTCGCGCGCTCGCTTCGCACGATCGTCCAGCGCCTGGAGAGCGCCGCGGGCCAGCCGCCTGGATCAGCGATCGGGCCACCGCCTGCTGCGCCGGATCGGCGGTGACCGTGTCCTCGGGGTGCACCGACGACGACCAGTTCGTCGCGGAAGCCGGCCGCGCGCTCTGGCCGGTGCGGGCTCAGGCCGGGACTGCTGTCGTCCAGCCCTGATCCGGGCGGGCGAACCACAGGTGCACCTGGCCGGTCCCTACGGAGTTCTCGTACTCGCTGTAGAACTCGGCCGGCGCCGTGCACGCGGTGCCGCCGAGGGCGCCGGCCATGATCAGGTAATGCCCGAACCTGGCCTCTG
Organism: Streptosporangiaceae bacterium; assembly: GCA_035533915.1. Classification (GTDB taxonomy): domain Bacteria; phylum Actinomycetota; class Actinomycetes; order Streptosporangiales; family Streptosporangiaceae; genus Chersky-822. Next base: position 161,352 of record DATLSX010000059.1, read on the forward strand.
GCCGGTACCGCAGGAACTCTGGCATGCGGGTGATCACGGCGGCGTGGTCGCCCGCGGCGAACCAGCCGAGCCGCTCCCGGTCCGCCTGGTACGCCTCCGGCGTGAAGATGTGCTCTGCTCCGGCCGCCTCGTGCTGGCGCAGCTCGCGCAGCGGCCAGAACGTGTGGCTCATGGCGCCGGAGGCGACCAGCACGACCTTGCGGTCCAGCGCGGCGATCGCGTCGCCAAGCGACCGGCCGGCCCGCAGGTGGTCCTCGGTGTCACCGGTCTGGCAGACGCTCAACGAGACCCAGCGCTTGTCCGGCAGCCCGCGGCCGAGAAAGTGCCACAGGTTGATTGTCGCGTACGAGATCGGCAGGTACTGGTCGTCGATCGCGGTGATCCAGGTACCGCGGGCTTGCGCCCTGTCCGCGGCCGCGCGGGCAAGCTCGCGATCGCCAGGGAAGTCGTATGGGATGCGGCTCATGCCGCGGGGCAGTTCCTCGGAGGTGAACAGGCCGGCCCGCCGGTCGTGCGCGGTGATGACATACTCGACCGTCGTGGCCCAGTGCGAGTCGAGCACCACGACCGTGTCGTAGTCCAGGACCTCGAACACCCGCGAGCGCAGCCGCTCCAGGCCGGCGACCAGAGACGTGTCCGCGCCATGATTGAGGTCCCGGCGGATCGCCTCAGGCAGCATGATCGTCGGCACATGGGCCAGCAGGCCGGCTCCGGCGACTTCGCCCATGTCACCACTCCTCGTTGCCCCTGGTCTACCCGCCAGCACAAAAACGTTTGGCCCCAAACGATATGGTGGGCGCCGTTGCCCGTCAAGTGGGGACAGTTTGCCGGTTTCCTGTGCGAGGGTTGATGGGAAGCGTCCGCCATCTTATTGTTCGTACCCAAACGAACCTGGAGGGGCAGTGGCCGAACCCAGCACGTCGGGGCAGAGCACCATCGCGTCGCTGCGCGAGCAGGGCGTGGACGTCGTCCGGGTGTCATACTCCGACATGCTCGGCGTCGACCGCGGGCGTGACGTGCTCATCGACGAACTGCCTGCCGCGGTCGGCCACGGCCTGCCGTTCTGCCGTGCCATCTTCCATACCAGCCCGCAGGGCGACGTGGTGCCGGTGGCTGGCGGGCTCGACGCCGGCCTGCCCGATGTCCTGGTCAAGCCTGACCTGTCCACGCTCACCCCGCTGCCCTGGGAGCATGGCGCGGCCTGGGCGATCGGCGACGTCCTGACCCCGGACGGCCAGCCGCATTCGGAGTCACCGCGCGCGGTACTCCGCCGGGTGGAGTCCCTGCTCGCGCAGCACGGCCTGCGCGTGGTGATCGGCCCGGAGCTTGAGTACTTCCTGCTCGAAGCCGACGACAGCGAGCGCGGCTGGCGGCGGTACGCCGACGCCCCCGGCAACGTCTACGTGGTCGGCGCGAAGGGCGACCCGAGACGACACCTGATCCACACCCTGCGTGCCCTGCGCGACGCGGGGTTGCGCGTGACGGCGGCCAATCATGAGTTCTTCGGCGGCCAGTTCGAGATCAACCTCAATCACTCCGGGGCGCTGGACGCGGCGGACCGGGCGTTCCGCCTCAAATCAGCGATCCAGGAGATAGCCCGGCTGGACGGGCTGATGGCGACCTTCATGGCCAAGCCGTTCAACGCCGAGGGCGGCTCAGGCTTCCACCTGCACGCATCGCTGGTCGACGAGAGCGGAGCGAACATCTTCGGCGATCCGGCGGGCACCTACGGGCTGTCCGAGGTGGCGTTCGGCGCGATCGCCGGAATACTCGCGCACGCCAAGGCACTCGCCGCGCTGATGAACCCCACGATCAACTCCTACAAGCGGTTCGGTCCAGACACTCTCGCGCCCTGGCTGGTCGACTGGGGCCTGGACAACCGCAGCGCCCTGATCCGCATTCCGCCCGAGCGCGGCGAGGGCGCCCGGATGGAGATCAGGCTTGGCGACGCGACGGCCAATCCATACCTGGCGATCGCGGGTGCGCTGGCGGCGGTGTACCTGGGCGTCAGGGACGGGCTGACGCCGCAGCCAGCACTGGAGGGGTATGGCTATGACCCGTCGTCGGCCGAACTGCTGCCGCAGCGGCTGCCGGACGCGCTGGACGCGCTGGAGTCCGACACCGACCTGATCGCCGTCCTCGGCGAGGTGTTCTGCTCCTCGTTCGTCACTTACAAGCGCAACGAAGTAGAGCGGTTCGAGCGGCACGTCACCGACTGGGAATTCACCGAGTACGCCTACCACCTCTGAGGTACGCCTCGTCACCGCTGCGCCGAGCAACCCCGCCTGCCGGGACCAGCACAGGAAGATCGCCGATGAACGTCACGCCCCTCGCTTTGGCGGCAGCCGACACGGACCTGTCCGACCTCGACAATTTCGCTGCCGGACCGCCGTGGACGGCGTTCGGCGCACTGCGGCGCGAAGCGCCATGTCACTGGAATCCCGAACCCGCGCCGAACCACGGCTTCTGGTCGATCACCCGGCACGCCGACATCGTCGCCGTCAGCCGCGACGAGGAGACGTTCTCCTCCGAGGTCGGCGCGGCGAACCTGGAGGAACTCGACGCCGATCAGCTCGAGGTCCGCAAGTCGATGCTGGAGACTGACGGCGCGCGGCACTTCGCGCTGCGCCGCTTGCTCCAGCGCGACCTCTCGGCCCGGGCACTGGCACCGTACGAGACGTTCCTGCGCGGGCTCACCGCCACGACGCTGGATGCCGCGCTCGCCGACCGCGAATTCGACTTCGTCGCGCAGGTCAGCGCGGATTTCCCGATCCGGGTGCTGGCCCGGCTGATGGGTGTGCCCGACGAGCACGCCGGGCAGCTCATCTCCTGGGGCAACCGGATGGTGGGCAACACCGACCCGGACGAGGCCGACGTGCTGCTCGGCTCGCCGGAGAGCGAGCAGTACCGGAACCTGCCGTTCCGCTCGCCCGCCGCGCTCGAGGTCTTCGCCTACGGCGACGAGCTGGCCAGGCAGCGCCGCGGCAAGGACGGCGACGACCTGGTTTCCAAGCTGGTCAACCGGGTTCCCGGAGACGGGGTGCCGCTGTCGGAACGCGACTTCCACAATTACTTCCTGCTGCTGGTCGTGGCGGGCAACGAGACGACCCGGCACACGATCACGCACACCATGAAGGCGCTGATCGATCACCCGGAATCGTTCGCCTTGCTGAAGGAACGGCCGGAGCTGCTGCCGCGGGCGGTGGAGGAATTCCTGCGCTGGGCATCCCCGGTGTACCACTTCAGGCGGACCGCGACGAGAGATGCGGACGTGCACGGCCAGCAGATCCGGACCGGCGACAAGGTAGTCCTCTGGTGGGCGTCGGGGAACCGGGACGAGACCGTCTTCGACGACCCGTACCGGTTCGACGTGCAGCGCGACGCCCGTGAGCACATGGCGTTCGGCAAGGGCGGCTCGCACCTGTGCCTGGGTAACCAGCTGGCCCGGATGGAGATCAGGATCATGTTCGAGGAGATCCTGGCCCGGGTCGACAGCGCTGATGCGCTGGGCGGACCTGCCCGGGTCCGCAGCAACTTCATCCACGGCATCAAGAGCTTCCCGGTCCGCATGAGTGGTCGGGCAGCCGCACCTCGCAGCAGGTGAAGGGGCACTGGTGCGGTAGGGCAGGCTGATCGGATGGCTTGCGGCCGCATGGAGATCGAAGTGAGCCCGAAGAACTTCGACAGGCATTGACTCAATTGGATGACTACGTTTACTATGAGTCAAAGATCAAGGTGTCAACCGCTCATATCGTGCGGCGACATCGTGCGGCGACATCGTGCGGCGACTCTGTAGGAGGTTCCGATGTTACGGCGCTTAATGCTCGCGGCTATCTTGGTGACCGCGTCAATCCCCATGGTGGCGTCAGTTGCGCCTGCTTCTGCTTCAACCGCCGACTGCGGCTACACGGAGGCATGCCACTGGATCTACTATTACGACCCTGGTCATCTTTACGAATCAGGCTGGGTTTCAGTCAACTGTCTGGGTTCAATATTTGACTCTGGGGTTACTGACACCCCGTATTACGTCCTGACTACCAAAGCCTGCTAGCGGGGCAGCAGCAGTCAGCAACCTCATTCGCGGTCCGGATGCATGCCCGCTCGCGCGGATGGTCAGGCCGTCCAGAGGGTGACGCCGCCGTCCCAGACCACGCCGACCTGGCGGTAATAGCCGCCGATGATCTCGCGGACCGGCAGGGCGGCGAGTTCCTCGGTGGGGGAGTCGAACAGGGTGAGTTCGTCGACGTCCGCGGCGAACGTGGCCCCGGCGGTAAACTCCGCCGAGCCCGAGGAGATCAGTTCGGTGTGCGCGTCGCCTGCCCCGTCGATCGCGGGCAGCCAGCGGTGATGGGCCATCGGGTGCGAGTTCACGAACCCGTTGGTCTCGCTCGGCTCGCGCAGCGTAATCACAGCCTGGGCCAGGCGCCGGTCGGCGGCGGCCAGGGTGGCACCGAACCGCCCGCCGGGCGCGAGTTGCGGTGCGGCGTGCGGCAGCGGGTGCGGCCTGGTCAGGTGGATCGAGCCGAGTTTCTTGGGGTAGCCCTGGTGGATGCCGCGCAGCACGGCGAAATCCTTGTCTACCCAGATGAACGCGCAGCGCGAGTAGGTGCGGCCGTCGAACTCGCATCTGACCACGACGAAGGCTTCCTTGTACTGAGACCGGACCGGGTCGAGCAGTTCCTCCCTGGATGACCCGCACGACTGCCAGTCCGCCCAGATCAGCGCGACCGCGCCAGGGTCGGTCGCGGATGGCCGCAGCGGCTGCGGCAGCAGCGCGGCGACCCGCTCGGGATCGGTCCGGTACTCGACCGTGAGCAGGTCGCCGGAGTATCGCCAGGGCGGGGCCGGCAGCAGGCTCGCTCTTCCGGTAACGGTCCGCGGATAGAAGAACCCGCGCGGCTCTCCGCGGGTCGTGGTGCGCTCTCCGCTGGTCGTGGTGCTTTCCGCTAGTCCACCACGCGGCCCGTCGCTAGTCATGGCGGCCCTCCCAAGACCTTTAGGGTCCAAACGGTATTGCTGCTGCTAGCGTCCGCGCAAACCCGCCCAGGTTCCGGCATAATTATTTGGAGCCAAACGAGTGGTGGAGGGCGGGCATGGCGGACGGCGGACCTGGTGTCGTGGCCGGGGTCGAGGTGGACCCACGGCACTGGATCGGGGGCAGCCGGGTCGCCTCGGCGCGATCGTTCGCCGACCTCTCGCCCATCGACGAGACCGAACTCGCGCAGATATCGGCCGGCGATGCAGCCGAAGCCGACGCCGCTGACCACCTGCTCCGCCTAGAGCACGACGATTTCCTGACCCGCGGTCACCGGAATCATGTCTCCTGGGACCCAGCAGGAGTCACCGCCGTGATCACCCCGTGGAACGCGCCGCTGATGCTGGCCACCTGGCGCATCGCGCCGGCGCTCGCCGCGGGAAACACCGTGGTGCTCAAGCCGCCGGAGTGGGCGCCGCTGACGGCCTCGCTGCTCGCCAACATCACCGCCGAGGCCGGCGTGCCAGCCGGGGTCTTCAACGTGGTCCAGGGCGTGGGCGCGCAGGCGGGCGCAGGGCAGCCGGCCTGGCTGGAGGGAGCTGGAGCTTCATGACCGAGCAGATCACCGAGCGGCGGCGAATCCTGCTCGACGGCGCAGTCGTCGAGGTGTGCCGGGACGGGCAGGACCTGGTCGCCGGTGACGGCCGGCGGATACCGGCCGAACAGGCTCAGCACCTCCCGCCGGTCGTTCCCAGCAAGATCATCGCTGTCCACCTGAACCACGTCAGCCGGGTGCGGGAGTTCCAGGTCTCGCTGCCCGCGGCACCCACCTATTTTCACAAGCCCACCACCTCGCTCAACTCGCATCAGGGTGCGGTCGTCCGGCCGCGCGGCTGCAAATGGCTCAACTACGAGGGCGAGATCGCGATCGTGATCGGGCGGACCTGCCGAAATATCACCCCGGCAGACGCCGCCGACTACCTCGCCGGGTACACGCTCGCGAACGACTTCGGGCTGCACGACTTCCGTGACACCGACGCCGGATCGATGCTCCGGGTCAAGGGCGCCGACACGCTCTGCCCGCTCGGCCCCGGCCTTGTATCTGGCTGGGATTTCCGCGGCAAGGGCCTGCGCACCTACGTGAACGGAAAGGTCGTCCAGGACGGCTCGACCGACGAGATGACCTGGGACATGCACTACCTGGTCGCCGACATCGCCCGGTTGATCACGCTGCTGCCCGGCGACGTGCTGCTGTCTGGCACGCCGGCCAACTCCCGGCCGGTCCAGCCCGGTGATGTGGTCCAGGTGGAGGCTGACGGTCTGGGCCGCCTCACCAACCGCATCGTCGAAGGGCCGACGCCGGTACGGGCCGACGTCGGTGCTCAGCCGACCGAGTCAGAAGAGGTGCTGTCGACCGCGCTCGGCGGAGACTGGGAGTTCCGCGGCATCCGGCCGCCCCGGCGCTGAGTACGGGGAGGTCATGGCAGGTAGCGCTTCCCCGGGTGAGCCTGCTCGTCCGGCTGCCTACAGGCGCACCGGGTTCCCGGCGTAGGGTCAGATCCTGTGGCCGACCGTGAGCTAGTGGTACTCGGTACTGCGAGCCAGGCACCCACGCGCAGTCGCAATCACAACGGTTACCTGCTGCGGTGGGATGGTGAGGGGTTCCTGTTCGACCCTGGTGAGGGAACGCAGCGCCAGATGTTGTTCGCCGGCGTCACGGCGAGCCAGATCACCCGGATCTGCATTACGCACTTCCATGGTGATCACTGCCTCGGCCTGCCCGGGGTGCTACAGCGGATGTCCCTGGACCTGGTACAGCACGCGGTGGACGTCTGTTACCCAGCGCAGTGCCAGGAGGTCTTCGACCGACTGCGGCACGCCAGCCTGTACCGGGATCTGCTGACCGTGCGAGAACGCCCGGTTAGCAGCGGCGGAACGATCACCTGGGCGTCATCGTTCCGGCTGGAGTCGCGGCCGCTTTCGCACAGCGTTCCCGCCGTCGGTTACCGGCTCGCCGAGCCGGACGGCCGCCGGATGCTCCCGGCGAAGCTGGCCGCCGCGGGTGTCACCGGACCTGACATCGGGCGGCTGCAGCACCAGGGCCGCCTCCTGGTGGGGGGCCGGCTGATTACCGCGGAGGAGGTCAGTGAGCCGCGCCGGGGCCAGCACTTCGCGTTCGTCATGGACACCCGGCTGTGCGACGGTGCGTTCGAGCTGGCCGACCAGGCGGACATGCTTGTCTGCGAGGCAACCTTCGTCAACTCGGACGAGGCGCTGGCCCGCGAGTATGGCCATCTCACCGCTGGACAGGCCGGCCGCATCGCGGCCGAGTCCCGGGCGCGGCTGCTGGTGCTCACTCACTTCTCGCAGCGCTACGACGCAAGCGATGGCCACCGGCTAGCCGACGAGGCGGCTGAGGCCTTCGGCGGCGAGGTCGTGCTGGCCAGGGACCTGGCCCGGATACCGGTTCCGTCCAGGCACCCGGCCGATCCGCACCTGCTTGCCGGATCAGGCTCCTGACCCGGCCGGAAGAGAAACTCGCAGCATGATCAGCTTAGTTTGCGTGGCATTGAGTTCAGGCCAGGCTGGCGCGCAGGGCCAGGCATTGGCGGGCGGCGCGCCTGGCGAGCAGCAGCCGGGTGACGCTGGCCGCCGCGGCTGCGATGGCCGGAACGGGCGAGAGCTTTCCCGGGACGGCGGCTAGCTGGACCGCGAGCAAGACCAGGCCGAGGCTGTCGGCACTTACCGCGCCGAACCCGGCGACCGCCGCGGCTGTCGGGGCAAGTCGGGGCGGGGCAGTCAGCCAGCGGGTGAGCCGGCCGGTGCTGGCGATCCCGATCACTCCGGCCCAGGCCGTGACCCCGACAGCGACGGCGACCAGCAGAAGGCCCGTGCCCAGGCCCGTGCCCAGGCTCGCACCGAGGCCGGCCCGCTGCCAGGGCACGGCGAAGCGGATGCCCAGGTGACTGGACATGGCCGTGGCGATCCACAGCAGGCCGACCAGCGGGCCGGTCACCAGCAGGGTGACCACGACCCGGCGGGCCTGGGCCGCGGCGATCTCCGCGCGGAAGCCGTCGGCGACCCGGCCGGGATCGCCGAACTCGCGGATCGCCGCCTGCACCGCCTGGTCAGTCGGGAGCCCGGCGGACTGGTACGCGTCCATGGCGTCCAGGAGCCCGGAGCGCAGCTCGGCGACGATGCCGTCGCGGCCACGGTCCGGGCCGGGCAGCCGTCCCGCGACTTCCGCAAGATAGCACTCCACCGCCGGCCCGGCGGCCGAGGCCGGCGGTCCTTGCCTGGTCACGGGGAGGCCCGAGTCGCTAGCGGCGCGGGCCGCAGCAGGGTGGTGACGGTAGCGGAGAAGTCCCGCCACGCGCCGCGCTCGGTGTCCAGGGACCGCAGGCCAGCCGGGGTCAGCTCGTAGACGCGACGACGGCGCCCGCCAGCCTCCGACCAGCTCGCCCGGACCAGGCCCGCCCGCTCCAGCCGGTGCAGCGCTGGATAGACCGTGCCGGTCGGCAGGTCGACCTGACCGCCGCTGCGCACCCGCAGCGCCTCCATGATCGCGTAGCCATGGCACGGCCCGGCCTCAAGCACGGCGAGCAGGATGCCGTCCAGATGGCCCTTCAGCGCTTCCGCCCTCATGAGTAGCGATGCTACACTACAATAAGTAGCGGTGCTACAAGTAGCGGTCTTACGCCCAACGGCGGGGCTGGCATCGCTGGCGTCGCGACGAGGAGGGAGGCGCCGGCATGGACGTCCTGACCGAACCGGCCGTCACCAGCCGGGGCGGACGCTCGCGATGGCGACTGACCGCCTACTGGCTGTTCACGGCTGGTGCGGCAGCCGAACTCGGGGCTGGCGGCGCTTTGGATATCACGGGTCACCACCCATCGGTTCGCGACCCCGTGGCACCTCGGTTCGTGACCACCGGCTACGCGCTGGGTGAAGTGCCGGTGCTGATCTTCCTGACCGCACTGACGGTCGCGTCGTGGGCGCTTCGTCCGGCCAGCCGCCGGCCGCCGCGGGGGCGTCCGGCGCGCCACGACGGTGAGCGAAGATGAACCGCACGGCGAGCCTCGTCGTCCGCAATCTCCTGTTCACGATCGTGGTGCCGGGGCTTGGCGGCGTCCTGGCTCCCTGGTGGATCCTGGCCGGCGGCGGGCACGCCTCGCATCCGGTCGCGTGGGCGGCGGTTTCCCTCATCGTCGCCGGAGCAGTCATGTATGCGTGGTGCGTCTGGAACTTCGCGGCTGTCGGACGCGGCACGCCCGGTCCCTGGGACGCGCCGAGGCGCGTCGTCGCGACCGGCCCGTACCGCTGGGTGCGGAACCCGATCTATATCGCCGCGCTCGCGATCGTCGGCAGCGAGGCGTGGCTTTTCATGTCGCTCCGGCTGCTGATCTACGCGGGCGTCATGGCGGCCTGCTTCCACCTGTTCGTCGTCGGCTACGAGGAACGGGCGCTGCGCCGCCGCTTCGACGGCTCCTACGAGCAGTACCGCCGCAACGTGCCGCGCTGGATCCCGCGCCCGCCACGCCCGCGCGGGCAGCCGGATCAGAAAGGAGCAGCGATGGCGCGCATCGCAGGAGTGCCAGCCCGCGAGGCCGGGCTCTACGGGCGAGTCGCCTACTACTTCACCCGCCGCTTCATGACCCGGCTCACCGGGCGCGCACCCGAGGGCATGCTCGCGCCGCTGGAGATGTACGCCCACGTGCCCGGCCTGCTGCGCGGTTACGCCGGGCTTGAGCAAGCCAGCGGCAAGCTGCAACGGGTAGACAAGCGGTTGCGGGCGCTGGCCGAGCTGAAAGCCGCCACGATCACCCGGTGCGAGTACTGCATCGACATGGGCTCGGCGATCTCGCGGCGCTGGGGGCTCACCGACGCCGAGCTGCTGGCCCTGCCGAACTACCGGACAAGCGAACTCTTCAGCGACCTCGACAAGCTCGTCATCGACTACGCGGCCGGGATGAGCCGAACCCCGGTGGAAGTACCGGACGAGTTGTTCGCGAAACTGCGCGAGCACTTCGACGACGCCCAGATCGTCGAGCTCACGCACCTGATCGCGCTGGAGAACCTGCGCGGCCGCTTCAACCTCGCCCTCGGCATCGGCGCGGCCGGCTTCAGCGAGGGCATGGTGTGCGCGATCCCCGATGGCGCCTGACCTTCGCTGAGCGGCATTGCGTCAAGACAGCCGCCGGCGCGCTCCGCCGCCTCCAGTAACTCCCCGCCCTGGTCCGACCCGGTACGTCTGGTCGCTGCCGCGTGCCGTTCCCTGGCGGTGTGGAGGCCCGCGGCGAGGTCACATCGCAAGCCTGCTTGGGCACTTCATTACTACGCGCGGCGCGTTACCGCAGCGTCTGTGTCGTTGTATTCCCCGCCTGGCAGGTAGAGATCTCTGGGCGAAATCGGTTTCGGTGAAGCCCTTGCGCTGGTCACCGCCGCATCTGCGTCCGTGGTGCACTCGGCAGATCAGCCGTCGGCCGGCAGCCGGGCTTAAGGCACAGCACCGCAGCCAGCGAGATGCGCTTGTTGGTGGAGCCGGTGACCTTCACCACCGGGGACCGTCTACGGCTCACGAATTCTTCGAGCAATCAAAGGCGGGCGTGGGCTGGCAGGGGCGCGGGCTGGCGGGCGTGGGCTGGCGGGCGCGGGGTTGGCGGGCATGATGGGCAGATGCCTGGATCTTCGGATGCCTACCTGCATGGCCATCACGACAGCGTGCTGCGCTCGCACCGGTGGCGGACCGCGCAGAATTCGGCCGGCTACCTGCTGCCGTCGCTGCGCGGCGGAGCACGATTGCTCGACGTGGGGTGCGGGCCAGGCACGATCACGGCTGGGCTGGCGGCCCTGGTCAGCCCAGGTGTGGTCGTCGGGATCGACGCGGCTGCCGGGATCCTGGCCGAGGCGCGCCAGGAGGCGGAGCAGCAGGGGATGGCCAACGTCGCGTTCGAGGTCGGCACCGTGTATGAGCTGGCGTTCAGTGACAACAGCTTCGACGTCGTGCACGCGCATCAGGTGCTCCAGCACCTGTCGGACCCGGTGACCGCGCTCGCGCAGATGCGGCGGGTCCGCCGGGATGACGGCGTGGTCGCGGCCAGGGACGCGGACTACGGCGGAATGATCTGGTTCCCCGAAGATCCGGAACTCGCCGAGTGGCTCGCCTTGTACCAGCAGGTCGCGCGGCGGCTCGGCGGTGAGCCTGACGCCGGGCGGCGGCTGCTGTCCTGGGCCGGCGCGGCGGGCTTCACCAGCGTGCAGGCGTCGGCAAGCTCGTGGTGCTACGCGACGCCTGAGGACAGGGCGTGGTGGGGACGGCTGTGGGCCGAGCGGCTGACCGACTCGCCCTTTGGTCACCGTGCCGTCGAGCAAGCGCTCGCCACCAGGCAAGACCTGAAGCGCCTGGCGGCCGCGTGGCTACGCTGGGCGGCCAGCGACGACGGCTGGTTCCTCGTCCCGCACGGTGAGATCCTCTGCCGCGGCTAGAGTGAGTCCGCCGCCGCTGCGGCATGTGTCCAGGCTACCGTCCTGCGGCCTGGCCGTTCTTGCGCCGATCCTGCCACAGCCGGTTAGTCGGCGAGCCTGAAGGACTCGTCCGGCTCGAGTTCGGTGACGTCCAGCTGCGCTTTCTGAAGCCGGCCAGAGTAGTCCCAGTTCATCGACTGCCAGCGGGTGAACTGGTCGAGCACCCACATGCCGGACTGGCGCGATCCGTTGCCCGACTTGCCGTTGCCGCCAAACGGCAGGTGCGCCTCCGCGCCAGAGGTCGAGTTGTTCACGCTGACCATGCCCGCCGAGATACCGCGCCGGAAGGCGAACACGTCGGCGGGGTCACGGGTGTAGATCGAGGATGACAAGCCGTAACCGGGCGCGTTCGCCAGCCGGATGGCTTCGGCCAGTTCAAGGTAGCTGGTGACGCCGACAATCGGCCCGAAGGTCTCGTTGCGGAAAATCGCATCGTTCTCCCGCACGCCGTCGACGATCACCGGATGGTAGAACAGGCCGGAATCCGGATCGCCGGCGAAGCCCGCTCGCGGGCTCGCCGCGCTGATCCGGCCGATCGCCGTAGAACCGAGCGTGATGTGGTGCGGCTGGATCCAGCCGAGGTACTCCTCGAAACTGGTCGCGAACTTCTGGTCCAGCATCGGGCCGTAGACCACATCGCCGAACGGGTCGCCCACAGTGATCTGCCTCGTTGCCTTGTCGAAGCGGGCGATGAAGTCGTCGTGGATGCTCTCGTGCACGATGACGGTGCCGAGCGAAGTACACCGCTGCCCGGCCGTGCCGAACCCGGCGAACAGGGCGGCCTCGACCGCCAGGTCGAGTTCCGCGCTCGGCGTCACGACCATCGGGTTCTTACCGCCGAGTTCCAGGCACGCCGACTGCAGATGCCTGCCGGTGAGTTCGCCGATCCTGGCTCCGACAGTGCTGGACCCGGTGAAGCCGACCTTGTCGACCAGTCCGTCCGCGAGTGCCTGCTCCAGTCCGGTGAACGTCTGTGCGCCGTCGGCCAGGACGAGGTTCAGCACCCCGTCGGGCAGCCCGCCGCCACGCACGATCAGCTCGAACAGCGCCGCGCCGCAGGCCGCCGAGTACTCGGCCGGCTTCCACACGACCGTGTTACCGCAGAGCAGAGCCGGGACCAGGTACCAGGACGGGACCGCGACCGGGAAGTTGCCTGCCGTGATAACGGTGACGACGCCGACCGGGTTGCGGAAGGTGAGCAGTTGCTTGTCCGGCATCTCACTCGGCACAGTCTGGCCGTACAGCCTGCGCCCCTCGCCCAGGAAGAAGTCGCAGGTGTCGACGATCTCCCGTACCTCGCCAAGCGCCTCGGCGTAGGGCTTGCCGATCTCGCGGGCGACCAGCCGTGCGAGCCGTTCGGCGTTGGCCTCGACAAGCCGGCCGATGTGAGCGATGGCACGGCCCCGAACGGGCGCCGGAACGTCAGCCCAGGCCTGCTGCGCGTCGCGGGCCGCCTGCGCGGCGGCGACGAAGATGGCGGCATCCCCGAGCGAGACTTCCGCCACGACCTCGCTGGTCCGCGCGGGGTTGGTCGACGGAACCCGGCTTCCGGGCGCGGATTCGAACGGGGCTCCGGCTACGACGGAAGTAACGTGACGGCTCATCATGACCATTCCTTTGAGCTAATCAGTCCTTGCGACTCAGCCTTGCGGCGGATGCCTATCGCGGCGACTGGCCAATCTTCGTCGAGAATCTCGTCATCGGCGAGCTTAAGTCCGTGCGACCTCCCCGGCGAGCCCCTGGGCCACCCCGGCCGGCGCCCTCGTCCCGGTTGGCGCGTCCTGTGCTGGTCCGGCCGGTGCGGTGCTCTCGGTCCGGGTCGTTACGATCGCCCAGTTGGGCAAGAGGTATGACTTAGATCACAAAATCCGATTTCATATATAAACAACATCTCTGCGATGAGACTGTGATGCTCCGACGGCACCTTAGCGTGCGTGGAACTCACTCTTCCGGGTGACGCCGTTCGCCCTGATCCTGCACGGCGCATGCACGCGGCCGGCCGCGGCGTTTTCGGCGGTCGGCGTCTGAGTGCAAGCCGAGCGCGAGCATCGCGCCCCAACCGAAGGCTCAGCTTGTCCCGCAGCACAGCCAAGCATCGCAAGCAGCCGCGGTCCGCCTCGCCTGGATCCGCTCCACGGGGCCGTGCCAGGCACCGGAAGCCCTCTGCGGTAAGCGCGGCGCTGCACCACAGACCGGTGCAGGTCGTTGCCGCAGTCGCCGGCTCGGCCGTGATCGCGACAGCGGTGCCAGCCGCGGTCCACTTGTCCGGCCCCGGACCCGGTACCTCGGCGTTCGGCCAGGCCGCCGGGCTGAGGTTCGCCGCGACTATCGTCAGCCCGCCGGCCCGCCGCGGTTCAGCGGCGACGAGCACGGCCGCGCACGGACTGGCAGCGCACGGACCAGCGGCGACGAGCACGGCCGCGAACGGACCGGCCGCCAACGGACCGGCCGCCAACGGACCGGCGGCGTACGGCCGGGGACCTGCCAGCAAGCCGATCTTCGCGGCCAAGGCAGCCGGGGCCCGGCCAGCAGTGGTCGCAAGCCCGGCGGCTCTGGAGCATAGGACCGACCAGGCGGCCGCCCTTCCGGTCTACCTCAATCCGTTCCGCGGGGTCAGCGGGCTGGTGCCCGAGCGCATCGACATGGGCGTCGATTTCGGCGGGTCAGGTCCGGTCTATGCGCTCGGGAACGCCGTGATTACCGGGGCCACGGCAGCCAACTACGGCTGGCCAGGCGGCGGATGGATCACCTACCGGCTTACTGACGGGCCAGCGGCGGGGCTTATGGTCTACGTCGCCGAGGACGTGGTGCCGACCGTGCAGGTGGGCCAGGTGGTCACTCCGGAAACAGTGATCGCGAACATGTTCGCGGGAAATGAGGGCATCGAGACCGGCTGGGCACAGCCGGACGGCAGCTCGGCCGAGTCCCAGCTGCCGTCGGCCGGGAGCATCAGCGGCACGGGGCCGTTCCCCACGGTAGTCGGCGTGAATTTCGAGCAGTTGCTGCGCTCCCTGGGGGTACCCGCCGCCAACAACTTCGGTCAGGCCGGCTTCGGAGTCCTGCCGCCGAATTACCCGGCGAGCTACCCATCGGCCTGACACCGGACCCCGGTGGTCAGCTTACGATCGTCGCCGTGTCTGCCATGGACTTCCACTGCCGGTCGGCGTCCGGTCGCCAGGACTCATGGCGGTCGTGGAACGCCGTGCACGACTGGGTGCCGCTCCACTCGTCGGGAAGCAGCTCGGGCGGCAAGCCAGGGTCGAGGAAGGGGAACCGGCGCCACTCCTGGACCAGCCTGGCATGGGCCACGAATGTCTGGGCGTCGCCGGTCGGCCGCAGGGCCGCCACCTTGGCCAGGAAGTCCTCGTAGGCCAGTTCGATCTCCTCCAGGTCCCAGGCTTGGCTGGCAACCCGTCGTGCCTCGGAAAGTTCGCCGAGTCGGGCGACGAAGATCGTGGCGGAGTGACCGGCGCCAATCTCGTGCAGTACCTGGCGGATGGCTGGTTCGCGGTCGGGATGCGGGCTCAGCCAGACGCCAGGGGAGATGTTGCCGAGCCCGTTCCACGACAGCCGGGTGCGCAGCAGGTGCCGCAGCGCGCGGTTGGCTTCGGGAACGCTCGCCAGCACCATCAGCCACTGGCCGTCCCAGTCCTGGACCGGCCTGCCGAAGCTGTAGATCCGCTCGGTGCCGTCGGTGAGCAGACGGTGCCCGGACGGCGTCAGTTGCCATGCGGTGCGACGCCCTTGCCGCTCGCCGGCCAGCCAGCCCTCGGTCGCGGTGCGGGCCAGCGCCTGCCTGACGGCCTTCGCTTCCACGCCGAGCAGGCCGAGAGCTTCGAGGAACGTGGCCGTCCACACCGGCCGCCCGGCAGGCAGTACGAATTCGCCGAGGACGGTGAGCAGCAACGACCGGGCACTGGCGGCCCCGAGTTCCCTGCGGCGCCGGAATTCCGGCGCGGGTGACAACGCGTTCGGTGCTGCGGAGCGGTCTGGCGTGCGGGACATTATTCGACTTTACTATCGACGAGCGTCTAGCACCTGTAGAGCGTGTTCTCTAAAAATACTACAAACGCTTGACGTCGAGACTGTGTTGTGTGGAGCATGGAAGAACACGGCAGGAAGGGCTACCTCATGACCACGGTCGGTACCGGGCAATCCGTGACCGAGCAGCCTGCCCGCGTCGAGTTCCAGGTCGACCCGGCAGCTTACCGGCACTGGAGCGTGCGGCTGGATGGTCCGGTCGCCACCTTGGCGATGGCTGTCGACGAGCAGGGCGGTCTGGTCCCCGGATACGAACTCAAGCTGAACTCCTACGACCTCGGCGTGGACATCGAGCTTTACGACGCGGTCCAGCGGCTGCGGTTCGAGCATCCGCAGGTGCGTGCCGTCGTGATCACCAGCGGAAAGGAGAAAGTCTTCTGCGCCGGCGCGAACATCCGCATGCTCGCCACGTCGCCGCACGCCTGGAAGGTGAACTTCTGCAAGTTCACCAACGAGACGCGCAACGGGATCGAGGACGCGACCGCCCACTCTGGCCAGACCTACCTCGCCGCCGTCAACGGCAGTGCTTCCGGCGGCGGCTACGAGCTTGCGCTGGCCTGCGAGCACATCATGCTCGTGGACGACCGGTCGTCGGCAGTCTCGTTGCCTGAACTGCCGCTGCTCGGCGTACTGCCGGGGACCGGCGGCCTGACCAGGGTGGTGGACAAGCGGCACGTACGGCGGGACCTGGCCGACTTCTTCTCCACCAGGCCAGAGGGAGTCGGCGGCCAGCGGGCCGTCGCCTGGCGGCTGGTGGACGAGGTGGTGCCCAGGACGGCCTGGGACGAGACCGTCGCCGCCCGGGCGGCGCAGGCCGCCGCACGGTCGGCCCGGCCGGAGGGCGCCGCCGGCATCGCGCTGACCCCGCTGGTCAAGGCCAGGACAGACACCCAGATCAGCTACCGATACGTCACCGCCACGCTCGACCGCGCCGCGGGCGCGGTGGCGATCACGGTGGCCGGCCCTGACGGCGATGCCCCGTCCGACCTGGCCGGGATGCACCGGGCGGGCGCGGATTTCTGGACGCTGGCGGTCACCAGGGAGCTTGACGACCTGATCCTCGACCTGCGGACCAACGAGCTCGAGCTGGGCTGCTGGGTGCTGCGCACCAGCGGCGACCCGAACCGGGTGCTCTCGTATGACCGGCTGCTGCTCGATCACGCCAGCGACTGGCTGGCCAACGAGATCCTGCACTATCTCAAGCGCACCCTGAAACGGCTGGACGTGACCAGCCGCAGCCTCATCGCCCTGATCGAGCCGGGAAGCTGCTTCGCCGGGTCGCTGCTGGAGCTGGCGCTCGCCGCCGACCGCGGCTACCAGCTCGCCGGAGTCTTGGAGAACGCGCTACCGGGTACGCGGCCCGCGACCGTCACAGCGGATGTCATGAACCTCGGCCCGCTGCCGATGGGGAACGGGCTCAGCCGGCTCGCGGCGCGCTACCTCGGCGACGAGCACGGCCTCGCGGCGGTGCGCGACGCGCTGGGCAAGCCGCTCGAGGCCACCGACGCCGAGCGGCTCGGCCTGGTGACGTTCGCGCCTGACGACCTCGACTGGGACGAGGAGGTCCGCATCGCGATCGAGGAACGGGCCAGCTTCAGTCCGGACGCGCTAACCGGCCTGGAAGCCAACTACCGGTTCGCCGGTCCCGAGACGCTAGAGACCAAGATCTTCGGTCGGCTGACTGCCTGGCAGAACTGGATCTTCAACCGGCCTAACGCGGCCGGCCCGGACGGTGCGCTGCGCAGGTACGGCACCGGGCAGCGGGCTGAATTCGACCGAGAGCGAGTCTGACGATGACCACGCACGCCGACTACAGCGAGAAGATCCCCAACAATGTCAGCCTGCACGAGGACCGTCGGCTGCAGCGCGCGCTGGAGTCGTGGCAGCCCAATTTCCTCGCCTGGTGGGAGTCGATGGGCCCGACACTGCCCACCCGGGACGTCTACCTGCGCACGGCGGTGAACGTCGGGCGCGAGGGCTGGGCGCATTTCGGGCACGTCGCGATGCGTGATTACCGGTGGGGCATCTTCCTGGCCGAGCGGGACCCCGGCCGGCTGATCGGCTTCGGCGCGCACAAAGGGGAGCCAGTCTGGCAGAAGATCCCCGGCGAGTACCGCGCCGAGTTGCAGCGGCTGATCGTGATCCAGGGCGACACCGAGCCGGCCAGCGTCGAACAGCAGCGCAACCTCGGGGCGACTGCCCCCAGCCTGTGGGACCTGCGCAACTTGTTCCAGGTCAATGTCGAGGAGGGCCGTCATCTCTGGGCGATGGTCTACCTGCTGCACGCTTACTTCGGCAGGGAAGGGCGGGAGGAAGCGCAGGCGCTGCTGCAGCGCAATTCCGGCAGCAGCGAGTCACCGCGGATTCTCGGCGCCTTCAACGAAGAGACCCCGGACTGGCTGTCGTTCTTCATGTTCACCTACTTCACCGACCGGGACGGCAAGTACCAGCTCGGCACGCTGAAGGAGTCCAGCTTCGACCCGCTCTCGCGTACCTGCGAGTTCATGCTGAAGGAAGAAGCCCACCACATGTTCGTCGGTACCACGGGCGTCGACCGGGTCGTCGAACGGACCGCCCAGCTGATGGTGGAGCACGACACCGACGACGTCGCGGCGTCCGGCGGGATACCGCTCGACGTCGTGCAGAAGTACCTGAACTTCCACTACTCGGTCTCGCTCGACCTGTTCGGCGGCGAGACCTCGTCCAACGTCGCCCACTATTACACGGCCGGGCTCAAGGGGCGCTGGATGGAGGGGCGGCGCGGCGACGACCACAAGCTGACCGACGACTCGATGCTGGTCGACGCCCTGGTCGACGGCGAGATCGGCCAGAGCGAGGTGGCCGCGATCGTCGGCCTGAACTCCGACCTGCGCCGCGAGTACATCAAGGATTGCTCCGCCGGCGTCAGCCGGTGGAACAAGATCCTGCGCGAGGCCGGCCTGAGTCAGCGGCTTAGCCTGCCGAGCGTCGCGTTCAACCGGAAGGTGGGCGTCTTCGCAGGCATCGAGGCCAGTCCTGGCGGTGTGCGGCTGAGCGCGCAGGAGTGGGAGCAGCGCAAGGCGCAGTGGCTGCCCACCGAGGTGGACAAGACCTACGTGCGATCGCTCATGCGGCCCGTCTACGAGCGGGGCAAGATCGCGGGCTGGCTGGCACCGCCGCGCAACGGCATCAACGGGCAGCCGTTCGACTATGAGTTTGTCCGCCTCGCCTGACCGGGGTGCGGTCGGTGCCGCTGCACCGATATTTCCTCTTCTCCGCAGGTCTCGTATAAGTGTAAGTAGTGGACGAGGAGGATCGGAGCTTCAGATGTCAGCCACAGACGACTACCTAGCTAACAACGAGCATTACTCGGCCGCCTACCGCGGGCCGCTGCCGTTGCTGCCGTCCCGGCACGTCGCCGTCGTCGCCTGCATGGATGCCAGGCTCAAGATTTACGGCCTGCTCGGCATGCGGGACGGCGAGGCACACGTGATCCGCAACGCCGGCGGCGTCGTGACCGACGACACGATCAGGTCCCTGGCCATCAGCCAGCGACTGCTGGGAACCACCGAGATCATCTTGATCCACCACACCGACTGCGGCATGCTCACGTTCACTGACGACGAGTTCAAGCGCGCGATCCAGGACGAGACCGGGATCAAGCCGTCCTGGTCCGCGGAGGCCTTCACCGACCTGGACGAGGACGTCAGGCAGTCGATCGCGCGGATCAAGACCAGCCCGTTCATCCCGCACGCCGATGCCGTCCGGGGGTTCGTCTTCGACGTGGCGACAGGCAGGCTGAACGAGGTGCGCTGACCTTGGCAGACCCTGCCTGGCCAGCGAGGATGGCGCAGCGCTGGACTAGGCTGGCAGCTGCCGCGAGGTCCCGCGAATCGATGGCGGAAAGGAGCCGGTGCCAGGCATGCAGCATTCCGCGCCGACCTGGCCAGGCAATCGGACGTCACGCTGGCAGGACTGGCCAGCGCATCGGCTCGTCGAGCTCAAGGAGCGCCGCGGTGCCAGCATCAGCGTCGTCATTCCTGCCAGGAACGAGGAACGCACGGTCGCAGGGGTGGTCGCCGCGATCGGCAAGGCGCTGATGGGCAGGATCCCGCTCGTGGACGAGCTCGTAGTGATGGACTCGGACTCGACTGACGAAACGGCCGCGGTGGCAGGGAACGCGGGCGCGACCGTCTATCAAGTCCGTGACGTGGCTCCCGACCTGGGAAGCTATCCAGGCAAGGGCGAGGCTCTGTGGAAGTCGCTGCTGGTCACCAAAGGCGACCTGCTCGTGTTCGTCGACGCGGACCTGACCCGGTGGGGACCGCATTTCATCATGGGCCTGCTCGGACCGTTGCTGGCCGATGACCAGGTGCGGCTGGTGAAGGGTTTCTATACCAGGGTGCGAACGGAATCCGACGGCTCGACCTCGACCGAGGGCGGACGGGTTACCGAACTGGTCGCGCGGCCGCTGCTCAACCTGTGGTGGCCCGAGCTGGCCGACGTGGTGCAGCCGCTAGCCGGCGAGTGGGCGGCACGGCGGACTCTGATGGAATCGCTGCGCATCCCGGTCGGGTACGGAGTAGAACTGGCGACCTTGATGGACACGGTGGCGCGGCATGGCCTGGACGCGGTCGCGCAGGTGGACCTGGGCACCCGCGCGCACCGGCATCAGGCCAATCACGATCTGGCGCTGATGTCGGCGGAACTGCTCGTCGTTGCGGAGCGCAGGCGGCGCAGGGCGCCGGAGCCGCCGACCGCGCTGCTTAAGCAGTTCGTGCGGGAGGACGGTCAGGTCCGCGTGCGGATCAGGCCGGTGCCGGTAGACGAACGGCCGCCCGCGGCTTCGCTGACGGACCGAAGCTCCGCTCCGGGTGACGGCCGGCCTGCGGCGGCGGTGGGCGAGCCATCCGCCGCGCCGGGTGACGAGCAGCCTGGCGGCCGGCGATGAGCGGGGCCAGCGCAGGCGGACCTGCGGCGCAGGGAGACGACGCCGGCTGCCCGCGCGAGCAGGCCGCGCTGCGACTCGGACGGCATACTTTCCAGCCGCCGCGGCTGCTGCTGATGGCGATCGTGAACCGCACCCCTGACTCGTTCTTCCGCCCAGGGGATACCTGGGACGAGTCCGCGGCGATGGACCGGGTGCATCAGGTCGTGGCCGAGGGCGCCGATATCGTCGACATCGGCGGAGTGCCGGCCGCTCCGGGGCAGCACGTCGATGCGGCAGAGGAAATCCGGCGGACCGCCAGCTTCGTCGCCGCCGTACGCGGCGCTTACCCGGAGATCGTCATCAGCACTGACACCTGGCGCAGCGAGGTCGCTCGCGAAGCTTGTGCCGCCGGAGCCGACTTGATCAACGACAGCTGGGGCGGCTGGGACGCGAAGCTGCCTGACGTCGCGGCCGAGTTCGGCGCTGCCCTGGTCTGTGCCCACGTCGGGAAGCAGCAGCCGCGAACGCGGCCGTTCCGGGTCAGCTACTCCGACGTGATGGCCGACGTAGTGGAGCAGACCCAGAAGCTGGCGACTCGTGCGGTCGCGGCAGGGGTCGATCCGGCGCGGGTCGTCATCGACGCGGCGCACGACTTCGGCAAGAACACCTGGCATTCGCTCGAGGTGACCAGACGGCTGGGTGAGATGACCGCGACCGGATGGCCGGTGCTGGTCTCGCTCTCCAACAAGGATTTCGTCGGTGAGACGCTGAACGTTCCGGTGCAGGATCGGCTGGCCGGGACGCTGGCGGCCACGGCCATCTGCGCCTGGCAGGGAGCCAGGATCTTCCGTGCCCATCACGTCATCCAGACTCGCCAGGTACTCGACATGGTGTCGGCAATCCGCGGTGACAGGCCACCGGCACGTGCGGTGCGGGGGCTGGCCTAGCCGATGATCGTAGCCGCCGCTCTCTGCCCGGCCCCGCCGCTGCTCGTCCGCGAGCTGACCGGTACCGAATCAGTGCTGCCTGAGCTCCGGCAGGCGTGCCTGGCGGCCGCCGCCGAGCTTGCCGCCTGCGCGCCTGACGCCATCGTGGTCGTCGGCCCCGCGGAGCAGACCGGGGAATGGGACCCGCGCACCCCGTTCGACCTGACCGCCTTCGCGCCGGGTCTGTCGCGGCACGCCTTCGCCAGCACGGAACGGCCAGCCAGCGCAGGAAGCGAGCACGGCCAGGCCGGCGGCTTGCCCGCGGCGCTCGGAATAGGTGCCTGGCTGCTGGCCGCGGCCGGATATCAGGGCCGGTCCGTCCTGACGTCGGTGGCGCACGACGAACCCACGCGGCGGTGCGCGGAAATCGGAGCCGGGTTCGCCGCCGCACCCGAGCGCCTCGCCCTGCTGGTGCTGGCCGACGGCAGCGCCAGGCGCGGCCTGAAGGCGCCCGGGTACCTCGACGAGCGCAGTGCCGGATTCGACGCGGCAGTCGAGCATGCGCTGCGCACTGCCGACCCCGGCGCGCTGCTGGAGATCGACTCCGAACTCGCCGCTAGCTTGATGGCGACCGGGCGCCCCGCATGGCAGGTCCTGGCAGGCGCGCTCGGCGGCCATCCGCTGACCAGCGAGATCCGCTACAGCGATGACCCGTTCGGCGTCGCCTACCTGGTCGCGTCCCTGCGTCCCTGGCCGCGAACAGATCTCACCTGATCAGGCCAAATCGCTGCGTGAACCGCCGCTGCTCGCCAATACTCGACTTCTATGATCGGAGCCGACTTCGCAGAGGTACTCGCCGCCGCCCAATCGGGTGACGAGATGGCGTTCGCCAGGTTGTGGCGGGACGGCAACCCGGTCTTGCTGCGCTACCTGCGGGTTATCGCGCCTTACGCGGTCGAGGACTTGGCTGCCGAGACCTGGTTGCAGGTCGTCCGAGGGATAGCACGGTTCGAAGGTGATGAGTCCGCCTGGCGGGCCTGGCTCTTCACGACTGCGCGCCGCCGGGCGGTGGACGAGGCGCGGCGCCGTGCCCGGCGGCCGACGGCCGTGCTCGATGACATGCCCCCTGCCCGCCTGCCTGCCGAGGGGGATATCGCCGACCTGGTCATCGAGGGGTTCAGCACCCGCGCGGCGCTGGAGTTGCTGCACTCGCTGCCGTCCGGGCAAGCCGAGGTCATCGCCCTGCGGGTGATCGCTGGCCTGGATACCGAGACGGTCGCCCGGATGCTGGACAGCACTCCTGGCGCGGTGCGGGTCGCCGCGCACAGGGGGTTGCGCAGACTGGCGCAGATACTAGCCGGGACGGGTGTAACGCTATGAACGGTCCCGACGTTCCCCGTGATGAGATGTCAAATTTTCCGTGGTCGGACCAATTGTCCTCGCCCTATGACGGCGATGGCGACAGCGACGGCGCGATCGCCGAGCTGCTTGCCGGCCTGGACTTGCCCGCTGGCGCGACGCCGGCGCTGCGACCGCTGGCCGACGTGCTGGCCGCTTTGACAGCGTCAGCGACTAGCGATGAACTCGCAGGGGAGTCCGCCGCTGTCGCGGTGTTCCGGCAGCGGTCACGATCACGGGTCGAGAATCGGCAACCACGTCATCGGAGGCGTCCTGTGCTCAGTGCTCTGCTTTCAGCTAAGACCGCGGTCGTCGCGGCAGCCGCCGTCGCGGGTTTCGGCGGCGTGGCCATGGCCGCGGCCACCGGCTCGCTTCCCCAGTCGCTGCAGGGGATAGCGCATTCGACGTTCGGTGCTCCCGCGCCAACCGCCAGCGCGGCGGGCACGAGTCCGGGCGGCGATACGCGCGGTTCAGCGCCAGGCGGCGCCGGCCACACCAGCACGCCGGTCGGCCCGAACGCCACCGGGGCCGCGGCATTCGGCCTGTGCACCGCATACCTGCACGCCTCCCAGCACGGCACCGCCGCGCAGCGCTCCGTCGCCTTCCGCAACCTGGCTGCCGCCGCGGGCGGCGCGAGCAAGATAGCGGCGTACTGCGCTGCGCTGCCGCAGCCGGTCACGCTGCCGACGCCGCACCCCTCCAGCAGCCATCAGCCCGCACACCGGCACTCCGTTCACACGCCGTCGGCAGTGCCGACGCCCCCGGCCGCGTCGCCCACCGCGCATCCGTCACCGCAGCCTTCGCGTACTTCGCGGTCCTAGCTTTCGCAGCCACAGCCCTCCGGCCACCATCTCTCCGGCCGGAGGGCTGTGGCCTGTCCCGCCGGAGGGCTGCGGCGTAGAGCCGTGCGAGCGGCGGGCGGGTCGGCACCAGGGTAGCTACCCACTAACGAAGTCGTTAAGGTGGTGAACTACCTTTTAGGCACATTCCGGTCGCTCGCCGCCGGGCGAGCTGCGCAACAGGAGAGCCGCATGCGGGACGCAGTCATCGTGGAAGCCGTCAGGACTCCGGTAGGCAAGCGAAACGGAGGGCTCAGCGGCGTCCATCCGGTTGACCTGTCCGCGCACGTGCTCCGCTCGATCGCCGAGCGAACCGGCATCGACCCGGCGCTGGTCGAGGATGTCGTGTGGGGCTGCGTCGGGCAGGTAGGCGAGCAGACCTTCGACATCGCGCGCAACGCGGTGCTCGGCGCTGGCTGGCCGGAGAGCGTGCCCGGCGTGACGGTCGACCGGCAGTGCGGCTCGTCGCAGCAGGCGGTCAGCTTCGCCGCGGCGAGCGTGCTCGCCGGTCACTACGACTTCGTCGTCGCAGGCGGGGTCGAGTCGATGAGCCGGGTGCCGATGGGTGCGGCGCTCAGCGGCCCGGGCGGGCTGGTCTGGCCGTTCGGCGAGGGTTTCCGTGCTCGCTACGGCGACAACCCGCCGCATCAGGGCCTCGGCGCGGAGATGATCGTGGAGCGGTGGGGCTTGTCCCGCAGCCAGCTAGACGAGTTCAGCCTGGCCTCGCACGCCAAGGCCGCCGCGGCGCAGGACGAGGGCAGGTTCGCCGCCGAGATCGCCGCCGTGACCACACCGGACGGAGCGAAGGTCGAGGCGGACGAAGGCGTGCGGCGCGGCAGCACGGTGGAGAAGCTCGGGCAGCTCGCGCCGGCGTTCAAGCCGGACGGGACGATCACGGCGGGCAACAGCTCGCAGATCAGCGACGGCGCCGCCGGCCTGCTGATCACCACGAGCGAGAAGGCAGCCGAGCACGGCCTGCGCCCGCTGGCCAGGATCCACACCGCGGTGGTCGTCGGCGACGACCCGGTCATCATGCTGACCGGCCCGATCCCCGCTACGGCCAAGGCGCTGGCCCGCAGCGGGCTGTCCATCGACGACATCGGTGCCTTCGAGGTGAACGAGGCGTTCGCGCCCGTCCCGCTCGCCTGGCTCGCCGAGACCGGCGCCGACCCGGACCGCCTTAACCCGAACGGCGGCGCGATCGCGCTCGGCCATCCGCTCGGCGGCAGTGGCGCCAGGCTGATGACCACCCTCGTGCACCATCTGCGGGCCAGCGGCATCAGGTACGGCCTGCAGACCATGTGCGAAGGCGGCGGCCAGGCCAACGCGACCATCCTCGAGCTGCTCTGACCAGGCCGGGGGACGACAGTGCATCTCAGCGAGATCGCGAAGCGGACGCCGGAAGCCCCGGCGGTGATCATGGCCGACGGCAGCGCGGTCACCACGTTCGCGGAGCTGGACCGGCGCAGCCTCCAGGTGGCGAGGCTGCTGCACGGCCACGGTGTCGGGACGCGAGATCGGATCGCGATCTTGATGCCCAACCGGCCGGAGTACTTCGAGATCGCCTGGGGAGCCCAGCGCCTCGGAACGTACTGGGTTCCGGTCAACTGGCACCTGACCGCCGACGAGGTCGGCTACATCGTGGCGGACAGCGGTGCCCAGGTGCTCTTTGCCTCGCCGGAGACGGCCGAGATCGCGGCGGCAATCGTGGCGAACTCGCCGGCCGTGCGGGCCGCGTATGTGGTCGGCCCGGAGCGGCCCGGCCTGGCGAGCTACGCTCGTGCCATCGCGGCCCAGTCGGCCACCCCGCTAGACAACGAGACCGAGGGGATGACCTTCTTTTACTCCTCGGGCACCACGGGGCGGCCCAAGGGCATCAGGCGGAGCCACGACTTCCCCTCGTTCGGGACCGGTCTTGCGCTGGACCACCTGATGGGGCTCGTCTTCGGCTTCAATTCTGACGCCGTCTACCTGTGCCCGGCGCCGCTGTATCACGCCGCGCCGATCGGCTGGGCGATGGGTACTCACCGCAACGGCGGCGCCGTGGTCCTGATGCCGCGGTTCGACGCGACGGAGTGCCTGCGTGCGATCGAGCGCCACCGGGTCACCCACGCGCAGTTCGTTCCCACGCACTTCGTCCGGATGCTGAAGCTGACGCAGGCCGAGCGCGATGCTTTCGAGCTGTCCAGCCTCAAGATGGTGATCCACGCTGCGGCTCCCTGCCCCGCCGATGTCAAGCGCCAGATGATCGACTGGCTCGGCCCGAAGCTGCTGGAGTACTACGCCGGCAGCGAGGGCAACGGGATCACGATCATCAGCTCGGAAGAGTGGCTGGAGCATCCTGGTTCGGTCGGCCGGGCGCTCGGCAGCGTCGTGCACATCGTCGGCGAGGACGGCGAGGAACTGCCGGTCGGCGACGACGGCTTCATCTACTTCGAGGGCGGGGCGTTCGAGTACCACAACGACCCGGTCAAGACCGCGAACGCGG
The DNA here is from genome assembly GCA_035533915.1 of Streptosporangiaceae bacterium. Lineage (GTDB taxonomy): Bacteria > Actinomycetota > Actinomycetes > Streptosporangiales > Streptosporangiaceae > Chersky-822. Next base: position 187,453 of record DATLSX010000059.1, read on the forward strand.
TCAACGACCGAGGCTGGTCGACCCTCGGCGACATCGGCCACCTGGATGCCGAGGGCTACCTGTACCTGGCCGACCGGCGCACCGACCTGATCATCTCCGGGGGCGTCAACATCTACCCGGCGGAGATCGAGGAAGCGCTGATCATGCACCCGGCGGTCGCCGACGTGGCGGTGATCGGCATGCCCGACCTGGAGATGGGCCAGTCGGTGCTCGCGATCGTCCAACTCGCCGCGGGTGACGGGGCGGGTGCCGCGGCGGTCAGCGACGCGACGGATCGGGCGGCGCTTGCCGCCGAGTTGCTCGCGCACTGCCGGTCCCGGCTGGCGTCGTTCAAGTGCCCTCGGTCGGTCGAGTTCGTCAGCGAGATTCCGCGGCTGCCGACCGGGAAGCTGCTGCGCCGGCGCCTGCGCGAGGAGCGGCAGCAGGCGGGGTGAGAGCTGGCGGCCCGTTCACTCCGCGCGCGCCCGGCCGCCGCCTGTTACTACCGCTTGCTTCTCAAGGCTTGCTGGCGGAATGATTAGTACACTTTATTATTGCCCTGTCGCGGAGAGGCAGTGCCCATGGAAATCGCAGGGAAGAAGGCAGTCGTCGTCGGAGGCGCGTCCGGCATGGCCAAGGCCACCGCGGAGTCGCTGCGCGAGCGCGGCGCCGCGGTGGCGATACTCGACCTGCCCGGGTCCGCGGGCGCCGAGGTCGCGGCGGCGCTTGACGGCACCTTCCACCCGGTCGACGTCACCGACGAGGATGGGGTCGAGCGTGCGCTCGCCGATGCGACGAAGGCGCTTGGCGCGCTGCACATCGCGGTGAACACCGCGGGCGGTGGCACCGCACGCCGCACGCTCAGCAAGGACGGTCCGCACCCGCTCGACGTGTTCCGCGGCACAGTGGAGCTGAACCTGATCGCGACGTTCAACCTGAACCGGCTCCAGGCCTGGCACATGTCGAAGAACGAGCCCGAGGACGGCGAGCGGGGCGTCATTATCGACACGTCGTCGATCGCGGCGTTCGAGGGCCAGATCGGGCAGGTCGCGTATACCGCGGCGAAGGCAGGCATCGCAGGGATGGCTCTCACGATGGCTCGCGACCTGGGCAATCTGGGCATCCGGGTGGTCGCGATCGCGCCGAGCCTGTTCAGCACCGGGATCACCAGTATGATCCCGGACGAGTTCGCGGCCGCCCTCACCAAAGACGCGGCTTTCCCCAAGCGGATGGGGCGGCCCCAGGAGTACGCGAAGCTCGCGCTCGCCATCATCGACAACCCGATGCTCAACGGCGGCTGCGTCCGGCTCGACGCCGGCCAGCGTTTCGCTCCGAAATAGCCGGGCAGCACCAGCCGCGGGAAGGGATGCCTGCCGTGACCGGATACGAGGAAGTCCGCTATGAGGTCGACGACCCGGTCGCGACCATCACGCTCAACCGGCCGTCCGCGCTGAACGCGTGGACAGACCGGATGGCCGCGGAGGTGCGGCACGCCGTAGGCCAGGCGGAGAGCGATCCTGCGGTGGTCGGGATCGTCCTCACCGGTGCCGGGCGCGGTTTTTGCTCCGGGGCCGACCTGAACCGGCTCGCTGCCGTCAGCACTGGCGACTACGCGGTTCAGCCGCCGGCCGACGATCTCGCGGCGGACCCGGGCGATCCGTCCTTCGGCGACGACCTGCACCTAGGGACGTACACCTACCTCATGTCGGTGCCGAAGCCGGTGATCGCCGCGATCAACGGGCCGGTCGCGGGTATGGGAGTGCCGATCGCGCTGGCCTGCGACGTGCGGTTCATGGCACAGGACGCGGTCCTCATGACAGCGTTTTCCCAGCGCGGGCTGATCGCCGAGTGGGGTACCAGCTGGCTGCTGCCGCGGCTTGCCGGGACCGCGGTCGCGCTGGACCTGCTGTTCTCCTCGCGCAAGATCACGGGTGCGGAGGCGGCCAACCTGCGCCTGGTGAACGCCGCGCTCCCGGCCGGGGAGGTACTCGCGCACTCGCAGCAGTACGTGCGCGACCTGGCGGCAACCTCCTCGCCGATGTCCATGGCGATCATGAAGCGGCAGGTCTACCAGCAGCTGCACGCCGGCCTGCACGCAGCAGAACGCGAGGCTTACCAGCTCATGCTGGACACGTTCCGGCGGCCCGATTTCCGCGAGGGCGTCCAGTCGTATCTGGAGCGGCGGCCACCCCGGTTCGAGCGGCTTCCGTATCCGGTCGCCGGACCAGGGCCGGAGGAGGTGCTCGGAAACTCCGGAAATCCGCCGGAGCCCGATAGCCTGGGCTGATGGTCCGCTCAGCGGAGACCTCAGCGGAGACAGCGCGCGGCGAGGTGCCCGCACGCCCTGGCGCGAGCCCGACTTCCAAGCGAGCCGCCCAGCTGGCCGACCAGATCGTCGGCGACATCATGGCGATGGGCTGGCCGGTCGGCGGGCTGTTCGGGTCCGAGGGCGAACTGCTCGAACGCTACCGGGTCAGCCGCGCCGTCTTCCGCGAGGCGGTCCGTCTCCTCGAGCACCAGCAGGTTGCCCGCACCAGGCGTGGCCCCGGCGGCGGCCTGGTGATCACCGAGCCGACCGTAGACGCGGTCATCGACGCCGTCGTGCTCTATCTCTACCGGGTGGACGCGCGGCTGGACGAACTGTTCGAGGCGCGCATCGCCGTCGAGGAGATCGTGGCCGAACTCGCGCCTGGCCGGCTTGACGAGCAGGACCTGACCAGGCTGCGCACGTTCACCGGCCAGGGCGATCACGATCTCGACGCCGATCCGCGCGCGCTGCACGCGGTGCTGGCGTCGATCACCAGGAACCCCGCGCTTGAGCTGTTCGTCGACGTACTCAACCGGGTCGCGATGCTGTACTCGACCGACTGGCAGAGCCTGCGCCCGGCGGTGGGCGCGGCAGCGGCGCAGGCCCATGCCAGGATCGCCGAGGCCGTCATCGCCGGTGACGCCGGGCTCGCCCGGCACCGGATGCGCAAGCACCTGGAAGCGGAAGGCGAGTTCCTGCGCCGCCGCCGCTCGACGTGCGAACTGCTGCCCGACAACGTCGTCGTGCTCGGCGAGTCGAGCAACGGCAAGCGGGCAGAAACGGTCGCGCGGCACATCACTCAGGAGATCGTCGGCGGCGGCCTGCGGCCCGGCCAGTTCGTCGGCGCCGAGAAGGATCTGATCGAAGCCGAAGGCGTCAGCCGGGCTGTGCTGCGCGAGGCCGTCCGCCTGCTGGAGCACCACCAGATCGCCAGGATGCGCCGAGGCCCGGGCGGTGGCCTCTTCGTCTTCGAACCGAGCACAGTTGCGGTGACGGACGTCGTGGCGATCTACCTCGCCCGCAAGGGCATGCGCCTGGCGGGCCTGGCCGAGCTGCGCACCGGGATCGAGCTCGCGCTGGCCGGCCTGGCCGCCGACCGCATCGACGCCGCCGGGAGGGCGCGCATCGCGCAGGCGCTTGAGCGCGAGAAGTCGAGCCCTGATACGGAGCATGCCGAGGTCGTCCACGACTTGCACGCCGCGGTGGCGAGTGCGGCGCACAGCCGGGCACTCGAGCTCGTGGCGCTCGTGCTGATCCGGCTCAGCCGCCTGCACCAGATCGAACGGCTGGCCCCGAAGGAACGCACGCAGATCGCCGCCGAGGTGCTCCGCACGCACGAGGGAATAGCGGCGGCGATAGAAGACGGTGACCGCGAGCTGGCCAGGCACCGGATCAAGCGTCACCTGGACGCGCTGGCCGCCCTTATCAGCTGACGTGCAGGGGGGTGCCGGGTGTGGCTGCGGCTGCGCACCGGCCGGGTCCATATTGATCTCCAATCCCTGCGTCGCGGTCCTGACGCCCCGCCGCTTCGTCCTTGCCGAGCGGCGTGACAGTCAAAGCGTTACAGAACAACGCGATCTGACTAATGACAGCCGGCTAATTCAAGCGCCGGCAACTAGCCGCCTGGCGTGCGTCCAGCTTGGCGATCCGGTTCAGGCTCTCTGACTTCGCGTTCGTCACCCCGGTCAGTACCGCGCTGGCGCCTGATCTGCCGCGGCGCCCGTGCCTGGCCCAGGTATGCCAGCGACCGGCCAGGAGCACGTACTCCCCGGTCACCGGGCCGGACCGCCAGCGGGGCCGGCCCCGGCGGTGCTCGTCGGTTCCCAGGTGATCCACCGGGGCCATGGGCTGGCTTAACAGCGGATCCGCGGGCTGCGCGAACGCGGCGTGCGCGACCGGCCACGACACCTGCTGCCACCGGCCCGCCTCCGCTACCGCGCGGCCCCGCCCGGCCACACCGCCGCACCCGGATAGTCCGTTATCACCCAGACCGTCACAGTGCCGTCGGCCTCGATATCGGTCTCGACGACCCGCGGTCCCTCCACGCCGAACAGCGCGGACGCCATATCCTGATCCACAGTGCCCGCGGCTTTCTGATGATCATGAAATCCTTCGCAAGATCCATGACCTCAGAAACCGCGGGCATCCCGATCACGACGTCACACCAGAACCCAGCCGGCAACTCCTATCGCCACCCCCGGCCCGCAACTCCCGGTAACCAGCCGCCGTTCACACTCCGCCATCAAGCGGTACCGGTACTTGGGAAGTTCCCTCCGCTGCTGAGCGGGTTACTTGATCAGGGGGTCGCGGGGGAGGCCGAGGATGCGCTCGCCGATCTGGTTACGCTTGATCTCCGAGGTTCCGCCCGCGATGGACATGGCCCGGTGCATGAGCGCCAGCGTCCCTGCGATGGACCCCGGACCTTCGAGGAACGCAAGGTCCGGGCCGGCCAGTGCGACCATGATCGCGGCGGACTCGTGCCCGATCTCGGACAGCAGCAGCTTGGTGACGTTTCCCTCGGGGCCAGGCCCGCCCCTGGCGACGGCGCGATGCGCGCTGCGCAGGTTCATCATGCCCATGGCATGGATCTGGGCGATGTGCCTGCCGACGCGGCCTGCCCCGCCGGCCAGCCGCTCGGGGTGCGCGTCCAGCGGGGCGATGAAGGCGTTCGGTGGCATCGCCATCCCGCCGCCCCCGCCGCCGCCGATGCTCACGCTCTCGTTGCCCAGGGTGGCGCGGGCGACCGTCCACCCGCCGTTGACCGGCCCGACGACGTCGGCGTCCGGGACGAAGACATTATCGAAGAAGACCTCGTTGAAATCGGAGTGGCCGGTCGGCATCTTCAGCGGCCGGACAGTGACCCCGTCGGACTTCAGGTCGATGACCATGGTGGTGATGCTGCTGTGCTTGGGTGCGTCCGGGTCGGTGCGGACCGTCGCCAGGCCGAACCTGCTGTAGTGCGCGCCGCTGGTCCAGACCTTCTGCCCGTTGATGATCCAGCCGCCGTCGGTCCTGGTCGCCCTGGTCCTGATGCCGGCGGCGTCCGAGCCCGCACCTGGCTCGCTGAAGAGCTGGCACCAGATGACCTCCTGGTTCAGCGCCGGAACGACCCACCGCTTGACCTGCTCGTCGTCGGCGTACTGGATCAGGGTGAGGATCACCCAGCTAGTGATCCCGTAGGACGGGCGCTTGATGCCGGCCGCGGCGAACTCCTGCTCGATGACCAGCTGCTCGATGGCGCCCGCGTCCCGGCCCCACGGCTTGGGCCAGTTCGGCATCACGTAGCCGGCTTCGATCATCGCCGTGCGCTGGGCGGGGTCGTCGAGCTCGCGGATCTGCCCGATGAACTCACGCACGGTCGCACGGACCGGCTCGGCTTCCGGCGGCAGGTCGATCGCACGCTCGCGGCGTACGCCCTGGCGCACGGAGTCGGTGACCTGGAGCGCCGCGGCCTCCGTGTCGATGATCGCCGCGATCGCCGTGGCCCGCCGCAGGTACAGGTGGGCGTCATGCTCCCAGGTGAAGCCGATCCCGCCGTGCACCTGCGTGTTGAGGTTGGCGTTCAGGTCGGCGGCCGCGAGCGTGAGCGTGGCCGCTATCGCGGCGGTGTAGGTGAGCTGGTCGCCGCCCGCCGCGCTGGCCCTGGCGGCATCCCAGACGGCAGCAGTGGCTAGCTCGGCCGCGACCAGCATGTTGGCACAGTGGTGCTTCACCGCCTGGAACATGGCGATCGGGCGGCCGAACTGCTCGCGCACCTTGGCGTATTCGCTCGCCATCTCCGTGCACTCGCGGGCCACTCCGGTGGCCTCGGCGGCCAGCAGGGTGCGGGCGAGGTCTACGAGAACCTGGCGGCCACCCGGTACGACCTGCGCCGTCGCCCCGTCCAAGCTCACCTTGGCGGCCCTGCGGGCCGGGTCGAGGTTGGCAGGAACCTCGACGCTCACGCCGCCAGCCCGGCAGTCGATGATCGCCACGTCCGCACCGACGCCGACGACCAGCACGTCAGCGAGGTGCCCGCCGAGCACGACACCGGCTGAACCCGAGGCGGTTCCGCCGGACACGCTTACGTCGCCGTCGAGCGCCACCGCCCCGACGACGGAGCCGTCGGCCAGACCGGGCAGCAATGCGGACCGTGCGTCGTCCGGGCCGATGGCGGCGATCACCGCGCTGGCCGTCACGGTCGGCACGAACGGGCCAGGAGCGATGGCCCTGCCCATCTCCTCGGCCACGATCACAAGCTCGGGCAGGCCGAAGCCGGATCCGCCGTATTCCTCGGGAAGGTGCAGTCCTAGCCAGCCGAGCTCAGCCTGCTCGGACCAGAAGGTTGGCAGCTGGTCGGTCTCGGCCTCGAGCAGTGCCCGCGCGGCGCTGCGGGCGCCGTTGTTGCGGAGGAAGTCGGAGACGGTCCGGGCGAGTGCGACGTGTTCGTCGGTGATGGCGATCGACATGGCGAAACAGTACCCTCAATTACTCGGGACGATCCGGATGCATTTGCACTGTACGTGAAAAAACTAGAGAACGCAGGAGTTGATTTTCGGCCCAGGCCCGCTCTCAGGCCCAGGTCACGGTCGCTGCGCAGCGAGCGGGCCGCGCGGACGGACGCCGGGCCGGAAAAGCGACTCTTGCGCGATCCCCGCGGCCAGCCTGCCGTCCCTGCTGAAGATCCGCCCGGTGTACATGCCGCGCCCGCCCGCGGTGGACTCCGGCAGCAGGTCCATCAGCACCCAGTCGTCGAGCGCGACCGTCCGGTAGAACCACACCGCATGGTCGATGCTGGTCACAACGCCGACGTCGTCGATCCCGGGGACACTGGCCAGGCCCGTGAACATGTCGGAGACGTAGGTCAAGGCACAGGCATGAAGCGTCTCGTCGCCGAGCTTCTCCGCCGAGCGCATCCACACCCGGGACGGCCACTGCTGGTCGGCCCGGGGCTGCGGCGGCACCCGCACCTCGATCCCGAGCATGCGGGTGCGCTCGGAGATGTCACGGAGGTCCTCGGGTGCTGGCACGGCTGGCATCGAATGCGCCTGGTAATCCGAGCCTTCCTCGGTGACCTGGAACGATGCCGTCATATTGAAGATGACGACCCCGTTCTGCACGGCGATGATCCTGCGATTGGAATACGAGCGCCCGTCCCGGTCCCTGTGCACCGTCAGCAGTACCCGGCGGGACGCGTCACCCCGGCTCAGGAAGTACCCGTGCAGCGAGTGCGGATGCCGGCCAGGGGCCACCGTCGCCGCCGCGGCGCGCAGCGCCTGGGCAGCGACCTGACCGCCGTACAGCCCGAACGGGTCGTCGTAGACGACGGTAGTACGGAATAGGTCGGCCTCGATGCGCTCCAGGTCGAGCAGCTCGATCAGGCCGGGACTGCTGCTGGCTGCGGCCGGTTCCGCTCCGCTGGACATGGCCCATAGATATCACGAGCCCAGGAGAGCGCCGCTGTTGGTCCGGACGCTGGTGTGACAGAGCCCGTCAGATGTCGCCGTCACCATCGCTGGGTCCGCCGTTGTTGTCGGCGTCCTGATCGCCGCCGTTGTGCTGCGGGATCGGATTGGCGCTGGGCGAGGGCGCGGGCGGCGGTGTGTAAGCGGGCGGGGTATAGGCCGGCGGTGCTGCCGAGTGCGTGGGCGCCCGGCGGTGCCGACGGTGAACCGGCGCACTGGCCGTGGGGGCCGGAGCTGTCTGCACCGGCGTGGCGGCCGCCGACTGAACGGGCGATGTCGGCTGCTTCTGAGCGGGACGTGCGGCGCCGGCGCTGCCGCACCCGGCAGCGAACATCACGAGCAGTGCCACGGCAGCGGATCTGACCAGTGCGGATGTCATCGACTGTCCTTCTTGCGCGGATTCTTGGCTGGGCGGCCAGCAGTTACACGTATGACACGGCGCCCGCTGTCCGCTGGTTCGACCGTTCCGGCCGCTACTAGCACTCCTTGGCACCAGATACCTGGGGCTGATCTGGCAGATGGCCTTGGTCCTGCCTGCTCGGGGCGGCGGACCCTGCCGCCCCGAGGCGATACAGGCGGATGCTGACAGCGTCGGCTCGCAGGCTGGACGCGGGCACGCGGGCGGGTTACGCCGGCTGCCGCGCCAGTGAGCCGGGGGAAGCGCAGGCCCGCACTGCTGCGGGCAGGCCGGGAGGAGATCGCGATGATGTACTGGTACGGCAGCGGCATGGGTGGCTGGGGATACGGCCTGATGATCGTCAGCATGGTGCTGTTCTGGGGCTTGATCGTCGCCGGGGTCGTCGCGCTGGTCCGTTATCTGGGCCGCCCTGGCCAGCGTACGGGTTCCGGGCCGGGGCCGGGCTACGGCGGACGGGGCCCCGGTGACAGCTGGCCAGGTCGCGGCGACCACCGGTCCGCCGCGGGAACGCCCGAGGACCTGCTCGCGGAGCGATTCGCCCGCGGTGAGATCGACGAGGACGAGTACCGCCGGCGGCTGGCCATCCTGAATGAGCGGGAGCGCCTGGTCGGCAAGCCGTGACAGACCGGGACTACCGGGCGCGGACTACGAGTTGAACCGGCCTAGACGCGGCCATATTCTGCGAGGGTAATCGCCTGGATTCTGCCGCATCGCATCGGCTGGTCGGCTCGTTGGTCCTGCCTCGTCGTCGCGGCGCTGCTGCTGGGCGGTTCTCGCTACGCGGAGGTGTGCGGGCCTCGCACATCCGCTTCCGTGAGTACACCGGAGCAGCGGAGCGCGGCGACGATAATGGTGAACCGCGACCAGCATAGTGGTGGACTCCACCATGACCTTAGAAAGGCGGAAGGGTATCCGATGACTGCTCAGGCGAGCCAGGAAAGCTATACCTTCCAGGCTGAGGTAGTCCAGATCCTGGACCTGATGATCCACTCGCTCTACAGCAACAAGGAGATATTCCTCCGCGAGCTGATCTCGAATGCGTCCGACGCAATCGACCGGCTGCGCTTCGAATCGTTCTCCCGGCCCGAGTTGCGCGAGAACGAGGATGCGCCGCAGATCCGGGTCAGCTACGACGCCGGCCAGCGCACGATCACGGTGCGCGATAACGGCATCGGGATGGACCGGGCCGAGGTCGTGGAGCACATCGGCACGATCGCCAAATCCGGCACCAAGGAGTTCCTCCAGGCGCTCAGCGGCGACCAGCGCAAGGACGCGACCCTGATCGGCCAGTTCGGGGTCGGCTTCTACTCTGCCTTCGTCGTCGCGGACCGGGTCACCCTCACCACCCGCAGGGCTGGCTTGCCAGCGGGCGAAGGCGTGCGCTGGGAATCTGACGGACGGGGCGCGTACACGCTGGAAATGGTCGACAAGCCCACCTGCGGGACGCAGGTCGTGCTGCACCTGCGCGACGGCGAGGACGACCTGCTGAACGGCTACCGGCTGCGCTCTATTATCCGCAAGTATTCCGACCACATCAGCCTGCCCATCCTGATGCCGCCAGAGGCGGCAGAGGGCGAACCAGGCACGACGGCGGACGGCCAGGAACCGGCTGCGGAGACGCCGGTGAACCAGGCGTCGGCCTTGTGGACCCGGTCGAAGAGCGAGATCACCGACCAGGACTACAACGACTTCTACCGGCACATCGCCGGTGACTTCGCCGATCCGCTTGGCTATCTGCATAGCAAGATGGAAGGGGCCTACGAGTACACCCTGCTGCTCTTCGTTCCGGCCAGGGCTCCGTTCGACCTGCGGATCCCGGCGGCCCGCCGGGGAGTGAAGCTGCACGTCCGGCGGGTCTTCATCATGGAGGACACCGGCCAGCTGATGCCGACCTACCTGCGGTTCGTGCGCGGCGTCATCGACTCGAGCGACCTGCCGCTCAATGTCTCCAGGGAACTGCTGCAAGGCAACCGGGTCGTGGACAACATCCGCTCCGGCGCGGTCAAGAAGGTGCTGAGGCTGCTGCGGGACCTCGCGCAGGACGAGCCGGAGAAGTACGCCACGTTCTGGGCGGAATGCGGGGCCGTACTCAAGGAGGGGATAGCCGAGGACTATGACAACCGGGCCGAGATCGCCCGGCTGCTCCGCTTCATCTCCACCAGGTCCGCGGGCCAGGAGCCAGATGTCTCGCTGAGTGACTACGTCGGCCGGATGAAGGAGGGCCAGGAGAAGATCTACTACCTGCTCGCGCCGACCCAGGCCGCCGCCGCGAGCAGCCCGCACCTGGAAGCGTTCCGCGAGAAGGGCATCGAGGTACTGCTGCTCGGCGAACCGGTCGACAACTGGCTCGTGACCAGCCTGCAGGATTTCGAAGGCCGTCGGCTTGCGTCGGTGACCCAGGGGGTACCCGATTTCGGCGCGCTTGCGGACGAAGCCGAAAAGGAGGCGACGCAGCAGGCCGCGGCCGAATTCGCCACGCTGCTCGGGCGGCTCAAGGAACTTCTCGGCGAGAAGGTATTCGACGTCCGGGTGACCAGCCGCCTGACCACCTCGCCTGCTTGCATCGTGGCGCACGAGCCGGAGACCGACATCAATCTCGCGATGCGGATGCGCGGTTCCGGGCTGCCGCGACAGCCAGTTCTCGAGATCAACCCGCAGCATCCGCTGGTGGCCAGGCTCAACCGTGAGCCGGAGGACGCGCATATGGCCGACTGGGCCCACGTTCTCTACCACCAGGCGGTGCTGACGTTCGGCGCGCAAGTCGAGGACCCGGCCGCCTTCGTCGGCCAGCTCAACAACCTGCTGCTTGAGCTGGCACAGGAGCACTAGAGACGTAGCCGACCAGGTAACGCGCAGCCGACGGCAGGGGATATATAGCCTTTACTGACAGTAAAGGCTAGGGTGAGCCATTGTGAAATGGATGGACAGTTGGTGGTTCACTGACCTGCCGAACTGGCTGGTGGCAGTCGGAACGGTCGGCGCGTTCGGTACCGGCGGCGTGGTGCTCATCCGCGAGCTCGGCCGGGACCGGGAACGCGAGGCTGCGGAGACGCGCCAGCAGGCGACTGCCATCGCCGTCTGGCCTGACCGGGTCGAGAATGTCAGCGATTCGCCGCCGACGATAAGGTCGCACGTGATACTCAACAACGCGAGTTTCGAGCCGATCTTCCACCTGACCATCGAGTACCGGGAGAGCGCGACGTCGAACGTTCTCACCGACGAGCTTGCCTTGCTGCCGCCTGGCCGATTCGAGCGCGACCTGCCCAGGGAACTCCAGGAGACATGGGTCAAGTCTCATGACGGCTGGATCAGGCGGGGCGTGCAAGGCGCCGCGCCGATCGAAAAGCCGCAGTATCAGGCCTGGGGATTCACCGTAGCCATTACCTTTCGCGATTCTCGCGGACGGCGCTGGCGGCGCAATGCGGATGGCTCGATCGTCGAGGACTTAGCTGCCTGACGAGCTCTCGATTTCGTCAAGGCCGCGGCGCAGCAGAGTCGAGTCGAGGCTGAGTTGCTCGATTTCGGCAATGGCCTGCCGGATCAGCCGGGTTCCCTCCGCCCGGCTCAGCGGAGCGAAGGTCTCGTCCAGGATCTGGTCGGCCGACCGCAGCGCGGTGGCGAACTCGTAGATGCATCCGGTGCTGAAGTGCCAGCCGTCGGCGAAGACGACGACCGAGATGTACCTCTCGATGAGCGAGCACCAGAACCTGTGGTAGTCCTCTTGCTCCCAGCCCGGGACATCATCAAGCGACGTCGGGTCGATCACGAGGCGCCCGGGAAAGCGGCTTCTGATCTTGGCCAGTAGCGGCGGCACTTGCCGCAGATTCAGCTCGACGACGTTCTTGTGGTGCAGCGACTCGTAGTGCGGATGGTCCGGGCTCAACTGGGAGCCGACGAGACGCTGCCAGGCGACGAAGGCGCGGCCCGTCGTGATCGGTGCGCTGAGATAGACCTCGGAGCGGTCCCTGGCACCGAAGCAACTCGCGAACCCGAGCAGGGCGTCCGCGATGTCGGAACCCGCAGCCGGGGGCAACGGCTGGGCCTGCCCGTCCGACGTATCCGGAGGCTGGGCGCCCGCGAAGCCTTGCTGCGAATCCTGGGCTTTCATCACGCTGACCTCGTTCAGTTCGCGGTACCGGTCCGGGCGCATCCCGGCTCAGGCACGCAGCTACCCGGGCAAGCTGGCAGATACCCCCGTGTCCAGCAACCAATTATGGTGTATGGAGTGTGTTACCGCCACAATGGTGACCTGAGACCTAGCTGAATTGCCCTGAGAGACGCGGGACGGCGCCGAGTGACCGATCGTGATGACTTGCAGGCGATGCGTAAGCTCATTGACGACGCCCTCGGAGTGCTGGCCATCCAGAGTTTCCGCGGCATCTATCCCTACGCCGTGACCAACGGCGAGCCGTTGCGGCTGGGCCAGGCCAGCATGAGCACCAACAGCATGGTCTGCTACACGATCGCATCGCTGGTCGGCATGCTGCCGCAGGCGGTCTCGGCGGTCGGCCGGGAGCAGGCAGATCTGGAGCCGGCCGAGGACCAGTGGCTCCGCTGTCGCCTGGAACGCGGGCTCGACCCCATGATCAGCCACATTATCGACCCGTCGGCCGACAGTTCCCAGTTCTTCAGCAAGCGCCAGCCCGAGGCCGGGCCATTCGACTCGGGAACCTTCGGCCGGCGCGAGCCTTTTACGATTACCTGGCTGGTCGAATTGCTCCGGCTGGCCAGCCAGGAGCCGGGGTTCTCATCGCGTTCGCAAGCTGCGCAGGCGCTGGAAATTACCGAGGAAACGGCGCGGCAACGGGTAGCGGAAGCACTGGCCATGCCGTCGAAGCCGGTCCTCATACCGGCGAGGAAAGACGAGCGTGCCGTTCTGCATCCGCTTCCGCTGCTCCGCATCGTGCAGCTCTGCAAACTCCTGGGCGCGGACGAGGAACAGCAGTTGTCGAAGGTCACGGACTGGTTCGCCGACCGCCTGCACATGCAACTGTCCCTGCGCAGCATTGAGCACGCGCCCTTCGATCCGGCGGAGCTCGTGTTCGCGCTCGAAGGCCTCGTGGAGACTTCCCCGCACCGCGTAACGCAACCGATCATTAATAGCTTTATCGCTTGTATCAACATGAGCCGGCAGATTGATCCCACCCTGCGGGCCATTACTCCGTTCAAGGCAACCGAGTCTGGCGCGGTCCATTTCTTTGTCGGTGTCGAAGTGTTCGCGTCGCTGCTGCGCATTGCCAGAGCACGCGAGCAGTCCGGAGACCCGAGCTTCTTCGAGCAACTCAAGCCGGTCCTGCACGACTACTTGCAGCGGTTGCAGGCTACGGTCGTGACGGGAATGGCCAAGCTGCCGCCCGCCAGCGACGGCGACTCCTATCCTGCCGATACGCCGGTCCGCTATCTGGGCTGGGAATCGGAGTACGCCCACACCGGCGACCAGACCATCCACGTCTGGCTGACGAGTCAGGTGATCCTGCTCTTGCAGGGATACGAGGCGCTGCTGACCAGGAGCGTCGCCCGGGCGGAGCTTGAGCGGGTGGGGCTGGTCGCCGAGCCGGTCGCGGGCGTGGTGCCGGGCGGCGCGGACGAGCGCAGGGCGCGAGCACTGGCCGACGACCCGCTGCAGGTCGGGGACTCCAGCCCGTACCGGGTGCTGAGCCGGGTCGAGGAGACCTTTGTCGGCCCCCGGCTGGCCAGCGAGCTCTCCGAAGCGTCCTATTCCTGCCTGCTCTACGGCCCGCCGGGAACGGGCAAGACACGGCTGGCGCGCAGGGTGGCAGGCGAGCTGAGCTGGCCGCTGCTCACGATAACTACGAGCGACTTCATCGTGGACGGCGAAGCCCAGGTAGAGGCGAGGGCGAAGGACATCTTCGCCTCGCTGCTCGCGCAGCGGGATGTCGTCGTCTTCTTCGACGAGATCGACCAGCTCATCCTTGATCGTGACACCCATGACTTCAAGAACCAGGGGGACATGCTCCAGTTCATGACGCCGAGCATGCTGACGAAGATCAACCGGCTGAGGCAGTCAGAACAGGTCATCATCTTTATCGCGACGAACTATGCCGAGCGGATCGACCATGCGATCAAGGGACTGGGCCGGGTGGATGAGCAGTTGCTCGTGCTGCCGCCTGACCTGGGGCGTCGGCAAGATGTCATCAGGCGCACCCTCGCTCAGCGGGGCGACTCGCGTCAGGATGACGAGGACCTGATCAGGAGAGCGGCTGTCTGCGCCGCGCTGCAGACCGTGATGGAGGTTCGGACTGCCACCCAGTACGCGGCCAGGAGCGGCAACGATCTAGTCGAGGCGATCGGAGCGGTCACTCCGGCGATCACGCTCGACACCTACATGGCGCGGCTGCGGCGCGGCGACGGGGAGGGCAGCGACCGGGATCCGGCGCCGGAGTTGCTCGAAGAGGCGTTCTTGCTGATGTACCTGCTGATGGAAGGCCAGACCGGCCAGGCACTGCCAGAAAAGTACGAGCAACTGGGAAACTGGTGGTCTGCGAGCGGCACGCGCATCGTCCGCGACGCACAGATCCGTGCCGCGCTCGACGAGATCTTCAGGTGAGCTAGCCGGTCAGGGAACCGACCTTCACATCGATGCGAGCCGGAGTACCAGAGCGGCGAAGCAGATCACCGACGTGGCTGGTCAGGCCGACCGGCGCCGTGACCCTGATCCCCTTCCGCAGCGCTTGTGCCTGGCCGATTAGTGCCTCCAGTGCCTTGAGCCCGGTCTTCGGGTCGAAGTCAAGCCACCCCATCGCTGGTTCGCCGGGGCTCATGACACCGACGGGGTGGCTGGCCCGCTGCTGATGCAACTGGACGATCCAGGGCTGCTCCCCGTCGTGCACGAACTCGGCATGGGTGGCTCCGAGCAGTTCGCGTACCCGGGCGAGCAACATCTGGACGTCGGTCTTGATCAGCGCTGGAATACTCTCGCCCCGGCGCTGGCCCGTCATGAAATCGTCGCCTCGCCCGGCGACTCCTTCGACGTAGTCGGGCAGTTCGTCGTCGCGGGAAATGGACGCGCCGCTATACGCAGGCTCGACACTTTCCTGCGACAGGATCGAGGCGATCTCGGCCTGGCTCGGGTCATGCTTCGCCATGATCGTGTACGGATCGCTCCACCCGAACGTGGTAGGGAAGTGCCCGGGGCGGGGCTCCGGCGGTGAGGTGCGCATCCAGACCTCGGCGGTGCCGGTCCGCCGGCCGAACGTGAACGGCGCGACGGCCCGCGGGAAGACGGTGGTAGCGGGTACGGCGAAGCCGAGAGTGTCGGCCAGCAGCAGGCCGTATGCCTTGTCGCCGATGAGCCGGCTGAACCGGTTCGGCCAGTAGATCGTGGCCTGCAATTCCTGGCGTTCGACCCGCTCGGCCTCCCACAGCAAGGTGTGGCTATGCCGGTAGCCGACGCGCAGCGGGTGCAGGCTGAACTCGATTCTCTCGTCCGGCTCCGTGCGCAGGTCAGGCTGGAAGCCGTAGACGGTGCCGAGCAGCTTGATGCCGGTGTCATACGGCAGGCTCGCGACGCCGGGCTGTTCGACTCCCCTGGGGGTATCGAACGGCGTGAATTCGATGACTCCGCCGACCACGACACCGGAAACGCCGCCGTCGTGGGTGTCGATCGTCTCGTTGACGATGCAGAAGTAACCCTGGCTCGCCAGAGAGCGCACCTGCGTGACCACCTGCTCGGCGTCGAACAGGCCGTAGATAAACGGATTGCCCTTCTGCTTGTCGGGCTGGAATGACCGGATATTGACCGAGTCGGAGTGCGAGGACCCGATCAGCGCGTCGATGGCCTCGCGGACGCCGACGAACTCCACGTCGGGATCATGGCCGCGAATCCTGCTGAAGCGAACCGCAGGATCAGGCCCGGCCGAGAAACTGACGAACTGCGCGACGTTGTGATGTTCGGCCAGGTCAGCGAGCCTTTGGTCTTTCAGTTGCGACGTCATGACAATCTCCCTGATCAGACCGAGATATTGAGAATTGTTTTGACTGCTTCGAATGAGCTGCGCAGGGACGCGGAACTGACCTGTGCTTCCTCGTATTCGGAGAGCGCGGACCGGATGAGCTGGACGCCGGAGAGGATATCGAGCGGAATCAGACGCTCGGTCAGGGTCGGCAAGCCCAGCTGGATCGCGGCGGCGAACTCGGTGGTACAGCCGACGCTGTACTGCCACTCATCAAGAAAGGCGACCTTCTCGGCGAAACTACCGATCACCCGGGTCCAGAATTCATGATAGTCCGGCTGCGTCCAGCCCGGGATATCCGGCAAGCTGGAAGGGTCGATGACATTGGCGCCGGTAGTGGCGCGCAGTCGCATGACGGCATCGTCGGCTCGTCGTCTGTTGGAGTCCATCAGCCTTGCACGGACGCACTGGACGTCGCTTTCGTGCGCGTCCCACAGGCTCGACCGCAACCGCAGATGCGCACGGCCGGTGGTAATCGGGACGCTGAGGTAGATGGTCGGGGAAGCGGAGTCCAGGCTGTGCGTGATCGCCTTGAGGAGCAGGCTGGCCACACACGTGGCCTGGACTCCGTCCCCGGCCTCATGCGCGATGAGGCCGCTCAGTTCCTGCGCGGGATGCTCGGCCAAGCCGCAACCGCGCATCAGCGATGCCAGCACGGTGCGAAGGGTCTGCCCGGCGAGTATCGGAGCCGCCGCACCGGCAGCGTCCACGCTCATGGCCGCCTCAGCCGGTGCCGTAGCCGACGCCGTAGCCTTAGTCGGCGCCTTAGCTGATGCCGGGAGTTGCGGGACGAGGCTCATGATGCCATCATGCCTGGACCCTGCGACAGTTTCCATGAACTGTGCGATGCCGGGCCGCCGAACGTATGGCGGCGCGCCTCGTACAGCATCACGGCAGCCGCGGCTGCCAGGTTGAGCGACTCGGCGGTCCCGGTCATCGGGATCCTGATCCTGGCATCGGCGCGGGCGAGCACGTCAGCGGGCAACCCCTCGCCCTCGCTGCCCAGCAAGATCGCTAGCGGCGGATGGTAGGTCGTGTTCCAGTGGTCCTGGTCGGCGCCGCCGGACGTGGCCAGCACGAGGACGCCGTTCGTGCTGGCCCAGTCGAAGAAAGCGCGTGCGTCGGCCGCTTGAGCGACGTCGACGGCGAAGAGCGAGCCCATGCTTGCCTTTACGGCCGCGGGCGCGAACGGGTCGGTGGTTTCCCCGACGAGCACGACGCCGGAGCCGCCCACCGCATCGACGGTCCTGATGATGGTGCCGAGGTTGCCGGGATTGCCGATCCGGTGCAACGCGACGAAGACGGATCCTGGCTGTACTCGCAGGTCAGCCAGGCGCGGTGACTTGGAGCGGACGATCGCGGCAAGCCCGGACGGGCCCTCCCGCTCGGACAGGCGCTGGAACAATTCGGCGCTGAGCAGTGCGACGCGGAGTCCACGGGACTCCTGGTCTGCGATCATCTTGGCGGCCGGCGACTCGGACCGCGCGAGTTCGGCTGTGGCGACGAGCACCTCGATTTCCCAGCCGGCCTGGATCGCGCGCCAGACTGGCTGGATTCCCTCGACGACGAACGTACCCTGCTCCCGCCGGTGTTTCCGGCTGGCGAGCAGCCTGATCCGCTTAGCCAGCGGGTTGGCCGCGCTGCTGATCGTCTCGGTCATCGCCTGCATTCTGCCGTGAGTCGCAGCTTCGTGCTGCCGTGCGTCGAAGCTTCGTGCCACGCGGCCAGTGCTGCCAGCCGGCGCGCCAGTGATAAAAACGGGACATGACCGGATCGGCACCCATGGACCTTTCTGATGTGCTTGCGGCCCGCCAGCGCATCGCGCCCTACCTGCGACCGACGCCCTTGTACCGGTATCCCGCGCTCGACGCGCTGACCGGCGCGCGGCTGTGGGTCAAACACGAGAATCACCAGCCGGTGGGCGCCTTCAAGGTGCGCGGCGGAGTGAACCTGCTGAGCCAGTTCAGCGAGGACGAGCAGCGTCGTGGCGTGATCACGGCATCTACCGGCAACCACGGCCAGTCGGTGGCCTTTGCGGCCGGCATCTTCGGCCTTCGGGCGATCGTTTGCGTTCCGGAGGGCGCCAATCCGGTCAAGGTGGAGTCGATCAGGGCACTCGGCGCCGAGGTGGTGTTCGGTGGCCGTGACTTCGACGGCGCGCGAGAGCACTGCGAAGAGCTGGCCGCTGCGCACGGGTACCGGTACATCCACTCGGCCAACGAGCCTGCTCTCGTGGCGGGCGTCGCTACCTACACCCTGGAAATCCTGCAGGAGCAACTGGACATCGAGGCGATCGTGGTGCCGATCGGCGGCGGCAGCGGGGCGTCGGGTGCGTGCCTGGTGGCCAAGGCGGTACGCTCCTCGATCGAGGTCATCGGAGTTCAGGCCGAAGCGTCGCCGGCGGCATACCGCTCTTGGCGGGCACGGACTCTTGGCACGGCGGCGAACGCCACCCTGGCCGAGGGACTGGCGACCGGAGTCGCGTTCGACCTGCCGCAGCGGATCCTGTGGCGGCTGCTCGATGACTTCGTCCTGGTGTCAGAAGACGCACTTCGGGCGGCCACCAAGGTGGCCATCGAGAAGACTCGCAACCTGGTCGAACCTGCCGGTGCGGCAGCACTCGCGGCAGTGCTCGGCTCGCCGGAGCGGTTTGCCGGGCGCAAGGTCGCCATCGTCATGAGCGGAGGCAACATCAGCCCTGCTCAGCTCGTCGAGTTGTGGCAGTAGCCAACGTCACCGCCCCGAGCGACAAGCCCGTACCCGGCTCCCGGCCTCTGGCTCCTGGCTCCCGGCCTCTGGCTCCTGGCTCCCGGCACATCGATGGCCCGTTGGTGCTGCTATAGGCGCACCAACGGGCCATCGATGTGGTCGCGATTTGCTGATTAAAGCCGGCAGGCGGTGGCGACTGCGGTCGCTGCCGACTCCCGGTTGTACGCCGCTGGGATACCGGGGCGCTCGAAGTAGTTCATGTAGACGTCCGCTGCTTGCGTCGCGCTAGTCGCGGCGTTTAGCGTCGGGATGTACTGTGCCCACTGCTGGTTGTAGGTCAGCAGCGCTTCGAGCTGGGTGTGCAGATCGGCCGCGGGATTCCCGGTGACGAATCCGGTCGGCAGCGGGGTCCAGCCGATCAGGCCGCCGCCGCCGGTGCCGACGGACTCGGGATTTCCCATGGATTCCTGGTAGATGTTGCCGGCGACGCCTGCTGCCGCCAGGCCCGTGTAGCCGTGCGTGGTAAGGAATCTCACGATGGCCGCGTAGTTGGCGGGAAGCGTCCCGCCTGACCCAGAGCACGTCAGGGTGTGCCGGCGGTGCCTATGCCTGGCGGCGTGCCGGGCGCTTACGGCCTGCTGCGCGGCCATCGCCTTGGCTGACTTGGACAGGCTTGCGTGCTGCTTGGTCCGCTGGTCCCTGGCGGTGCGCTGATTGGCTGGCGCGAGCGGGTTACGCAGGCTGGCCGCCAGGTTCTGGGCAGAGCCTGCGCCGCTCGTCGTGCTCGCACTCGCCGGAGCCGCCGCGATGTGGTACACGAGGGGCGTGGCAGCGAGTGCGCCGACCACGGCAACTGCCGGGGCGATCTTCGTTGCCCGGTGGCCGACCGTCTTCAGCTGAGGCGACACGGAGACTGCCGGGGCTATCTGGGCCGCTCGCTTGACCAGTTTCTTTAGTCGAGAGGGCGCCGCGTGGCGCCCTGCGTTCTCGGGAGCTTTCTTCTTGGCTAGCGCTGCCAGTGGCTTCAAGAACCTGCCTTAAGACGGATCCGCGCCCAGCTACTCAGCAAACCGCGCCTCTCACCAGACCTGACTGTTTTCTTTGCGTAACTAGCATTACATGATGTTTCTAGTTGTTATAGCGATCTAATAGTGAATGATCCAGACGGGCCATGTGGAGAGATCGGTCCGATATCGCCTGTAGCGCGCGGTCTGTGACTAGCTGGGTGAGTGCCGCAGACCAGCCACGAAATAGCCCAGATGGACTAGGCGGCGGGTGGAAGCTGGACGAGAGGCGGCACCGAGGGCTGGGAATAGGGCGCGGGGCAGGGAAGCCGCGCGAGGTGGGCCGCGGAGTTGGGAAGCTGGCCGCGGGGAGTGGCGCGAGGTTGGGATGCGCGGGCGTGGGCTGAGGCCGGGCGGTGGGCTGGGAGCAGCAGCGTGGGCTGGGAGCAGCAGCGTGGGCTAGGCGCACATGAGCCTGGGAAACCGGGGGCGGGCAGTAGGCGCAACCGCGGGTGAGCAGCCGGCGCAACCGGCGGCTGGGAGCCGGCGCAGGAACTCAGGAAGCCGCAATTATGTCATGATCGTGACATGGTCACATTCTCCGGGCCGATGACGGCTGGCAGCCACATCCCGCCCGCCTGCGTGGTGCCCTTCGACCTGGCCGCCAACGGCTACGTAGCGGAAGAGTTCCTCGCGTCGGGGACAGCATGCGGCTATGAACTGGACGGCGAGGTCCGCCACGATGGCCGGTGGACAGCGAGACCAGCGGACACCGCTGAGTACCGCACTCGGATCGTAGTGCGACGCCCGGCTGACCCGGGTCGGTTCAGCGGCACCTTGCTGCTGGAGTGGCTGAACGTGTCCAGTGGCTTCGACGCCGACGCCGACTGGGGATACCTGCACGAAGAGATCCTGCGTGCCGGGCATGCCTATGCCGCGGTCTCGGTCCAGGCGCTGGGTGTCATGGGCGGGCATAGTCTGCTCGGCTTCCCCGGTGAGTTTCCCGGACTCCGGCAGTCCGACCCTGACAGGTACGGCAGCCTGGTCCATCCGGGCGACAAATACGCCTTCGATATCTTCAGCCAGATCGGCCGGGCGCTGGGTGGCCGCGCAGGCCCGGGCGGCCGCGCAGGCCCGGGCGGCGGGCGGGAACCGGGCGGCGGTTCGGTGCCCGGTGGCGGGCGGGAGCCGGTGGAGGTGCTCGGTGGGCTCGCGCCCTCGCGCGTCCTGGCCCTGGGGGAGTCGCAGTCCGGCTACTTCCTGACGAGCTACATCAACGCGGTGCAGTCCTCGTCCCCGGTCTTCGATGGCTTCTTCGTGCACAGCCGCGGTGCGGGTGCGGCCTTGCTTTCTGGCGGGGGACTAGATCTCGAAAACGTCACAGTCGGCGTCCGCATCCGCGACGACACCGCTGTCCCGGTGCTGATGATCCAGGCCGAGGGCGACCTGGCACCGCCGCTGGCCTCGGCTCTAGCACGGCAGCCTGACTCCGAGCGATTCCGGCTCTGGGAGGTCGCCGGCACCGCGCACGCCGACGCCTATCTCATCGGCGAGGCTGCCGCGCTGCTGGGCTGCGACTGGCGGATCAACGAAGGACCGCACCGCTACGTTGCCCAGGCCGCGCTGCACGCACTGCACCGGTGGGCTTGCGGAGAAGCGCCGCCTGCCAGCGCCGCCTGGATCGAGCTGACCTCGCAAGACCCGCCAGCGATCGCACGGGATGCGCACGGCATAGCGCTCGGCGGGGTACGGACGCCACTGGTGGACGTGCCGGTGGCCGTGCTTAGCGGTGAAGGGCCGCCCGGGGCCGCCGGCCCTGGCTGGCTGGTCGGCTCGACCGTGCCGTTTCCCGGTCAGGCCTTGCGGGAGCTGTACGGCGACGAGGCGGGTTATCTCGACGCTTACACCAGGTCGCTGGACGCCGCCATCGAGGCCGGTTTCTTGTTGCCTGCCCACCGGGAGCAGTTGCTCGCGCAGGCACGGGCGGTCTCCTTCGAGACGGCGTAGCGATCTCCGCAGCACGATGGCTTTCGGCCGGATCGGGGCCGATCTTGGGTTAATGCAGCGCGGTTAGCGCCGCGAGCAGCGCTTTCATCCACGGGCCGAGGTCGGCGGGTGTCCTGGCCGAGATCAGGTTGCGGTCGACCACGGTGGCCTCGTCTACCCAGTCGACGCCGGCGTTGACCATGTCGTCGCGAATCGCGGGCACGCTCGTCGCCCGGCGGCCTTTGACGATCTTGGCCGAGATCGGGACCCAGCCCGCATGGCAGATGAACGCGATCGGCTTGCCGGCGACGTCGAAGGCCCGGACCAGGTCCAGCACCCGGTCCGAGCGGCGGAGGCGGTCAGGAGCAAAACCGCCGGGGATGACGAGGGCATCGAAGTCGCCTTCGGCAACCTGGTCCACTGTGGTGTCGACCGGAACCGGCCCGTGGCCCTTCTTGCCGTGCACCGGCTGGCTGGTGAGCCCGGCGAGGGTCACCGCGATACCTTCCTCCGCCAGCCGGTACAGCGGATACAGCAACTCGGTGTCCTCGAACTGGTCCGCAGCGAGCATCAGGACCTTACGCTGTGCCAGCACCATGGCTCCGACCCTACCGTCGGCGGCCAGTCAGCTAGTGAATTCGCACCGGCCCGCATCGCAGGCCGCGAGCACGTCGCGGACGTCGCCCCGCAGCCTGGCCAGTTCGGCAAGCCTTGCCTCGATCCGGTCTAGGGCGGCCTGGAGCCGCCAGCGCTGCGACTGGCATGAAGCATGGCCTTCGTCGTGCGCGCGGAGCGCGCCGGCGACCTCGTCCAGCGTGAGTCCCAGGCTCTGCAGTCTCCTGGCGAGCTTGATCCGTGCGACTGCCGCATCGGTGTAGACCCGGTAGCCCGCCGGCGTGCGCGGCGCTTGCGGCAGCACGCCCCTGCGCTCGTAGAACCTGACCGTGTCGATGCTCACTCCGGCTTCAGAAGCGACCTGCCCGATCTTCATCGCGACTCCGTGTGGTCGGATCTACCTCTTGACTCTGGACCTGACTCCAGGCTTTACGGTAGCTGAAGCCGGTTGCACTCCGGAGCGGGCGGCTTTGCCGCTTCGAGCAAGGGGAACTCTTATGATCGCGGACGTTAGTCAGTCACGCCGACTGAAAATCGACCACGATCGCACGCCAGTCGTGGCGTGCGACCTGAGCGATGTGCCCGACACGCTAGCTGAGCGAATGGCCGAGTACCGGCGCCTCTTCGCGGGGTGGCTGCCGGCCGTGAGGCTGCCGTCCGTGAGGCTGCCGTCCGTGAGCCTGTGCGTGCGGGAATCAGGTTCAGGTTCCGTGCAGATCCCGGCCTGGAGCGCTGGGTACGCGACCTGGCCAGGCGCGAGGCGGAGTGCTGCGCCTTCTTCCGCTTCAGCGTGACGGCCGTCGGTCAGGAGGTGTGGTGGGATGCCTGGGTCATCGATGACGACGCGGCCCGCCAGGTTCTCGGTGAGTTCTACCGCCTGCCCGACGCGCTCGCGGGCGACACTGGGGCTAAGCCAGTTCTCCGCCGAGCATCGGGGAATGGCGCGGCGGCGGGCCAGGGGCGCGCTGGCTAGGGGGCGCGCTGGCAAGGGGAGGCGCGGCGGCGGGCTAGGGGTGCGCTGGCTAGGGGTGCGCTGGCTAGGGGCGCGCTGGCTAGGGGGCGCGTGCGGGTGGAGGGCCGAGCAGGCAGGCTAGTCGTTGCGGCCGGCGAGGGCCAGGCTGGCGCCCAGGCCGATCATCACCAGGCCGCCGGAGCCACCCACGAGTTCGAGCCGTCGTGGTGACCCGGTCAGCCAGGCTCTGGCACTGCCCGCCGCTACCGCCCACGTGCTGTCGCACAGCACCGCGATACCGATGAACACCGTGCCGAGCACCAGCATCTGCGCCGGCACGTGCCCGGCTGGCCGGTTCACGAACTGAGGCAGTACCGCCAGGAAGAACACGATCGCCTTGGGATTGCTCGCACCCACCACGAAGCCGTCCCGCAGGATTCGGCGGAGTGTCCTCTTCTCGGTCCTGACTTCCAGCGCGGCCGCCAGTGACCCGCGCTGCCGTATCGCCTGTACGCCCAGGTAGATCAGGTATCCGGCACCGGCGAGCTTGATCACGGTGAATACCGTCACCGACCGCTGGACCAGCGTCCCGACACCCAGTGCGACCGCTGTGACCTGCGCGTATACTCCGGCCTGGCCGCCGATGGCGGTGCCCACCCCGGCGGCCCGGCCGAGCATGAGGGATCGGCTGATCACGAACAGCACGTTCGGCCCGGGAACGATGATCAGGGCGAACGAGACGAGGGCGAAGGCGAGAACGTGACTGGCGGGCACCATGGCCGCAGCGTACTCGTCACCCGGTCGATAAGACCACCCGATAATACGCGACCAACAATAAGCAGGCGGAGCTAGCCCTATTTTGCGCATTGACACCACAGAGAGTGCGAAGTACCATAAAGCAACAGGGTGCATCGGTTATGCGTGGCCGGAAAAGTGGCGCAAGCGGCTCAGGATGTTTTTGGAATACGGCGTGATTCGTTTTATCACGGAAAAGGCCGGGAGGAATAGTGGCCGCCGATACGGAAATCGAAGCAGCGGTCCGCGAGGGGCTCGCGCGCGTGCTCGACTCGGGAACCGGGCCGGCCGACCTCGACCCGGATGTGGACATGGCCGACGGATACGGACTGACCTCGCTCGATAAGGTGATCTTTCTGATGTCCGCATGTGACGAAACCAGCGTCAGCGTCGCGGCGTTCACCGAAGCGGACGTGGCCGCGATGCGGACGCTGCGTGATGTCGTCACCGCACTCTCGAACCAGGCAGGGAAGGTGGCGTGAGATGAGCTGGGCGCAACTGGCGGCGACGTCGCTGGAGAACGAGCACGTACTCCTGCGGCCAGTTGAGCCGCAGGACCGGGAAGCACAGCGCGCCATAGCCATGGATCCACAGATCTGGCGTTACTTCGTGGTTCGAATCGCCTCCGACGCGGACTTCGACGCGTTCTTCGACGGTGCCCTTGCCGATCTTCAGGCCGGGACCAGGGTGCCTTATCACATCACGGATACACGCACCGGCGGCGTCGCGGGCAGCATGAGTTTCAGCAACATTGCCGAGAAAGACGGGCGTTTGGAGATCGGCTGGTCGTGGCTCGGCCGGCAGGCTCAGGGCACCGGTGTCAACCGCTGGGCAAAGTTCCTGATGCTCCAGCATGCGTTCGAGTGCCTGGCCGCCGAGCGAGTGGAATTCAAGACCGACAGGCTGAATACTCAGGCTCGCCACGCACTGTGCAATATCGGCGCTCGCGAGGAAGGCACTCTGCGCAGCTACAACCCGATGCCGGACGGCCGCCGCCGGGACGCCGTGTTCTACAGCGTGCTGCGGGCCGAGTGGCCGCGGGTGCGCGCGCAATTGCTGGCCGGCCCGAAGGTGGTGCTCGCGGAGGCCAGGACATGAGGCGGGTGCGTGCGCAGTCGCTGGTCGGCCCGAAGGTGGTGCTCGCGGAGGCCGGCCCATGACACGGGCGAGCAGGCCTGGTCCGGCAGGTATCCAGGTAGTCCGGGCCACCGGCGCCGCCTTCGAGGTCGGGTATGCGCACGGTGCGGCACGGGCCGGGGCGCTTCGCGGCTTCGTCGACGACGGTCTGTGCCGGATCAACAAGCTCGCCCCGGCACCGGTATCGGTCGACTCGCTGCGTCCGGTGCTGACGGCCTATGACGAAGCCATCGCGGCGGCCGCTCCGGCGCTGAGCGAGGAGATCGACGGGCTCGCCGCTGGTGCCGGGCTGCCTCGTGCGGTTGCCGTCCTGCTCCAGGCACGCCGCGAGATCATCGGCTTCCAGCGGGTGCCGGCCAGGGGCGACTGCACGACCTACGCAAGCCTGTCCGCCGGACCCGGCGGTACCCCGGTCTTAGCGCAGACGGTCGACCTCAACGGCGACCTCGACGACCAGATCGCGGTGCTGGACGTCGGACTGAGCGGGTCGGGCAGACGGGCGCTGGTGCTCAGCTTCGGCGGCCTGCTCGGCTACCTCGGCGTGAACAGCGACGGGCTCGCGATCGGGCTGAACCTCGTGCTTGGCGGCCAGTGGCAGCCGGGGCTGCCGCCGTACCTGGCCATCAGGCACCTGCTGGACAACGCGGGCTGCGTCGCCGACGCGCTGAGCCTGCTGCGAGAACTGCCGCTCGCCAGCTCGAGATCGCTCACGCTGTGCGACCGGCAGCACGTCGCGTGCATAGAGATCATCGACAACGAGGTCCGGCTGGTACAGATGTCGCCGTCGGCTCATACGAATCACCTGCTGCATCCCGGCTTCGCCGACCGCGACGAGCTGAACGTCTTCGCCAGGAACTCCTCGCTGTTGCGGCTGAAGGCCTGCCAAGCCAGTCTCCACCGGATCAGCGAGTCGAGCCGGGGCGCCGAGGTGGAGGAGCATTTCGGGTTGCTTGCCGAGCCCCCGATCTGCGTCGCAGACACCGGTGACATCCGGCGCGAGCGGACGGTCGCAGCCGTCGTGATGCTGCCCGGCCGTGGTGAGTTGCACATCCGGCCGGGCGACCCGTCGCGCAGCCGTACCCAGGTGTTCCGGCTGGCGCAGCCATGAGCGACCCTGCGGGCGGGGCGACTGCGGGCGGGATGCCTGCGGGCGGGGCGTCTGCCGGCGGCCAGGGGGACTGGTTCGTCAGCAGCGGCACGGTGGCACCGTGGGCTACCCGCGTCTTCTGCTTTCCGCACGCGGGCGGCAGCCCGCGTGCCTTCCTCGACTGGCAGCCGGCCCTCGGCCAGGACGTTCAGGTCGTCGCGGTCTGCCGGCCGGGCCGAGAACACCGGGCAGCAGAGCCCGCACCGACGATCGAGGAGTTCATCGAGGGCGCGGCTGCCGCGGTCGCGGCGGTGACCGGCACCGACCACCGGCCGTTCTTCCTGTTCGGGCATAGCCTCGGTGCGCTGGTCGCGTACGAGGTGTGCCACCGGCTCGCCGGCCCCGGCGGCTACGGCGGGCCGCGGCACCTGATCGCGTCCGGGTGCTCGGCGCCGTCGCTCCTGCCGTCGCAGCGGGTACGCGAGATCGCGACGCTCACCGGCCAGGAGTTCGCCGAGGCGATCGGTTTCTTCGGTGGCCTTCCGGCCGAAGTTGTCGCCGACGCAGAGGTCCGCGACCTGCTGCTGCCCGGCCTTATCGCGGACTTCCGGATGGCCGTCGGATACCGGTACCGGCCGGGAAGGCGACTGGCGGTACCCGGCACCGTAGTCGTCGGGCTTGACGACCCGCATGTCCGGACAGCGCAGGTCGAGCCCTGGGACGAGGAGTTCACCGCGCCGCCGGACCGGCACTGGGTCGAAGGCGGCCACTTCTACTTCGAGTCACGGCCAGCCGCGGTCATCGGCCTGATCCGGTCGCTCGTCGAAGCCGACGAGCATGTCGAGCTGATCTGAGAGGCGGGACGTGGACAGTCGCACGGTGTACCTACGCGGGGCGAGCTACGTCCTCGGCGAGCAGGAGGCCGACTACACCGAGATCGACAACCTGGCTGAGCTGGCCGCCCGGTTCAAGCTGGCGCCCAACGCCGGCCTGTGGGGATGGGGAACGATCCGCATCACCAAGCGCGAGTTGCGGGACCTGGCGGCCGACGCCGGAGCGGCGACGCTGCGCTGTGCCGCCATGGCGCCGTCGTCGGTCGACGCGGTCGTGCTCTGCTCCAACCGGATTCCCGGCCCGGCCGAGGGCCACGGCAGCTTCGTGGCACAAGTGCTCGCCGGAATCGGCCTGGGCGACATCCCTTGCTACGGCGTGAACCTGAACCGCTGCGTCAACCTGCTCGCCGGCCTCGACGTGGCGCGTGCCTTCGTGGCGAGCGGGCGGTACCGCGCCGTCCTGGTCATCACCACGGACAAGGTGGCCGACGGGGCGGACCGGATGTCGCAGTTCGCGCTGTTCAGCGACGGGGCGGCGAGTTGCCTCGTGACGACCGATCCCGGCGTGAGTGCGGCCGCCTACGAGTTGCTCGGTTGCGCGACGGCGCAGGACACGGCCACGCTGGAGTGGACCAATCAGATCAGTTCGGACCTGGCCAGGGAAGTAAACGACCGGCTGCTCGCGCCGCGAGGACTCAAGCTCGGCGACATCGCCGCGGTGGCGCACGCGAACCTGTACACCCCGCTGGTCGCGATGAAGGAACGGCAGGCCGGGTTCACTGCGGACCAGCTCTACCTCGGCAACATCCCGCGGATCGGGCACTGTTTCGCCGCCGATCCGCTGATCAACCTGGTCGACCGGGCCGCGCTCGGCCACCTGGCGGCGGGTGATTTCGGCTTGCTGGCCGCCAGCGTGCCCGGCTCGAGGATCGGTGCGCTCCTGCGCTGCGCACGCGGCGACCGCGACCCGTGCAGCGTCCGCGGCGACCGCGACCCGCGCAGCGTCCGCGGCGACCGCGACCCGCGCAGCGACCGCGACCCACGCAGAGACCCTGGATCTGGAGAGGGGTAAGCCCATGGCGGCCGACCCGGCGCTGGCATTCGAGCTACCCGATACGATCGCCGCGCTCGAGGCGCGCGCGTTCGAGTTCAGCGGCAAGGCCTGCCAGGAGGCAGACGCTGTCGTCGCAGGCGAGCCAGCTGCCCTCTTCCTGCGCCTGCTGCACGACCAGGAGTCCGAGACCGTGCTGCTCGTCGCCCGCCGGGTGATCGAGGCCTTCCTGCGCCAGCCAGCGACCGGCCAGCAAGCGGGCCTGGCCGAGGACGCCAGTGCCGACGACATCGCCAGGCACGTCGCGCTCGTCCGGGCTGACCTGGCCGCCGCGCTGGTCTCGGTCAGCCAGTGCGGTCCGGATGCGCGCGACGCCGTAATCCGGCAGCGCGCGCCGCTCGGCCTGCTCGGCGGCTGCTGGCTGGACGTGCTGTCCCAGCCGGCCACGCAGCCGTCGGTGATCGTGAACCGCCTGTTCGCCCAGCACTACACCGTGTGCGGCGCGGGCAACCCGCAACGCGGTCTGCACTTCCTGCGCCGCCGTCAGCTGGAGGTCGATGGCGTCTACCTGCCCGAAATCGGCGCGGCGGACTTCGCGACGCAGACCCAGCTCCGGCCGCTGACCGCGCTGCACGGCAGCTTCTACCTCGCGCTGTCCAGGCTGCCGGCCAGCTTCCTGCCCGAGGTGGTCGGCGTCCACTACGCGTTCCACGCGCTCGGCGTCGACGACCTGCTCCTGGGCATGGAGCCGATGCTGGCCGAGCCCGCGCTGCGTGCCGTCCTGTCGGCGTACCTCGAACTGGCCGGACCAGCCGAGCGGGCCCGGATGCAGGCCGCCATCGGGCTCGTCCTGACGCTGGAACGCGAGCACGTCGCGATGCTTACCGAGCTTGCCGCCTGGCAGAACGGACTGTCGCTGGAGTCCAAGGTCGCGACGATCATCGCCAGGCACGCTCCGTTCTCCGGCAGCCAGCACCGGCAGGTGCGGGTGGGCGGCCGGCTGCTCGCCGAGACTTTCTCTGACCCGAATCTGGACCTGGCGCAGTTCCTGCGCGATTTTCGCGAGTCCAAGCACCTGCGGCGTACCCGCGACGGGCTGTGCCGGTTCGTCCGGGCCATCAAGTTCGGCGGCCCGATGTTCGGCATTTTCAACGAACGCGAGGCCGCCAGCTTCCAGCAGTGGGCGCAGTCCGTGCAGGCCGGAGAACGACCCGACATCGTCATCACGGCCAACACCGCCGGCGATGCCCAGGCAGCCGTCCGGGCGTCCGCTATCGCGGCCAGCCACCCCGCCGACGTGGTGATCGCCGAGGTGGGCACTCCCGGCGACCGTGAGCTGTTCTACCGGCTGATCAACATCGAGAACTTCGCCAACACGCTGCCGCTGGCCGCCGAACGCGCGGCGCGGCTGTTCGCCGATGCCGAGGTCCTGTTCACTTGCGGCGCGGCCGGCCGGTACACGGACGCGAGTTACTTCGACTACAGTCCGCAGGCACTCTACGAGCGGGCCGAGCGGGTCTACTGGGAGAAGCTGGTCAAGCCGTATCAGCCGCTCGCGTCGATACCCGACGCCGACGAGGTGGTGTTCCTGCAGACCACCTACGCGCTCGGCGCACTGATCGACGCGGCCTGGATCCACCGGGTCGCGAACCTCGGCCGGTCGCAGCGACCGTGCGACGCCGCGTTGTTCGCCATCTACGCGGACGAGCTGGGCTACGGCGACCTGCGCAAGAATCACATCACGCTGATTCACCGCGCCCTGCGCAGCATGGGAATCAAGCTGCCGCACATCAGGAACGCCGCCTTCATGGACCAGGACGACCTGCCTGACGAGCTGTACGGCTTCTCGCTGCACCAGTTGTGCATGGCGCTGTTCCCTGACACGTACTACAACGAGATCCTCGGCTACAACCTCGCGATCGAGATGTTTGGCCTGGGCGAACTGCGCCTGCACGAGATCGAGAAGCTCAGGCACTACGGCTTCGACGACTGCTACGAGCAGGCGCACCTGACCATCGACAATATCTCCGCCGGCCACAGCAGGCAGGCCGCCGACATCATCGTGACCTACCTGGACGGGATCCGCCGGGTACTCGGTGATGCCGCCGTGCAGCGCGAATGGCGGCGGGTGTGGCGCGGCTACGCGTCGCTAGCCTATTTCGTCGAGCACGCACTGCTCAGGCAGGTTAAGGCGCAGCAGGCGGGGCCGCAGCCCGAGCAGGAACCTGCCCAGGCAGGGGAAGAGTCAGCCAGCTTTCTCATCTGAGTCATCGCGCGCGCGAGCACCTGCCGTCGGGCGGACTTCCTGCTGGCCGCGACGCGGCCGTCTGCCGCCATTTCGGAATCACGACCTGATTTACTCGTGCTTGTGAAGTCGTCGATCAAAAAGGACTGAAATGGAGCTTCTTGTCATAGCACGCCGACGCCTAGCCGTCGTCGTCACGGCCATGGCGACGGTTGCCGTCCCTGCGATAGTGGTCGGGACGGCGGCACCTGGCGCGGCCGCGACCAGTCTGCCCGCGCTCCCGGCGGTGGCCGGCCAGATCAGCACCGGGTCCGGTGGCGGGAACTGCGTGGATAACACCAGCGGCATAGATCCGGCCCAAGGCTCAAGCAACGGGGTCGAGTTGGCGACCTGTAGCGGGAACCCTGGGCAGCAGATCTGGACGGTAGAGCCGAACTCGACAATACGGATGACCTTTTCCTACAGCGCGACACGGCAGAGCAACGGCCAGCAGTCCACAGGCGCCTTCGAATGCCTCCACACATCGGCTGACAGCAGCGTGCAGATTACCGACTGCGACGGATCCTCCTGGGAGGACTGGATCTTCCAGGCTTCGACGAGCGGTAACGCGAACGAGTACATGCTGAAGATGTCCGGTACCTATACGTCAGGTGGCGGCGGCACGGTGACCAAGTGCCTCAAGGCGCCGACCTCGACTGGCAGTCCGCTCATCATGGGATCCTGCAGCACGTCGGATGCGGCCGAGCAGTGGTATCTGCCGCAGGTCACAGACGTGACGCAGGCGGCGGCCGCCTTCATGAACCTCAGGTCCGACTTCGACAAGAGCGGCGGGCTGTTCGTAGATACGGCCTCGTCGCCAGTGACCTGCAATATAGGCACGGGAATTAACTACATCACTAACACGACAGTTTCGGAATACGGCGGAAACTGCTGGTGGTGGTCGGCCAACTCGCTTTCGGCGATGAGCACGTTCCTTCAGGACCCGGCCAGCAGGGCATGGGTAGGATCAGGAAGCCTCTACGGCGACGTCACGGGTACCTTCGAAGTATTCTGCGTCGATCCAAGCACTGGCCAGGATCTGTACTGCCCGACCAATACTCTGGCCAACCAGGATCATTCGATCAAAAACCTGTTCCAGAACGACTGGTTCGACGACACAGCGAACTGGGCGCTCTCGTGGCTTGAGGCATACGAGTACACGGTATCGACCGGCAGCCCCGATGCCCAGTACCTGTATATCGCGGAAAACCTCTGGTACTACATCACGCGATGGGGCTGGGACCACGGGACGAACCCGTGGACCGGGCAGCCCAATCCGTTCACCTGCGGTTACAAGGGCGGGGTAATAAATTCCTACCAGGCTAACTCGCCGTCGAAGACACTGGGCGTGAACGCGATGTACCTGCGGCTGTCCGCGTGGCTCTACCTCGTCACCAGGGACACAACCTACCGTGACGGGATAAGCGCCGGGTATAGCAGTGACTACGGCGGCTATATTCAAGAGGCCAACTGGCTGCTGCCGAATCTCGCGAAGCAGACCAATGCCATAACGATGTATAATTCAAGCACGTTCCCGAACGTCCCGTTGCTCTTTGCCAACGGGATCGATCCCGCCACCTGCGCGGCAGGGACCGGGCCTGATGAGACTCAGCACGAAGGCATGATGCTGGGGGCACTAGCCGCACTGCACGACGTGGCGGTGGTCAGCGCATCGGGGCCGAACGGTTCGCTGAATTACTCGCCGTCGTTCTACCTGACGGTGGCGGACAACCTGGCGCAGACGGCCCTGACCGACACAGCGGCCGCCGGCTATACGGGAACGCCGATGATCGAATTTCTCTCGAATGGCAACGCTATCCTGAACGAGAGCGCTGACCAGAATAACGCCGAGCCGGACAACTCACAGCCCTGGATCATCGGCAAGGGCATCTTCATGCGGAATCTTTACTGTGTCAGCCTAGAACCGGCGCAGACCAGCACCTTGCCCGATATCGCGACTTTCCTTCGCGACAATGCGGCGTCGGTACTGCAGAACGACGAGAACGAGACGACCAATCCAAGTAACAAAGCACTCAACTACAACCGGCTCGGCTACTGGTGGCAGGGCGACCCGAACAGCCCGGGTTCGCTCGGGCTGCTGAACTTCGCCATGCAGACCTCGGCTGATGA
Organism: Streptosporangiaceae bacterium; assembly: GCA_035533915.1. Classification (GTDB taxonomy): domain Bacteria; phylum Actinomycetota; class Actinomycetes; order Streptosporangiales; family Streptosporangiaceae; genus Chersky-822. The sequence goes on from DATLSX010000059.1 coordinate 220,158, forward strand.
CGCGCTCAGCGCCAGCATCGACTCCGAGCAGGCCAGCCAGCCGTCAACGATGTGTTAGCCAGCCTCTGACTCACGCTGGCCGGCTGCCAGCCAGCAATGCCCGGGGTGCGGCCCTGGCGGGAAACCGCCCTGGCCGTACCCCGGGCACTGTCAGTGTCGATGATCACGTCCCGGGACGAGCTGCGGCCGCCGCCCGGCTGCCCCGAGCTGTGGAACGCCGCGGACGGGTGGCTATGGACCGCCGCGTCAGCCACCACACTGCGGCAGTACGCGCCCGACCCCGAAGACCCGGACGCTCTCAGCGGCCTCGTGTACCTGTCATCGTCCTGGCGGGCACTCGTGCTGCGCGACGGCATCGGCTTCCTCGGCCTGGCCCCCGACACCGGAGACACAGCCGCGTTCTACGCCTGGGGCGAAAGCCACGTCCGGTCCCTGTATACCGACGTCATGCTGCTCGCCGCGCTGGAACGCGATGCGCTCGACGGCTTCGCCGACAGGCTCACCCACATCGGCAACCGGTTCGAGAAATCACGCGAGTTCCGCAGCCTGGTCAACGAGGTGACTGAGTTCAGGAACGTGTTCTGGTGGGAAAGCGTCACCCGCCACGGCAACGCCAACGCCATCCTCGAACGGCTGCACCAGGCCCACCGCACCCAGCAGCTCTTCCACCGTGTCATCTCCGACATCGACGCCTTCCGGCAGCAAGTCGAAGCCCAGGCGCTGGAGAAATCCGTCCAGGTCCAAGAGGCAGAAGAACACCGGTCGCGCACGTTCGAGCACGCCGCATCGATCGCGGCGATCGCGGCGATCGCCATCACCCTGTCCGTCCTCATCTCCACCGCCCTGGCCCTGCCAGTGCGCGGCATCACCTTAGGCGCGTTATGGGGGTTCGTTAGTGCTGGGTGAGGCAGACGTGGAGCAGGGTGTGGGCGGCGATGGTGGCTGCGGTCCTGGTGAGGAGGCCCCGGAAGGTGCGGGCGCTGTGCCTGGCCAGTTCCATCCGCACGGTGATCTCGCTGAAGGTGGTCTCGATGCGGTTGCGCCATTCCGCGATGACCTTGCGCAGGATGGAGGGTATGGCCGCGCGCTGTTCCTTGTCCGGCGGGACGAGGACGGCGGTGCCCCGGGCGGCCTGGGCGGCGGCGAAGCCGCGCCCGCTGAAGCCCTTGTCCGCCAGCAGGTCACGCGGGGCCGGGCCGGCGTGCAGCAGGTCTCCGGCGACATCGCGCTCGCTGACGGCAGCGGGCACGATGGACCAGGCGCGGACGATCCGGCTGCCCAGGTCGGTCTTCACGGCGAGCCGGAAGTCATAGAACCACTCGGCGTGGGCGGCGTCGCGGCCGAACCGGGCGGCCAGGTCGTTGCCCGGCCCGGTCCGCTGGTCCGGGCCGCGGACCCGGGACGGGTGCTTCACCGGCAGCGCCGTGGTGTCCGCCTGCTGGCAGTCATCCTCCGGCAGCCGGGTCGCGAGCGCCGTCCTGAGCTGCTCGAACGCGCCCCGCAGCCAGCGGGTTCTCCGGTTAGCCTCGCTCTGGCACGGCAGGACCGGGAACAGATGGCCCCAGTCCCGGGCGACCTCGGCCAGGAACGCGGACTCGCTGCGCCGCCCGAGCATGTGCCGGACCTGCGCGATCGCCAGCAGCTCGGCATCGGTGCAGGCGGGAGCCGGTCCCGGCCGGCGCGGGATCCGGATCGCCCCGGACAGGACCAGGTCGTGGATCAGCACGTAGACGTAGACGAACAGGTCTTCAGTTGGCAGCATGGACGGACGGCCTCTGCGGACAAGGGACTTCGACAATCACTTGTCTTCCGCAGAGGCCGTCCTCGTCTCAAGCCGACACGCCAAGATCAACCCACATAACTCGCCTCAGACGGCCACGACCTGTCTGCATGGCTCGTCCTGTTCATCGGACTGTCGTCGACCATCCTCGGCGCGGTCGCCGGAGCCGTCGGAGGCCGCTGGATCTCCAAACGAGAACCCTGATGCCGAGCTGGCCAGATGCTGGAGGGAGACTGTGGCACCTGTTTGGCTGGAGGCTGCTTTCGGTTGCGGGTCATGCGGCAGGAGGTGATCAGCCGGGGCCGCCAGACAGGGAGTGCAGGCCGGCGTCGGCTGTCTCACGGCCGAATTCCTCGATCTGCTCGTCGAGTTCGCGGGCCGGTGCGGAGCCCCGGAAGACCGGCGCGGCGAGTTCGGCGCGCACGAGGCTGAGCTGGTGGGTGAGCTGGCTGACCCGTTGCGCGGGTGCGAGGGAGAAGACGTTGCCCAGTGCGGCGGTGGCGGCGTCGAGCGCGCCGGACCGGAGCCGGACGACGGCCAGGTCGATTCCCGCGAGCGCCTTGCCGCCGAACCAGTGCTCCTCGCCTGGATCTGGCCCGGCGTCATACAAGCCGATAGCTCGCTGTAGTTCCTCGGCCGCCTGGCCCTCTGCGCCCGGAACCGCTGAGAGCGCCCTCCCCGCGTCGCTGTGATGCGTGGCCAGGGAGAGGGTGAATGAGTGGCCGATGTCCTGCAGGTCGTCGTGGTGTTCCTGGCTGCGTGCCTCGTGCGCGGCGATGACCGACTGGCGGGCCGTGTCGGCGTCGCCCAGCGTCGCTGCCGCCTGTGCGTGCTTAAGGTACAGTTCGGCGCCGCCCGGTCCTGCGGATAGGTACTCAAGGCCGCTGGCGGCCAGGTCACGGCTTTGGATGGTTCTGCCGCGCAGGTACTCGACGTAGGACAGCTGATAACGCAGGTGCGCGAGCAGGGGCCGGTGGTCGATGACGCTGGCGTGTGCCCAGCCGGCCCGGCTGAGTTCTTCTGCGGCGTCGGGGTAGCCGAGGCGCCTGGCGCAGACTGCCATGAGGCCGTTGAGGCAGCCGAGGAGGAAGTGCAGGTCGGTTTGCTCGCGTGGCCACAGGGGGCGTTCGAGCAGGCGGTAGATCCGTTCGCGGACGCGGCGCAGGTCGAGGTAGACGGTAAATGGCTCGCCGGTGTCGGTCAGGTGCGATAGCCGCACGACGTCGGCGCGCAGTTGTTCGGATGTTGCCTGGCCGATGCCGTGCTGTTCGGCTTGCTGGGCTTGGTCGCTGGCTTCGTGCGCGCCCATCAGTACCTCTTGCTTGATGGAGGAATGGTCCGTTGCGGGCTGTTGCATTCCACCGTAAGCGATGGCGGCTGGTAGCGGCAGGAATGGTCCTGCCGGGTTGGGTGCTGGGTGCGGGGCTGGGGCGGGCAGTGCGGCGGCGGGTGATCCCGACTCGGTGGTGGCGGTTCTTTGTGGTGGCAGGGTGCCGGGCGGGGGTGGCGGGGCGGTGCCGAACTGGCTGGGCGGGATGGCGAGGGCTCGGCAGTAGTGGAGTTGGTAGCGCTCGGACGGGGTGTCCTCGCCGCGTTCCCACCGGTACAGGTTGTGGCACATGCTGTCCAGGCCGGGCACGGACTTGTCGCCCGCTTCCTGGCCGGCCCGGATGAGCTGGCGGGCCATCTCGGGCCTGGCCCAGCCGCGGGCCTGGCGTTGCTGGCGCAGCCATGCGGCGAGTTCGGCGGGCATGATTTCTTCCTTTCTGTGCAGGGGCGCTGTGTCCGGGCCGGGGCCGCCGCGTGGCGGCGTTGCGGTGGCTCAGGTGGCCCGGCCGGGTGCTGTGCGTGTCCGAAAGCGCCCGCGGCTGCAGCCGGGCTGTCCCCGGGCTTGCTTGCTGTCCGCGGCTGTGCGGGTGTTAGTGGTTAGCTGATGAGGTCGTCGGCGAGGCCGGCTTTGGCGCCGTTGATGAACGCGGTGATCTCGTTGGGTTCCAGGATCAGTGCGGGTCCGGCCGGGTCGGTGGACTGGCGCAGGGCGACCTGGCCGCCGGGGAGTTTTTTGGCTTCGAGGCAGTCGCCGCCGTTGTCGCTCCATGGCTTGCGCCAGCCGCCGGGGCCGAGGTTGCTGGCGGGCATGCCGTTGCGGATGTGCTGCTCGCGCATGGTCAGGTCTCCTTCATGAGGTTGCGCAGGATGGTGATGGTCTGGTCGGGGGAGGCGGCCTGGGCGCACATCCGGTCCAGCGCTTCGGCGTACCTGGCGGTCTCGGCGGGCTTGTCGAGGTAGCTGGCGCTGGTCAGGCCCTCGCAGTAGACGATGTCGGGCAGTTCGCTGCCGGGGAACCGGAACAGGGTGAACATCCCGTACAGGGCGGGGTGCCAGCCGGCGGCGAACGGGATGACCTGGATGGTGACGTTCGGCAGCGCCGAGGCGCCGATGAGGCGGCTGATCTGGGCGCGCATGACCGGCGGGCCGCCGACGGGGCGGCGCAGCACGGTCTCGTCCAGCACGACCCAGTAGCGGGGGGCGCCGGGGCGGGTGAGCAGTTCCTGCCGGGCCAGGCGCAGCGCGACCCGCCGCTCAGTATCGGCTCCGAGGGCTGCGGGGAAGCTGGCTGCGGTGATGGCCCGGGCGTAGTCCGCGGTCTGCAGCAGCCCGGGAACGACCTGCGGCTGGTAGGCGCGGATCAGGCTCGCCGATTCTTCGAGCCCGACCGCGATCTTGAACCAGGGCGGCAGCACGTCGTCGTAGCTGTGCCACCACCCGGCCTTGCTGGCCTGGCGGGCCAGGGACACGAACGTGCCGATCTCAGCCGGGTCGGTGACGCCGTATGCCTGCAGCAGGCTCTTGACGGTCAATGGCTTCAGGCCGCCCTCGGCGCGTTCCATCCGGCGGATCGTCCACGCAGACGACAAGATCGCGTCAGCGGCCTGCTCGTAGGACAGGCCGGCTTTTTCCCGCAGGGCCTGGAGTTGCCTGCCCAGGATCATGCGCAGCACGGTCGGGCTGCCCGCTGACGGTTTCTCGCCCATCCTGCCTCCCCGCAGCCGTTCTTTGCTCGTATGGTGCCACGGCCATTATGCCTGCGCAATCCCGCACATTCTGACCGTCATGGAGCGTCCCTATTCGTAGATCAATCGTACGTTGAGATTTGCAATTTGCATGAACAAAAGTGGAACCAGCTAACCCGCCGGCGGCTGACCGCTATGGCCGGTCTCCCGGAGCCGCCCGCCACCCTGATTCCGAGGAGGACATGTGCCAGCCACCGAGACGATCGGCAATCGCGCGGTCGCGGCCAGCGCGATGCCGCAGCCTGCGGGCACCGCCGGGTCCGGCGCAGTGCCCGCCAGCGGCAGCGGGGCGGCTGCGGCACCGGACGCTGCGGACTCAGCGACCCGGAACGGTGCCTGCGCGCTGACGGTGACGGCGGTGTTCGGCGCGCCCCCCGGCCAGGTACGCCACGCCCGCCGTTTCGCCGAGGCTGTGCTGGCTGGCTGGCCGGCGACAGACGACGCCGTCCTGGTGGTCTCTGAACTCGCCACGAATGCGGTGCTGCATTCGGCGAGCGGCCGGGGCGGCCAGTTCTGGGTGCACCTGACGGCATGCCCCGGCGAGTACGTCTGGATCGAGGTATCCGATGAAGGCGGCCCCTGGACCCGGCCAGGCGGATCTGACGGGCGGCCCCACGGACTGGACATCGTCGCCAGGCTGGCCGCCGAATGCGGCGTGGACGGCGACCCGCACACCGGCTGGACCGTCTGGGCACGCCTGGAACTGGCCAGGCCCGGCATTGCGGCAGTGATGATGCCTGCCGTCGGGGCGGCGGCGGTGGCGAATGGTTACCGGCGTGACCCGGACGTGGCCGGTGGCCACGGCACGCCACTGCAGCGAGAACTCCCGTGACGCTGCCGGACGGCATGCCCGGCAGCCAGGAGCCTGCCGGAGACCACAGGAGCGGGAAGGCCCTGCCGCCCGGCCATCATCATCCCGGACGGTTCGGCCCGTCCTCACCGCCATCCCCGGCGGCCGGCGACCGTGCTCCTGCGGACAACCCGCGCCCCGATACCCGGGAGCGAGCCCTGGGCGGCACGGCATGGCCGGAGCGGCTGGGACTGGCGGTCGCGCTGCAGCAGAGCCATCTGGCCGCCGTCACCCGCTGCGGCGGCACGCCAGTCCCGGCCGGCGGTGAGGATCCGGCCGGGAGCGGGTACCGGGCCGGGCCGTCACGGGTGTTCCCGGGCACGGCCGGTCAGCTCGCGGCAGTCCGCGGGCACGTCCGTGCCCAGCTCGCCGGCCATCCTGCTGAAGACGATGCCGTGCTGGCCGCGTCGGAGCTGTCCGCCCGCGCGGTCACCCAGACCGCCAGCGGGCATCCCGGCGGCCTGTTCCTGGTCCACGTGGCCGCGCTCAGCCCCGGGCAGGCCGCGGTCCTGGTCACCAGCCAGCAGCCGCACCCGGCCCGGGTCCCGGCCGGCCGCGTGGATCTGGTGGCCGCTGTCGCGGCCACGTTCGGCCCGTTCAGCGGCACCAGCTCGTCGAGCACAATCCTGGTCATCACCGGCCAGGATGAACGCACTCAGTTACCGCCCCGAGGAGAAGCCATGTCCGCCTGCTCGCCGTGCACCCGCGTTGCGCCCTCGCGCTCGGCGTTAGTCCTGCTCGCCGTCGCCACTGCCGTCATCGCCGGCTTAGCCGCCCGCGGCGGCCTGCGCACGCTGCGGCCGCCCGCGACCGCGGACCGCAGCCCGGCGCCTGTCACCGCAGCCCGCCCGGTGCCCGTGCCCCGGCTGGCGGTCATCGCGGTACCGTACGGCACCGGGCGCGGGCCCGGCAGCCACCTGTGCCCGGTCCCGGGCTGCCGCAAGACGGTCAGCCCGGCCAGGTCTTTCGGCCGGGGCGCTCTGCTGTCCGGGTGCCACAGGGGGGCCTGGACCAGGCCCGGGTCGAGCAGGTCGAAGCCGTCGAAGTACGTGGCGATCTCGGCGCGGGTGCGCAGGATCAGCGGGGCGGTGGCGTTCTGGTAGGCGGCTGCGGCCTTGTCTGTGGTGCCGGGCGGGTGGAAGTCCGCGGTGGCGTGGGACAGGACCACGTAGCTGCCGGCCGGGAGCGCGTCCCGCAGCGTGGCGATGATCCGGGACGGGTTCTCGGTACTGGTGATGAAATGCAGGATCGCGACGAGCAGCAGGCCGACGGGCTGGGCGAAATCGATCCGGGCACGCAGCACCGGGTCGGCCAGGATCGCGTGCGGGTCCCGCAGGTCGGCGAGGACGACCGAGGCGGTGCCGCTGCCGGTCAGCAGCGCACTCGCGTGCACGTGCACGATCGGGTCGTTGTCCACGTAGACCACGCGGGCACCGGGGGCGGCCTGCCCGGCGATCTCGTGCACGTTCCCGGCGGCGGGGATACCGGTGCCGATGTCGAGGAACTGACGTATCCCGGCCTGGCCGGCCAGGAACCGGACCGCCCGCCGCAGGAACGCCCGGTTGGCCCGCGCGATCAGGCGGACTTCGGGCCAGGCGCGCAGGATCTGCCGGACAGCTTCCCGGTCCACGGGATAGTTGTCCTTGCCCCCAGGTAGGCGTCGTACATCCGTGCCGGGTGCGGCCTGCTGGTATCGATCTGCGAAGCGGCGAAACCCTGACCCATCGAACCCGTCCTGTCGGTAGCCGGCGACCTGCTGCCCTTACCGTGCACCAGGCCCCGGCGCTGCAGGAAGGCTACGGACGGGACACCGCCGGACACGCTGCCTGCACGGCGCCGCGTCCTCGTCCCGCCAGAGGCCGGCGGCGGTAACCCGGCGGTGCGAAATGTTCTTGACTCGAGAAGTACCTGCCATAAGCCGGGATCGGTGAGGCTGGAATAGACGGCGTCAGCTTCGAGGCTGTCGCCGGACGTTTGAATGCCGATGACGTACAGGCCCGCAGTTGTCGCGGAGCTTATGCCTTGCTGGGAGTCCTCGATCGCGGTGCAGGCTTGCGGCCTTTTGCCGAGGAGGGCGCACGCGGTCCGGTAAGGGTCTGGAGCCGGTTTAGGTGCGGGTACATCATCGATGCCCACGACCGCCTGGAATCTGTCCGCCAGCCCGATCTGAGAAAGGTGGCTCCGTACGATCTTGCCGGGAGAGTTGGATGCCACTCCCAGCGGCGTCTTGCCGGCCAGGGCGGTGACGAGCGGTACCGCGCCTGGCATCGGGCTGACCGGCCGGCCAAGGTTGCAGGTGACCAGGGAGGTGATCTCGTCTGCGAGTAGGCCGGGCGGTGCGATGCCGCCGAGCAGTTCCGCCAGGGCATGCCCTAGTGCTGTTGTCCCCAGCGTCGCGAGCCGGCGCCTGTCGGCAGGTGCGGGCTGGGCTCCGTAGCGGGCGAATAGTGCGGCATATGCCTGGTCCCATAGGCCGTGGGTGTCGGCGAGCACGCCGTCGTAGTCGAATACGATCGCGTCGAGCGGCGGGCGATTCATCATTGCAGTCCTCCGCTGTGATAGATGCGGGCGGTGCACTCCAGGGAGGCGCGGTCATCGTGGCCTGCATGGTGCCGGCGCGGTCTTCCGTGGCCTCGCCTGGGAACGCGCCCTGGTGCTATCGGGAGTGTTAGCGCGGGGGCCGGGACAATGGCTGGCGGGTGCATGATCGTTTTCTGCCAGGTGACTTCGTCGTGGAGCCGGCGGATGCTGCTCAGGGCTGCCCGCAGGTCGGCATTCAGCTGCCGGAGCCGTCCGGCTGCTGCGGGCAGGCCGGGATGGCGGAGGCAGGAGGTGATCTCGCGGGCCGTCACGAGCGTGACAGCGACCCAGAATCCGGCGAGCCGGCGAGGCTGCGTGCTGACCGCTGAGGCGATGGCAGCGCGGCTGCTGGGTGAGGCGGCGAGGAATACCCACAGTTTCGCCAGGTCGTATCCGGCTGGTCGCCACGCTGTGCATTCCAGGTCAACCAGCGCCACGCCCGCCGGGGTGGCAAGAGCGTTGGCCAGGTGGGCGTCTCCGTGCTCTATCTGGAGGGCCGGCATGGCCGTGTCGCACAGCCGGGTGATGCACCGCAGGTCAGCAGGGGGTATCAGATCGCACGCGATCCTGGTGAACTGTGCCGTGTAGTCGCTGTCGTCGGGGAATGCCGGAGACGGCCGCCAGTTGTGCAGCAGCCTGAGCGCCGCCAGCATGCTGGTGAGCGTGCCGGCGGACGGGCGTGCTGGCGGGTAGCGGCAAGGATGCAGCGGCCGGCCGGGAAGCCGTGTCATGACCAGCAGGGGGTACCCGGCGTCGGCGGTGACCAGCGCTGGGACTGGTAGGGGGACCGTTCCCTCGCGGGCGAGGGCCTGGTAGACGGCGATTTCGTGCCGGCACCGGTCCTGCCAGAAGGGCCGCGGATCGACGGGGTGCTTGGCCAGGACCGGGACGCCGGCGACGCGGCCCGGCAGCAACAGCGAGGTCTCGGTGCGGATGTACCGGCCGTCGGTGGCAAAGCCCGGGCAGGCCTGCCGGACGGCGTCGAGCATCTGGCGGGTGTTATCGCAGGTCATGTCGTGCTCCGGCTGCTGAGGCGGGGTGCGGGCACCGCGGTGCGCCAGGACGGGAGCGGGGGCACGGGAGTCAGGCCGGCCAGCCAGTTGAGGGCCATGGCGGCTAGCTCAGGCGGGCGGGCAGTGCCGTCGAGTTCCAGGCATCGCCCTCGCGGCAGGGTGTCCAGCCAGATGCGGCAGGCGCGGTCGGTTTCCGCGGCTACCGGGCCGCGCAGTTTCTGCCGGGCGGCGGTGACGTCGTCAGGGACCGCCAGGTACAGGTAAGCATCCGGCGAGAGAATCTGGCCAGCCTCAGCCGCGGAGCTGTATATCCCGGCTGCGCCCGCCGGATCGCATGGCAGGCCCAGCGCGGTCATGCCGCATTCGTGCGCGATCAGGGTGAGCGGGCTCCGGTCGAGCAGCACGACGGGAGCCTCGGCTGCCCGGGCAGTGAGCGCCCGCTGGCGTTCCAGCCGCAGGGAATTGCCCAAGGCGGCGGTGACAGTCACCGAGGTGCCTGGGCGGGAACGGCGGCAGGGGCGCGAGGTCGGCATATTCGCTGATCACAGCTATGTCGGCTCGGCGGGCCAGGGTACGGGCCAAGGTGGTCTTCCCCGCGAAGCACAGTCCCTCGATGGCGATCACCCGGGGATCGCGGCGTGCCGGGCGGCGGGACTGGAGCTTCACGGCGCGCCTCCGACACCTGATATCACCGGTCCGGTACAACCAGTCGCGTGCCGGTCCTCGTCTCGCCTTCGTCCGTGCAGGTGCAGGCCGCGGAACGGGAGCTTGTGGCGCAGGTCTGCTGCTGGTTCGGCCTGGGTGAGCCGGTCAGGGTGAGACGGGTGGCCGAAGGGCTGATGAACCGTAACTGGCAGGTGGTCACTCCCGCCGGAATGGTCGCGGTCAAGCAGGTCGCCGATGCCAGTGCCGCTGCTGTCCGCGCCCAGCATGCGGCGGTGACCGCGCTGGCGCGCGCCGGGCTCCCGGTTCCCGCCCCGGTCGCCGGAACAGGCGGGGTGACGCTGCTGGAGCACCCGGCCGGGCTGTTCGCGGTCTTGCCGTGGGCGGCGGGCGAGCACCGCAGCGGCTTGAATCTCAGCCACGGCGAATGCCGCGTGCTCGGCGGGCTGCTGGGTAGCCTGCACGAGGCGCTGGCCGGCGCGCTGCCCCCGGCACCGGGCCAGGCAGCGGTTCAGGTCACGGAGGTAGCGGCGGCACGGGAGCGGATCGGCCGGTACCTGGGCCTGGCCAGCAGCCGGCGGCCGCCTGATGATTTTGACCGGCTCGCGGTGCGGCGGCTCGGCCAGCGGGCCGCTTTGCTGGATAACCTGGCGCACCTGCGGCCAGCCGGGCAGGAACCGGCTGGCCCGGCTGGCTGGACCCACGGTGACTTTCACGACCTGCAAGTGCTCTGGGAGGACGGCCAGGTGTCGGCGGTGCTGGACTGGGACCGGCTCGGGGTACGCCCGCTGGCCGCAGAGGTGGTGCGGTCCGGGACGTTGCTGTTCGGCTACGGGAATGAGCGTGGCCTGGACACCGGCCGGGTAACTGCTTTTACCTGCGGCTACCGCGAGGTCGTGCAGCTTGCCGACGCCGATCTGGCGGATGCGGCGCACCGCCTGTGGTGGGAGCGGCTGTGTGACTGCTGGCAGCTGAAGTGGCATTACGAGCGTGGCGAGAAGTCTTGTGATCACCTGTTCGCCTCGGCATCGGCGCTGCTGGAGTGGTGGTGCGCGCATCGCGGCGAGGTCTGCGGGGCATTCACCAGCCAGTGACCGGCGGCTGGCCGGTCCCCTGGCAGATACGTGTCAGGATCCGCGTCACCTGGCCGGCGTCGGCCTCTGGGCGGGCTGTGCCGGTCAGGAATCTGGCTGCTCTGCTCAGGCCGGATCGCCATGCCGCTTCCCTGGCGCTGCGTCCGGGTGCCGTGGCGACCGCCAGCGAGTAAACCTGGGCATTCTCCACGAATTCCCTCCACGTCCGGATACCCCATGCGGTCGCGCCGTCCGCGCTCCGGCCGGCGAAGAACGCGAAGAAACTGCCGATCATGTCCGCATGAAACGCCGAATCGGCGACCCGGCACCCGGTGCCGGTACGCGGAACGGCCGCGAGCGTGACTAGCTCGCCCAGGCGCCGGCTGAGGCCGGGCAGGTCTGCCTGAAGGTCAGCGGCGGCGAGCGGGTAGCGGCCGGCGGCACCGAACTTCAGGTGGACGGCGCCTAGCCGCGGGTCGGGACAGTGATACAGGTGACCGCCAGCGTCGGTCAGGTCAGCGGACAGGTGCAGGTGATCTGAGTAAGACGTGGGCCAGGCGGATAGGTCGGCGAATCTTCCGGCGACGCGGAGTGCCCCGGCGTCGATGATCGCGGTGCCGCCGATCAGCTCGACCCGCAGCGGGGATGCCAGGCCGGCCTCATCCAGGCACGGGGGTCCTGGCAGGTATTCCGCCGGCCAGGCATGGAACCGGGTAGCGAACCGGGCCTGATCGGTAACCAGCCGTCCGATCTGCAGCCGCGGCACGGTGTGGCGGGGCCTGGTGGCCCGGTAGTAGAACGGCAGCATCACCGCCGCGGTGGCAGGGTCTTGCTCGCGCAGCCGGTCCATGAGGTACGCGGCGCCAGCGGCGTAATGCGGAGCGAAGACGCAATCGTCGTCGCCGAACAGCAGCCACCGGCCGCGGGCGGCGCAGGCGGCGGCGTTGCGGGCTGCCCAGGCCCCGCGATGCTTTTCCAGCCGGACGCACCGGACGGGCACCTGGCCACTGCGGGTGAGATAGGTCGCAAGAACGGCCCGCGTGTGGTCGGAAGACCCGTCGTCGGCGATGACGATCTCGGCCAGAGCATGACCGGCCTGGCCGAGCAGGCTGTCAAGCGCCCACGTCAGCGGATTGTCCCGCAGCCGCCCTGAGGCGGGGTCGAAGGGGCACCGGTTGTAGGTGGCGATGACCGCCGACACGCTCTGCGCGACACGGGGCACGTCGAGTGCCGCCGTGAAGGCCGTCCCGGCGGGCATCGACGTCACGAGCGCGTCCAGAGAGATCATGCTCACCGCTCTGTCTTGCCGTGCGTGTAGCGGGCACCGGTGATCCGGGCGCGCGTGACCTGGCCCAGGCACCACCACGGGCCGACGCTGCTCGTCAGGCATGCGAGGAAGCCTCCGGCCAGTTCCCGGGGGCCGCAGCGGGCACAAGTCCCGGTGCGGCGAAGGTACCTGGCAAGGGCAGCGAACGGCACGCCGTAGTAGGCAGCCAGCGCACCGGCAGCCGCTGCCGCGGCCGTTTTCTTGCGCCGTGCCGTCACGGGCAGGGCCATGGCCAGGGCGACGGCCGGGGACTGGCCAAGCCACAGGGCGCCGCGAGCCAGCCCCCGGGCTGTCAGCATCATGCGCACCCAGCGGGTACCAAGGCCAGCGTCAGCGGCGAGCCGCGCCGCGGCCGGGTACTGAGGATAGGACCAGAACCACTGGCGGGCCTGCCTGATCACGCCGGTTACGGTGACCGGGCTGCCGGCCAGTTCGAGCACGGGCAGAGGGTCGATCGGCACCCCTGCCGCGCAGGCCAGGAATCCGAACGCGAGATCTTCATTCATCGTCGCGGTGGGCAGTCCGCCCAGCCGGGCGAACGTATCCGCCCGGACGAACAAGCCATGCCCTACGCAGTGCGCGAGCGGCGGCATGAGACGCCCCAGCGCCGACGCCGCGCGGGCGTGCACGGCCTGATGCCGCAGCCTGGGTATCTCACGAGCCAGTGTCCACCGCGACTGCAGCAACGCCAGGCCATCGGCAGCCGGGCCCGCGCCGAGGCCTCGGGTGAATACCGCTGGCTGCTGGACGATCTGCGTACCGGGATCAGCGTCAAGCAGGCCGGCCAGCGAGGGCAAGGTCGCCGGGCTGGGCTCGGAATCAGCGTTGTAGACGGCCAGCCATACCCGGGCCGAATCGATGCCCGCCCTGGTGAGCCGGCCGAGTTCGCCAGCCGCGGCGTGGTTGACCTGATCCGCCATGGTCCCCCGCGGATCAGGAAAGTGATAGTGCCGCACTGGTACCGGCCAGTCACTTCGCGCGGCCAGCCGGGCCGCCATCACAGGAGTCGATTCCAGTGCCTCGAACTCACCGCGCACTGCCTCAAGGCAGCGCGCGGCCGGCTCCCGCGCATGTGCTGCCAGGGCATCGAGCCGGTCCCCCGGGAGCACCCCGACGTAGCCGCTGGCAGGCAACCCGCAGGACAAAGCCGCCGCCAGGTCAGGAAGGCGCGTCCATGCCGCCTGCCGGTCGGCGTGCTCACGCTCGGTGGTCACGAGCACGACCGAAGCACTGCCCCACCAGGCAGCGAGCCGCGTCATGCGTGCCGTGACGCTGGTGATCAGCCGCTGCTCGCGGAGCAGCGGCACGATGAGCACCAGGTGCTGGCCGCCGCCGTCCGCTGGCGGCGGCTGGCTGCGGGTCAGCCAGGCCAGGGATGCGAACACATGACGGCTGCCGCTGACGCCGCGCAAAGCTAACGCGCTCACGCCAGCCCAGCCCGCCCATGCCATGACGCGTCCGGCGCCCATTCAGATCACCCGGCCCGCACGCAGCACGGTGAATGCCTCACGGTGCCCGCCTGTCGTGACGGCGCCGCGGAATCCCGACAAGAACGCGGCTGGAGCACCGACATGGCTGGCCTGGCCGATCCCTTTCGCCGCCCGCGCCTGAGACTGGTAGCAGGCCAGCGCGGCGAGCTTGCGGTCCAGGACGCCGTCGATGTCTTCTAAGTAGGCCGGCTCGCGGATCGGTGACCAGACCTCATAGCCGAGCACTGCCGGGACCCAGTGCGGGGACGTGCCCCACTCGAAAAAGTTACGGCTGCCCGCCATTCCCGCAGCACGCCAGCACAGCGAGAACGCCGCGCGGTGATCGAACGACGCGTCCTCTGGGTGCGGCAGGTAAAGCAACTGCGGGCGGAGTTCGCGCAGCACCGAGGTAACGGTGCCGACCTGGCCGAGCAGCGCGGGGTTGATCCCGCCGTCAGGGAACCTCAGGAACCTCAAGTTCGCGGCGGGAATGCCGAGCATCTCCATCGCCTGGGCGGCTTCCCGCTCTCGCGAGGGCCCGGCACGCGCGGGAAGGCGATCAGGGCAGCCGTGTTCTCCCGAGGACAGGTACGACACGAACACCTGGCGCCCGGCATCAATGTGGCGGGCCATAGAGCCGCCGCACCCGAGCACCTCATCATCAGGATGCGGTGCGGCAATCAGCACGACATCAGGCACCGGGACCCCCTGGGAAGCGCCTTTGTTACCAGTGCCGATCCTCCCCGGCCGCAGGGCACAGAAGTGACACATTTTGTGTCACCATCGCCCGCTTCTGCCACATCAAGGACCACGGCAGACTGGATAGGCTTCGCTTACCCGGTGATGAGCTGAGGAGAGCAACCGCCGTGATCATCCAGGCCGTGGTTTTCGATATCGGCGAGACCCTGCTGGACGATTCGCGCGAGTTCGGTGCCTGGGCTGACTGGATCGGCGTGCCTCGCCATACATTCTCGGCGGTCCTGGGAGCGGTCACCGCTGAAGGCCGCGATAACGCCGAGACGTTCCAGTATTTCCGGCCGGGATTCGACCTGGCCGCCGAGCGGCAACGCAGGGAAGACGTCGGCGTCGGCGAGCAGTACGGCGAGGCTGACCTTTACCCCGACGCCCGCCCCGCACTGTCGCGGCTGCGCCAGATGGGACTGTGGGTCGGCATCGCCGGCAACCAGACCGCCCGGGCCGGCGAGATCCTGCGCGGCCTGGACCTGCCCGCCGACCTCGTCGCCACCTCCGGCGAATGGGGTACCGCAAAGCCCGACCCCGCCTTCTTCGCCCATGTCATCGATGTCGCACCCGGTGAGCCGCACGAGATCGTCTACGTGGGAGATCACCGGGACAACGACCTGGAACCGGCCCGGGCAGCAGGGCTGCGTGTCACTCACATCCGCCGTGGCCCCTGGGGATACTTGTGGGCCGATGACCCGGAAGTGCTCAAGCTAACCGACTGGCGGATCGGTTCCCTCACCGACCTGCCTGCCCTGATCGAAGCCGCCCGAAGCTGACCGCTGCCCGCCCGCGATCTGCACGTCGCGCCGGCTACGGCCTGCACAAGCGGCGGCCCGGTAAGTACAGTCATGTCAGAGCCCTGCACTTACCGGAGTCAGCATGTCACCAGGCGGTGGCCGCAGAGCGGGCGAGCGGATAGCCGCGGCCCGCAAGCTTCGCCGTCTGACCCAGGCCCAGTTAGCTGAGGCCGCCGCGATCTCCGTCAGCCTGCTGCGGAAAATCGAGCAGGGCAGCCGCCCTGTCACCCCTGCGGTCTGGTCCTCGGTCTCCCGCGCGCTCGGCCTGCAAGGTGCCGTATCCGCAGGCGGGCGGCAGTCCGCTCACAGCAGGGTCCGCGTGGCCATCCCGAACCTCAGGTGCGCCCTGGACTGCTACGACCTGCCCGATGACGGCCCCGTCGCGCCACTGCCGGATCTGCGCGCCGCCACGGAGAAGGCCACCGCCCGCAGGCTCGCCGCCCAGTACGCCAGCCTGGCCGATACCCTGCCAGCGCTCGTAACCGAACTGACCCGCGCCGCGCACAGCTACGCCGGACATGACCAGGAAATCACCTTCGGGCTCCTGACACTGGCCTACCGCGCGGCCGACGCCATCTGCGACAAATTCGGCTATCCCGATCTTTCGGCCCGCACCATCGGGCTGATGCGCTGGGCAGCCGCCAGGTCCGGCGACCCCGTGCTCGCCGGGGTAGCCGCCTATGTGCGCGCGGAAATGTTCTTCTCCAACGGACGGCAGGCCACCGGGCTCCGCGCACTCGATGCGGCCAGCAGGCCGCTGGCCGCTCACGGCTCGCGTGAAGCGCTGGCCGTATACGGGTCGCTTTACATGCGGGCCGGTGTCCTGGCCGCCCGCGCCGGCCTGCCGGAGACCGCCGCATCATACTTAGCCGAAGCGCGCGACATAGGCCGTCACGTGCCAGATGCCACCTACCGCGGGACGGCGTTCGGGCCATCGAGCGTGCAGATCCATGAAATGCCAGCGGCTGCCGAACTTGGGGACTCCATGGCCGCGCTCCGCAGGACCGCCAGCTGGCAGCCACCGCTCACGGTGCCCGCCGAGCGGCGCTCTCACTACTTCATCGAACTAGCGCGAACGCAGGTCTGGGCCGGACGCCACAACGAGGCGCTCGCGTCGCTCAACGCCGCCCGCCACGCCGCGCCCCAGCACACCAGGCACAACCCTCATGTCCACGAGACAGCGCGCACCCTGCTGCGCCAGCATCGGCATCCCGGCGACACGCTGATCGGATTCGCGCACTGGATCGGACTAGACGAGTAAGCGGCTTTTACGTGGCGGTCGCCGATCGTGCTGCGGCGGGTCCGGC
>DATLSX010000060.1:0-3100 GCA_035533915.1 Streptosporangiaceae bacterium
GGCGGGGTATGCCTTTGACCTGTCAGTTGAGATTCCGGTGCGCGCTGAGGGATTCTCGGTGGGGCCGGATGAGCACGTGCTGGTGCTGCTTTTGCATCACATCGCGTGTGATGGCTGGTCGCTGGCGCCGCTGGGCCGCGATCTGGCGGAGGCCTATGCCGGCCGGGTGGCGGGGGCGGTGCCAGCCTGGGAGGGGCTTCCGGTCCAGTACGCCGATTACACGCTGTGGCAGCGGGAGCTGCTGGGGGGCGAGGATGACCCGGGCAGTATCGCTGCCCGGCAGTCGGCGTTCTGGCGGCGGGCCCTGGCCGGGTTGCCGGGGGAACTGGCGCTGCCTTATGACCGGCCGCGCCGGGTGACGGACGGTCAGGGTGGTGCAGTGGTGCGCGTAGTGGTGGACGCGGGAGTGCATGCCGGGATCTGCGCGCTGGCGGGTGCGGTCGGCGTGACATCGTTCATGGTGGTGCAGGCAGGGCTGGGCTGGCTCGCCTATTTCACCCGGTTCTACCCGACCGCGGTGATCCCGCTATGCAAACGGATTAACTGCCATCTGATCCGCTGGGCCAAGAGGAAATACAAGCACCTGGAGCGCAGCAGCAAACGGGCACGGGCATGGCTGGCCGCCGTCGCAGGACGAGCGCCCCGCCTGTTCGCGCACTGGAAGTACTGCGCCGCGACCTGATAACCTGATAAATGAGCGGCACGAGCCGGATGAACCGAGAGGTTCACGTCCGGATCTGTGGGGGGCGGCGGCTGAAATGCGGCCCCGGCTACCCGACAAGGCCAGGGCGGCGGCGAACAGCGAGGTCATGAACAGCCACTGGGCGGCCTGCGACAGCGCGCCGCTGCCGCCGAGGCCGAACAGCAGGCCGGGACCCTGCTGGCCGGCGGCGGCCACGACGTGGCTGTCGCCGTTGCGGGCGGCCATGGCCCAGCTCACCCCGGCGTAGACAACGGCGATCATGCCCAGCGCGAGGTAGGTAGCGACCGGGATGGTGCGCCGGGCGTTGCGTGCCTCCTCGGCCATCACCGGGGCCTGCTCGAAGCCGACGAAGCCGAGCACCGCGACCACGGCCAGGACACCGAACGTGCCGAACCCGGCCGAGGTCAGCGCGGTGGGGGAGAGGGTCGCGAAGCTGAGGTGCCCGCCCGCCGGGTGCGCCAGCCCGGCGACCGTCTCGGCGAGGATCACGATGATCTCCGCGCACAGCAGGACGCCGAGCACCCGGCCGGTGATGTCCACCCGCAGCAGCCCCAGCACGGTGATGACCGCCCAGGCGCCCAGCGCCCACACCCACCACGAGGCGTGCACGTGCAGGTGGGCGGCGGCCTCGCTGGCCGCGTTCGGCCCGAACGCTCCATACAGCCCGACTTGCAGGAACGAGTACGATAGCAGTGCCACCAACGCGGCGGCCACGCCGACGACGCGGCCGAGGCCGCGGGAGACGAAGGCATAGAACGCGCCGCTGTTGGTGATGTGCCTGGTCATCGCCACGTACCCGGTGGCGAACAGGGCCAGGATGACCGCGATGACCAGGAAGGCGGCCGGGATCCCCGTCAGGCCGGTCGTCTGGTAGGCGGTGGGGATGACCCCGGCGGCCACGGTCAGCGGGGCGACGCCGGCGAGGACGAAGAACAGCACCGCGGGCACGCCGAGCCGGTCCCGGGCCAGCGCCCGCGACATGCTGCTCGGCTTGCTTCCTGCTGTATGCGTTCTGGACATGATCGGGCTCCTGGTTGCAGGCGGATGAGGCGGGCGGCGTTTCATGCCCGGTGGGAAAGCAGGGCGCTGTCGACGGCGGCCTGGGTCTGGGCGATCAGGTCCCGCAGGCTGGGATGGAGTTGCTGCGCGGCCTCCTGGAGGCGGTAGTGGGCCTTCGGCGGCAGGTACAGCGCCAGGCGGGCGCCTAGCCCGCAGGCGGCGGCCAGCCCCGCGAGGGCCGCGTTCTGGGCGGTCACGGGCTGGGATGAGTCCAGGGCCGACTTGACGCGCAGGAACGGCGCGAACGCGCAGTCGGAGTCCACCGGAATCCACCGCTCCCCGCGCCACGGACGCCGCGACGAGATCCTGGTCAGGTATCCCGACTGCTCCAGCCGGAGGGCCACATCCTCCGCTGCGGTGCGGGCCAGGAACAGCAGCCAGTCCCGCGCCGCAAGCTGCCCGGGCTCGCTGACCACCAGCCTCAGGACGGATTGCGCGAGCCCGTCCCGGGGCGGGGAGCGGTCGGCCACGATGATCCGGCCGGGCCGGAGGCAGATGTTGCCTGACAGCATCAGCTCGGCCAGCAGCGCGCCAGCCAGCCCGAGGCCGGCCGCGCGTGGCTGCAGATGCGGCTTGCCGGTTACCTCGTGGTGTGCCAGCAGGTAGAGGTCATCAGCAAGCCGGCCGGTGCCGCTTAGCCGGGCCACGAGTCTGCGGGCTCCCTCGTCCTGTGCATGTCTTCGGTGAAGGCAGCGCAGCCGGTCATGCCGGTACCCCGGCCTTCACCGCGTGCGGTAAGGGCAGCGAACGTTTCCTTACCGGGGCGGAACAGATCCGGTGTGCTCCGGGGAAAAGGTCATCCGGTGAAATGCCGCGCATAGGTAAAACCATCCGCTGTCGTATCTATACGAGCAAATCGCGGTCGGCTTTCACAGCAATTCCGCAGCACGGCCGGCCGGGCTCTTCCCGGCAGCGCGGCAGAATGGCCCAGGGCTGGGCCTGCAGGTGGTCACTCGCTGCGCCGTGACTGGTCCGCCCGGGTGCTGCGGCCAGGTGCTCAGCCGGGGCGGCGCGACGGCGCCTGCGCCGCGGCTTCGGGGATGAGCGTGGTGAGGACCGTGACCTCGTGGCCGCAGTACGGGCACGCCTGGACCGCGGTTACCCCGGCCGTGACGCCGCCGTGCTGCTGGGCTGCGGTGAGCGCGGCCAGCGCCCGTGCCTCGCGCGCCTCCTGCGCCGCGCGTGCTGCGGCACGCCGCTCGGCGTCCCGTACCGCGTCGATCTGATCAACGCCGGCGGCCAGCACGCCGCCAGTGTCCAGGGCCTTGTCGCACGCCTCCCAGAACTCGCGGGCCTGAGCCTGGCGGCCGATCTCGGCCACCGAGACCGTGGACCGGG
>DATLSX010000061.1:0-66822 GCA_035533915.1 Streptosporangiaceae bacterium
AGAAGCCAGTCGGACCGTGGGCCCGGCCGCCAGGCGCGACACGCCGTCCTCCGGCATGCCCACCGGAAGGGAACT
Source organism: Streptosporangiaceae bacterium (assembly GCA_035533915.1). Lineage (GTDB taxonomy): Bacteria > Actinomycetota > Actinomycetes > Streptosporangiales > Streptosporangiaceae > Chersky-822. The sequence goes on from DATLSX010000061.1 coordinate 76, forward strand.
ACCCGCAGTAACCACAAACAGGAACTACCCACAACCGGTCAAACAGCTAAAGCCCATGGCATTGGCCCCGTGCTACGCGATTGACTTTCCGTGCTCGGATTCACGCTACGCGAAGGGCCGCCCCCGTAGTAATAGGCACGCGCCCGCCGATCAGGCAGCCGACCCGGACCAACCGGAAGTAATGCCCCATGCGAGCGGCGTTCATCCCTCCCCAGACGCACATCGATCTGGTCGGCGACCGGAGCATAACGGCCTTTCCCGAGCCACGCGCGGATCTGGATGATCGTGCGCCGTTGCCGTCGCTCGATCAGGGCGAAGGTGGTCTTCTAACGTTCCTTGGCTCGGCGGTTCGCGCCACGGCCGTAGGGCGTGGCCACAACGAAGGATTACGCAAAAGGGACGTCCATGGCCGTTGGCCTATATGTCAGCCGAAACAGGCAATAGTAAATAGAATGCCCCCAGTTGGCCTATACAGTAGACGATTCGGCGAGACGCGTGCTACAACGGCATCGTCAGCTAACACGGCCGCGTCAGCGGCCAGGTTAGAAGCGCGTTGGTCCAAGACGCATGACCGTCTAACCTCAGTGCCGAAAGGTAATCAGCAGCAGAGAACGGGACTCATCTCACGTGGATTCATCTGACGCATCCCTTCAGCCCAGCTGGCTTGCATACGTTGACCAGCAACTGGCTTACCAGCTCGCGACTGGTATTATCGGCTCGGAGGTAAGCCTGACGAAACAGCGCGGCGCGTCTGTCGGCATCAACTTCAAAGTCATCTTTGCTGCGAACACAGGCACGGAGAAATCAGCTACCACCAAGGTCGAACATCTGCTACCCGAGGTCTTGATGGACGCCCTATACGAAGCTGTACCTAACCGTGCTGCCACTCTAGACTCGGTTCGTCACCGATTGCTTGGCGGTAGCAATGACAGTTTTCGACCTGGCACCCCACTGCTGCTGCATAACGCTAAGATCGAAAGCCACCCTCCTTCTTCAGAAGAAGACCGGGTACTAGCTGGCGAGAGTTGCGAGCTGTTCACTATCAGTAGCGGGACCTTTTCTATTCGGGGTTTTGCGAACCCATCACATGCATCCTCGGTGAAGCAACTCATTGGCGAGCCCATTCAGATCCTGGGCATACTGCGTTATGCGGCACCCTATCGCGTCCCTGGAGCTGTGGCGCTGAACCTTGGTATGCGCATCCTAGGAATATGGATCCTCTGACAAGTGGAAACTGTGCCCATCGGACTGCTCGGCTTGGCTGAGCAACTCCGAGAAATGCTGCGCGCTATTAAGAGCAAAGCCATCTTCAGCCGAGGTGATCTAAGCCGCGACCTCGTAGCTGACTATTTCGAGCGCAGGACCGTGGCGTCGGGTGCCACTCTCAGCGACGTCATAGCTAGTGCAAGTCATTCGTACGCCCGATTGATATGCACGGCTATACCGGAATTCAAGTTCCTCTTTGACGAGACCCAAACGTCAACGGTGATCGATTTCGGCTGTGGAAACGCCGCCCTACTACAGGTGCTCAGAAGACTCGGATTTGCTGGTGATTATATCGGATACGATATCAATACGGCCATAATATCAAAGTTGGGCATCGAAAGGGTGGCCGACGATAGCCAGAAATATACAAGCATTCTGCCTAGCAGCGGGGCAGATGTAGTGTTTCTGATAAACGTGCTGGCGTATACGACGGACAACGACATTCCAGATCTCCTGCGGAGCGTAGCGGCCCTTGTCAAAAGTTCCGGCATTCTTATAGTGGCTGATCCTTCGCCATCGTGGCGTTGGGAAACGCGCTTCGATAGACTATCGTTGCGCCTGCGGCGATTGGATGATGTAGATATAGCTCTATGCGATCTAGGTTTCAAACTAAGGGAGTCCTGGCAGGCATCCGTCGGATCACTTTATGGACACACCGTTCTTCCCTTCGCATGGCTAGGAGCGTGGCGTAATGATCGTTCCCTCTGACAAGGACGTTGTCCGAAATCTCCTTCGCCTCCACGTAGCGGCGAATCTCGGCATCTACTTCGACGGCATAGATGAACTCAACGGCGATCTGGCATATTGCTGGTCGGATTCAATCACAGACTATTACTGGAACTATGGCTTCTCTTTCCAAGCGGACGACCTTGACGGCCAGCAAGTTCAGCAGATTACTCGTGTAGCTAGCAGTCATGGGCGACAGCCTGCACTCTGGCAGTTGGCTGACAGCGATACCCCCGAGGGCTGGTCGTCAGTGAGCGACGAAGCGTGGATGACACTTGATCTGTCGGCCATCCAGGCGATAGCCGCGCCATCCCTGGAGGTGACAGTCGAACTCCTTGAAACGCCAACCCCCGCCATGGTGGCGACCTTCAGTGACGCGTACGCCAGCGATGCCGGACCAGGCGAGGTCGGGTACTTTGCGTTGCCGCCCGAGTATTCGAACCGATTTGCTGTAGGACGCTCACGTCCGCCGGCTAGCAGTCATGTAGTAGGCGCATCGGTCGGCGGAGAGTCTGTCGCGGTCGCTTGCATTTGCCTTGTTGAGGACTCCGTTGGTCTCTATTCTGTTGCTACGGCCCATCAGTGGCGGCGACATGGACTTGGCCGCTATATCTCGGCCAAGTCATTGCAATTCGCCAGGAATATGGGCGCGTCAACAGCTTTCTTGCAGACTGAAAGCAACTCCGCCGTAGAGCACATGTACAGCTCTCTAGGTTTTAATCGCCGTTTTGTGGGTAGACTCTACTCACAGATGTAGCGAAAGAGCAGTGGTTGTGCGACTACCTAAATCGATACCCGAATCGCAAAAGTATGTTACGTGGGCCTTTCCGATCATGCTCGGTTTCGGTATCGCTTCGCTCATCGATACTTCCTGGCAAGGCCGGGTGGCGGTTATAGTGGGAATGGTGGTAGTTTTCACAGGGTGGTCCTCGTTCGCGATGATTGCCGAACACAACTACAATGATCTACTGCTTGTATGTGATCTCGGCCTGATTACTACCTATGTGCTACTACTGTGCTACGGGCGAACTCTTAACTCCATGCTTGGTCCGAGCGACTTGGCTATCTGGACAGCTTCGGCGGCAACGTTCGGATTCTATTCTTTCTGGGACTTCTCAGCACTATTGGGCCACGATACGAAGGCGATGGCCACAAGTGCGCATTTGCGGAAATTCGGTTTGATTTGCGCTGGTTTGGCTATACCTTTTGCCGTAGGAGCAGTCGTTGTAAACCAAGAGCTGGCGAGTACGAGCAAAGCAGTTGGTTCGCTACCCACTACGGTCAGTCGATCGGTGCTACTTAGCCTCTGGATACTAATCCTATGTTGGTGGCACTACGGTCGAGTAGTCGCAGCCCTTGCAGACGGGCGGGCAGATGACAAATCTTAGTTGGCCAGTCAATTCACGAAACGTGGAACGGCTACATAAGGCAATAGCAACAGGCGCGGTCAAGGGAGATTTTCTGCCCGCTGTCTACGTTGTTGAGCCGACGAGCCGATGTAATCTGGCTTGTGTTATGTGTCCGAACTCACGCTTGCCCGATAGCAAGCTTGGCGATGCCACGCTGGAAGAACTTGCGAGCACGTTCGCGGTCATTGCGCCCTACGCCGAATTGGTGATGTTGTATTTTATGGGTGAAAGTACGTTGCATCCGGAGTTTGTACGCCTGCTTGACTCTGCACGCGCGTCTATCGCTGGTCGGATTGCGCTAAGCACCAATGCAAACAGGATGACCGATGTGCAGATTGACTCGATTTTGTCAAATGTAGATCTTCTGATTCTACCTATCGATCGGTGGAATCCGACGATGTACGAGCGCATACGGCGTGGTAGCAAATTTGAAGACGTGGTGGCGAACGCTGAAGAATTGCTGAGGCGTCGCGGCGGTAGTCCAAGTCCTACGATCGTAGTGAAAGGACTAGATATCGATCTGCCGCTCAGGCCGGAAGAGTCTGTGGTTGGCAATGAGGCGCTGAACTTCGCTTCGTACTGGACAGACCGTGGCGCCGTGCCGTTGAGTGGCTGGCTTAACACCTGGGCTGGACAAATGCCGAATCTCCTAAAACTGGCCAGCAGGCCGAACCCATATGAGGGATCGACCCGCGTGCCGTGTGCAGATCTGTGGTTTAAGATGGTGATTAACTGGCAATCGCAGGTGGTTCTGTGCTGCCATAATTGGGACTATTCGGTTCCACTCGGTCGTCTTGGCGAGCGCGGCTTGCTCGACGTGTGGCATTCTGACTACATAGCGTCTTTGAGGGCGTCGCACGTCGGTGGCAAGTACGATTGCACTACGTTGTGCCGGACATGCCGCGAATGGGGAGAACCGAGCGAGCTTGATGCGTATTTGCGGCTAAATACCGATGATCTGTTTCAAGTTTTTTAGGCCATATCGCGTCGCCGGCAGCCTGGCTCTTGGAATGAGAGACGACCCGGTTTATCGGTACTATTTCGGAGACTCGAATCTGGGCTTTGTCTCCATGATGAGCTTCTTCATAGATGAAGTCCGCTATAGGCAGAAGCATGGCTCTATTCTGCTGTCGCCGCAGTGTGTGGCGCTCGTTGGGATACCTCCGAGATGCGAAATGCCGGCCGATGCCATTTCAGTTCATACCCGATTGCTCATTCGGGCGCTGGGCCGACGCGTCGCCCGCCACTGGGAGTCGGTGGGTGCGCTGGCTGACGCCGCACCGACCGGTGAATCGGATTATCTTTCAGTTATATGTACAAAACACAGCTTTCGCGGATGTGGACATGGCAGTCGGATGATGGCAACTTTGAAGCAGCGCTCGCACGCCATCTATCTGGAGACCGGATCGGCGAGGAACGTTGAGTGGTACGTAAATTTGGGCTTTATGGTCACGAGTGCTCAGGAGTTGCCGGATGGTCCCATGCTGTGGACTATGCAGTGGCAACCACCTGCGCGACCCGGCGAGCCTGCCGATTGACCGGATTTGCGTGGGCTGCGCGTCACACGGCGCCGGAGCGCCCAAAATCTTGTTGGCGCGGTCAGTAGTAAGTAATTTTCCCCCCCGGGGATCATTACGATCCCGCTCCCGCTAGTGGCTCTGACTGGCAGTCGACTGCGCGGGCGATCAACCCGCGTTGGCGATCACCAGCGAGGACAGTCGGTTCGTCCTCATGGAGTGCTGCCGCCCGATCCTCAGATGGTGCAGCAGGTAACACGCACCCCTATCGCCGACCAGTCCGCATCGTGCTGGGCGGCCGGAGTTGCTCGACGGCACGACAGCTTGGCGCAAGGATGACTTCGTGAGAGTTCTCGTTCTGGGCGGAACGCGCTTTGTGGGGCGGTTCATCGTCGAAGCTGCGATTGGTCAGGGTCACTTCGTGACGACCTTCAATCGGGGACGCACGGGCAGCGACGCCGCTGGCGCCGTGCCGTGCGCGGCGACAGAGAGAACGCAGAGGACCTGGCTAGCCTGGTAACCGGCCGTGAGTGGGATGCCGTCGTTGACACCAGCGGTTACGTGCCCGCCGTTGTGGGGCACGCGGCCCGGGCCCTATCCGGCAGAGCAGGGGCTTATCTGTTCTTGTCGACGGTCTCGGTGTACCAAGACTGGCCGCAGAAGCCGGTCAGCGAGGACTCCCATCTCTACGATTGCGCTCCCGACGTCGGCGGAACCGCGGAAGACGAGGCGAACTGGTCGGCCGCGCAGTATGGCGCCTACAAAGCAGGCTGTGAACGCGCCGTCGCGCGAACGTTCGGTGGCCAGGTGCTGATCCTGCGGCCGGGCGTCATCTTGGGACCGCATGAGAATGTCGGTCGGCTGACATGGTGGCTTTCCAGGATCGATGCGGGCGGGCGCGTACTGGCTCCGGGTGACAGCGACCGTGAGATCCAGCCAGTCGACATCAGGGACCTGACGGCCTTTGCGCTGACCTGCCTGGACACGGGTGTCGCCGGAACGTTCAACGTGACCGCGCCTGTCGGGCATGGAACCTTCGGAGACATGCTCGGCGCCTGCATCGACACCACCGGGTCGGATGCCCAGCTTGAGTGGGTGGAAGATGCTTTCCTTCTCGCTCAAGATGTGCGGCAATGGACGGAGATCCCGTTGTGGCGCACCCATCCCGGCACCTGGAAAGTGGACGCCAGCCGCGCGGTCGCCAGCGGCCTGCGGTGCCGTTCAATCGCTGCCACGGTCGCTGATACCTGGAAGTGGCTGTCGGAAGGACAGGGACCGGCGACCTACGACCGCCAGATGCATCACGGGCTTGCCCCTGACAAGGAAAGGCACCTGCTGGACCTGTGGGCGGAACGCTCCGAGGCCGCCAGCAGCGCATGACCTGGAGTGGGCTCAGAATGGCGGCGCGGACAGAACCTGGACTGCGGTAGTGGCAGTGAACTCCTCGATCTCCTCGGCAAGAGCGTCTGCTTCACTGTTGCGGAACCCAGGGCCGGCGAGTACTTCCCGTAGGGCGCTGAGCCGCCGGACCACACCCTCGACCCTCTTATCGGACTGCAAGCCGAGGACATGGCTGACCGCTTCCCGTGCACCGGCGAGATCGCCCTGCAAGAGGTGTGCGGCTGCCAGGTCGGTGCGTGCCCCGGCCTCGGCGGCGTACCACCGTTCCTCGGCAGCCGCCTGCGCATAGAGCTCGACGGCTTGACCGCATTCAGTCAGGGCTTCTCCCGATCGGCGCAGCCTGAGGTATGCGCTGCCATTACAGAAAGTCTGCCGCGCCAGGCTGAAGCCGAACTCTCCGCCCACGCTGTCGTGCAACTCGGTGGGGGCGGCCTGGGTGTCCCTTGCCCGCTTGGAGGCCATGATCGCGTCACTGGTGCGCTGCTCGTCACCTTGCAGCGCCGCAGCGCGGGCCGCGATGGACCAGAGCCGGACCCGGCATGTGCCCTGGGGTGCGACCGCAAGCCCTCGCTCGGCGAGCAGCAGTGCCTGCTGCGGTCTTCCCGCCCACAACTCGATGCTCGCCAGCATTCCGTCAGCCCACGCCGATAGTTCCTGGTTATTGATGATCTCCCCGTAGGCGCGGGAGGCCCGCGCCTGCTGGGCCGCTGCGGGCGGGTAGCCAAGGTCGAAGCTCGCGCTAGCGAGCAGGCCGCAGGCTTGTCCAGCGGCGAGGTACAGGTCACGTTGCTGTGCCGGGTTACGGGTTCGGTCGAGCAGCCAGTAGGCGCGGTTGCGGACCCTGACCAGCTCTCCTAGCAGCGGGAGCGGGGGCGCGTGGACATAAGCCCGCGCGATGCGGAGGATGTCCTCGCCGATTTGCTCAAGCGCGTTTGGCCCGACGCTCGCCGACTCGAACTCGGCGGCGTGCTCACTGGATTCGTGCGCGGCGTTCATCACCAGGTCCCATTCAACCCCTGGGGCGACGGGCCTGGCTGGCTGGGCTGGCACCTTCCGCCCCGTCAGTAGTTCCGCGAAGGGATGAACCTGGGGATCACTTTCGGGGAGAGGGCTGATTCCTGCTACATGCAGCTCAAGCTCAGTGGAGACGACCGCAAGGTTGCCTCCGCGATAGTCCTGGGCGAAACCTAGCTGGACCGGTCCGGTGCCGAAGAGCCGACAGAGGAGATCCTGGTTGTGCCTGTTCGGGCGTTTCCCCGCCTCCCAGTCCTGCCATGCTCGCTTGCTGATGCCAGGGTGACCGAGGCCATCGCGGACGCAGCTGTCTTGAAGCGCCCCGATGGCTGCCGCCACGGTCCAGCCGTAGGCCAGGCGGAAGGCACGCAGCGCGGTCTGGCCGCAGCACGACTGGATCTCCCTGGCGATCGCGTGGAGCAGTTCTGTCGGAGGGGACGGCGGATCACCGGCATCTGCTAGCCGGAGCACCCGGATCCGCTGGGAGCAGCGATCGTCGTGGACAGGGGTCTTCTTCCGGCCAGACGGTTCTGTCATGAACGGTCTCCATTCCGGCGCTGCTTTACAGACTGGCTCGGATGCCCGTTCAATTCAACCGCCTGGCCAACGTACGGGGCGTTGACGTGAGCTGATCACCCGTACGGGGTCCATCGCTCGTCCCGTCCGTTCCTGAGCCCGTCCATTCGCCGCGCGAATTCCCCGGCGATCAGCGGTGAGCTGGACAGGACCGGAGCCACGCCGGCCAGCATGACGAGTTCACGCGTCTTGCGCAGCACGGAGAAGCCGCGCCACAGCGTGACGTCGAAGCCGTAGATGTCCTGGAAGCGGCGTACCGGCTTGGGCGTGTACCCGAAGCGCAGGGCATTCACGATCGTGGGCACCAGATCCCACTCGCGCGGACCCAGGCTGAACTGATCCAGGTCACACAGCACCGGGGTGCCGGAGCGCATCAGCAGGTTGCCCTGCCAGGCGTCTCCATGGATGACTCCGGCGGGCAGCGCCGGGGTCATTAGCTCCAGTTCGGCTTCGACCTCGTCGCACCAGCGCTCCAGGAAGGCCCGGTCCGCTTCCGTAAGGCCGTTTCCCCTCGCCAGCGACTGGCGAGCGTCCGCGATGGGATCCCAGCGAGGCAAAGGGAAGGGGGCGATCAGTGAGTGAAGCTGGCGCAGCAGAAGAGCAAGCGCCTCCGGCGAAGGCTGGGTACGGCCTGGAGGGAGATAGTCCCAGACTGTTGCCAGGTAGTCGCCGAGCACGAGCGGCTGATCGTATTCGCCGTGAAGCCGGACGGCTGGAAAATCGATCTGGCTAAGCCACCGAGCTACCCGCACGGATGTGCGCACCTGGGCGAATCGCGCTCGCGGGGCGCTGACGCGAACGACGACCTGTGCTTTCGGAAGCCAGAAGACGGCGTTCGCCGCCAGCCGGAGGAGTTCGGCGTCGCCGCAGTCCAGGCCGGCCTCGGCGCAGACGGCGCGGAGCACCTTGGCGAGCTGTTCCGCCGCGAATATCCGAGGGGGCACTGCCGCGCTGATCACCACTTGGACCACTGCGCCAGGCCGCCGCCCGCAGGAGGAACGCCCTGAGTCACCTGGAATTCATCGATCCGCTCGATGAGTTCCAGCGCCTGGGGTGCACGCTGGTAGCGATTGCCGCGAAGAAGCCGTCCGACACCATTCAATCGCTGGGACATGATGGCGCTCGCCGAAAATGGCTCTTCCGCGAATTTTGTGGCCGCTGACTGTGAGTGACGTCGGACCGGTTTTCACGGGGGGATCGCGGAGAGATCGCCGGCTTTTTTCACGATCTGGGATGCGCTCGCGTGTCGGCGTGACCTGGCAACGAGGCTCCGGTAGGACGCAGGAATCCGCCAGGATACCTGCCCTTTCCGGGAGCCTCGTTGCCTGCCCAGTCTGCCATGACGCCCTTTGTTCTCCTTCCGCCGTCCTCGTCCTGGACGTCTCGGAGAAGGGCCAGAAGCTGCTCGCGCTGCTGTTCCCGCAGCTGGCGGGGCTGCGGGTGCACCGGGTAGAGGACACCGGGAACGCGGTGGTGATCTCCTCGTCGTGCACGGCCTCGTCGGAGTGCTGCCCGGCCTGCGGGTCTGCGTCCGCGCGGGTGCACGGCGGGTACTCCCGCACCGTGGCCGACGGCGCGGCCGGGGGCCGCCCGGTATTGATCATCGTGCGGGTCCTGCGGTTCCTGTGCGTTAACCCGTCCTGCCCGAAGGTCACGTTCGCCGTGCAGGCGGACGGTCTGACCAGCAGGTACTGCAGGCGGAGCGTCCCGCTGACGCGGATGCTCACCGGGCTCGGCCTGGAACTGGCCGGCCGGGCCGGCGCCCGGCTGGCCGGGACCCTGGGCATCGCCGTGCACTCATCAACGATCCTGCGGCTGCTCGCCGGCCTCCCGGACCGCGAGGCTGGCCCGGCGCCGGAAATACTCGGCATCGATGATTTTGCCCTGCGGAAAGGGCACGTGTACGGAACCGTGCTGGTCAGCATGGAGACCGGCGACGTCGTGGACCTGCTGCCGGACCGGTTGGCCGCCACCGTGGAGACGTGGCTGAAGGCGCATCCCGGCGCGACCGTGATCTGCAGGGACAGGGCCGGCGCGTACGCCGGGGGCGCCAGGGCCGGGGCGCCGGGCGCGATCCAGGTTGCCGACCGCTGGCATTTGTGGCACAACCTGGCGGAATACGCGGAGAAGACCGCCGGCCGCCACCGCGGCTGCCTGCTCGCAGCCGGTCACGGGACACAGGCCGGCGACGACCAGGAAGGAAAAGAAGAAGGAGAAGCATCGTCGCGTGAGCCCTGCCCGGAACCGGAGGACCAGGCCCCGCCGGACGGGTTCCTGGACGCGTGCGGCCGGGAGCGCCGGCTCGTGACGCGCACCCGGGAACGCTACGCGGACATCCGCGCCCGGCTCGACGAGAGCCAGTCGCTGTCCGCGATCAGCCGGGCCACTGGCCTGGACCGCAAGACCGTACAGCGCTTCGCCCGCGCCCAGGGCATCGACGAGCTGCTCGTCAGGGCCGTGACCAGGGAAGCAAAGACCGGCGAGTTCAAGCCGTACCTCTGCCAGCGGTGGAACGACGGCGTCCGCGATGCCTCGGTGCTCCACGCCGAACTGCGCCAGCGCGGCCGGGCCGGCAGCGTGCAGACCGTCCGCCGCTACCTCGCGCCGTTCCGGAAGACAGACGCCGCGCCGGAGCCGCCTCCCCCGGCGCCCAAGACCCGCCAGATCACGCGCCTGCTGCTGACCAGGCCAGACCATCTCCAGCCTGACAAGCAGGCCCAGCTCGCGGGCATCCGCGCCCAGTGCCCGCACCTCAACTCGCTCGCCGGCCATATCACCGCGTTCGCCGAGATGATGGCGGACCTCACCGGCAGCACGGGCCTCGACACCTCGCTCGCCGCAGTGGAAGCCGACGATCAGCCCGGGCTGCGCTCGTTCGCCACCGGGATCCGAAACGACAAGGAAGCGGTCCTCAACGGGCTCACCCTCCCGTACAACTCAGGCAGGGTCGAGGGCACCGTCAACAAGATCAAGATGATAAAGCGCCAGATGTACGGTCGCGCCGGCTTCAGCCTGCTCCGCAAGCGGGTCATCCTGCACCTAGCGTAACCAGCACCACAAAATTCGCGGAAGAGCCGATTCAGGTGAGCGCCATCACCGGCAAGGTGGTCGTGGCCTGAGCCACCCGCAGGATGGACCCCTCACGCCGACGGGAGCCCTCGCGAGCTCCAGCCAGGACCGGAGCCCTGCGGGCAGCTGGGGTCACGAACGGCTGATCGGATGGCGGTGCCTTAGAGCCCTTCCATTAGGGTGCGCGCGAGGATCAGCGACGACGCGGCCGGGCTGGCCGCGCTGCTGGAACTGCTCGCCGGGCACGGCGACAGCGCCGAAGAGCCCATCCCGGTGGCGATCGAGACCCCGCGCGGGCTGCTGACTGCCTGCCTGCGCGCCACCGGCCGCCAGGTCTACCCGGTCAACCCGATGGCCGTGGCCCGCTACCGGGACCGGCATTCCGTCGCGGGCCGCAAATCCGACCACGGCGACGCGGTCGTACTCGCCAACATCCCGCCGACCGACCTGCACGCGCACCGGCCGCTGCCCGCCGACACCGAGCTCGCCCAGGCCATCGCCGTGCTGGCCCGCGCCCAGCAAGACGCCGTCTGGGACCGCACCTGCGCGCACAACAAGCTCCGCTCCCACCTGCGCGAGTACTACCCCGGCTTCCTCGCCGCGTTCGCCGACGCCCGCGGCGGGATCACCCGGCCGGAGGCCCGCGTCATCCTGGCCGCCGCGCCCGCCCCGGCCGCCGCCGCCAGGCTCACCCTCACCCAGCTGCGCACCCTGCTGCGCACGGCCGGGGCAGCCGCGGCATCGACGCCGAGGCCACCCGGCTCCGCGACGCCTTCCGCACCGTCCGGATGCGCCAGCTCCCCCTCGTCGAGGAAGCGATGGGACGCCAGGCCCTGGCCCTGCTCCGCCACCTCGACGCCGCCTGCGCCAGCGCCGACGACCTCGCCCAGGCAGTCACCGCGTCTTTTGACCAGCACCCGGACGCCGGCATCATCACCAGCTTCCCAGGGCTCGGCGCGCTCACCGGCGCCCGGGTGCTCGCCGAGACCGGCGACGACCGGACCCGCTTCGCCGACGCCAGAGGACTCAAAGCCCGCGCCGGGGCCGCGCCCGTCACCCGCGCCAGCGGCAAGACCACCGCCGTCCTGCACCGGCGCATCAAGAACCAGCGCCTAGCCGCCGCCGGGTACATCTGGGCCTTCGCCGCACTTACCGCCTCACCCGGCGCCCGCAATCACTACGACCGCCGCAAGGCCGCCGGGGACCGGCACGCCGCCGCCCAGCGGAACCTGTTCGGGCGGCTCCTCGGCTGCCTGCACCAGTGCCTTGCCACCGGCCAGCACTACGACGAGACCATCGCATTCCCAGCGCCAGCCACCGCGACACGCGCCATCGCTGCTTGACAGTTAAGCGCATCGGATGTCTTCATCGCATCAGCCGGCGATCAGAAAGCCGAACGGGCACAGAGTATGAGCACGCTTGATCTAGGCGGGTTCCCAGCGCCAGCCGTTATTGTCCTCGCAGATGATCCTTTCGCCATCCCCTGCGACGCCACTAACACCGTGATCGCTATCGCGGCAGAACTCGCCCGGCTCGTAGCAGTTCCCTCCGTTGGTAAGCGGGTAGCAGGAGGCGGCCGTAGAGGGCTGGGGTGCGGGAGTCGGTGATCGCGACACAGCGGGACTCGATCGTGGCCGGAAAGATGCCTGGCAACTGCCCTGTCTGTCGTGCAGGGAAACATGCACGTCGATCACAACCCGCGTGCCCGGTGTAGCACCGCCCACGTGGAACCGGAGTGTCAGCATGCCCCCGGCGCCCGCACGGCCCGATGCGCTCTGACCGTTGAGAGCCGAGTGAACGGTGGTGGCGGTTACCAACGCTCGCGCCGCTGTGCGCACCTGTATTCCGACGGTGGTGTGATCACGCGGACGCGTTCTGACGGCTCGGGCGTGACACTTCAGGGGGGATCTCGCGATCGTGGGCGGGGTGGCGGACGGAGACACTGAGGAAGCCTGAGATGCTGGGCTTGTCCGTGTGGCCTGCGGAATGCTGCTTCCGCAGGCGGCAGCGAGGATGGCGACAAGTATTGGCAACGTTCCGCGAATCTTATTCACGGTACGTGAGCATATCGTTACTCGATGTCTGCCGGTGGCCTATCGGCACCCCTTGCTGCAGCATGCCCGGACAGCGAGTGGACGCAACCCCACCGCACTACCAGCTTGGAAGATCGGTCCGCCAGGTGACCTGTCGGAACGGCGGTGCTGGTCAAGCTGGTGGCCCGCGCCAGTGAGTCGCTGTGACTAAACCGCTGATCACCATGGCGTTTGCCAAGCGTATAGCAGCGCGACGTTTGGCGCCTGGCAATAGAGTTTGCGCTGAGCAGGATCGCGAGTTACCCGAAACCATGATCGCGTAGCCGAGTCTGATCCTATAGGTCGGCGCTCTTCTCACGGTTGCACTGGCCGCATAGTACGGCAGCCGCCATTCACTAGCTGACCAGGGTGATCTTGGCCTCTCTGGCGAGCCTGGCGCGCTGGTGGTATTAGCGTGAGCGGGCCTGGTGGCGGCGGGTCAAGCCCGACCAGTGATCTGCGTGGCCGGGCGGGCGGGGCGGCGCGGCGGCGGCGAGCAGGCGTTTGACCTCGGGGACGGTTAGCGGGATCGTCCCGGGATCTGGTGGCGGGGGCTGATCAGGCGCCTTATTGGTGGCGGCGCCTGGGTATCGGTGCGGTCGCGCAGCAGGGCGGCGGTGATGGCGCAGATGGCCAGGGCGACCATGACGAGCACGGTGTGCCGGGCGATCGCGGTGCAGTGGCGAACCTGGGACTCATCCAGGCCGAAGCAGTCCTTGCCGAATTCGGAATCTTCCTCCACGGGCCAGCGCAATCCGGCGGCGCAGACCAGCCGGATCAGGGTGAGCACCTGGCCCTCGGGCACGTAGCAGTGGTGAAAGGCCAGCTCACCGGTCTTGAGGTGGCGGCGGACCAGCAGGTGATGCCGCAGGGATGCGGTGGCCAGCCACACCCAGCCATACCAGCGGTCCTTCTTCGATCCCTTCCCGGCGGAGCGGACCTCCCAGCGGCGCTTGTCCTTCAGCGGCGGCCGGACGGCCTCAGCGCAGGTGAGCGTGGCCCCGCGGGCCAGCACGACTCTGCTGTAGTTGAGCTGGGGGTTGCTGTCGGCGGCGCTGGGGCATCCGTTTTCGTAGTACTGGCAGGTGCCGCCGGGGGCGGGGAACCTGGGGTCGGGGTGCTGGCCGTCGATCTGGGTGGCCCCGGTGGTCACCTCGCCTGGCAGCGGGCCGCGGCCCACCCGCCTGGATCGCGGTAGGGACCGCCCTTGCGTGCGGCCCCCGCACAGATCCCAGCGTGCGGGATTACCGCACTGGGCTCCTACCTTGGGTGTATGGCGGCGAAGCGCACCTCCGGGAATGGGTGCATGATGCGGGTTGGGGGTAGCCAGCGGGCTACGATGCGGTTCATCCGGACCCAGGTGAGCCGGGTCTCTGGCTCCGGCGCCGCAGCGCCTGGTACCAGTGACGTGACCGCCATGGCGTAGCCATCTCTCGAGCCGGCGGGCTCCGGATCCGGGCTGACCGGGGTAGCGTGACTGGCCCGCCGTGTCGCCTTCACCGCGGCCGCCATGCCCGGGACGGCCAGGCAGCCCGGTCTGCTCGCCGTACCTGACCGAGCCTGCAGCGCTCCCGTCAGTGACGGCCGGCCGCGGCCCGAAGCCGCCCGCGGCAGATCCCGGGCTCCGCGTCAGCCGGGTCGCCGTCACGGTCACCGCTGTCTTCATCTCTCGATCTCTCGCCGGATGGCCGGTCCCGGCCGGCGGACTGCCGGCAGACCGCCGGCCGCTAACCAGGGTCAGGCACGCCAGCACCGGGCCATGTTTGTGGTACTGATCAGGGACCCCATCGTGGAGGCGATCGCGAGCGGGCAGCAGCCCGCCGGGTCGGCGCTGCCCTCCACCCGGCAGCTCGCCGTGGACCTCGGCGTCAACTTCCACACCGTGAACAAGAGCTACGACATCCTCCGCCAGGAAGGCCTGGTGCGGATCAACAGGAAGTCCGGCTCGGTGATCCGCCGTGACGCCGGCAGCGGGCCGCCCGACGCCAGCTGGACCCGGGACTGGACGGGCCGGCTGGCAACACTGCTCGCCGAGGCTGCCGCCCAGGGAATGGGGCCGGCGGAGATCGCGGGGCACCGCCGGGCCGCCGTCACGGCCTTCGCCTTCCCGGAATCAGCCGAAGACACCGGGAAGGAGAGCCGGCCATGACCGCCGGGAGCCGACCGCGTTCCTTGCCGTGCTGCTCGCGGGCGTCTTGATCTGCGCGGGGCCGGCGCTCACCCGGCCGACGTTGCAGTTGTCGGCGCGGCTGACCGCGATCGTGCTGTCGGCGGAACTGGCCGCGGGCCTCGGCTGCTTCTGGGTGGCGCGGGAGAGGATCGTGGCTGTCAAGAACGCCGAGGGCTGGTCCGAGGGGCTCAGGCAGGCGGTCGCCGCTGACACCGGCTGGCTGCCCGCTACCCGGACCTGCCCAGCCGCCTCGCAGTGGGATTCACCGCGTCCGGTGCTCCGGACCGCTGGGCCCGCAAGTCGGCCTGGGGCGCGTTTTCCAAGGTTGCCGGCCAGCTATGGGTTACTTCCCTGTGGACTGGGTTGCTGCTGATCATCTACCGCTCCCGGCCCGACACCGATGCTCCCGAGTGCACAGATTCGACCCTTCGCTACCGCAGGTTCCTGGCTACCTACTCCCGGGCGCTGCTGGTGCTGGTGACGCTGGTCAATGTCAGCGTGCTGCCGCCGCGGCCGGCCTGCTCATTCTTGTAGCCGTCGCCGTGCGGACAGGCCAGGCGGGATCCCGGCTGCCTGGTCCCGCCGGCCCACGGAGTCCTGTGCCGAACGTGAACCGGGACGACGACCGGTTCTGGAAAGGCGGCCTGATCTACGTCAACCGCGACGACCCCGCGATCATGGCATCCTGACCGCCATCATCGCGCTGACCGTGGTCCGCGCAGTGGCAGGTGCGTGAGCGGGTGGTACAGTGCCCGTCTTGTGAGTGCTCCTGACGGAATTTTGGTGACCGGCGGTGCCGGTTTCGTGGGTGCGACGCTGGTGCGGCGGCTGGTAGCGAGCGGTTACCGGGTCCGGGTGCTGGACAACCTCAGCACCGGCGACGCCGGGCACCTGGCCGGCGTGGATGCGGAGCTGGTCAAGGGCGACATCCGCGACGCGGCGGCGCTGGACGACGCGATCGAGGGCACGGAGGCGATCATCCACCTCGCCGCCGCTGGCTCGGTCGTCGGCTCCGTGCAGGATCCGGGGACGAACTTTGAGGTCAACGTGCTCGGCACGTTCCGCGTTCTGGACGCGGCGCGGCGGGCGGGCGTCGAGCGCGTGGTGCAGGCGTCGACCGGCGGTGCGCTGATCGGAGACGCCACGCCACCCGTCAGCGAGCGGTCGCTGCCCAAGCCGATCTCCCCCTACGGGGCGAGCAAGCTGGCCGGCGAGGGCTACGCGCACGCATTTGCCAAGGCCTACGGGGTCCGCACCGTCGCAATCCGGTTCGGCAACGTATACGGGCCATGGTGCGCTCGCAAGCGCGGCGTGATCAACGTCTTCTTCGAGTCGATCCACTCCGGCGCGCCCCTGGTCATCTACGGCGACGGGTCAGCCTCTCGCGACTACGTGCACGTGGACGACATCTCCAGCGCACTGCAACTCGCGCTGGAGAAAGACGTCCCGGGCGGCACAGTGCTGCATGCCGCATCGGGCGTCGGGACCGCGGTCAGGGATCTGGCCGACCTGTGCCGCCGGGCCGCCGGGGTCCCTGACCACCCGGTCGAGTACCGGCCCAAACGGGCCGGCGAGGTAAACCGCAACTTCGCCTCCTACGACCTGGCGAACCAGCTGCTCGGCTACGCGCCCTCGGTCGCCCGCGAGGTCGGGATCCCCCGGACCTGGAAATGGTTCCAGGAGGAAGTGTTCCGGGACTGATACAGGCGTTCGTCACCCTCCGTTCGGGAGCGGAAAGGGACGCTAACCGGCACGCTGTCCTCGCGTTGCCGCGCCCGGCCGGGCCGGTGGATTGCCGGCACAGGTGATGTTACATTCCTCCTGATCTGTCGCAGTGGTTACGAGACCAATGAGGCCATGCGCCATGAAGGCAAAAAGCAAGCGAGCGACCAGCTCACCTCTTCATCCGGCATTGGCGATCTTGGGCGCCGCTGTTACCGTCGCTGCGATGACGGCCGCCCCGGCCGTCGCGGGAAACGGCGCCGCCTCGGCAGCCGTCGCGGCCACCAGCCCGCAGAAGGCGGACATGGCCGAGTTGTTCAAGTCTTATAACGCGAACGCCGGGCTCATCGGCCAATGGCCTTGCCTTAAGTGATCTGCCATGGGTTGAGCAGATGGAACTCGATTTTCCGGATGACGTTGGTGACGCTCGGCTCGCCGGGCTTTCGGGCGGGGAAGTCGCCGGATTTCTTGGTCTTGCGCGGGCTGGCCCGGTCGGGCCGGTCGCGGACGAAGGTACCGGGCGCGAGGATCTTCAGCAGGAACGTGGCGAGTGCCAGGTCCTGGTGGTCAGGGGGAAAAAGCCGCGACGGTGTCCGTCGCGGCAGCCAGGGCGTGCGGGAAGCTGATCGTGTCCGGGGGGATGCCCGCGGCAGCCGCCCCGATCCCGATGATCTTGCAGATCGCCTGGTAGACCGCGAACAGCGCCCACATTTCCTGCTCGACGCCGGCCGGGTCCTTGCTGCGCAGAACCGGCTGCCCCTCACCCATGTCCGTCTTGTGATGCCCGATGACGGTCTCGCATCCCCACCGGCACGGGTAGCAGCACGCCAGGTCCAGCGCCGGGTACGCCTCCGGGTCGAGGAGATCGGTGACCAGGCAGAACACCTCGGAGGTCCCCTCATCCCCGCCATCCGGCGTGGTGCGCACGGTGTACTCGATGACCCGGACGGTCAGCGGCGGGCCGTCTTTCTTGCGGGGCGGCGCCAGTTCCGCCAGGTAGGTGCCGTCTGCCAGGACTTTCACCGGCCTGAGGGTGAAGGACGCCGAGGCGCGCCAGCAGATGTGCGCCCCGGTGGCCAGGAACTCCCTGGCCAGTGCCCGGGACAGGAACTTGCGGTCGGCCAGCACCAGCGTCCCCGGCCCGAAGCACCCCTGCTCGAGCAGGTCGCGGGCCAGGGCCTGCTCGGAGTCACGGTACGGTCCCATCGACGCCCCCAGCAGGCTCCCGGTCCCGGACTCCGCCGCCGCCAGCCACCTGACCTGCGGGAACGCCCCGTCGCGGACCTGGTTGGACGGGCGGCCGAAATGCTCGTCGTTAGCGTCGCTGTCCGGCACGTCCGAGGTTGACCCGTCAATCGAGACGACCCGCAGCCCGCAGCAGGACACCCCCGGTGTCCCCTCGCCCCCGACCGGCCCCGCGACCTGCTCGAACAGGAACCGGACCGGTGCCGGGCCGAGCTTGCCGCGGCCCCGTGACAGCGAGGAGATGTTCGGCTGCCGCCAGCGCCGCCCGTCCCCGGCACCGACCCAGCCGTCCGGGTCCAGCTGCTGCCCGGCCAGCAGGTCCCCGGCGCGGCGCTGATGATACAGCCCGTCCGCCAGCTTGGTCATCACCTGGCCGTACCCGCTGTTCCGGCCCCGGAACAGCCACAACGCCAGAACGAAATACACCACCAGCCTCGCCGGCAGCAACCGGCGGCGCTGCTCCCGCGCCCCGGCATCCTCTACCGCGGCGTCCACCAGTTCCGGGGTGAAAACCCTCGTCAGGACACCGATCGAGATCCGGTCCGGCAGCCACCCGTCCGGAGAGAGCCCCTCAGAACCATCATGCGCCACAAAACCGTAACGATACCACGTCAGACCTTAACGCAAGGCCATTGCGCGGACGACCCGGCGGCTAGTTTTCTTTACTTCTATGGGCATGGCCAGCTTCTTACTCGCGAGGCTGAATGCCTGCTGGATCTGGGTGCAGTTCGTGAGTCGCGCAGCGTGGCTTGCGGAGCGCTGCGCGACTTGGATCAGGGGTTCACTCGGAATGTTGCTTTCTGCCGGATTGGCCTGGCTAGGGCGCTGGCGAGGGAGGGCGAGATGGGTGAGGCGGGCGAGCAGTTGCGGGGCGCTGCGGAGCTGGCGACATGCAACATGTCGCTGCGGCTGCGGGAGGCAGTTATCTCGGCGCGGGCGGAGATGGGCGATAGGAGCCGGGAGCTTAGCGACGTTGATCAGTTTCTGCGGGTGCATCGGTTTGATTCGATCGGGCCGGGTCGGTAAGCGTCAGCGCGTAGACGTCGAAGACGACTGGTCTGCCGCCAAGGTTGCCCTCCTTTTCTCCGACATTTTGCCAGCCCCAGTGCAAGTAGATCTGCTGGGTATCTGAGGCCTTGCGCTGGACGGTGAGGGTAGCGCGCTCTGCGTGGGTTTGCTTCAGGGTGGCTTGCTCGATGGCTCGTCCTATTCCTTTTCCCCGGTGCCCTGGGATGACGCCGAAGTCAATCAGGGCGAACGTGCGTTGTCCGGTCTCGTGGGTGAATTCTGCTGGCAGTTTCGCGGATAGGTTGCGCCACCAGGTGGTGTCTTGGGGCAGGAGGTAGCCGTACGAGAAGCCGATCGGCTGGTTTCCGTCTTGTGCTGTGGTGAGGAGGAAGCCTGGGCGCTGGAGCATGTCGTGGTAATAGGAGTGCTGGTTCTGAAATTCGTCCTCGTCGCCGAGGAATGGCGGCAGGGAGAACACGTCGCGGTAGAGCCGGCAGACGGTGGGAGCTAGGTCAAGGGCGGCGGCTGGGGTGTGTGTCTGGACAGTGGTTTGGGCGGGGGTCATGATCCAACAGTAGCCCGCCGTGTTGAGGGACGAAGGTCGTCAGTTTGGCAGGAATGGCGTCCGAGCGTTCCCGGCGGTCGGCGATGCTGGCGCGCTTGAGCGCGCCTGCATCTTTTGGCTAGTAGCGCCCGTAGGGCTGCCTATTGTCGTTGCGGTCCTCGGCGTGGGCCGTGAGGGCCGGGCGCGTGCGGGCCGGGGCGGCGCTGGCTTGGGGGCGGGTGGGTGGGCCACCTACAGGATGTGTGCAGCTTCCGTGTGTGCGGGTGCGGTGGGTCGATGCGTCTAGGGTTCCTCCTGGCAGTGGGCTGCACTAGGCTGCTGTGCAGCCCACTGCTGCTGGTTCTTGTCGTTACCGGGAGGTGGCTACGGTGCGGCGGGTGGCTTGCAGTTCGGTAGTCCACTCGATCACCAGGCGTGGGCTGTGGTGAGTCGGGGCTGAGTTTTCGTATTTGCTGCTACGCCCTATAGCACGGTCAACTCACCACGATCATGGGGAGCGGCAGGAGGTTGGGCTGCCCCGAGGGAGATCGAGTCAGGGTAGCGGTGTGACCCGGCTAGATTTGGGTTATGTGCCGAAGCATCAAGACGCTGCGTGAGCCCTTCACCGAACATGTCACAGCCGATGACGTGCGTGCCGCCGCGCTGCAGTACGTGCGCAAGATCAGCGGGTTTCGCGTTCCAGCGGCGCACAACGAGGCAGCATTCAACGCGGCGGTCGAGGCAGTCTCCCTGGCAACGGCGGACTTGCTCAGCCGTCTGGAGGTTCGGTCGGCTCCGAGCCGGGGTTAGCGCCCAGGCCCGGGGTTAGCCGGGCCAGGGGCTGGTCGGGCCAGGGGCTGGTCGGGCCGGGGCAGGCGTCGGGCTCAGCACCGAGGTAGCGCCGCCAGTGCCCTGAGGTCGGGCGCTCGTATCGAAGGTGCCAACCGGTGGCTGCGCGCCGTCAGCTACGGCTGGCCCATGGTCGGCGCGTTCTGCATCAGCAGCGAGTCGGCGGGGACCAGGTCCAAGCCATCCGGGTCGTTGAGGTATCCGGGCCTGGAACCAGCCACTCCGGTGTGCCCGTACTGCCAGACGATCTTGTCGGTGACCGGATCGATGACGATGACCCGGTCGTTGAAGTCGTCGTTGACGAGAATGTCCCCGTTGGGCATGCCGACGGCGAGCGACGGGGAGTTCAGGCCGCCGAACCGCCAGAGCAGCCGGCCGCGCGAGTTGAACTCGACAACCTGCCCTGGCGTGGAATAGTCGGCCACCAGGTACCGGCCGGGAGCGACCTCGTTGGCATCGGACGGGTAAAGTACTCCGGGCGGATGGACCGACCAGAAGACCTTCCCCGACAGGCTCAGCTCGTTGACCCACGAGCCGTTGATCTCGGTCACCAGGTAATGCCCGTTGGTCATCGGGAATGCGCCGTTCGGACTGCCGAAGTAGTACGGCGGATCATGCGTGCACGCGTTGGTCTGATGGCCGATGATCTTGAGCGGTCGGTGCGCGGGCGGCCGGATCATGATGATCGAGCAGTTCTTGATGTCGGCGGCGATGATGTCGCCGGCCGGAGTCAGCATGGCGTCGTCAGGATTGCTCAGCCGGTTGGTGCCCATGCCCGGGACGCCGGGCTTGCCGTACCGGTAGACGATCCTGTGCCGCGCCACGTCGATGATGCTGATGACCTGGTCGTCTTCCTGAGTCGCGATGATGTAGCGCCCGTCGGGCGAGAAGAAGGCATCGTCGGGAACCAGGAAAGTCTGGCCGCGCGCCAGGTCACCGGGCCGCGGGAACACCCAGCGGATCCGGCCGCGCGGGTCGATGACGACCAGCCGGTTGTTCTGGTGGTCGGCGACCAGCACGTCGGTCGGCAGCGCGGCGGGCTCCGAACCCGGGGTCAGGTACCCCTTGCCGCCGCTGCCGGTGAACCACGGGCTCGCGACCGCCTTCTCCGCGCGGACCTGGGTGAACCTGGTGACCGTCCCGACCGTCCGTGCGCCGTCCACCCCGCCGAGCAGGTACGCCGCCGTGCCGGTCACGGCGACAGCGGCGTGGGCGACCGGCACCGGCAGCGCGCCGACCGCGGTGAAGGACCGCCGGGTTTCGTCGAACCGAAGCACTGCGGGGGTGGTGACCTGCGACGACGCAGAACCGGCCCGGCTGGCCGGGCCGCTGGTGGTCAGGCCGCCCGCCACATAGACGGTGCCGTCCAGCACGAAGGCCGCTGCGGCCGTTAGCGGCCGTGGCAGCCGCGCGGCGACTCGTGCCGCTCCGCTGGCCAGGTCTACCCGCTGTACGTCACTGACCGGGCCGCTCGACGCCAGTCCGCCGAAGATCCACAGGATGCCGCCGGACGCGGCGACAGCCGGGTACCTGACCGGCACCGGCAACCTGGCGACCACGGTGAAGTGCCGGCCGTCTCTCGTGGCGAGCACAGTCCTGGCGTCACCGCTGTTGCCGTGTCCGCCCACGAGATACGCGGTCCGCCCGACCTGTACGGCCGCCAGGTCGGATCGGGGTGCCGGCAGCGAGCCGACGACCGAACCGCCGCGTCGTGACGGCTGCTGCACGGCCGCGTAGCTCGCGGCCACCCCGCCGCCGAAAACCAGGTACCGGCCCGCCAGCGTCGCCGATGCCGCGTCGTGCACGGGCATGGCGAGGTGTCCGGTGAAGATAGCCTGGCCGGTACGCGGGTCGACCCTGAACGCCAGGCGGCTGCTGGTCTGGTCGGCCAGCAGGCCGCCAGCGACCATCAGGCGACCGCCGACCGCGCTCGCCGCCTCGCCGGACAGGGCCACGGGCAGCTGATATGGCGCAGGCGTGACCCGCAGAATCTTTGCCGTCTGCGGGGCTGCCGCTGCCCTGGCACTGTTCTGGCCGGACTGGCCGGGGGCAGGATCGCCCACGCATCCGCTGACGGCGACGACGAGCGGAAGCGCGATGGCCGCGCGCACCGTCGTGAGCCTTGACCGGGCCGCGGAGCGCCGAGCCCGGATCACGACGCGCTGCCCAGTGCGGCGTCCTGACCGGCCTGCTTGCCTCGCCGCGTCATCAGCGCTCGCTCCCTCGGGATAGACCAGGTACATCCGTGATTACGAAACGTACTCAATCTGCCACACCCAGTGGTCACCGAAACCGTAAACGCGATAAGTCGCTGTTGCCGGGAGTCAGGCGATCGGCCGGGCAGCTTGCGGCCGGGCAGCTTGCGGCTGGTCAGGCGGTCCGCGTCTGGCCGGCCGCCTCCAGGTCAAGTTCGGCGATGGACGTCTCGCGCATCTTGAACTTCTGCACCTTGCCGGTGACGGTCATCGGGAAGTCTGCCGTGAACCTGATGTAACGGGGAATCTTGAAGTGCGCGATCTTGCCCTGGCAGTACTCCCTGACCTGCTCGGCGCTGAGCTCGGTGCCGGGCCGCAGCCGGATCCAGGCGCACAATTCTTCACCGTACTTCACGTCAGGAACGCCAATGACCTGGACGTCTTCGATGGCTGGATGCGCGTACAGAAATTCCTCGACCTCGCGCGGGTAGACGTTCTCCCCGCCGCGAATCACCATATCTTTGATACGGCCCACGATGTTCAGATATCCGGCATCGTCCATGACCGCCAGGTCACCGGTGTGCATCCAGCGGGCAGCGTCGATCGCCTCGGCGGTCTTCGCTGGCTCGTCCCAGTACCCGAGCATCACCGAGTAGCCGCGGGTGCACAGCTCGCCCCGGGTACCGCGGGGCAGCACGCGCCCGGTTTCCGGGTCGATGACCTTGACCTCGACGTGCGGGTGCACCCGGCCGACCGTGGACACCCGCAGTTCCATGTCGTCGTCGGCGGTGGTCTGCGTGGAGACCGGCGAGGTCTCGGTCATGCCGTAGCAGATGGTCACCTCGGTCATGTTCATCTCGCTGACGACGCGCTTCATCACCCCGACCGGGCAGGGCGAGCCCGCCATGATGCCGGTGCGGAGCGTGGCCAGGTCGTAGCTGGCGAAGTCCGGCAGCGCGAGCTCGGCGATGAACATCGTCGGCACGCCGTACAGGGACGTGCACCGCTCGGCCTGCACCGTCCGCAGCGTCTCCGCCGGGTCGAAGCCCGCTGCCGGGATCACGATGCAGGCACCGTGCGTCGTGCAGGCGAGATTGCCGAGCACCATGCCGAAGCAGTGATAGAAAGGCACCGGGATGCAGACCCGGTCCTGCGCGGTATACCGGCAGCCCTCCCCGATGAAGAAGCCGTTGTTCACGAGGTTGTGGTGCGACAGCGTCGCGCCCTTCGGGAAACCGGTCGTCCCGCTGGTGTACTGGATATTGATCGGATCGTCGAACGACAGGCTGGCCTCGCGTTCGGCCAGCGGGTCCGCGCCGTCCGCGCTGGCCACCGCGCCAGCCGCGGCGCGGCCCGATTCGAACAGCGCGTCCCAGGCGGCGGTGCCGAGGTAGACGATGTCGGTCAGGTCGGGTAGGTCGGAGCGGACTTCCTCGATCATGCCCCGGTAGTCGCTGGTCTTGAAGCGCTCGGCGCTCACCAGTGCCCGTACACCGGACTGCGCCAGGGCGTACCGCAGTTCGTGACTGCGATAGGCCGGGTTGATGTTGACCAGGATGACGCCAGCCTTGGCGGTGGCGTACTGCATCTGCACCCACTCCGGGCAGTTCGGCGCCCAGATCCCGACCCGGTCGCCCGCCTGCGATCCGGCCGCGATCAGCCCGCGGGCCAGGATGTCGGTCTCGGCGTCGAACTGGGCATAGGTCCAGCGGCGCCCGCTGGGGACGTCGACGAGAACCTCGGCATCCGGATGCTCGGCGGCGACGCGCCGCAGGTTAGCGCCGATCGTCTCGCCGAGCAGCGCGATGCTGGACGTTCCGTGGCTGTACGAGAGCGTTGCGTGCCAGGACATGACTCATCCCTTCGTGCGCCCGCACCAAGATCGCCGGGCTTGATCCAGTCCCATCCTGCCCGTTTTGCCGTCTGCTGTGAAGCTGGCAAGGTCACCGTCTGGCATCGAAGACTGTCATTGCTTGCAGACAGGCATATGGTGATGAGTGCGGGATTTATAGAACCTGGTGGAGCGGCTCGTGAGCCTGTGGGTGGTCTGGCTGATTGTGGCGACCGTCGCCGGGGTGGCCGAGCTGATGACGACGACACTGGCCTTCGGCCTAGTGGCCATGGGTGCCGCAGCCGCCGCGGTGACCAGCGCGCTCGGCGGCGATCCGGTCCTCCAGCTCATCGCGTTCGCCGTGGTCTCGGTGGCCGGGTTCGTTCTGGTCAGACCATGGGCGCTGCGCCGGCTCAGGCGTCGGCCGCACCTGCGCACCGGTATCGCCGCGCTGGTCGGCCAGACCGGTTACGTCCTTTCCGAGATCTCACCGCAGGCCGGCCGGATCAAGATCGGCGGCGAGGAGTGGTCGGCCAGGCCCTACGACGAGACATCCGTCATCCCGGCCGGCGCCACTGTCGATGTCTTGCAGATCAAGGGCGCGATCGCCCTGGTGCATCCGAGGGAGTAGAGATGTCGGAAGGCATTGCCGCCATCATCGTGGCAGCTGGGCTTGTCGTCGCGCTGTTCATCGTCTTGAGCCGGTCGATCTGGCTGGTACCGCCTGCCAGGGCGCGGAACGTGGAGCGGCTCGGCCAGTTCCACAAGACGATGGAGCCTGGCCTGAACCTCGTCATCCCAATGATTGACAAGGTCAAGGATCTCATCGACCTGCGCGAGCAGGTGGTCTCGTTCACCGGTCAGCGGGTGATCACCGAGGACAACGTGGTGATGTCCATCGACACCGTGCTGTTCTTCCAGGTGACCGACCCCCGCGCTGCCAACTACGAGATCGTGAACTACATCCAGGCGATCGAGCAGCTCGCCGCGACCATGCTCCGCAGCGTGATCGGCGAACTGGACCTGGAGCGGACGCTGACCTCCCGGGACAAGATCAACACGCTGCTGCGCGACCGGCTGGACGAGGCGTCCAGCAAGTGGGGCGTCCGGGTGAGCCGGGTCGAGATCCGGTCGATCGACCCGCCTCAGTCGATCAAGGAGTCGATGGAGAAGCAGCTCAAGGCGGAGCGGGAGAAGCGCGCGGCGATCCTGACCGCCGAAGGTGTGCAGCAGTCGCAGATCCTGACCGCGGAAGGCGACAAGCGGGGCGCGATCTTGCGTGCCGAAGGCGAGAAGCAGTCGGCGATCCTGCGCGCAGAGGGTCAGGCCAAGGCCATCGACAGGGTCTTCCAGGCCATTCACGACGGCGATCCGGACCCGAAGCTGCTCGCCTACCAGTACCTGCAGACGCTGCCGCAACTCGCCAAGGGCGAGGGCAACACCATCTGGATGATCCCGAGCGAACTGACCGGGGCACTGCGCATGCTCAGCTCCGCTTTCGGCCAGCCAGGCGGCGAAGGGGAGAACGAAGACGCGCTGAGGGCGGCCCGCCCGGCCCGCCCGGTCCGGCAGCTGGAAACGGAAGGCCGCGCGGTCCGGCCGCTAGAAACGGAAGGCCAGGCCGACAGTCAGCAGGAAGCCGAAGGCTAGCTGGAGCCGTCCCGTCTGGCCGAGGACCATGATCAGGCCCCGGCCGGTCACTTCCCCGAGAACCTGCCTGGCCGGTCGGATCGCCAGCGGGATGGCGGCGAGCGTGAGCAGGGTCAGCGGCGCGACCGGCGCCATCGCCGCGGCCACCGCGAACGGCGCGGACACGCATGCCGTGTACAGCACTCGGGTGTGCCGGTCGCCCAGCACGACCGCCAGCGTGCGCTTGCCCGCGACCTCGTCGGCCGGGATGTCGCGCAGGTTGTTGATCACCAGCAGCCCGCAGGCGAGCAGGCCGACCGGGACCGCCGCGGCGACGGCGAGCCAGGCAAGCCGGTCCATCTGCACGTAGGCGGTACCGGCGACCGCCCCGAGCCCGAAGAACACGAAGACCGAGACCTCGCCGAGCGCACGGTAGCCGTAGGGCCGGCTGCCCCCGGTGTAGAACCACGCCGCCGCGATAGCGGCCGCACCGAGCAGCAGCAGCCACCAGGAGACGGCCGCGGCGAGTACCAGGCCGGCGACCCCCGCTAGCGAGAAGCACCCGAGCGCGGCGGCGAGGACCTGTGCTGGCGGGGCTAGCCCGCCTCCCACCAGCCGGACCGGGCCGACCCGCTGTACGTCGTCCGTGCCGCGGATGCCGTCACTGTAGTCGTTGGCGTAGTTCACGCCGACCTGCAAAGCCAGCGCGACGGTCAGCGCGAGCAGCGCACGCCACCAGGAGAAGTCGCCGTAGCCGGCCGCGACACCTGAGCCGACGGCGACCGGGACGACGGCAGCAGGAAGTGTCCGTGGCCGTGCTCCAGCCATCCAGTCCCGTGCCGACGTCACGACCCGTCCTATCTGCCTATCTGCCGCATATGGAGGGTCACAGACTAGCGGCACGTGAACGGCGGGTCTGGCCAGGCTTACTTGATCGGTGGCAGCGCGTGCGCGGCGGCGGACAAGACGAGCGCGATCTGGCTCGGGTCCAGGTGATGACCGGCGGTGGCCTTGGACTGGCGCCGGAAGAAGGCGCCGACCCGCTGGCCGTTGAAGACGTCGACGCCTTTCAGCTTCATGATCATCCACGGTGCCTTAGGCCCGTAGAGAACTACGGCAGGACGGACTCTGATGCGCTGTCCAAGTTGGGCTCCGATCAGGGCAGCGGCCCGGCGCGCCTCGTCCTTGGCGTGGTCGATCCGGTTGAGCTGGCTGACTGGTCCGTGGTACAGCATGCCGCCGATGGCCAGGACGGGCAGTCTCTTGTCCAGTCGCACCGAATCGAGCGCGAACACGCCGGCCGGGCCGACGACGAGGTGGTCGATGACCCAGTCAGTGCCCGGGATCGAGCGTGCCTGCAGGGCCAGGTAGCCGGCTGGCTCAAGTACTTTCAGCCGCCGCCGGGTGCCTCGCTGTGCTGAGGTCACGCGCACGGAAGGCGGGACTATGCCGGTCGTCCTGGACCGGTAGATGATGTCCCCGCAGGCATAGAGCACGGCCGCGGACAAGCCGAACCGCCAGCCATGCCAGGCAGTAACAGCCAGGTAGGCGACGATCGTCCCGAGCACTCGGATGATCCAGGCGCGCAGCCGCGGGTCGCCCGCGAGCCGGCCGCTGATCAGCGGCCGGCTGGTCAGCGGTCGATGAGCCAGCGGCCGGTGAGCCAGCGGCCGGCTCGCCGTCTGCGCCCGGACAGCCTGACCGCGCACGGGGTGGCGGTCGTCGGGCTGGGGTCCGGCCGGTCGGCTGACCAGGTCATCGGTCTGCTGAGCCGGCTGGTCAGCTGGATCCGCGTCGGTCCCGCCGAACCATGACCACCAGCTCTTGGGGGTAGCTTCCCGCGCGGGCGGCTGGCCGTCCTGGTCCTGCACCTCCCAGTCCACGATCTGAGCGTAGCCGATTACCTGCTGCCCGAACATGCGGCAACTGCCGGTTAATTGAACTGGTCCGGTAGGCGTAGACGAGGTCGGCCATGGAGTCTACTGTTCGGTAACGTGACTGAAATCCATGACATGACCGCACTTGAGCAAGCTGCTGCCATCCGGGATGGCCAGCTTTCTCCGGTGCGGATTACTGATCACTACCTGGACCGGATCGGCCGGCTCAACGCCGAGACCGGCGCCTTCTACACGGTAACCGCCGAGCTGGCCAGGGAGCAGGCGGCCGCTGCGGAGAAGCTTGCCGCCGAAAGCCGCCGGGCTGGTGACCAGGCGGGCGCGCTGCCGCCGTTGACCGGCGTGCCGATCCCGATCAAGGACCTGAATATGGTCGCCGGGGTGCGGATGACCATGGGTTGCTCGCTGCTGGCCGAGAACGTGGCCACCGAGGACGACTACGTCGTCGCCGAGTTGCGCAAGGCCGGGATCGTGATCACCGGCAAGACGGCGACGCCTGAATTCGGCCTGCCCTGTTACACCGAGACCAAGATCGGACCGCCTGCCAGGACGCCATGGGACCTGTCCAGGTCGGCGGGCGGGTCAAGCGGCGGCGCGGCGGCGGCGGTGGCGGCCGGCCTGGCGCCAGCGGCG
This sequence comes from Streptosporangiaceae bacterium, assembly GCA_035533915.1. Taxonomy (GTDB): domain Bacteria; phylum Actinomycetota; class Actinomycetes; order Streptosporangiales; family Streptosporangiaceae; genus Chersky-822. The sequence goes on from DATLSX010000061.1 coordinate 28,847, forward strand.
CAGGGCAGTGACGGCGGCGGCTCGATCCGTATCCCGTCCAGCGTGTGCGGCCTGTTCGGAATAAAGCCGAGCCGGGGCAGGATCTCCGGCGGTCCGCTGATGCCCGATCTGTCCGGCCTGTCAACCGACGGGCCGATCGCGCGGACTGTTGCCGACGCGGCGATGTTGCTCGACGTGATGACCTGTAGCTATCCGGGCGACATGTACGTGCTGCCTCCGCTGCCGGCTGGCGAGAGCTTCCTCGGTCATGCCAGGCGCGAGCCAGGCCAGCTGCGGATCGGGCGGTCCCTGACCCATGTCGTGCCAGGAGCCGAGGTCCACCAGGACTGCGTGGCCGCCTACGAGGATGCCAGCAATCTGCTTGCCCAACTGGGGCATGTGGTCGAAGACGTCGAGCTGCCGTTCGGCTCCGACGCGGTCCCGATGTTCGAGCTGCTCTGGTACTCGATGTCGACTCTGGCGCCGATCGACCCAGCCCAGGAGGGCGAACTGCTGCCGCTGACTCGCTACCTGCGCAGCCGGGGCGCGAAAGTGACCGCGGGTGAGCTGATCTACGCCCAGGCATATCTGCAGAGCGTGATGCGGCCGGCGCTGGCATTGCTGAACGGCTACGACGCATTCCTCAGTCCGACGCTGGCATCGCCGCCGGTCCCGGTCGGCTACTTCGACGAAGTAGAGCCCGCTGAGAACTTCGAGCGGCAGAAGCGATTCACCCCGTATACGGCGTTGTATAACATCTCGGGTCAACCAGCCGTGAACCTACCGCTGTACTGGAACGCGCAGGGGCTGCCGATCGGAGTCATGCTCGCCGGACGGCTCGGCGACGAGGCCACGCTGATCTCGCTGTCAGCCCAGATCGAGGCCGCGCGGCCGTGGCGGGACCGCCATCCGGCGATCTGGTAACACTTCTGCGCTCAGTTAGGTGCGGGGAGCGAAGTCGGTGCGTGCCCGCGTGCGGCGGCGTGTCCCTGCGTGCGGCCTAGTCCGAGGCTGTGCCGCATGCGCTGAAATCGCCCTAGATGGCCGCGGCGACGGCTGGCTGGCGCGCCAGGCCTTACCATCGCTCGGGGGAATGGATGCGCGGGGACATCCGGAGGTGGTCGTGTGCTGCCGGACCGACGGCGCTGGCGACTGAGCCGCCAGGTCAGTAACGTCGCTGTCGCGTTGTGTGCGGCAGTGGCGGTCCTCGGCGTTTGCGCGGCCGGCCTGGGCACCCTTCCCGCTCTCGGCCCGCTGCTCGATCCTGGGCACGGCGCGTGGGCGGCCGCGTCCGGTGGCCAGCCGCCGGTCTCGCAGACCCTGACCTTGCCCGGGCTCGTCGCGCCGGTGACCGTATCGTTCGACGACGCTGGCTTGCCTGCCATCGGGGCAGCGGACCGGACTGATAGCGCCCTCGCGCTCGGCTACCTGCACGCACGGTTCCGGCTAACGCAGCTAGATCTGCTACGCCGGCGTGCGGAAGGTAGGCTGTCGGCGCTCGTCGGCCCGGCCGGGCTCGCTTCGGACACCCTCGAGCTCAGGCTTGGCCTGCTGCGCACGGCGCGGCAGGAATGGGCACGGCTGCCTGCGCGCAGCCAGACGGCGGAGCTGCTGACGGCGTATGCGCACGGCGTCAACGACTACTTGGACCAAGTGCGTGCGGACCGGCAGTGGCCGGCCCTGTTCTCCGTCGCCGGTGTCTATCCGGCCGACTGGACCCCGGTGGACAGCCTCGCCGTCCAGGGCGAGCTGACTCAGCAACTCGACTTCACCACGACTCCGCTGGACTACGCGGTGCTCGCCAGGTCGCTCGGGATGGCACGGACGATGAGCTGGTTCCCGGTGTCCTTCGGTACCGGTGCCGGGCAGCACCCCTATGACCCTGGTCCGTACCATGCCAGCGGCGTCGCACGGATCGCCAAGACGATGACCGCGGGCAACGCGGGCGCCGTTCCGTCCGCCGCGGTGGCCCGGGCGGCCGCCGCCATACTCGCGCAGACGAGCGCGCTGGCCAGCGGCCCGGCCGAAGGCTACTCCACCGGCGGTGCCTGGGTGGCGAACGGGCCGAAGGTAGCGGGCGGGCGGTCCGTGCTGGCCGAAGACGCCTACCTGCCGCACACCTGGCCGTCGGTATGGTTCGAGGTGGCCATCTCCGCGCCTGGCTTCGACGTGACCGGAGCCACCGTACCGGGCATTCCTGGCGTCCTGGCCGGGCATAACCGGCACATCGCGTGGTCGCTCACCGACACCGCGAATCAGGCGGCGCTCTTCTATGCGGAGCGGACAAGCAGTACCCGGCCCGGGCGATACCTGTGGCGCGGTCGCTGGCGGCCGATGCGGCGGGTGCGCTACACCATCGCCGTGCGGGGTGCTCCGGCTCGGCACCTGACCGTGCTTCTCACCGTGCACGGTCCGGTGCTCAGCCAGGCCGGGCCCGCGGTATCGGTCGACTGGATGGGCAGCCTACCCTCGCCGGACATCTCGGTCCTGGCCGCGATCGGCGCGGCGCGCGACTTCGGCCAGTTCCGGGCCGCGCTGCGGTCCTGGCGTGCGCCCGCGCAGGACTTCCTCTACGCCGACGACCGCGGCAATATCGCCGCGATCTCGGCAGGCTATTACCCCCTCGTGCGCCATGGGCGCCCCTGGTTGCCGATGCCAGGAACTGGCGCCGATGACGTGGCAGGTGTCATACCATTCGCAGCCCTTCCGCACAGCTATGACCCGCCGGATCATGTCATCGTGACGGCCGGCCAGCGGCCAGTCTCGGCCTCGTACCCGTACTACATCGGCACCACCGCGAACCAGTTCGGCCCGGGCTGCCGCGTCAGCCAGGAGTACTCGTTCCTGGCAGCTAGATCGCGGCTGAGGCTGTCGGGTCTCAGCGTGCCGCAGACGAGCCTGGCCGACCAGTTCGCCGCCCGGCTGGTGCCCCGCCTGGTCGCGGCACTGCGACCTGCCAGGCTCGGGCCGGTGCAGCACGAGGCGCTGGCGCTGCTGCGCGGCTGGGATCACTCGATGGATCCCGGCTCCGCGGCCGCCGCGATCTGGTCGACGTTCTGGGCGGCCTATGTCGACGCGACCTTTGCGCCATGGTGGCAGGCGGCCAAGGTGCCGGTGCGCTGGGATCCCGCTGTGCTCACTGTCTCGGCAAGCCAGCTCACCCTGGACCAGGTGCTCGCGCACTGGACGCTCGCGGACCGCTCGAACGCGGCGTTCTCAGCGCCAGGCGAGGCGGCCAGGACCGCGGTGCCTGTGCTGCGTGCGGCATTCAAGACCGCGGTCGCAAGCCTGCGAGCCAGGCTGGGCGGCAGCCCGGCTGGCTGGATGCTGCGGCGGCTGCACCCGAGCCAGTCCCCGGTGCTGGCCGATCGGGCCGTGTCCGGCCTGGCCGATCGGACCGTGTCCGGCTGGCAGGCCGCCGACGGCTACGAAACGCCCGATGACACCGCGTCCTGCGTGCCGGTCGGCAGGCAGGAACCCGGCTGGCGAATGATCGTGCGCTGGACCGGCGCGGGGGCGGCGGGTGGCGTCATGGCCGAGGGCGCCTATCCGGGCGGCCAGAACGAGAACCCGGCATCACCGTGGTACGCGAACCTGATCGCGGACTGGCAGAACGGGCTCTACCTGCCGATGCCGGCAGTCGGAACGGTCGGGCTGGTCAGGGCCTCTGGATCGTCCGGTGTCGGCGGTGCGGCCGGTTCGGGCTCGCCTTGGTGGGAGTTGCGACCGTGAGCCGGCCGGTCGGCAGGGCCGAGGTCGACAGGCTCGGAAAGCGCGGCTCCTACCGGCTCGGCGGGCTCAGCCAGCAGGGCACGGCGCGGCCGGCACCGCCGAGGCCGCTCCGGCCGTGGTTCACCCGGCCTCGTCATGCGGGCACGCCCGCTGGATGGCTGCTCGGCGCGGTCGCTGGCACGCTGGCGATAGCCGGGGGAGCGGCAGCCGGGCTGTGGTACCTGCCGTTCGCCGTCGGGCTCGTGACCGGGTTCGTGATGCGGTGGGGCGGCTGGCGCTTCCGGGTCACCGGTCCGGCGGTGCTGGCCATGAGCGCGGCTGGCTGGGGACTGGTGTTGTGGCTGAGCGCGCTGCGCGGGCTGCCGATCGGGCCGACGGCCCAGGTGATCGCGGCGCTGCTCGACCTGCCGGCCGGCGCGGCGGGCACTGTGGCCGTCACGCTCCTGGTCAGCGTGGCGCAGGGCCTGACCGGCTTGTGGCTCGGCAGGGCGCTGGTGGCGTGGCAGTGGCCGCCAGGCTCGCTCCGAGCGCACCGCCGCAGGTGAGCACCGCGCCCAGGATCTGCGGGAGGGTGGGCCGCTGGCCGAGGATCACGGCAGCCAGCCCGAGTGCGGCGGCTGGCTGCAGCAGCAGCAGCAGCGAGGAGACGGCGGCGGGCAGTCGCGGTAGCGACGAGGTGATCAGCAGCCAGCCGGCGGTCTGGCTGAGCAACGCCAGCAACGCGAGCCAGCCGACGGCCGGCCAGATCGGATGCAGCGCCAGGCCGCCGAAGACCAGGCCGAAGGCGAGGGAGGCAAACGCCAACCCAGCCGTCGCGTCGGCCACTGGTCCGGCGACGTGCGCCATGCCAGACGACGACCTGCGCAAGATCAGCAAGAATCCGGCGTAGGCGATCGACGTCCCGATGCCGTAACCGACTCCGGCGAGCGGATGATGCCCGGCGGTTGTCCTGCCGACCAGGCCAGACACGAGCACGACGCCGAGCATCACCACTGGCAGCGCCATTGCCACGGCGCGATTGGGCCGCTCGCGCCAGAACAGCCAGGCAATCCCTGCCACGAAAAGGACCTGGAGATTGCCGAGGACGGTCGCCACACCCGCGCCGACATCGGTAATGGCGTGGGCCCACAAGATCAGGTCAACGGCGAGGAACACGCCGGCGGTGACTGCCCTGAGCCGCTGGGCCAGCGGACGCGGACCGCGCCTGCGCTGTTCCAGCGCAGCCAGGATGATCAGGACAGGCAGCGCCAGCAGGGACCGGTAGAACGCCGTGCTGACGGCGCTGGCGGCCGAGAGCGCGATCAGAACCGCCGAAGACGAAATGGTGGCCGCGCCGAGCCCGGCGAGCAGCAGAGGCCGCCTGGAGAGCCCGCTGACCGCGTGCGCGGCATCCCCTTCAGTAAGGACCGTAGGTGCGTACGGTGCTGTCATAGCGTTCAGCATATGCGGCGCGCCGGCTGCGGCTTAGGCTGATCTACGCAAGCATCCAGGCGCCTGCCCGCTGGCGTGGCGGCGGCCGGCGCGGGAGCGCGGGTGCCGCGGCACGGGGGAGATCATTAGGGGATGACCGATCGGGAGCTTGTCAGGCGGGCCGAGGAGCTCGGCGTGTCGGTGACCTACCTGGACTGGCGCGAGCAGCGAGTCCAAGTGCCGCCCGCGACTCTCAAGGCGATACTCGACGTGCTTGCCGGGTCATCGGAACAGGGCTGGCGAGCAGGGATTGGCGGTGCGTCGGCCCGCCGGGCTGACGCGGCGGGCGGCGTCTCCGAGCCTGGCGGCGCGGCCGCGATGCTGCCGAGGATGCCGCGCGACCGGTCCTGGGGCTTCACCGTGCAGCTCTACTCGGTCAGGTCCCGCCGGTCCTGGGGTCATGGTGACCTGAGGGACCTCGCCGATCTGGCGGCGTGGTCAGCACGCGATCTGGGCGCCGACTTCATCCTGGTCAACCCGCTGCACGCCGCTGAGCCGGCGGCTCCGGTGAGCGACTCGCCGTACCTGCCGATGACGAGGCGCTACCTTAGCCCGCTCTATCTGAGGATCGAGGACATTCCTGAGTACCACCGGCTGGCACCGGTGCAGCGGCAGTACGTCGACGAGCTTGCCGAACCGGTGCGGGCCGCCAGCGTGACCTCCGACCTGATCGACCGGGACCTGGTCTGGGCCGCGAAGCGCCAGGCGCTTGAGATGATCTCGTCGGTCGCGCTGACCGGCGAGCGGGCGGCCGCTTACCGTGCCTTCGTCGAGCGGGAGGGCACCGAGCTGGCTCGCTGGTCGAGCTGGTGCGCCCTGGCCGAAGTGCACGGACCCGACTGGCGCGGGTGGCCAGCCGAGCTGGCCGACCCGCGGCGGTCGGAAGGGCTGACCGCGCCAGGCGGCCCGCTCGCGGAGCGGGCCGAGTTCCATGCCCGGTCGCAGTGGCTTGCCGACGAACAGCTAGCGCGGGCGCAACGAGCCGCTCGCGCGGCCGGAATGGGCATCGGCGTCATCGGCGACCTGGCCGTCGGGGTGCATCCCGGCGGAGCCGACGCCTGGGCGCACCAGGATCTGCTGGTTCACGGGATGAGCGTGGGCGCGCCACCGGACGAGTTCAACCAGCGCGGCCAGGACTGGGCGCAGCCGCCCTGGCATCCGCACCGCCTGGCCAGCAGCGGCGCACGGCCGCTTGCCGAGCTGCTGCGGTCCGCGTTCCGGCACTGCGGCGGGTTGCGAGTCGATCATGTGATGGGGCTGACGCGGCTGTGGTGGGTGCCGGAAGGGATGTCGCCAGATCGCGGCGCGTACGTCAGCTACGACCACCGGCTGACGGTGGGCGCCCTGACGGCGGAGGCCGTCAGGGCCGATGCGCTGGCGATCGGGGAGGACCTGGGTACGGTAGACCCGTGGATCCGGCGTTACCTGGCCAGCCAGCATGTCCTCGGCACGGAGATGGCGTGGTTCGCCCGCGAGCCTGACGGCTCGCCGCTGCGCCCGCGGTACTGGCGCCGGGAGTGCATGGCGACGGTCGGCACCCACGACGTCCCGCCAGTCTCCGGCTTCTTCACCGGGGACCAGGTGACGGTGCGAGCCCGGCTTGGCCTGCTGGACGACCCTTCCGCGCAACGCAGAGCCGCGGAGTCGGCCATGGCACAGTGGCGCGACGTGCTCGTGTCGGAACGGCTGCTGTCTGACCAGCCGCCCACCTCGGACGAGTTCACCGTGGCGCTGTACGGGTACCTGGCGCTGACGCCGGCCGTGCTCGTCGGCGTTTCCCTGGCCGACGCGGTCGGCGACCGCCGTACCCAGAACATCCCTGGCACGGTGGACGAGTACCCGAACTGGCGGGTCCCGCTCTGTAACGGGGACGGCGAGGCCGTCCTGCTCGAGGACTTGCCGGGCAGCGAGCTGGTGCGTACCGTCGCCGCGGCGGCAGCCCCGCGCCGCTGACCATGATCGCTGCGGTCTGGTTCCCGTGATCGTGGTGAGTTGCCGTCGGATAGCGCGGTCAACTCACCACGATCATGGGACGAGTGCTCACGGGGAAGAGCCTGGCTAGCTTGGCTGGGCGTCGCGTTCGCGGCAGCGCAGCGCGCGTATCACGTCATCTCGGCCCTCGGACAGCAGCCTGCGCAGGCCGGCCGGGGGGTCGGCGTGCGCGAGGTAATCCGCCGCCGCGTCGATCGCCGCCTGGTCGACGACCGTCACCGGGTAGGCGTACTCGACGAAGAACTGCGCCATATCCGAGCCCCAGTCGCGCCAGATGTCGCCGACTGCCTCGAAGAAGCGTGCCGCATATGGAGCGGTCAGTTCTTCCTGGTCCGCTGACTGGAAGCCGCCGACCGCGGCGCGGAACGTCGCGTTGGGCAGGTCGCCGGAGACGATGAGCTGCCACGCCGCCTCCTTGGCCGCCGGGTCGGGGATAGCCGCCGTACAGGTCGCCGCATGCCGGTCGCCGGCGTCCGTCCGGTCCCGGTCGTGCTCGGCGTCGATCGCGTCCTGGCCGGCCACGCCGCGGTTGACCAGGCGGCGCAGCAGCAGCCAGCGCAGGTCGGTGTCGACTACCAGCCCGTCGACAACGACGGAACCCGACAGCAGGTCGGACAGCAGGTCCAGGTCCTGCGCCGAGGTCGCGACCGAAATGAAGGACTGCGCGTAGGCGAGCTGCCGGTCAGATCCCGGCTCCGCGGTCAGCAGCCGGCCACGCAGCCACTGCGCCAGCTTGGCCAGCCCGGCGGGACGCCAGCCGGGGTCGGCGAACCGGCGCGTGGCCAGGATCGCCTGACCGAGCAACGACTGGAGCACGGTGATGTCGGCGACCGAGTCGGCGCCGGACAGGACCAGCGCGACGTAATCCCGGGCCGGCATCTCGGCATCCCGGCACATGTCCCAGGCCGCGGCCCAGCAGAGGGTGGCCGCCAGCGAGTCGGTGAACTCGCTCATCGCGCCGGTCAGCGTGCGCAGCGAGTGCTCGTCGAGCCGGATCTTGGCGAACGTCAGGTCGTCGTCGTTGACCAGGATCAGGTCGGGCCGCCGCTCGCCGATCAGTTCCGGTACCTCGGTCCGCTCTCCGGCGACGTCGATCTCGATCCGGCGGCGGCGGGCCAGGCCGTCGGTGCCGCGGTCGTACAGGCCGATGGCCAGCCGGTGCGGCCTGAGCACGGGGTGCTCCCGCGGCGCCTGCTGCTCCACGGCGAACCTGGTGAACGTGCCGTCCGCCGCCGTCTCGTACACCGGGCGCAGCGTGTTCACTCCCGGTGCTTCCAGCCACGCCTTGGACCAGCCGGAGAGCTGACGTCCCGACGCCTGCTCCAGCGCGTCGAGCAGGTCGGCGAGCGACGCGTTGCCCCAGGCATGCTGGCCGAAGTAACTCCGCAGGCCGGACAGGAAGTTCTCGCTGCCTACGTAGGCGACGAGCTGCTTGATGACGGCGGCTCCCTTGGCATAGGTGATGCCGTCGAAGTTCACCTCGACGGCCTCGATGTCCACGATGTCGGCGGCGATCGGGTGCGTGGACGGGAGCTGATCCTGCCGGTAGGCCCAGGCCTTCCAGACCTGGCTGAACGTGGTCCAGGCGTTGGTCCAGCGGGTGGCCTCGCTCTGCGCGACGGCGGCGGCCCAGGTGGCGAACGACTCGTTCAGCCACAGGTCGTCCCACCAGCGCATAGTGACCAGGTCACCGAACCACATGTGCGCCATCTCGTGCAGGATCGTCTCGGCCCGGGCCTCCCGGCGCGCGTCGGTGACGCGCGAGCGGAAGATGTAGTCCTCCAGGAAGGTCACGGCGCCGGCGTTCTCCATCGCGCCCGCCTTGAACTCTGGCACGAACAACTGGTCGTACTTGCCGAATGGGTAACGTACCCCGAACGCGGCATGGTAGAAGTCGAACCCTTGCCTGGTGACCTCGAAGATCTCGTCCGGATCGAGGTAACCGGCCAGCGACTGCCGGCAGAAGATGCCGAGCGGAATGCCGTCATGCTCGCCGCGGACCACGTGGTACGGGCCGGCCGAGACGTGGGTGATGTAGGTCGACATCAGCGATGTCGGCGGGAAGTGCCAGCGCTCGATTCCCGGGCCGGCTGGCTGGCCGGACACGTCCGGCACCACGTTGGAGATCACCTGCCACGTGTCCGGGCACAGCACGGTGAACTCGAAGGTGGACTTCAGATCGGGCTGGTCGAAACAGGCGTAGATCCGGTGCGCGTCGAAGGTCTCCAGATCGGAGTAGAGGTAGACGCCCTTGTCCGCGGGGTCGGTGAACCGGTGCAGGCCCTCGCCGCTGCGGGAGTAGGCGCCCTGAGCCCGTACCGTCAGCTCGTTCGAGCCGGCGAGAGCGGGAAGCGCGATGCGGTTTCCGTCGAACGCGGTCAGCGGCAGCGGCTGCCCGTTCAGGACGATCTCGCTGACCGCCGGCGCGGTGAGGTCGATGAACGAATCGCGCCCCGGACTCGCGCACGAGAAGCGAACCGTCGTCAGCGACCCGAACCCGGTGTCGTCGCCGGTCAGGTCCAGCTCGACCTGGTAAGACTGGACTCGCAGCAGCCTGGCGCGCCCGGCCGCCGCTGCCCTGGTCAGATTGTGGGTCACTGGTCTCCCCCTCATAGCGCGCCCCGCTGGCCCCAGGAATGATGTCATGCCCGGCCGCCGGAATGCCAAGCGGATGCGGCGAGTTGTGAGCTACCGGAAACCGGTACGCGGCGTCGGAGGTACTGACATGGCAGAGCAGGAAATCGCGCAGGTCGACTTCTGGTTTGATCCCCTCTGTCCATGGGCGTGGATCACCTCCCGCTGGATGCTCGAAGTGGAGCAGGTCCGGCCGGTGCGGGTGCGCTGGCACGTGATGAGCCTGGCGGTGCTCAATGAGGACAAGGACGACCTGTCCGACCACTACAAGCAACTGATGAAGCAAGCCTGGGGGCCGGTGCGGGTCTGCGTCGCCGCCGAGCAGAAGGTCGGTGCGGAGACGGTACTGCCGCTGTACACGGCGATCGGCAACCGGTTCCACCATGACAAGGCCGAGCGGAACCGCGCCACGATCGAGGCCGCGCTGGCCGAAGTCGGCCTGCCAGCCGAACTGGCGGACGCCATGGAGTCGACCGAGTACGACGAAATCGTGCGAGCGTCCCACGCGGAGGGCATCGACCGCGTCGGCTACGAGGTAGGAACCCCGGTGATCTCGGTCAACGGCGCGTCCATTTTCGGGCCGGTGGTCTCTCCCATCCCGCGTGGCGAGGCAGCGGGCAAGCTGTGGGACGGAGTCCTGCTGGTCATGAGCACGGATGGCTTCTTCGAGCTCAAGCGCAGCCGGTACCGGGATCCGATCTTCGACTGACGCGTCCGGTCAGTGGCGGGGCAGCACGACCTCGACGACCCAGGCGCAGTCCGACATGATCGTCACGGAGTGACGGCCAGGATCGCGGGAACTCCAGGCAAGGCCGTGTCCGCTCGATCCTGAGGTGGACAGCCGGACATGCCGAGCGGACTGGACGTTGTCCACGTGGACAGCCAAGAATCCACCAGACGTCCGGAAGCAGGCGAACCGCCAGGACAAGCCCCAGTCGCCCGGCTTGCCGACGACGAAGGCAGTGCGATCCATCCCGGTACCGCTGAACCGGGCGAGCGTCGCGCCGACCGCGATCGACCCGGTCGCTCCGGTGTCGTGACCGCTGCCCGGACTGGCGCTGCTGCCCGGACTGGCGCCGGTGCCCGTTCCGCCCGTTCCGCCCGGCCCGGTCGGCTGGTCCCCGAACGCGTGCGAACTCGCGGTGCTGTCCACCCGCGTCTGGCCCATGGCGACGACCAGACTGACCATCGCGAGCACAAGGCAGCACCCGGCGGCTACCGTGCCTGTCGCCATGGCGAGCCTGAGCATGCGGTGAAACCGCGACGCAGCCGACCCGGCTGTCATCGGGCTGCTGTCCCCCGCCTGGCCTGTTAAACACAAGGCACTGTCAGGTTCCGATGCCGATGCACCCCGTGCCCGGGAATGCCGCATGAGGCCTCCCATCAAGTCGTGCCGAACGGCCTGAGCCGGCTCAGGCTCAGTGCGGACGCCCGGTCGACCGTCTACCTTACGAGGGTAGTAACAGAAAGTAACCGACCGTGCATCACGCAACGAGAGCGTTCTATCACGAACCGCAGTGCCGTTCCAAGGCCTATTCCCATACTGGCTGGGAAGAGTGGTCAGTGGCCAAGTGCCCTTCACCGGTCGGCCAGGGCGGATTTAGGGGTTGCTGGCGGGCCGAAAGGTTGCACTGTGTAACTAATTGGGGCAGCGGGCCGATCACACCGCGGCACGCTCAGAAGACCATGGCCGCCCACGGTGCCGGGTCCCACCACATGGCTGCCGAGAGCGCGCTGACGGCACCGGGACGCAACTCACTGACCACGCCTGCTGCGGCCAGTGCCCCGAGCCTGGTCCCGCCGAGGTAGCCGGCGCCGAGTGCGGCGACCGGCAGGGTGAGGTCCGCGTCGGCCGTCGTCGGCTCGCACGTCGGCATGCCCGGGTCGGCGAGCCCGCCGGCCCGCAGCCGCCACCGCCCCGAGTTGGCCGGCAGCAGGTCGTCGGTCACCTCGATGACGAGATCGACCGGGCAGGCATAGCGCCGCTGCTCTAGTGCGCCGGGCACGTCGACCAGCCTGATCCACAGGCCGTCGGAGACCGCGCGCCGGCTCCGGCGCGGGTCAGGTAGCAGGTAAGGCAGCGGGTCGTCGGCTGGCCGCAGCCGGGTCCTGACCTCGCCGACCAGGTCCCTGGACAGCAGGTCAGCCCACAGCGCGGCGTAACCGGCCGGGCTGGTGGCGAATAGTTCGCGCACGGTCAGCACCTGCTCGGGCAGCCCATGCTGACCCCAGGAAGGAACCACCGAGTAGATGGCATAGCCGCAGGTGCCAGAACTGTCCTGCGCCAGTACGCAGCGCTGCGGCGCGGCGCCGTCGCGCAGGAACTCCGGGTCGGCGAGCAACAGGTCCCACCAGCCCTTGTTCCTGGTCAGCAGGCCAGGGCGGGTCGGCAGGACCGCGTCGAAGACGATCGCGAGCTCGGCGGCCGCGCTCTTGAGATCCACCAGCCGGATAGTGACGCCAGCCCGGGCGCCTGGCTGGATCCTGCCCTCGCCGCGTTTCACGACGAAGCTGTGATCATCGGCTGCCGGGCCGTAGCCGAACCGGCCGTAGATTCCCGACTCCGAGGAGAACAGGGCGGCGACCGGCTCTTCGCCCGCTGCTATGTCGGCGAACTGGCGGGCCATCAGGGCGGAAAGTATGCCACGCCGGCGGTATGACGGCAGAACGGCGACCCCGGTGACTCCGGCGGCGCGCACCGAACCGCCAGGAACGGTCAGGCCGAACGAGCACGCCTCGGTCGTGCCCACGAGCAGGTCGCCGTCGAACGCCGCCAGGCTGCGCTGCGGCTCGAAGACGAGCCGGCCGAGATCGGCGAACTTCTCGGCTGGCCAGGTCGAGTTGAACGCCTGGTTGGGGACGGCCCGGAAGGAGGCCAACTCGGAGTCGGTGATCGGTCGGATGGGATAGCTAGTACTCATGAGCGCCTTCGTACCCTATGACGCGGCGGGCTGGCTACCGGATTATCGCCGGGTACGACGGCTGGCCGATTGTGCGGTGGCGGCCTGGTCAGAAACCGGTACAGTTTCGCCATCATGACTGTGAGTTCCGGTCGCCAGGTCTGGTCGGCGGCGTACACCGGCTGGCTGTCGTTTCGCGGCCTCGTCCGGCGGCAGTTCATCACGCGCAACCGCCGGCTGGCCTTTGTCCTCGCCCTCGTCGTGGTCGGAATCGGCATCGGGTCGGTCCAGGTGTCGCAGTGGTGGTTGCCGTCGAGCCTGATGATCTTGCCCGTGCTGGCCGGCGGCCTGCTGCTCTGGCCGCGAGCGCTGCGGATACTGTTCGTCATCGTCGCCGTGATGCTCGGTTACGACGCGATGCGGGCGGGCGGGCTCGCCCTCGGCACCGCGGCCACCATCGTGATCACCGCGGCCTTCGCCGACGTCCTGGCCAGGACGCGGGCCAAGCTCGGGCTGCGAGGGCTGCGCGGCGACCAGATGCTGATCGAGCTGCGGGACCGGATCAAGGCGCAGAGCGCGCTGCCGAGCCTGCCGGAAGGCTGGTGCGGCGAATCTGTGCTCCGGCCGGCCGGCGGTGCCCTCTTCGGCGGTGACTTCGTGGTGTCGGTCTGCGACGGCAAGGATCTCGAAGTCGCCGTGGTCGACGTCGCCGGCAAGGGCATCGAGGCAGGGACCAGGGCGTTGTTGTTGTCCGGCGCCTTCGGCGGGCTGCTCGGATCGGTGCCGGCTTCGGACTTCTTGTCCGCCTGTAACTCCTACCTGCGTCGCAAAGATGCGGCAGAGGGATTTGTCACCGCAGTGCATCTTGCCGTCGACCTGGCGACCGGAAGCTATGTCATCTCCTCGGCCGGGCATCCTCCGGCGGCGCATTTCGTCGGCGGCAGCGGCTCCTGGCGGCTGACCAAGGCGCGCGGCATCGTGCTCGGGGTGGTGCCCGATCTTCGCGGCGTCGCCGAGCAGGGCACGCTGCGGCCAGGTGACGCGCTCATGCTCTATACCGACGGGCTGGTCGAGTTGCCGGGCCGCGACATCGACGTGGGCATCGACCGCCTGCTCGGCGAGGCTGACCGGCTGGTCGCCGCCGGTTTCAGCGGGCGCGGGTCCAGCCTGGTCCAGGCAATGCAGATCGGCTCGGGCCCGACCGACGACTGCGGCCTGGTGCTCATCTGGCGGACGTGACCTCGCTCGCCCGTTCCAGGCGGGCGACCGCGTGCTCGACCAGCGTGACGAGCACGTCGCGGCTGGATGATCGTTCCCGTGCGTCGCACAACAGCAAGGGAACATCCTGCGCCAGGTTGAGCGCCGAGCGCATCGTCTGCGCGGGGTAGCGGCGGGCGTCGTCGAAGCAGTTCACCGCTACGACGAACGGCATGCCATTCCGCTCGAAATAGTCGATCGAGGGAAAACAGTCGGCAAGGCGCCTGGTGTCGGCCATGACGACCGCGCCGAGTGCGCCGTAGGCGAGCTCGTCCCACATGAACCAGAACCGCTTCTGGCCGGGTGTGCCGAACAGGTACACGACCAGGTCGTCGCTGATCGTGATCCGGCCGAAGTCCATCGCCACTGTCGTCGTGGACTTGCGTTCGACGCCGTCTAGGTCATCGACGCGTGCGCTCGGCGCGCTCAGGTCTTCCTCGGTACGCAGCGGGCGTACCTCGCTTACCGAACTGACCAGCGTCGTCTTTCCGACGCCGAAGCCTCCGGCGATCAGGATCTTGATCGTGACCGGCACGGGAACAGAGCGCTGCTTCTTGCGCTCAGAGCTTGCGTAGGGCATCGGCGACCTCCTTGAGTACTCGCACATCGCTGAGCCCGGTGGGATTGGGCTGATAGATGCTCACCAGACCGTGTTCTCGAAGGTCGGCGATGAGAATACGAACCACTCCGAGCGGGAGATCGAGGGTCGCCGCAAGGTCGGCCACGGCGACTGGCAGCCGGCACAGCCGGAGCAGCCGCGCATGCTCAGATCCGAGTTCGGGCGCGACCTCGGGATCCACCTGATCGAAGGACTTGCTGCGGATCGCTGACACCAAGGCGATCAGGTCAATGGCCGGCCCGCTCGGCCTGGTACGCCCGGCGGTCAGCGCATAGGGCCGTACGACCGGGCTGCGGCTGTCATGGTCGCTGTCGTCGGGCCTGGGATTCATCCGGTGGTCCCGTCGCTTACGGACTGACCTGCACAGGTCGCGGCTTGACGCCGAGGTGCTCGCCGACCCGCTTCACCAGCAGGGCCATCTCGTAGGCGATCAGCCCGGCGTCGGCACCGATGCTGGCAAGCACTGCCAGGCAGCTTCCCTCGCCGGCCGCGGTGATGAACAGGAAGGCGGATTCCAGCTCGACGATCGTCTGACGAGGGCTTCCGCAGTCGAAGTGCTGACTGAACCCCCTGGCGAGGCTCTGGAACCCCGCCGCCACGGCGGCCAGGTGCTCCGCCTCGTCCCTGCTGAGGCCGGCCGACGAGCCTATGGCCAGGCCATCCCTGGACAAGATAACGGCCTTCTCGACCTGTCCCACCCTGGAGACCAGGTCATCGAGCAGCCAGTCCAGACTGCCACCGGTGTTCATTGCCATCCTCCTGAAGCGGTCGGCTGCCTGGAATTCACGGTTCGTAAGTTTCCGGCTCGTTCGGCGTAGGTTCGGTCGCGGAGCGGCCGAGTTCCCAGCCGCGTTGCAGCGCCGCCATCGTGCTTCTGGCGGCATCGGGGGACAGCGTCTCCTCGCGCGGTCCGGCGCTCGCGGTGCTGGCGCGAAGCTGCGGCGCCAGGTTCGCCTGCCGGACGCGCGTCGGCAAGCCGTCACCGCCGGTGTCCGGCAGGTCACCCGGCTCGCCGACGCCCGGCTCGCCGACGGCTGGCCCGCCCCAGGTCGTCCGAAGGCTCCCTGTCACAGCGACCGGTTCCCATGCGCGCTGCTCGCCCGGCCCGGCTGGTGCCTGTATCGCCGTCGGGGAGAGGGGCGCTGCCGTCACCTGCGCCCGCTCGGGCACTCCGGTCAGTGTCATCGTCGTGGTCACGCTGTCTGGCTCGATGAAATACTCGCTGCTGGTCCGGGCTGCCGGACTCTCGGCGCGATCGGGCACGGTCTCCCGCGCCGGACCCGGCAGCTCAGGCAGCTGGCGTGCGGTGATCTGGCGGACCCCGGCGACCGGGTGCAGGTCATCAAGGTTCGTATCGACCACGAGGGCAGTCGGGATGAGCACTACGGCCGTGATCCCGCCGTAGGCCGACGCGCGCAGCGAGATCTTGATCTCGTGGCGCTTGGCTAGCTGGCCAGCGATGAACAAGCCAAGCTGATCGCTGCCGGACAGGTCGAACAGCGGCGGCTCGTCGAGGACCGCGTTGATCTCAGCGAGGTGTTTCTCGTTCATTCCGAGCCCTCGGTCTTCGATCTCCACGACCACGCCCTTAGCCACTAGGTCGCCGTCGACCCGCACGGGCGTGTTCGCGGGGGAGAACATGGTGGCATTCTCGACAAGCTCGGCTAGCAGGTGGATGATGTCGGCCACCGCGTGCCCGGCTACCGCGGCGGTGGATCGCGAGGCGATCCTGACCCTCGTGTAGTCCTCGACCTCCGCGACGGCCGCACGGATGACGTCCACTACGGGAACCGGTTCTCGCCATACCCGGCCAGACGAGCCTCCGGCGACGATCAGCAATCCTTCCGCGTGGCGCCGCATCCGGGTGGTCAGGTGGTCGACGCGGAACAGGTCGGCGAGTTCCTCGGGGTCGTGCACCCGGCGCTCCATCGCGTCCAGCAGCTGCAGCTGCCTGGCGAGCAGCGACTGGTTCCGCCTGGCCAGGTTGCGGAAGACGTCGTTGACTCCCCGCCTGATCGCCACCTCGTCGACGGCAGCGGTGATCGCCGTCTTCGCGGCGATGTTGAACGCCTGCCGGACCTGGCCGATCTCGTTGTTGCTTGGCCGTAGCTGCGGCGTCTCGGCGTCGACGTCGATCTCGTCGCCGCCGCGGAGCCGCCTGATCACGTCAGGTAGCCGCTCGGAGGAAAGGTCGAGCGCGGACAGCCGCAGGTCGTTGAGCTGGCGGATCAGGCCCTGGCTCACGATAACGGCGAACGTCACCGCGACGAGGATCGCGAGCAGGCCGAAGCCGCCGGTCAGGATCAGCCGCATGAGGATGCTGTGCGCCTGGGCCACTGCTACGTCGCGCAGCGTATCGGCGGCGTGCTGAAGCGCATTGCCGAACCCGAGCAGGTAAGCTCCGACCGCCGAGTTCCACTGCTGGATCGAGACATTCTTGGCGCTCCGCACGCTAGTCGTCATTCTGTTCTCCATGGCCGCGAGCTGCGACGACGCGGCGTAGGAGATGTCGTGATCGAGATAGCTCTGGTACGTGCTGTTCAGCGTCGGCAGCGCCTGGTTCCACATCACGCGGTGCTGTACCACGAGTTGATTGATCAGCTGCCGGTCGGTGACGGGGAAAGTGTGGGTGAGCAGGTCCGCGGTGACCAGGTCGCTTTCCTCGGCAACTACCTGAAGTGACTGGTCCAGCGTGACGATGTCGGTCACCTGAACCGCGTCCGACGTGTCCAGCAGCGGAATGGTGACCTGGTCGAGCACCGAGTCGCCGCCGAAGACCAGCGCGCTGTATCCGATGGCCGCGTCAGCCCGGGTGAGGCCGGCGCTGGCGACAGTGGTGCGCAGTTCGTGCAGCGTCGCCAGCGCGGTGCTCCAGTTCCGCAGAGCGTCCCGTTCGGCGACGCCGGTGCCTCTGGCGATCGCCGCCGAGGCGGCCGTGTCGTAGATCGCGACTGCGGCGTCGGTCTTCGGTTCCTGGGCGATCAGCAGATTGAGCCTGGCATGCGTGGGATCGGACAGGTACTGCAGTGCGATCGTGCGCTCGGTGCTGAGCTGGGTCTGGACGTTCGAGATCGGGTTGGTGATGTCGTTCTGGACATTCGAGGCTTGCCTGAGCGAGACATAGCTGCTCAGAGTCAGCGAGAGCACCACGCCATAAAGGCCGATGAGCGCGATCACTGGGAGGATGACAAGCGCGATGATCCGCAGGCGAACAGATCGGCTATGCAGCATGGCTGTGGGTTCCTCAGGGATCGAGTCGGCTCCCCACCGACGATGGTGCCTGTGGTCTGGACATAGATACGTGAGCGTACTCCCCTAAGGGACTGTTACATCGCGTATCTGACGTGCAATTTTCGCATTTCTGTTTGGTTGATGCCGGACGTGTGACAAGTCGTGTCCGATGTAATGCACTGGGTTACGGGCAGGTCCCGCTGGCGCCCGTAGCCGGGCGGATCGCGTCGCTGGACTGGTTTGCCGGCCTGAGCGTGCGGCGGCGTGACTACGATTGACGCTGGCTCGCCGCGTACTCCGCGGCCGCCCTGGTTCTGGCGTTCGCCTGGTTCTGCCTCCCGGAGGATAGAGGTCATGAGTTCATCTAGCGGCTCTGCGGCTCTGGGCGGATCGAAGACTCCCGTGGATTCCGGTACCGCCGAGCCCGCGGCGGCTGCCAACACGGCGGCTGCCAACACGGGGGCTGCGAACACCGCGGGAGCGGAGCCGGAGGCGCCCGGCGGCGCGCGGCCCGGGGCGCACGACGCTGGTCCGGCCTGGACCAGATTCACGCCGCCCGCGGTTGCCTTCCTCATGTGCCTGTGGGGCATCACGACTCCGTCGTTCTGGCGCGACGAAGCCGCGACCATCGCAGCGGTCCGTCGTCCGTTTGGCGACCTGTTCAGGATGCTCGGCAACGTCGACGCCGTGCACAGCCTGTACTACGTGCTTATGTGGCCGCTCGTCCACCTGTTCGGCTCAGGGGAATTCGTGATGCGGCTGCCGTCGGCGCTGGCCGCGGCCGTGACGGCTGCCGCGGTCGCGGCCATCGGAAGGCGGGTGTACTCGCCGTGGGCTGGCCTGGCCGCCGGGCTCTTCTTCGCGGTGCTGCCAGTGGTCTCCAGGTACGGCCAGGAAGCGCGGCCCTATGCGCTGGTGATCGCTTTGGCCACGGTCGCCAGCTATCTGCTGGTCAGGGTTCTCGGCGCCGAACCCGCGCAGCGACGCCGATGGCTGATCGGCTATGGGGCCAGCGTGGCGGTGCTCGGCATCGCGAACATTTTCGGACTGCTGCTGATTCCGGCGCACGCCGTGACGGTGGCGCTGGAACTCCGCCGCCGAGCGGCGGGCACGGAGCGCACCCGGCTGGCGGCGGGCTGGCTCGCGGCCGTCGTGAGCGGCGTGGTGGTGACGAGTCCGATGCTTGTCATCGGCTGGATGCAGAAGGGCCAGGTCTCCTGGATCGGCGTCAACAGGTCATCGTCTGGTCCGGGCACCTTGCTGACCCTCAGCGGGTCTGCCGTGGTGACCGCCGTCGTGTTCGCGGTGATCGTCATAGCGGTGGTGCTCAGTTCGCAAGCGGGTGGCGTGCGGAGCGCGGTGTCGCGCTGGCGGATCGCCGACCTCAGCCTTCCGTGGATGGTGCTGCCGCCCGCGATCCTGTTCGGCGCGTCCGTGATTTCGCCGATCTACACCTCGCGCTACGTCCTGATGTGCATCCCTGCCGTGGCACTGCTCGGCGGTGCCGCGATCGTGGCGCTCGGGCGCGTCGCCGGGCCGGTCGCGCTGGTCGTGGTGGCAGTGGCCGGCCTGACGACGCAGCTTACCCAGCGAGCTCCCTACGGGCACTACGACAACATCCGCGCACTCGACAAGATCGTGGCGGCGAACGCTCGGCCCGGCGACGTCGTCCTTTACCCGAATCCGAACGCGGAAAGTTTCGGAGCCGCCTACTCCTATGGCCTCGCCAAGCTGCCCGACATTGACTTGGCGAAGGCTGCGATTCCGTCTGGAACGCTGGCGGGAACGTCAGTGCCGCTGCCCGAGCTGAGGTCCAGGCTGCGGCAGGTCAGCCGGGTCTGGGTAGTGGAGATAAACAAGTGCGTCGCCCAGCCGCGGATGCTCGCACTGAGCGGGCAGCCAGTAGGCCCGGCGCTGGACGGGCTGCCGTTCGGCTTCGTCCGCATGTGGCACGAGCGCGGTGACTGGTTGCTGCTCTTTTCCCGCGGCGCAGGCGCACAAGCCGCTGTCGCTGCGTGCGCGCCTGCGCCCAAGTCATAAGGCGCCAAGTCCTTGGACCCGGGCCTTCTGCGGTACCGCATGAGGAAGCAGCCCTCGGGGTGCCGCTTCCGTGCTGCGGGACCTGGTGGTGCTCAGGGTCGTGCTGACCCGCTGATCTGGTCGAGCAGTGCCCGGACTTCTGCCTCCGGGTACCTGCGGTGACCGCCGAGCGTGCGGACGGAAGTGAGCTTGCCGTCCTTTGCCCATCTGGTCACGGTCTTTGGATCGACCCGGAACATGGCTGCCACCTCGGCAGGTGTCAGCAGTCGGGTGAACTCTGGTGACTGTCGGCTAGTGCTCATATTGACGATTCCTCCCCACGATCGCTCACGGACTAGGCAAGATCCAGCGAACGATCATATTCTCCTTATTAAACCATAAAACTAGACGGTCAGGAAAGCCGTAATGACTGCGCGTTATTTTGAGGTAACTGCGCGCAGGTGAGGTCAGGCTTGGGGCGCCGCGGCCGAGTCGGCTGGCGCCGCGGCCGAGTCGGCTGGCGGTACGGCTGGGCCGGTCACAGGGCCGACCGGCCGGGCATTGCGAGTGGCAGCCTTGGCCGGCGGCCTGGCGGGCGGCAGTGCCAGCTCGCACCAGACGATCTTGCCGGTACCGGTGCTAGTGCGGCGCGTCCCCCAGCGCTGCGCCAGCTGGCTGACGACCTGCAGTCCCCGGCCACGTTCCTCTTCGTTGGCGGCGTAGCGGAGTCTCGGCAACGCCGCGGAATCGTCGACGACCTCGCAGAACAGGCCGCCTTCGAGCACTAGCCGCAGGCCGATCTTGCTCTGTGCATACCGCACGGCATTAGTCACGAGTTCGGAAACGACCAGTTCTGCCAGGGGTATCAGTTCGGCCAGCCCCCATTGGCGGAGCGGACGCCGGATAAGCGAACGGGCGCGCCTGGCCGCCGTGAGCTTGGCGGCGAGATTCCACGACACGTGATTCTGCGCCTCGATCCGCCGTAGCTTGGCGATCAGGATCGCGATGTCGTCGCGCTGGTGATCACCGTAGACGTCGACTAGCGCTGCCCTGCACAATTCCTCGAGTGGCTGATCGGTAGATCCAGGCCCGAAGACCTTGCGCAGCGCGTCCAGGCCGTGGTCGATGTCCTCGGTCCGCTTCTCGACCAGGCCGTCGGTGTACATCACCAGCAGGCTGCCGTCGTCGATCGGAAGGGTCCGGCTGATAATCGGGCTCGCCCCGATGCCGAGCGGCGGCGCGGGCGAGACATCGAGGAACTCGCTGGTGCCGTCGGGCCGGACAAGCAGCGGCGGCAGGTGCCCGGCCGACGCGACCTCGCAGGTTCCGTCGACCGAGTCGTAGATCGCGTACACGCAGGTCGCGAAGTGCGGTTCGAAGACGCCGAGTTCGTGCATCAGGTCGTCGAGCCGCTGCAGGGTCTCGGCGGGCGGCAATTCCAGCATCGTCAGCGTCTTGATGGCGGTGCGAAGCCGTCCCATCGTGACCGCGGCCCGGACGCCGTGCCCGGCCACGTCGCCGACTACCAGCGCCACCCGGCCGCCAGGAAGGGCGATCGACTCATACCAGTCGCCACCGACCTCGATCAGCTTGCTGCCCGGCAGGTAGCGGTGCCGCACCTCGACGGACTTCGGCGCGGACAAGCCGGTCGGCAGCATGGCGCGCTGAAGAGTGAGCGCGGTCGTCCGCTCCCTGCTGTACTTACGGGCATTGTCCATGAACAGCCCGGCCCGGCTAGCGAACTCCATCCCGATCTCGGCGTCATACGCATCGAAACGGTGGAATCCGATGCGCCTGGTGCAGACGAAAAAGCCGAGCAGCGTCTGGTCGGCGAGGACCGGGAGCAACAGCAGGGACGCACCGGACAGCAGCCGGGAGACGGCGGTGCGCAGCCAGGTCGCGGCCAGTTCGACGGCGGCCGCTTCGTCCATGACCACGCTGACCGGTTCGGCGGTGTCCATGCACCGGTTGTACGGGCTCTCCGGCGGGTACCTCAGTACCTCACCCACCGGGAACGCTGCCTCCCAGCCCGGGTCGCCGTCGTCGTACGCCACCGCGAGCCGGCGGACCAGCTGCGGTCCGGGCCGCGCGAGATCGGGGTGCTCCGCATCACCGATGATGGTCTCCAGCATCAGCAAGCCAGCCGAGTTGCAGAAATGCGGCACCAGGATGTTGACGAGTTCCGGCGCCATCTGCTCGATGTCGAGTGCGCCGCCGATGCGCCTGACCGATCCGTCCAGCAGCGCATGGCGCATCAGGGCCGGGTCGATGAACCGCTCCGCCGCCGGCGGCGGGATGCGCATGGTGACCTGAGCGGCCAGGTCGGGATCGGTGGCCCGGATCGGCGCGAAGGTCACCACGGCGTCGACGAGCGACCTGTTCGCGGTACGGATGGTCAGCACGGTGGTGCTTTCCCGGTCCGACTTGGTGACCTCGATGAGTCCGCGCAACGTCTCGGCTGGCTGACCTGGCCCGGTGATCAGCGACTGAAGACCGGTGCCGAGCAGGGAGTCGCCCTGGCCGGACAGGATGTCGGCGGCGCCGCGGTCGTGCTGCAGGATCCGGCCGTCCGCTGCGATGGCGAGGGTCAGGGTCTGAGCCGAGGCGCTCGACAGTACGGCAGAGACCTCTGCCGTTATTGCCGACGACACGTGCCCGTCCTTCCTGGCGCGCATTACGCACCACCCCGAATCAGTATGAAACATGATCGGCGGCGCAGGAGAACAAAAGCCGAATCGGCAGCGCGTCAGGTGTATCGGGCGAAGGTTACATGTCCTGCCGTGTCCCCGGTTGCTGTCAGTTGTCCCTGGCTGGCTCACCGTGACCGGCATTGGCGCGGCCACGTCCCCAGTATGC
The DNA here is from genome assembly GCA_035533915.1 of Streptosporangiaceae bacterium. GTDB lineage: Bacteria > Actinomycetota > Actinomycetes > Streptosporangiales > Streptosporangiaceae > Chersky-822. The sequence goes on from DATLSX010000061.1 coordinate 51,536, forward strand.
CTTAGGTGACACCTGATCCTGCCTCACGCCACGAGCGGCTAGAATTTCGCGCATTTTCGCGACAACACTAGCCTCGCCGAATAGATAAGCGTGTCCGTTGCCGGGCGGCAATTCGATCTCGCTTGCCTCAGCGGAGAGCAGTGCCGGATCGCCTGCCTTCCCGCCGATCCGGTGCAGCCAGCTGACCCGGGTGCGGGCAGGCGCCAGCAACTCCTGCTCATCGTCGGCACCGGGTACCTCGATGGCCAGGGTCGCGTCGGCGTCACCCGGCAGTGCCTCGGTCATGGCGAGAATGGCCGGCATCGCTGACTCATCGCCAAGGAACAGGTGCCAGTCGGCTTCAGGGCGCGTGGTGATCTTGCCGCGCGGGCCGATTCCCTCGATCCTGTCGCCTGGCGTAGCGGCGCGGACCCAGCGTTCCCCTGGCCCGTCTCCGTGCAGCACCACGTTCAGCGTGAGGCGCAGCGCCGACCGGTCCAATGCCCTGATGGTGTACCGGCGCCGCACGGGCCGGTTGCCCTCGGTGGCGACGAGCAGCATCACGTCCTGACCGGGGGCGTAGCGGAAGCCGTCCAGCTCCGCGGCGGTCAAGATGATCCGCTGCATGCCCGGCGAGATCCGGCTGGAGTCGACCACCTCGAAACTCAGCCGCCGGGTCCCGGCCAGCGGGCCGGCCAGCTCCGCGAACGGGTCGTCCAGTTGTTCGCGGACCTGCGGTGGCACGGCGTCAGTCACGCTCGCTGCCCTTCTTTCGTCTTCGATGCTCTCGTTGCCTGGCATGATCCGGTCTGACCGGGCGCAGGCCAGGACTTACAGTAGGCGAGTCCAGGCCGGTCCGTCGCAGCGCAGTCGCAGCGGCGACCAGAGGTGACTCTCCGTAGGGGCAGTTGCTCTTGAGCGCCCGGGCATTCACTAGCCTGCCGAGGGGTGGCCTGGCGGGCTTTCCTGGCCTGTGCCTTCCTTCGAACTAGTTGCGCTGTTCCTGGTAAGAGGCTTGTTGTCAACAGAGCTGACCGCAAAAGCGCCCGAAAATCGGTGGCCGGGAATCGCGACCGAACCGATTACTCTCCGCTCGATAGTGGTAACGTCAGGTAGTGAACTGGCAGGGCGGGATTACTGAGAGCAACCTTTGCCAGCCCGTGTTCATCGCCGCAGACCGGCCGAGCTTGACCGCCCAGGCAACCGGAATGCAGCAGCGGCACTCCAAGGAAGGAAACTAGACGATGCGCAAGCGCTTTACTCGGGCGTTCTACGCGATATCGGCGGCGACGGTGATCACAGCTGGCATCGGGCTCGGCATCGGAACGGCGAGCGCGGCCACGCATGTGAAGCATGCGAACAAGGACACCATCGCCTGCGGGCCGGCCTGCTGGAGCGTCTTCAGCGACCAGCTCGGCTCGAGCGTCACGCTGAACGCCTTCGTGCCTGGCGACACCGGCGTCGGCGGCAGGGTCGGCCAGAAGGTCAACCTGCACCTGGCAGGAAACTACCGGCCGAACGGAGACTGGGAGCCGACGGCCTCCGGCTTCGTCTTCCAGTTCTGCGGCTTCCTGGCGAACGACTTCTTCTCGCCGACGTCCTTCATTTGCCAGCACTACCCGTTCTCCTTCGTGCTGGAGCTGAACTGGGCGCCGTTCGGTAACGAGTCGGGCCTGTGCGCCGGGGTGGCTACCGCTGCCGTCAGCGGCGAGAACGTGACGCTGCAGCCTTGCGGAGCGTCCGCCAAGACCGTCTGGGTGCTCGACCGCAACAACGCCACGCTGGGTACCTCGTGCCTCGCGCCGCAGACCCCGCCGGTTTCGCCTGGCGATCCTTCGACTAACTTCTGCCCGTACATCAACGGCGGCGACACCAACTTCGCTCAGCCGCTGGTGCTGACCCTGGACACCGGCACGTCGAACCCGACCAACCAGCTCAAGCTCCAGCGTGAGCTGCACGTGGGCGGCTTCGTCCGGTCCAACCAGCTGTTCGCCTTCTTCATCGGCCCAGTTTCCTGATCTGGACCGCCACGGCAGCAGCAGCCCTTGTCCCGGCACACCGGCCGGGACAAGGGCTGCTGCCCGTAAGAGCGCAATCGCGGGCTGGCGTGCGCGCCGACCTGGCGCGCCGCGCCTGTTCCGCTCGCAGCGGAAGTTTCGTCCGTGGAAGGAGTCCCGATGGGGAGCATGCGTCCTTACCTGGCTGGTTATCTAGGTCCGGCAGCGGTGCTGCTGGCTGCGGCGGTCGTGGCGATCGGCGACGGCAGCGCGCAGGCGGTGAGCGTGCGGACCACTGTGAGTCACGCCGGCCGGGCACCGGGCACCGGCGCGGCGGGGAACTCAGCCGACTGCGCGGTGAGCTGCCAGCGCGTCTACTCGCAGCGGTTGGGCGCGGGGATCACGATGAGCGCCGACGTTCCTGGTAACGCCGGCATCGGCGGCAACGTGGGCACCCAAGTGAGCTTGCACAAGGCGAGCGGGAACTGGCCGGACGGCGACTTCACCGTAACGCCCGTCGCGCAGGTGTTCCAGTTCTGCGGCTTCGACAGCCACGACTTCTACTCCGCCTACTCCTACCTCTGCCACAAGGACGCGGCACTGTGGGTATACGAGGCACAATGGTCGCCGCTCGGCAATGACTCGGGGCTGTGCGCTGGCGTAGCCGTCGGCGGCAGGGCCGGGGAGAAGGTGACGCTTCAGCCGTGCGGTACTGACGCGCGGACGCTCTGGATCGCCGATCAGGGCCACGGTACCGGCGCCGCGTGCGCTGGTCCTGGCAACTTCTGCCCGTGGATCAGTGGCGCCGACAGCCATTTCAGGCACCCGCTGGTGCTCACCGTGGACGACCGGGGACAACCGGCCGCTCCGCCGCTGCTGATCGGCACCGAGCAGCTGGCACCCGGCAGCAGGCACCGCGCGGAGAACCTGCAGCAGTTCGCTCACTGACCAGGTGAGGTAAGCAGAGGTAAGCGGACGCGGCGCCGTCACAGGCGATGGCAGCGAGCCTCCCGGCCGTAGGACCGCGGATACCCTGAGCGGGACCGACTTCGGCGTGCTGCGGGAAGTCGGCACCGGGTCGTGGCTGGGCAGGCAGTACCAGGGGCAGGGCATCGGCACGGCGATGCGCGCGGCCGTGCTCGCGCTGGCCTTCGACCGGCTCGGCGCGCAGTTCGCGACCTCCGCCGCCTACCCGCACAACGCTGCGTCCCTCGCGGTATCCCGCAAGCTCGGCTACGTACGGGACGGGCGTGACCGGCACCTGAACCGTGGCCAGCCGGCCGACCTGATCCGGCTGCGGCTGGACAGGGAAACCTGGCCGGCCGGGGCAGCGTAGCCGGTGCCGTCAGTTTCGAGGGCATCGAACCGTGCCTGCCATACTTCGGGCTGGCTGAGAAACTTCGGGCTGGCTGAGAAATGCCGTCATCGCGGCGTGTCGTAGCTTCCTTCAGGCACCGACCGTTCCGTCGATGGCCTCGCGCAGGAAATCGGCGTGCCCGTTGTGCCTGGCGTACTCGTGGATGAGGTGCAGCATCACCAGGCGCAGCGACACGTCCTCCTGCCAGCTCGCCGCGTAGCCGGTCACGTCGAGTGACTCGGCTTCCCGCTCGATCCGGCGCGCGTGCTCGACTTCCGCCTGCCAGGCTTCGAACGCCTCGGTGCCGCTGGCATCGCCGGCTTCATAGGCCGCCTGGTAGTCACCCGTGTCCGACCAGACAAGCGGGATGTCTTCGCCGTCGATGACGCGCCGGAACCAGGCCCGTTCCACCTCGGCCATGTGCCGGACCAGCCCGAGCAGGGTCAGCGTTGACGGCGGCATGGCGCGGCGACGCAGGTCATCATCGCGCAGGCCAGCACATTTCATGGCGAGAGTCGCACGGTGATAGTCGAGAAAAGCGCGCAGCATCTCCCGTTCGCCTCCGGTGACGGGCGGGCCGATTCGTTCGGTAGTCATAGCTCATTCCTTCCAGGGACAGCGTGGCGTCCGGGTCCGTTCAGCACGGGCGGGCAGCCGCCGGCCGGGCGATCAGGTCAAGGCGCCGCGACTGGTCGGCCGGGCGGCTACAGTTCTGGCGTGGAACCGCTGCCGGATCAAGGGCGCGCAGTCGTCGAAGCGCAGCGCGCGGGGACTGATGGGGGGACTGATGCGGTGCCCGGCCGACCGGCCGGAGCCGGGGTGCCAGGGCCGCGGTTGTACCGGCCCAGCCTACTGGTCGCGGCCGGAACGGCTGCCTTCGCGGTCGCCGCGGCGATCTACGTCGGCTATGCGCTCACGCACCCCAAAGCTGACTGGATGGAACCGGTCGACCTGCACGTCTACCGGTTCGGCGGACTCATCGCCGCGCACGTCCGGCCCTGGTACAACCCGCACCGGGCAGCGCCGCTGTACGACTGGCCCGGCTTCGGGAACCTGAAGTTCACCTACACCCCGTTCGCCTCGCTGGTCTTCGTCACCGCGACGGTGCTGCCGTTCACCACCCTCGCGAACCTGTCGCTGGCGGTGAACACGCTGGCGCTGCTGGCGACGATCTGGATCGCGTTCGGCGCGGTCGGCTGGCCGCGGTCCGTTGCCAACCGTCCTGGCCATCGACTCAGGGCGGGGGGCACCTTGCTGGTCGGCGCGGTCATGTTCTGGTCCGAGCCGGTACAGCGCACGCTGTTCCTTGGCCAGATCGAGCTGATCTTGATGGCCCTGATCATGTGGGACCTGTGCCAGTCAGACCGGCGCTGGTGGAAGGGCGCGGGCGTAGGAGTGGCGGCGGGGATCAAGCTGGTTCCGCTGATCTTCATCCCGTACCTGCTGGCGACCCGCCGGTACCGGCAGGCCGCCGTGGCGGCTGGCGCGTTCGCGGCCACCATCGCGATCGGGTTCGCCGCCGAGCCCGCCGACTCCGCCCGGTGGTGGTTCGGCGGCGTGTTCGCGCGCGGGTCGCGTACCGGGTTCGTGGCCTGGGAGGGCAACCAGTCACTGCGCGGGCTCGTGGCCAGGTTCGGTGGCAGCGTCGCGGGCTCGCAACTCGCCTGGCTGGCAGTCGCCGCACTCGTGGTGGCGGCCGGACTCGCGGCGGCGGTGCTGCTTGACCGGGCGGGTCACGCCCTCGCGGGCATCCTGACCTGCGCGCTGACCGGCATCCTGGCGTCCCCGATCAGCTGGGACCATCACTGGGTCTGGGTCGTGCCGGCGGTCGTCCTGGCAATCGGCTACGCGGTGCGCGCGCCCGGCCGGCTCCGGTGGGCCTACGCCGGCCTTGGCGCAGTGATCGCGGGCGTGTTCTTTTGCTGGCCAGGAAGCTTGTGGGGTGAGCCCAACGACCTCGGCGGGTTCTCGCTCGGACTGATCTGGGCGCCGCCGAACACCGATCCGGGGACGTACTACCAGCTTGGCGACCGTCCGTGGTTCGCCGAGTACCACTGGCACGGGCTGCAACTGTTGACCGGTAACAGCTATGTGCTGGCCGGACTGGGGCTGCTCGTCCTCGCCGCGGGGTCGGCGGCCCTGACGGTGGCCTCGCGCACCCGCCAGCGTCCGGTGACGCAGAGGTAGGCCAGCGCCACGGCGCAGCCCAGCAGCACCGCTGGTGTCCAGAACGTCACGATCCCTTTCGCGATCCCGGCGACCGCGCTGCCGGGCGGCATCGCAGGCGCCCCCGGCATCAGCGCCATGGTGCCGGCCGCGAGCCTGGCGAGCACCAGCCAGTCGAATCGCGACGCCGGGTACAAGATCAGCAGGCAGACGACCAGTGCGTCGTACCAGGGCAGCTGGTAGGGCCAGACGAACAGCCAGGCGCTGCTCAGCGCCAGGGCCGGCCGCAGCACGGGCCGCGACGCGGCATCCGGAAGCCGCCGCAAGGTCAGGGCAGCCAGGACGGCGACGGCGCCGACGGAGATCTGCAGCAGGTGCGCGACGACGAAGCCGGTCGACCCGGAGAACAGCTGATACAGGTTGTCCGCAGTGACCTTGGTGGTCCTGGTCAGGACTGCCTCGACGGCGGGCGGCCCGTACCAGGCGTAGGTCGGGACCAGCACCGCGAGCGCGGCCCCGGCGGTGGCCAGCAAGGCACGGCGCGACCGGCGGAGTGCCCACGCCGCGCCGGCCGCGAACATAACATAGGGAATCTTGATGTCGGCGGCGACGCCGAGCAGCAGCCCGGCCGTCATCGCGCGGGCGACCGTGAGCTGGCCGCCGGCTGGCGCGGTGCGGAGCGTGAGCAGGCCGATCACCCCGATGCCGGCGGCGATCATGTCGACATGGCCGGCGGCGATCAGTCCCCAGAGCAACAGCGGATTGACGGTCCACAGCAGATGCGCCCGGAGCCTGGCCGCGGGGTCCGACCGCAAGGCCCGGTCGGCGACGAGTGCGATGGCGGCGAAGGCGATCGCGTTCCACAGCTTGAGCCAGAAGACGATCCTGGCGACTGACGAACCGCCGAGAACGGCTGCCAGGAATTGCTCGAACGTCGCGAGCGGCCCGTACATGGTGGGGTGGCTGTCCCACTCCAGCGGGACCTCCGAGCCGAACGTCCCGCCGCCGGCGCGGATGTGCGAGGGTGTCCAGACATAGGGCGTGTGCCCGAGGGTCACGATGTGCCCGAACGCCGCGTAGTCCAGGACGTCGGTCGAGCCTGCGGGCGGCAGCACCACGAGGATCGCGACCGCGACCAGGCCGGCCGCGATGACCGGCCGGGGGCTGATCCGGGCACCGCGCCGGACGGCGGCCAGCCCGGCGGCTATGCCTCCGGTGCCAGCGAGCGTTGCCAGCCAGAGCACGATCGTGACCGTGGCGACCGGCAGGCGGACGGACGGTACGTCCCAGGGCGGCCCGAAGGCGGGCATCACGAGCCTGGGCGGCATGTAGCTGCCCGGGTTGAGCGAGGCGACGAGCATGGCCCCGGTCGAGGACAGGATTCCGGCCGCAGCCGCCGCGGCGAGCCAGCGTGAACTCGCCGGGGCCCGGCCCGGCGGTGCTTGCCTCGGTGGCGGCGCGTCCCGCCGGGCAGGTTTCGCCGCTGACGGGTCCGCTGGCGCCGGGCCGGCCGGTGCTGGTACCGGTGCTGGTGCCGGGCTGAGCGTTACGGGTTGCGGTTCGACCTTCGGGCCAGTTGCCGTTGTCATCGTTCTCCGGACTTAGTTACTTATGCAACGTCAGCCTGAATGGGACTGCGGCGCCATTTGCCAACTAAATATGGGCATGGTTATAAGAACCGTCGATATGCCGGTCGCCCGCGGTTCCCGCGAATGCGACGTGGGCTATTGGCAATCTCAGGAGTCGAATTATATGTCGTCATGGCAACGAGCGAGATCGATAATGGAGTTCCAGAATACAGATAACGTTCCGGTTACGAAGTCATTGCGGACTTATGGCGATTACATAAACTATTCTGCGCGGCGATGCGGAAGTCCGCACACGACGCGCATCATGGTGCGGGATACCGGCGCGCTCCTGGCCGACTACGTGCGGGCCGGAGCAGGAGAGGGCCTGACATGACGATCCGGCTTGGCAGCACCGTCATCAACTGCGCCGACCTGGAGGTGATGACGAAGTTCTGGTCCCGGGCACTGCGCCTTGTGCCGGTCGGCGACGACGAGGAGTTCGTGTTGCTCCGGGGGGAGCGCGCCAACATCTCGCTGCAGCGCTCGCGCACGCCGGTGACCGTCCGTGACCAGATGCATCTGGACCTCTACAGCGACAACCAGGCCGCCGATGTGGAGCGGCTGGCTGGACTAGGGGCCAAGGTGGTGCGACACCATCGCGATCCCGACGACGACTATGTCGTCATGACCGACCCTGAGGGCAACGAGTTCTGCGTCTGCGCCAAGCCTGGCCCGTGACAGGTAGCCGGCTGCACTACGGTGGCAGTCATGCCTGAGCGATTTCCGGCGATTGAGCCCTACGACTCCGGAATGCTCGAGGTCGGCGATGATCAGCGCATTTACTGGGAGGTCAGCGGTAACCCCGACGGCAAGCCGGCGGTCGCGCTGCACGGCGGACCTGGGGGTGGCATGTCACCGGGACGGCGTCGTTCGTTCGACCCGGACGCCTACCGCTTCGTCCAGTTCGATCAGCGCGGCTGCGGACGGAGCACGCCCTCGGTCGCGGACCTGAGTACCAGCCTGGACACCAATACCACCGAGCACCTGATCGGTGACATAGAGAAACTGCGCGTGCACCTGGGCATCGGACAGTGGCTGGTCTGGGGCGGCTCGTGGGGCGTGACCCTCGGGCTTGCCTACGCCCAGCGCTACCCGGAGCGGGTGACCGAGATGGTGCTGATGTCCTGCACCATGACCCGGCCGTCCGACGTGCACTGGCTCTACCACGAGGCGGGTCGGTTCTTCCCTGAGCAATGGCAGCGGTACCGGGGCGGCGCCGGGAACGCAGCCGACCTGGTCGCTGCCTACGACCGGTTGCTGAACGCTGATCCTGATCCCGAGGTCCGTGCCCGCGCGGCCAGGGACTGGTGTGACTGGGAGGACGCGGTCAACTCGCTGGAGGAGGGCTGGGCACCGAGCCAGCGCTACGCCGATCCCCGATTCCGGATGACCTTCGCGCGGTTGTGCGCGCACTACTTCTCGCACGCCGCCTGGCTGGAAGACGGGCAACTGCTGCGCGACGCCCGCCGGCTGGCGGGTATCCCGGGCGTGCTGATCCACGGTCACTTCGATATCGGCGGACCGCCGGACGTGCCCTGGCTGCTGCACCAGGCCTGGCCGGGTTCCGAACTGCATCTGGTCCGGACCGGGCACCAGGGCGGCGAGGAGATGATCGGCCACGAGTTGACCGCGCTGAATCGCTTCGCCCGGACCTAGGTGCTGCGACGGCGCATCCCATTTCTCGACTTCCACCTGCCAGCATGCGGTCATCGTCGCGTTTACCGCGGCAGTCATCGAGTCGGCTGCTGCTGGCGGCTGGGCGGGGCCGCTGGCTTGCTGGGCGCGTAATTTCTCGATGCGCTGCCGCAGGCTGGTGTTGGCGTAGCGGAAGTCGAGGCTGACTCGGCCGGCCTGGGCGCCCGACCTGAAGTTGATCTGCTGCTTGTCCTTGAGGAACTGGCGGGTCGCGGTGTCGGTGCGTGCGATGGTCGCCCGCTGCTTGGCCTGGGCGGCGCGGCATAGTACCCACGGCCGGTGCTACATGGCGACCTTCGGTAGCCCGCCATCCGCTGGAGTCCGGAGTCATGACAGATCGGAGATTTAGACGGTAGCCAGCGGGGCCAATTGGCGCTGACCTAGCCATTTGCCGCCGGTCCGATGATACCGGTATTACTATAAGGGTAGCTTCGAGCGATAAGGTCACAGATATGTCCGGTTCTGGGCGCGAATCCGTTGCGGCGGGCGGTGCCGATGAGGTGCGGCAGATAGCCATGCGAGAGGACATCACGGCAGCGGTAGGCAACATGCCCGCGCTAATGCAGAATCTAGATTCCGAGTCGAATTCAGCGCTGGCCATGCTGGAGCAGTATCTTCCGGTTGATGAAGAGGTGGTCGCCACCGCCATTGCGGCCGACCAATCCCAGCCGATAGTGAAGTGTGTCGTGGTAGTTACGGATCGGAGATTGATCCTGATTAAACCAACGCCTCATGTAACGTCATGGCACCTATATGACATAGACGAGGTGCTTATAGCGGCCGGCGAGAACGGAATTAAGGTCCTAGTTATTACCGGCGACGGTAAGTCGGTGACGTTGTATATTGACGCTGCCTGGATCCACGAGTTTCAGCGCTTGCTGCGCCATGCGGTGGCGCATGCGCGAATACAACAGCGTGATTAGCTGCACGCCGTTATTGGAAGAGGCACGAGAAAGGCGCTATATGGTCGTGGTCAGGCGTCGTCGCCCAAGGCTATACGCGTGGCTTCTGGAGGGTACGTATAGAGGAGATGACAGGCGGCGGCACCTGATCGCGATGCGCCGTCTTCAACCCCACGAAGATGAAGTATACGAGCACGAGCAACTGTATAGCTGCCTGAGCATCCTGGATGGGAAAGCTATTGGTCTGCTGACTTATGATTCGATAGTTCTCGCTGCCACATCGCTAGTTCTGTCTATCTTTCCCCGGAATATCACGGTAGGCTCGGTCCTCGTGTTCATAGCGCTAGTGCTAAGCGGCGTAGCCGCATCCTTGTCGCTATATGTAATCTGGATATTCTGGACCGAGACTTCTGATTTCGAAAGTGCCCAGGACCTGTTTATCCAATTGCTGGACGTCCGCACCCGGCGGACCATCGCGTACCGGTTGGCGTGGGTAACATCACAGATGGCTATGTTCCTGCTAATAGTCGGGGTCCTATTTCAGCGAAGGCTCTTTTAAACCTGCTATTCCAGGGGATGTTTGTTCCCGCAACCAGTGAATTCGTGACCGATCCTCGAATTCAGGAAACTGAGAGCTGGGTGGTGACGATGCCCCGTGTTACAATGTGATCGTGAAACGGAAACTAAGTCCCATTGACGATAAGGCCTTTAATCTCGCGGTACGAGAGGCTCAGAAGAGCCTGGCCGACCACGGCGTTCCGGTCGGTGCGGCTCTCGCTGATAATATGAATATTCTCGCCAGCGGTCATAATGAGCGAGTGCAATCGGGTGATCCAATTGCGCATGGTGAAATGTCCTGCTTCCGTAATGCTGGCCGTCGTACCTCTTATCTAGATACTACGCTATACACCACTCTGTCTCCCTGTGAAATGTGCTCTGGGGCGGTGCTTTTGTTCCGGGTCCCTCGTATTATTGTCGGTGAGGCGACAACCTACGCTGGCGACCTTGAATTTCTCGAGCAGCGTGGGGTAGAGGTCATCCTGCTGGATGATGAGCTATGTATAAGCCTGATGCGCGAATTCCAGGAACGTTTCGCTGGCGTCTGGAGTGAGGACATCGGCGGTCGGTGACGGTCATCGACGTTGTGACACAGCCCCTGGCGGCTGTTGGCGCTACCATTTCAACTACCTGACAGTGGTGGTGGACGTAGGTTAGTGAGGGGTTCGAGCCCGGGTGCGATGGGGGCGGATGCTTGGTGAAGGTGAACCTCCAGCAGGTCCATGGCAAGTGGAGTCGATGGAGCAGTTCGCTCGCCGGCTCCTTGGTTCTGCTGGGCCGCATTCGGGGTGTCCCGCTGTCGTAGCAGTAGACGGGCGTAGCGGTAGCGGCAAGACGACATTGTCGAGGGAGTGGGAGCCGCTCGCCATGAGCTGATGGCCCTGCTGGACGTCGTGGTGTGGGTTCAGTCCGACACGGTGGAAGCCGAGCGGCGGGGCATCGAGCGCGACGGTGGTGACGAGACTGCCGTCTCGGTTCCGGCATTTGTGGATGGCCGAGGAACTCCCCTTCATGACGCAGCAGCGACCTTCGAACGGGCAGCTTTTATCGTCGCTGGCACGCCGCTGCTCCCTCACGACCCGGCTAGCCAAGTGGTCATCGCCGGCCCTATTCGCTGTCCTGGTCTGATGGGTTGCCCGTGAGCTGGACAATCGGGAGCGAGGAAGACGGCCCCGGGCAGCTTCGCGGGCGAAAGGAATCGGCGGCATAGTTCGGCAGAAGTTCCTGGGTGGATCAATGGAATTGGCTTCGCGGGATCACTTGGGTCTGCTGGGAGGGTTGTGAACGTTTACTTCTCACCGCAGATGTCCGCACCGTCATTGAGCGCGCACGCGGCCAGCGGTCGATCCGGCCGGATATCCCAGGCAGTCGGATCTGCCGGTCCGGATCAGGCGGTCAGGCATTCAACGCGCTGTCCTTGACTCGGCGTATGAAATCCTCGATGGCCGGGGAGGCGAGGTCTGGACGGTCGCGGAAGATATCGTGCCGAGCGTCGGGCAGACGTACTAGACGTGTCGTGTCAGCAGGGAGGTAGCTGACCAGGTCCTCAACGACTGGAAGCGGACAAATCCGTCTTCGCCTGCGAGGATGAGGACCGGGCTCCTGATCATGTCGAGCATGCTCCATGGGCTGAAGTGCGGGGCCTCATTGCGGAAGAAATGCAGGCTGACGTCGGTTGTCTGGATTGATCTTGCCCGCCGTTGCCGGAGTTCTTCGGCGGGCCTGGGCTTGCTGCTGTAGAGCGGGAGGCAGACGCGGCGGAATTCAGTGAGTGATTCCTCGCTCAACTCAGCGAAGTCGCGTTCCGCGACGGCAGCTGCTTCGTCGCCACCGAGGCGGCGGAAGATTTCGACGCTGCGCCGGTAATCCGAGCGCCCGCCGGTCGTGTTGGCCAGGATGATGCCACCCGCGTGGCCAGGGAAGAGCCCGGCGGTCCCTGGCCCAGGTCCGCAGGTTCCAGAACTCGGAAGTGCTAGCGTCGCTGCGACCGTGCCCGCGCTGGTCGTAGTAAATAATTTGGAAATGGTCGGCGAGCGGTGCCAGCCCGGCCTTCATGTTGATGTGGTCCGAGCCGGGGCCGCCATGTACGGCCACTAGAGTCGGGCGTTCGATTACTGTGCCTCCGACGGGGAGAATGGATGGTCCAGAGACGTCGAACCAAAGGGTCACGTCGCCTACGTTGATTCGCACCGGGCATCCTTCCGGCAGGCACTGGGTCGAAGGGGCGCATGGTTCTACTGCCCTATTGTCGCTGTCGGAGCGACACTCGCCGCATGGCCCTGGATCTTACTAGACCAGACTAGACCAAGTCGCTATTGGTGATCTTATGACTGTAAGCGTGAACGTCTACGAGGCCAAGACCCACCTGTCACAGTTGCTGGATCGCGCGGCGGCCGGGGAAGAGATCGTTATCGCCCGTGCCGGTCGTCCGATCGCACGTCTGGTTGCCCTGAGCGCCGCGTCATCGCAGAGGCGCGCTCCGGGTGCCTGGCGGGGCAAGGTCAGCATTGCTGATGACTTCGATGAGATGCCGGCCGAGCTGGATGCGGCGTTCCTCGGGGAGCGTCCGTGAGGCTCTTGCTGGATACTCATGCCCTGTTGTGGTGGCTCGCGGACGAGGGTCTGACTGACCAAGCGCGGAATGCGGTTGCTGATCCCGCCAATCTGGTCATGGTGTCGGCGGTGAGTGCTTGGGAAATCTCCATCAAGAAGGCCCTGGGGAAGCTGGCCGCGCCCGATGACCTGGACCGGCAGGTCGACGAGGGCGGATTCACCCCGCTCTCGATCAGCATCGTGCACGGGATCACTGCTGATGAGCTGCCTCGGCATCACGATGATCCCTTCGACCGAATGCTGATCGCACAGGCAGTTGCGGAAGGATTGACCATCGTCACACACGACAAGCGCTTCGCCGATTACGACGTAGCGACGTTGCAGACCTGATCTGCCGCGCTGGAAGCGTTGACGCGAGTGGTGACAAGGCACTCACCGGCAACCGGGCCGGGCGAAGAGCGGGCGAAGGAATCGAAGCCTCATGACCAGCCCCGTGGGTGACCGCTGCGAGTTGTTAGCGGCCCGCTCGTTCTGGCACGGATCACTTGCTGTTCGTGATTTCACGGCCCTCGCTCCGGAGCGCGTCCCGTTCCCGGTTCAGAGCCCGAATATTTCCGTCACTCGCTCGGTCAGGTCTTCTTCGGTCATCGTGGTGTCGATCTCGATGGCCGGCAGGTCGAGCCCCTTCGTTTCCTCATCGAGGAGTTCGGTGAACATCCGGTCACGCTCGAGCAGGTTACGCAGCGCCCGCTCTGGATCACTGGTCTTGCTGGCGATCTTCCACAGCGAGCCCCGGCTGGCGAATGCGGCCCGGCGGAATTCGGGCGTCGGCAGGAGCCAGACGGCGTGGCCAGGCTGGGCCAGCAGAGGTTTCACAAGACGTGGCAGCAACCGGAAACCCTCGGCGATAACACCAGGCTCCGCGGGGAGACGCAGGAGGTCTTCCACGATCAGGCTGAACAGCTCCCCCTTGAACCAGTGGAAGCTCTCAAGCATGGTGTCCGGGGATCGATTCACCCATCGCTCGTCCATGTCCATGGCCTTGAACCTGCTCAGTAGCGAGGCGTTTTGCGGCCTGAAGCGGCCGTCGTGGTCCGACATCGCATCGTCAGTCGCGTACACGCGCAGGCCATGCCGGTCTGCCACCCGGCGAGCGATGGTCGACTTGCCCGCACCGCTCCCGCCACCGACCCAGTACACATGCCTGAGTCGTGCCTGCAACTCCGCGGTGCCGCCAGTCTGTACAAGTTCTGCCATGGCCCCGCCTAACTCGGTTGGAGATTGCCTGCCGCAAAGGGCATGCGCGGGCACGTATGTGGCACGAATCGGACACGCGGTCCCCGGTGGCGCGTATCCGAGCCAAGTTGCCTGGCCGTCGACGGCGTCCTGCTCCTCTCGTATGGCTCCTACGGATTAGCAGCCCTGTTCCTTGTCCTTGCGGCGCTGAATCTCGCGGGTGGCTACTGGTACATCACTATCGCTCGTTCCGAGTCTGCCTGAACCTGAGCCTGCGCTGCTCGCACTGGTCTGGCGGTGCTAGACGAGATGGCTGGCTGGTTCGTTGCTGGCATAAGAAGCCTCCGCTCTTCGGCTGAGGTTCTGGCTGCTGGTCTTCCTCGTCCTTCTCGCAGGCGCCAAGGTCCAGGGGAGTCGCCGCTGAGTCCTAAGCCGCTCTGGTGCATGGGGTGCCCAGGCTGTGGCTTGCGATCATCGACGGCCCAGCTGCGGAAGCTGCGTATGTGACTTAGCCCACACATGGTCATCGAATGCCCTCTTCATGGACTAATCCAAGACGGCCGGTGTTGACGGTACCGTGGTACCAAGGTACCGTAGCTGCGTGGACGAGCAAGGAGGAGGCCAAGATGGCTGCAGCCGCACCGATCAAGGTTGATCCAGCGACTGACGGTCTGATCTCGCACGCTGCTCACTTCCTTGGTCGTTCTAAGAAAGATGTTGTAGATGTTGCAGTTCGTGAGTATGTCGAGAACCATCGTGATGAGATCAATGCTGGCGTCCGTGCTGCCCTGCAGCAACTCGATGGCTCGCTAGATAGTGCCGTCTCCCTGCTTACAGGGTTCAACGCAGCTAAGCTCGCAGAACTTGGTGGCTCTGGCTGATCGTAACAAGGGTCAACCATGACTTCTGTAGGGTGATGTCATGGTTGCCGCAAGTGAGGACACGAGTGCGGTTCGTCCCACAAAACGATGCCTCGAAGACTTGGGCTTGCGATTCCCGCCATACACAGAGTTGCTGTCTAAGATGAGTCACGCCCTCGTGCAGCGCGCACAAAAGGTTCCTCAGCAAGAAGCGGCGGCCCTCTCTAATGAGATCAGTCGGGTCCGCTTCTGGGAGGCTCGACTGCAGCAGCGGCCGGCTGGGTCAGCACTCGCCCTCTCAGGTTCCTTTGGAAACCTATTGGCAGATCGTGCGCCCGCCGGTTCGCCGGTGGCTG
>DATLSX010000062.1:0-2286 GCA_035533915.1 Streptosporangiaceae bacterium
CCTTGTCCTTGGACTGGACGAACCGCCCGCCCGCCTTGGACGCGTCGAAGTCCCGCACCGGCTCGAACGTGCCCGCCGCGAACAGCCCGCGCGGGAACACCTGCGCGAACTCGACGGGGATCGGACCCTGCACCGCCATGAAACCTCCAGAGAGAGTAAGTGCTTGGCCACTTGAGTAACCAAGTAGCGCAAGACCAGCCCGCTCCAGCTTGGTTGGTCAAGTTACCGGGCTGGGCTAGCTGACGGAGTAAGCGTCCTCTAGCTCATGCAGGTCGCCAGGCATCGCCAGGTCCAGCGCGACCACGGGCTTACCGGCGGCATCCCGCGCGGTGACGTACAGCGCCAGGACCGGGGCCGACCGGGAGATGCCCAGCACCTTCGCCTCATGCGGGAGCGCCCGGCGCGCCGTGGCATGCTCGATCACGTGATCAATCCGCACGCCCCTGGACCGGGCGAGGAACTGGCGGACGCCGCCGCGCAGCGGAGCCGGGTCGGCCAGGGGCGTTCCCCCGGCCAGGCCGGACGGGAACCACCAGGTGACGATCTCGGACGCCTCGCCGTCCTGGTGAATCAGCAGCCTGCGGAACTCCAGCTCCCCGCCCGCCCTGGCACCGAGCACGGCCGCGACCCGGGCCGGGGGAGCGGCTGTCCCGGTCGTGATGACATCCCCGGCATCGGCGGACTCGTCGCGGTCCAGCTCAGCCTGCCCGCGCCGCTCTGCCGCTACTTCCGTGAGCGCGGGCCTGCCCCGCACGAAGCTGCCCTTGCCCTGCTGGGTGTTGATCCAGCCTTCCTGCCGCAGCACCCGCAGCGCCCGCACCACCGTGGGCCGGGCGATCCCGAACTCGTCGGAGAGCTGGTGCTCCGAGGGCAGCAGCGACCCCGGCGGGTACTCACCGGACTCGATCCGCCGCTGCATCGCCGCGATGACTTGCGCGTACTTCGGCGGGGTGTACTCAAAGACCATGCCCTAGCCTCACTCAGGACCGGTTTCGCAGCCGCTGACTGCTTGTCTACTCATGCAGGCTACTGCCTGGGCAGCCAGGTGTCACGCTTAGTGCCCCAGGCTGCCCGGCCGTGCCGGTCCAGCCCGTTCAGTCATCGGGCTTGGCGGTGATCTCGAACCAGACCACCCGGCTCAGCTCGTCGCCGCCATGCCCCCACCCGTCCGCCAGTGCGTCCACAATCCGCAGGCCGCGCCCGCCGGTCAGCACCCCCTCGCCGAACCCGCCGCCATCGTGGACTATGCGCGGCTCCGAGGAACTGCCCCGGTCGACGACGGACACCCGCGCCGTGTGCCCGGACAGAGACACCAGCACGTCAAACCATCCGTCACCGTCCCCGGACGCGGTGTGCCGGACGGCGTTGGAGGCGATCTCGCTGACCATCAGCAGCGCGTCGTCCAGGCCAGGCCAGTCCCGGCCCAGCACGCCCGCGACGAACTCACGGGCCTGCCCGACGGCTTCGGCCTCGCCGGGGAACCAGTCCGCTGCCAGGACGGCAGGCCGCTCAGCGAGCACGGCGGGTGCCGTCGCAGTCCGGGCAGGTCACCCGCACGGCATCCACCGGGCCGCGCGTCACGGTGCCGCGGACGAGCAGACGGCGGGGACGGCGGAACTTCCAGCCGCGCCCCCGGCATGCCTGACACTGTCGGGGATCACCAGTACGTCGTTCCATGGCGTACAAGATTGTTCAGGCAGCCTGGCTATCCCATTCCACGCTGATATTCCACCGTGGAATACCGCGTTATCCTGTTGCCTGCTCGTGCTTCACTGGTAGTCACCATCCGGCCACGACAGAGGCAGTAATGCGGGACAGCGCCTACGACCCCCCGGCGTTAACGCCGCAGTTCTGGACACGCCTCGATGTCCGCCGCGCCCTGGAGCAACGGGACTTCGGCGCCCTGTTCCGGCTGGTCTGCGGCCAGAAGGTCACCCAGATGCAGATAGCGACCGCTGCCGGGCTGGGCCAGAACCGCGTGAGTTTCATCTCCCGTGACATGCAGGAGGTCGCCGAGCTGACGGTGATCACCCGGATCGCTGACGGGCTCAGCATGCCCGATCACGCCCGGATCACCCTGGGCATTGCCCCCCGCACGGCAGCGCGCCCGGCCAGGACTCCCGCAGGGGGAAGCGGGGAAGACGGCAGCGACGACGCCGAGCTGCTGCGGCAGATCTCCAGCGCCCGCTACGTCGACTCCGCCGTGATCCAGGTACTCCAGGGGGAGACTGACGCTATCCGCCTGCTGGACCGCAGGCTAGGAGTCCCGGCCGTCGCGGCGAAGCT
>DATLSX010000063.1:0-12908 GCA_035533915.1 Streptosporangiaceae bacterium
CACGGCGGCCTGCACGCTGGCGGTCGTGCTGGCTCAGCGCACCGCGTCGGGCGGGGGCACCGGCTCGGTCAGGGAGTACCGCTCCACGATGGCCTCCTCCATGCTCTCGCCCATCGCGGCACCGGCGAGCGCGAGGTTGCCGGCCCGGCTCCCGCGGTACACCGCGGCCATGACGATGCCGCCGATCACCAGCCAGCCGACCACGATGAACGGCGCCAGCGAAACCGGCCAGGGCGGCAGCGGGACAACCGAGTAGTACACGACGACGGCGAGCGCGACGGACCCGATGGCCGGGACGATGAGGTGCTTGCCCCAGCTGAACTCGTCACCGTGTTCCCGCCGGTAATAAACGAACAGGCCGATGTTGGCCATGATGTAGACGAAGGCCAGCGCGAAGGTGAACCAGGTGCCGGTGACGTTGTAGACGTTCGCGACGCCGATGACGAGCGGCAGCACCAGCCCCAGCGCGATGTTGATGCCGGTCTGCACGAGGATGGCGTTCGTCGGGGTCTTGAACCGGCCGTGGATCTTCGTCAGCGACGACGGCAGGGCCTTGGCCCGCGACATGCCGTACAGGAACCGCACCGACGCGTTGGTGCAGGCGATCGAGACGGCGATGGCCGAGTTGAACAGTGCGAAGAGCACGATCAGCCAGCCATCGCCCCAGTACTTCTTGCCGAGCACGAAGGCGGGCAGCTCGGAGGAACTCGCGAACGAGCCCAGCCGGCTGGTACCCCACCCGGTGATCTGTCCCCAGGACACCACCACGAGGAAGACGCCCAGGATGATGATGGACCCGAGCACCGCACGCGGGATGTTGCGCTTGGGGTCACGGCTTTCCTCGGCCAGCGGGGCCGCGGCGTCCCAGCCGGTGATGGCGAAGATGGCGAAGACGACGCCCAGGAACAGGCCGTGCAGGTTCGACGTGTGCCCGGCGGCGGTCAGCCATTGCAGGTTGATGCCGCCCGGGCCGGGGCTGGCCAGGCCCCACAGGCCCAGCGCGAGGACGATGACGCCCTCGATGACACCCAGCACGATGATCAGGTTCACCGACAGCTCCACCCCGCGCCAGGCCGTGTAGGCCACCAGCGCGATGAGGAACACCATGAACCACCACCACTCGAAC
The DNA here is from genome assembly GCA_035533915.1 of Streptosporangiaceae bacterium. GTDB lineage: Bacteria > Actinomycetota > Actinomycetes > Streptosporangiales > Streptosporangiaceae > Chersky-822. The sequence continues at coordinate 1,127 of DATLSX010000063.1, forward strand.
GTGATCCCGTACTCCGCCTTGAGCGTGGACTGCAGGGTGGAGCCCATGAACGAGCCCACCTGGGCGATGACCACCGGGTAGAAGAGCAGGTAGACCCAGGCCACCAGGAAGCCGGAGCGCCCGCCCAGCGACCGTGAGACGAAGGTGTAGTAGCTGCCCGTGGAGGACATATGGCGGCTGAACTGTGCCAGCACGTAACCCAGCAGCAGGGCGATGACGAACGCGCCCAGGTAGGCCAGCGGCGCACCGACCCCGGCGTTCAGCACGATGAACGGGACGGTGAACAGCCCGGCGATCGCGGGTGCGATGGTAGTGACACTCTGCATGAGCACGCCGGGAAGCGAGATCACGCCAGCCTTGAGCTGGTTCCCCGGCGGTGCGGATACGGCCGTTCCCGTGCTATCGGGCCCGCCGCCTGATGATTGCGTCATATCTGTGCCCTCCCATGCCCTCAACCGGCTCGTTGCTGCGGCTGTGCTTGCGGGCGCACGAACTCCTCGTACGCTTCGTGCGGTTTCATCGACTCGTGCACGACGGCCCCGATGGCGCGGATCATCGCTTCCGGGTGGTCGCTCTGGAAAATGTTGCGGCCCATGTCGACACCGGCCGCGCCGCCCTCGATGGCGTGGTACGCCATGGTCAGGGCCTCAAGCTCCGGCAGCTTCTTCCCGCCGGCCATCACCAGCGGTACCGGGCACCCGGCCGTGACCGTGTCGAAGTCCTCTGCGCAGTAGTACGTCTTGACCACGTGCGCGCCGAGTTCGGCGCAGATCCGGGTGGCGAGCCGCAGGTAGCGGGCATCCCTGGTCAGTTCCTTGCCGACCGCGGTGACGGCGAGCACAGGGATCCCGTAGCGCTGGCCCTCGTCGACGAGCCGGGTCATGTTGGCCACCGACCTGGTCTCGAACTCGCCGCCGATGAAGACCTGGACGGCGACGGCGCAGGCGTTGATACGGGCGGCGTCCTCCATGCCGACCGCGATCCGCTCGTCGGACAGTTCCTTCAGCACACTCGGGCCGCCGCTTGCCCGCAGCACGATGGGCGTGCGGGATGCGGGCGGGACAGTCGAGCGGACCATCCCCCGCGTGGTCATCAGCGCGTCCGCGTACGGCAGCAGCGGGAGGATCGACAGGTCTACCCGCTCCAGGCCGGTGGTGGGTCCCTGGAAGTACCCGTGGTCGATGGCGAGCATCACGGTCCGGCCGGTGGACGGCCGGAAGATGCGTGCCAGCCTGCTCTGCATCCCCCAGTCGAGGCTGCCGCAGCCCTTGAGGCCGAAGGCGGTGGCCCGCGCGGGCACGGACGGCTGGAAGCGGGCGCCGCTGGTGGCGTCGTCGGTATCCGCCATGGTGGTCTCTCCCGGGGGTCGTCGTCGGCTGGGTAGTCGGCGCTGGGTGGTCGTTACGAGCCAGCCGCCCGCCAGAGCGGGTTGAGCAGGCCGGCTTCGGAGATGTCGAGCATGCGCTGGTAGGTATCGCGCCATGCCGTGTACCGCTCGTCGTAGGTGGCCACGGCCGCGGGATCGGGCTCGAAGGTGGCGCCCCGCCGGCGCAGGCGCGGCCGCAGGTCCGCCAGGTCGGGGTAGATCCCCGCGCCGGCACCCGCGCACAGCGCCGCCCCGAGCGCGCTGCTCTCGGTGACGACGGGGACGTGCACCGGCACGGCGAGCACGTCCGCCATGATCTGCGGCCAGAGCCGCCCCTTGGCCGCGCCGCCGGTGAACACGAGTTCGCCGAACCGCAGGCCGGTCAGCTCGCTGATGATGTCCCGGTGCCCCCGGGCCACATAGGCGGCTGCCTCCTCGATGGCCCGCACGCACGCTCCGCGGCCGCTGGCCGCCGGGTCGCCGAGGCCGAAACCGGCGAATGCCGGGCTGGCGTGTACCCAGCGGCGGGCGTTCATCAGGTTGGACATGATCGCCACGACTCCGCCGGACCCGGGCGGGATCCGGGCGGCCGCCTCCTCCATGACCACGTACGGGTCGATGCCCCGGCTGCGGGCGAGCGCGACCTCCGCGTCACAGAACGCGTCCCGGAACCACCTCATGCTCATGCCGCAGTAGAAGCCGATCCCTTCCAGCATCCACTCACCGGGGGTGACATGGCACAGCGTGCGCAGCCGCATCTGGGGGTCGATGAGCGGCTCGGGCAGCAGGACGGTGTTCTGCCAGAAGGTGCCGGCCACGACGGTGTACTCACCACGTTGCGCACCGGCGCCGAGCAGCCCGAGCTGGGTGTCGGCACCGCCGGCCACCACGGGCGTGCCCACGCGCAGCCCGGTCTGGTCGGCCGCCGCGGCGGTCACCTGGCCAACCACGGTGCCGGGGTCGACGACAGGAGGCAGCACGTCTGGTGACAGTCCGCACAGCGCCGGGATGGACGGCGACCAGCCTCGCTGCGCGAGCGTGAACATGCCCGAGCTCGAGCCGCAGGACGGCTCGGTGACCTGGACTCCCGACAGCCGGTAGACGATCCAGTCGCTGAGCATGCCCAGGCTGCCAGCCGCGTCGAGAATGCCCGGCTGGTGCCTGGCGAGCCAGCGCAGCCGCGCCGGGGTGGTGATGGACACCCAGTCGCCGGCCTCAGCGTAGATCTTCTCGGCGGCACCCTCACGGATCAGGTCGCCCGCCTCGGCGGCGGACCTGCTGTCGACGTTCGGGCAGGCCCAGATCTCGCGGCCGGCCCGGTCATAGATGACCACACCCTCGCGCATGCTGGTGGCCGCGACCGCCGCGACGTCCTTCCCGCCCACGCCAGCCTCCCCCAGCGCGCCCCGCACGCAGGCGGCGATGGCGTTCCAGCCGGCTTCGGTGTCGAAGTCCTGGCCACCGGGCGCGTCCGGCGGCTCGTGGTGCGTCCACTCCCGCATGCATGCCGCGGCCTGCTCCCCGGCGTCGGTGAACAGCACGGCCCGGCAGCTGCCGGTGCCCGCGTCGATGGCCAGCAGGTAACGGCCGGTCATGTCGCTGCGCTTCCCGCGTGCAGGACCTGCGGGTTCACGACGTCGGCGAGCTCGCGCCCGGCCAGCAGGGCGGCCACCGCGGCCACCGCGCGCCGCGCCCCCCTGGCCAGCGTCTCGGTGGTGGCACCACCGATGTGGGGGGTGACCAGGACGTTGGGCGCGCTCAGCAGGGGATGGCTGGACCCGGCGGGTGGCCGCTCCAGCACGTCCAGTGCGGCGCCCCCGAGAACGCCCCGCGTCAGCGCGTCATGCAGCGCCGACTCGTCCACGAGTGACTCCCGCGCCGTGTTGATGAAATAGGCGCCGGGACGCATCTGCGCGAACCGGGCAGCGGAGAACAGGTGCTGGTTCTGCGGCGTGGCGCGTGCGTGCAGCGACACGATCTCCGATCGCGCCAGCAGCTCATCCAGCGGCACCATGTCGACGCCGTGGGCGGCCGGCGCCTCGATCTGCGGGTCATGGGCGACAAGCTGGAAGCCGAGCGCGCGCGCCCGCACCGCTACCTCCCGGCCGACATGGCCGAGGCCGACCAGCCCCATGGTGACGCTGGCAGCCTCGCGGCCGAAGAACTCCCGCCCCTCGAACACCGACTCCGCAAAGCCACCCCCGTCGAGCAGGTGACGGCTGGCCCGCGGTACCCCCCGGATCAGCAGCAGGGCGAAGGTGATCGTGAGCTCCGCGACGGCTTCCGCGTTCTTCCCCGGCGTGTTCACCACCGGTATGCCCCGGTCGGTCGCCGCGGCCACGTCCACGTTCACCGGCCCGCCGCGGGCGCAGCACACCAGCCGCAGCGGGGCGGCGTCGAGCACCTCCGCGCTGACCGCCGCGCCGTGCACGACGAGGACATCGTGTCCCGCCACAGCCAGCGCGATCTCAGCCGGATCGCCCATGTACTCCCGCAGCCGGTACTCCGACTCGGTGCGCGGCGGCGCGCCCGTGAGCTCCTCAAGCTGGAGCGAGGAGACCGTCACCTCGTCGCCCAGGCCGGCCAGGGGCTCGGCGTAGACCGATGCGGGCATGTAGGGGTCGCCGATCACCAGGACGCGGACCGGGGCTGGACGGCTCACGGGAAGATGTACGTGGGCTCTAGGTCGATGGCGTGCCCGCTGCCGGACTCGAGGACGAACTTCAGCATTGGCGAGGTGTCCAGGTAGTAGAACTCGATGGACTCCCCGATCCGGCCGCCCATCAAGATCTCCGCACCACGCTCGCGCCAGTGATCCTTCAGCGCCTGGCTGTCCTGCACCGAGTGCTTCATGCAGGCGATGTGCTGGACGCCTTCGCCGTGGGTGTCGAGGAACTCCTGATAGATGCTCGGGCCGCTCACCGGCTGGATGAGCTCGAACCCGAGCCCATCGACCGAGGTCTCGGCGCCGATCATGCGGAAGTCCACCGGCTGGCCGCGCACGACCGTGTCGTGCAGCAGCGGCGGCTTGTAGTCGAACACGCTCCACGGGCCCCAGCCGAGGTTCTCGGTGTACGAGCGCAGGGCGGCCTCGATGTCGGCGACGACGACCGCGATCTGGGTGATCGTCATGGGCACCGGTGGCGGCACGATCCGCCCGCCGTTACTGCTTGCCATGTGCTACCTCCTGGATCGGGCCCGCGGTGGGCGCGGAGCTGAGCAGCGCCTGCATCAGCAGGTCGAGGTTGCGCGCTGGGCTGTGACGGTCGAAGATCGCGCTGCCGCTCACGATGACGTCCGGCCGCCAGCCGGCGATCTGCGCGGCGTTGCCGAGCGTGACCCCGCCGTCCACACCGACCAGGACGTCGGCCTGGCAGCGCGCGGCCAGTTCGCGGACGGCATCGACCCGGCGGCGCGTGTTGGCCGCGGGGATCTGGCCCGGCCAGCCAGGGCTGACGGCCAGCACCAGCACGAGATCGGCGAGTTCGAGCACCGGCTCGACCGCCTGCACGGGCGTGCCCGGATTGATCGCGACGCCGCGCAGGAAGGACCGGGGCTCACCGGCGATGTCGGTCATCTCCTGCATGGTGCGGTGCAGATGGCGGGTGGCCTCGGCATGCACGGTGATGATGGAGGCACCGGCGGCGGCGATGTCGGGCAGCAGCCTGCGTGGCTCGTCCACCATCAGGTGCGCGTCCACCGGGACGCCCGTTGAGGCGGCCGCAGCGACGAAGGCCGGGCCGACCGTCAGCTGCGGGCAGAACACGCCATCCATCACATCGACATGGGCCCAGGCCGCCTTGCCGCGCAGGATCTCCAGTTCCGCGCCCAGCCTGGTCAGGTCCGCGGTGATCACTCCGGCGCTGAGTCGGGGCACGGTCGCCAGCAACGGTGCCTCCCTCCACTCGGAGCATTCGCTCACCTATTGCGCATCTGCTCGCGTGGAAGAAGTATCAGCCCGGATCGGAGCTGGTGGCAAGGCCTGACCGGGAACTTCGCCCGATACCGGATGCCAGGCTCAGGCGTGTTCCAGCTCCAGCAGGCGCAGCGCCACGAGCTCGTTGGTGACCAGCACGTCGAGGAACCCCCCGCGCAGGGCGCCGAGGATGGCCTCGGTCTTGTGCAGGCCCCCGGCCACACCGACGACCTTGGGGATCGACGCCAGGTCGGACAGCTCGATCCCGATCCTGCGGTCGTGGATGGGCAGGCTGACCACGGTGCCGTCGGCGTCGAAGAACTGGCCGAGGATGTCACCCACGACCCCCAGGTCGCGCAGGCGCAAGACGTCCTCGGGCCCCAGGTATCCCATCTCGACGATCGTCGCGTCAGTTGCCGGCGTGCCCACGCCGACGATCGCCTGCTCCACGCCGCACGCCTGCCGCAGCACCTGCTGGATCGCGGGCTCGGCCTTGAGCGCGGCGGCCAGCCGTGGCGTGGAGGCCACGATCGGCGCCGGGATGATCGTCGCGGTCGTCGCCTCGGGCTCCGGGCCGCCGTCGCCCTTGGAGGACAGGATGGTCTGCAGGTAACCGTCCACGCCGCCGGTGAGGGTCACCATGTGGACCGGGCCGACGGCGCCGAAGTTGACCGAGGTGATGACGCGGGAGACCGTGTCGCCCCAGCCGACCCCCAGCGAGCCGCCCGGCCGCAGGTGGGTGCTCATGAACTGCGCTCCGCCGAGCCCGAGCCGGGAGTTCAGCACGTGGCGGTCGGCGGGTTCCTTCTCGTGGTCCGGCACGACCAGCGCCTCGGTCAGGCCGAACGCCCGCCGGAGCCGGCTGCTGACCTCGAACGCGTCGAGATGGTCCGCGTTCAGGTTGATCGAGACCAGGCCGACCTTGCGCGCCCGGTCCAGCATGCGGCCTACGGACGCCCGCGACACCGACAGCCGCCGCGCGATCTCATCCTGGGTCAGCTCGTCCTTGTAATAGAACCAGGCGACCCGGAGCAGCAGCTCCTCCGCTGTAGACCTGCCCACGTCCACGCCCTCGGCCACGGTCACCTCCATCACACTCCGGCACCCGCCGGCCACTGGGAGGCCGGCACTTCTACTCTCGATCTATCACCTGGCCGCCGTCCAGCGGGATGACGGCACCAGTCAGGAAGGACGCAACCGGGCTCAGCAGCAGCACGATCCATTGCGCGACTTCCTCCGGGCGCCCGATCCGGCCGAGCGGGACCTGGCTGCCCAGCCAGCGGTAGGCCTCCTCCAGGTCGTCCGCCCAGGTCGCGTGGATGGGGGTGTCGATGGGCCCGGGCGCGATGCAGTTGACCCGGATCCCGAGCGGTGCCAGCTCGCCAGCCAGGGTACGGGTCAGGTAGTCCAGTGCCGACTTTGTCATCCCGTACACCGACTGCCCCACGCGGTGCAGGGTGCCCGAGGACGAGCTGATGTTCACCACGGCCCGCACGCCGGACTCGCGCAGGGCCGGCAGTGCTGCCTGGATCAGGAAGAACGGTGCCCGGATGTTGGTGGCGATGTGCTCGTCGAACCCGTCGGTGTCCCATTCGCCGAGCGGCTTGTGGCGCACCACCGCGGCATTGTTGACCAGCCCGTCGACCCGGCCGTAGGCGTCAACGCAGGCCGCCACGATGTGCTGCGGGCTGGCGCTGTCGGCCAGGTCGGCCGGCACGCACAGGGCCTGCCCGCCGCCGGCACGCACCTTCGCCGCGACCTCCTCCAGGGGCTCCGGGCGCCGCCCGACCAGGACCACGGACGCGCCGGCGTCCCCGAGCGCGGCCGCGGTGGCCGCCCCGATGCCGCTGCCGGCGCCGGTCACGATGACCGCCGCGCCGCTCAGCCCGGGATCGGGCGGGACCTGCCCAGGCGGGACCTGCGCGGCAGGTTCTGGCTGCGCTGGCATTCGGCCTCCCGGGGCTCGCATCGATGATTTCCGCAGCTGTGCGCATTCGTCAAGCGCCTGAGCGTTCGCTCACCTGTGCCTCAGTATGCCTCCCCGGGCAGGCCAGCGAGCCCGTGATGCCCGGGACCTCGGGGAATGACGGGCCAGATATCGGTGACGGCCCCGTCCCGGACGACGTGGAAGGCGTCATAGCAGTTCACGGTGGACGGTGAGTACCCGGGCACCAGTGCTACCGGGTCACCGACCGCCAGCGTTGTGCCGTCCGGCGCGGAGAAGATGCCGTGCTCCTCGTCGAACCGGAAGAACCTGAGCTCGTCGTGGCCCACGACCGTCACGTCAGCCGGGCCGTAGACCGACTTGTTGCCGGCATCCACGATCACCTTGCCGCTCTGCCGGCTGATGACGCTCGCCTGGATCGTCAGGGAATGCTCGAAGCCGGGCGCCATCTGGCCGTGGTAGTTGTCCATGACCACGTAGCTTCCGGCCTGGATCTCGGTGAGCCCGGGGAACCCCGCGGTCCAGCGCCAGGTCGCGATCCCGCCCGCCGACCGGATCGGGCAGCCGAAGCCGTGCGCCCCCAGGGTGTCAGCGACGCCGGTGAACAGCGTCATGGCGGCGCGCTGCTTCTCGTGGCGCAGATCATCGTCGATCGTGAGCGAGCAATGTCCCTCGTAGCCGGTGACTCCTTCGAGGTGCAGTCCTGGGAGCGCGCTCACCCGCCGGGCGAGCGCCAGGGCCTGCTGCGCGTCGTCGGTCCCGCACCGGTCCATCCCGGTGTCGACCTCGATCATGATCCCGAGTGTGGATCCGGCCGCCGTGGCCGCCGCTGACAGGGCGGCGGCGTTCGGCGCCTCATCCACCGCGACGAGGATCCGGTGGTCCCGGGCGAGCCCGGCGAGTACCCGGATCTTGGCCGGGTGTGACACGGTGTTGACCACGAACAGGTCGTCCAGGCCGGCGTCGGCGAGAACGACCGCCTCCCACACCGTCGCCATCGACAGCCCGCCCGCGCCCGCCTGGACCTGGCGCCACGCGAGATCCGGGCTCTTGTGTGTCTTGTAGTGCGGCCGGATGGTGACCGGGCCCATCCGCCGCAGTTCGCCCGCCATGTGGTCGATGTTGCGCTGCGCGGCGTCGATGTCGAGCACCAGGGCGGGAGTGATCAGCTCCGCCGGCGGACGGCCGATGGCGGCGCCATACTGCTGCCTGGCCCGCTCCCGGGCCACCGCCAGGATCGGCGCGGAATCCAGGCAATCGAGCATCAGGTACCTCCTTGGCGTTGGCTCTGGTGTCAGCGGATGACCGGGCTCATGGCGGGACAGGCCGGCCCGTCATCGGGTGGCCACCTACAGCTCGGCGTTCACGATGAAGCCACCGTCCACGAGCATGGTCGCGCAGGTCAGGTAACTGGCGTCGGCGGACAGCGTGAACGCGATCGCGCCCGCGAGCTCCTCGGGCTGGGCGGCCCGGTGGATCGCGATCCGGTCCGTGTAGTACTTCACCGCGGCCGGGTCGTCCATCATCGGCGCGCTCATGTTCGTCATCACCCATCCCGGCTCGACGGCGTTCACCCGGATGCCGTGTTCGCCCAGGTTGCAGCCGAGCGCCTTGGCCAGCATGCTGATGGCGCCCTTCGTCCCGCAGTACGCGGTCTGGTACGGGGCGCCCACATGCGCGGAGATCGAGCTGACGCAGCAGATCGCGCCGCCGTGGCCCTCGCGGATCATCTGCTTGGCGCCTTCGGTGCAGACCACCCAGGTGCCGCGGACGTTCGTCTCGAACAGGGCGTCGAAGTCCTCGACGCTCGTCTCGTCCCACGTCATGAACGGGTTGATCGCGGCGTTGGACACGACGTAGTCGAGCCGCCCGCCGCGTTCGGCGGCCCTGTGCACCATCGCGGTGACCTGCTCCGGGTCACGCATGTCGGCGACGACCGGGAAACCGCTGCCGCCCGCCTCCTCGATCAGCCGGAGCGTCTGCGCCGGATCCCCGGTGGGCCGCTGGTTCACGGCCACGATCGCGCCTTCGGCCGCCAGCCGCACCGCAGTCGCCTGCCCGATGCCTGCCGTCGCACCGGTGACCAGCGCGACCTTGCCCTCGAAACGCCGCTCCATGGCTCATGTCCTCCCGTGATCGTGCCGGTGTGCCCGGCCGGTCAGAAGATGGCGATCGGGTTCCAGGGCGACCCGGTGCCACCGGGCAGCCGCAGCGGCAGGCCGACGACCATGAACTCGAACCTCTCCTCCTGCTCACATGCCCGCGCCAGGTCCTCGAGCTGGAGGCTGTCCGCCGCGAACATGCCCATGGCCGTTATCTGCAGGGGGTGGATCGGGTAGAGCATGCCCTCGACGTTGCTGGGCACGGTCTCCCCATCGCCATCGGGGAGGAAGGCCGCGATCCGGCGCTCGTGCATCCAGGGGATGGTGTCCACATGCAGGCCGGCCTTGCCTTCCCCGGCCGGCGGATAGCCGTTGTCCCAGGCGCCAAGCTCGAGCCGGCGCCGGTGATGCCCGGTGCGGAACACCAGGATGTCCCCCTCGCCGAGCCTGACCCCCTCGGCCTGCTCGATCGCCTCCAGCTCCGCGCGGGTCACGGCCTCCCCAGGTTCCAGCCACCCGGCACCCCGGAACCGGGGCACGTCCAGCAGCACCCCCCGGCCGACGAGCCCGTCGGCGTAGGCGGTCACATCCAGCGCCGTGGCCCCGGTGGAGGTCATGACCTCCAGGGCGGGCCGGCCGTTGTAGACGCTGCCCTGGTAGGCGATATGGCACAGCGCGTCCATGTGGGTGTGGCAGTCGCCGTGGAAGGCGAGGCCAAGATAGTCGGTGGCGAAGGTCAGCGTGCTCGACCCGATGTCGATGTCATGTCCCTGGACCACGTGGTGGGTGACCGGGCTGGGGTTGTCCGGGCCGGCCACCGTGTTCATCGGGATCGACATCGTCACGTGGCGCCCGGATCGCACCAGCGCCGCCGCCGCCCGCACACAGGCCGGCGTGAGGTAGTTCAGCGTCCCGAGTTCGTCGTCGGGACCCCACCGGCCCCAGTTCTTGACTGCCTCGAAGATCTCCTCGAACTCACGCAGCGTCACCGGTGCGGGCCGGGTCACAGCCGCCATGGAATCGCTCACCGCCTGCCGGCCGTCGGGTCATGATCATCCGGGCTGGCGTGGCGGCTGGCCGCGGCCAGGCGCGCCACCCGGGTCCCGAACTCGCCGATGGCAGCCGCTCCTGCCAGCGCGCCGATCTCGAGCTCGTACTGGCGCTGTTCGCCGGGTTCGAGCCATTGCAGCTCACCCCGCTCCCGCGCGTCCGGCCGCCCCGCGTCCCGGTTCGTGCTCGGCTCCATCGCGAGTGCGTACGTGCCCTCCCCCATCATCCGCCAGACGGTGTGGCAGGGCAGCTGGGAGACACGGAAGACCTGGTACACGCCCAGCCCCAGGCTCCGGTTGACCACAGCGACCGGGACCGTTCCGCCCGGCTCGGCGATGACGTCATGCTCGAAGCAGGCTTCGGTGGCGCCGCGGACCGGGGCCGACATCGTGGCGTACCCCGCGGTCGGCACACCGTAATCGGTGGTCGTCCGGCGGCTGGGCACGAGCAGCTCCGACGACTCATCGACCACCGGGAAGCCGGCGTTGCAGTGATAGAGGAACATGTGCGACGTCGTGGTGTGGCCGACGTTCTCGACCTGGTCGCGCAGCACGAAGGAGGACTCGCCGACCCTCGCCTCGACGCGCCGGCGGAGCACGAGCTGCTCGCCGAAGACCGCCGACTGGGTCACCTCGCCTTCTGCCCACAGGACGCACTCGTCCCCGTCCCAGCGCTCTCCGTAACCGGCCAGGCGCGCGGGCAGGCCGCCGGCGCGGCCGTGCAGGCCGTACCGGGCCGTCGTGCGGATGTGCGGCTGGTTGAAGTGCTCCGCCGTGTCCTCGCCCGGTCCCAGGGTGTGATCCAGCCCGCAGGTGACGACCATGCCACCGCCCCAGGCGCGGAACCAGCCCCACTCGTCGGGCTCGTAGTACCAGGGGGCGACGACCCCGGCGCCCGACAGCCAGCTGAGCGGCCGCCCGCCGAGTTCGCATCGCCCGATGTCGAAGCAGCGGTCGACCAGCACGTCGAAGGCGAACCCGGTCCCGGTGCGGAACTCCAGGACGCGGACGCCCCGCCCCTGGCCGTCGCCGAGCGTGACCAGCCGCACGCCCGCGGCCTGCTCCAGGCGCCCGATGCGGCGGTGCAGCTCAGCCCGCGTATAGCGGGTACCGAAAAGCTCAGGCATGAATCCTCAAGGTCCACTAAATGTGCGCATATGTCAAGGGTCTGAGCGCATGCTCAGCGAGTCCCGCACCACGGCGGCCGTCACGGCAGCCCAGAGCGTTCACTGACGCGTTGACAGCGACGGGATCGGTTAGCCACCGAGCCGGCGGCTGAGGGCATGAGCGGTGCGGATCACCTGCTCGCCCAGCCCGGCTGAGTACCCCTCGCCTGCTTCCTGTTCGGGGTATGTGAGCGCGATGCTGGCGACCGGGTGTCCCGCATGGTCGAGAATCGCGGCG
>DATLSX010000064.1:0-37779 GCA_035533915.1 Streptosporangiaceae bacterium
CGCCGGCAGCAGACACCCCTGCCACGCCTGACCCAGCCGGGAAGCGGGGCCATATCAAGCCGTCACCCCGACCCCGAATCCATCCCAGACGGGGCCAGCTCAAGCCGTCATGGCGGGGCCAGATGAAGCCGTCCTAACCACTGGATGACGCTGAGCTGGCCCGGCTCCGCGAGCGGGTGGCGCATGTCCGCGAGGCGTGCACCGGCTACCGCAACGGCAGCCCGGAGCTGGCCCTGCCCGGTGAGCCGCGGCCGGAATACGCGCCCGGCACCGGCAAGCTCCAGCGGTATCAGGCCAAGGCCGCGGAGCTTCAGGTCGGGATGCGCACGATCCGCCGCTGGGCAGCCGCCCTGGACGAGTGCGGCCCGGCCGGGCTGATCGATGACCGGTGGCGGCGTTACCAATCGCCCGGGGGCGGGGCTGATGCCCGCTGGCTGGCGATGGCCCGCACAGTGCTGGCCGAGCACACCGACGCCAGCACGCCGACCAAGGAGCTGATCCTGGCCAAGATCGCGGCCCGCCTGGAGGCCGAGTACGGCGAGAGTGCGGTACCGCTGCCGGGCCGGACTCGGGCGCGCGCCCTGCTGCGGGAGATCAGCAAAGGCACCAGCGCGTTCGGCGGCGCCAAGGCCCGGCGTGAGATCGCCGGCCGCCCGGCCGCCCCCTACGGGCGGCTGCGGGCGACGCGGCCCGGCGAGTACCTGCTGCTGGACACCACTCGGCTGGACGTGTTCGCGATGGACGCGGTGACGCTGCGCTGGGTGCAGGCCGAGCTGACCGCCGGTATGGACCTGTATGACCGGTGCATCACCGGGCTGCGGCTGACTCCGGTGTCGACCAAGGCGGTGGACGCGGCGGCAGTGCTGTTCGAGTCGATCCGGCCGCTGCCCGACCCCGCCGCCGGGTGGGCCGATACCCGCCCGCCGTATCACGGCCTGCCCTCCCAGGTGATCGTGGATGCCGCAAAGCTCGCTGATGAGCACGGGGAGCCGCTGCTGCCGTCGGTGGCGGCGGAGACCATCGTGGTGGACCACGGCAAGATCTACCTGTCCGAGCACCTGATGAGCTCCTGCGCGAGGCTCGGCATCTCGATCCAGCCGGGAAGGGTCTACCAGGCCACGGACAAACCTCGGGCTGCATACTGCACCTCTTCGGGGCGATTTGCGGTTAGGTGGCGTTCATGCAGGTCGCACGGTGTTGTGCCGGCGTCCTTGGTGGAGGGCCGGCGGGTTGGGCCCGGGCGGGTCGTAGAGGACTTCGCCTTTGTCGTTATACCGCTGCCCACTGACAATTCCGGCGTGGTACCAGATCTTGACGGTGTCGGTGGATACGCCGAGCGCATCGGCCATCTGGCTGAGCGGGATCAGGCCGCTGTCGAGCAGCCGCTGGCGGCGGCTGCGTAGCTGGTAGGTGCGGATGACCCGCTGCACCATGGTGGGGGTGAACTGGCGTCCTTCGCCGTTGGCCAGGCCGCGGCCGCGGAGGATGCCGGCGATCTCGGCGCAGGTGCGGTGGTCCAGCAGCCGGTCGATCTCGGCGATGGTGCTGGCCTTGGTCTGCCGGATCTTCCAGGCCGGCTCGGGGACCGGCAGGGTGATGGTGCTGGCCTGGCCGCCGGCCAGGCGGGCGTGCGCGGTGATGGTGTCGCTGGTGCGGGTGACGGTGACGTCGGTGAGCAGCAGGCGGGCGATGCGCTTGCGCTCGCGCATCGGGGTGGCGGGGTCGTTCCAGATGCCGGGCAGGTCGGTGACCAGCTGGGCGATCCGGTCCTTCTGCTCGGTGGTGAGCGTTCCGGCGTGCTGCTCGCGGGCTTTGTCGTAGGCGGCCTGGGCGTCGCCCAGGGCGCGCAGGGCTGTGTTCCACTCGGCTTCGAGGGTGTCGGCGACGAGCCGGTTGGCGGGGTCGACGGCCAGGTAGCGGCGGCGGGCGAGGTCGGCGTGGTAGCGGGCGCGCTCGACGTGGGCGGCGCGCAGCGCGTCGGCTTCGGCGGCCCGTTGCCGGAGCTCGGCGGAGACCTGGAGGGCGGCCTCGACGGCCAGCGGGGTGAGGGTGGCGATCAGCAGCTGGCCGACGTGCTCGTCGAGGGTGCACCCGGGGATGGCGGCGCAGATCGGGCGGGCGTTTTCGATGCCGTCACGCTGGCAGGCATAGGTGGGCACCAGGCTGCTGCCGCGGGCGTGGTAGCGGACGGTCATCCGGTTGCCGCAGCGGCCGCAGACGATGATGCCCTGCAGCAGGGCGGGTCCTTCGCGGGGCGGCCCGGCGGCGCGGTCGCGGCCGTGCGCGGCGGCGTTGGCCGCGAGCTTGGCGATGTTGGCCTCGTACTGGCCCGGGGTGATGTATCCGGGGTGGGCGCCGGGGATGAAGGCGGTCCACGCCTCGCGGGGCAGGCTGATGCTGGCCCGTTTCCCGCCGGGCAGCAGCTGCTCGCGGCGCCGGCCGTAGGTGAACACGCCGGCGTAGCGCGGGTTGTGCAGCACCCGCAGCACCGCGTGGTGGCGCAGCGGCTGCCAGTCGACCTCCCCTTTCCGGGGGCCTTTGAGGTGCCGCCAGGGGAAGGACAGCCCGGCGGCGCGGAACGCCCTTCACCACGGCGGTGGCCGACCCGGTGGCCTCGAACGTGGCGAGCAGGTGCCGGACCGCGCCCTGGATGGCGGTGTCGGGGTCGAGGATGACGTGCCCGGCGGCGTCGTAGACGAGCCCGATGGGCAGTGGCATGATCAGCTCGCCGCGGCGGGCCTTGGACAGCTGCCCGCCGCGCAGCCGGGCCCGGATGAAATGGAGCTCGCTTTCGGCCATGGTCCCTTTGAGGCCCAGCAGCAGCCGGTCGTTGAAGGCGCGCGGGTCATAGAGGCCGTCCTCGTCGCAGATCAGGGTGCCGGCCATGGCACACAGCTCGAGTAGCTGGTGCCAGTCGGCGGAGTTGCGGGCCAGCCGGGAGCATTCCAGGCCGAGCACGATCCCGGCCCGGCCCAGCGACACCTTGGCGACCATCTGCTGGAACCCTTCCCGGTCCGCGGCGCTGGCGCCGGACTGGCCCTGGTCGATGTCGATCACGGTGACCTGGCTGGCGTCCCAGCCCAGCGCGATCGCCTTGCCGCGCAGGTCGTACTGGCGGATCGCGGACTCGGTGTTGTGGATGACCTGCTTGAGGCTGGACTGGCGGATGTAGAGCAAAGCCCTTCGGGAAAGGTGGGCGGCGGTCACCTTCAGCGCCGCGGTATCGGGGAGCATCGGGTCTCCTTCGGGATGAGCAGCCGGGTAACGGGGACGGGCCGGCGGCCCCGGCGAGCGCGACGGCCGCCAGGGCGCTGATGAGCTCGGCGGCCACCGGGGCCGGGAGCCCGGCGGCCTGGACGGGATGCGTGCCGGGCGGCCGGCGGGCTGGTGCCGCCGTGCCCTGCCCGGCGGGGGTCAGGCCTGCCAGGGCATGCCGCCAGGCGGTGACGCCGCCGCGTGCCAGCACGCCGAGGCCGAGCGGGAACGCCTCGGCGCGCGCGTGCAGCGCGGCATGGCGCAGTTGCTCGTAGCGGGCGTCCAGCCCGCCGCCGGGAGCACGGGCCTGGCCGGCATCCAGGCGGGCGCCTGGTTCAGCAGCCGCGTGGCCAGGTGATGTGAGCAGGGACAGGGACGGGTCATCCTCCTTCCGCATCTCGCGGGCGGGTGTTTCCGCGGCTTTTGGAATGGCGCTCGCGGCGGCGGGCCAGCGCTCGCTCGACCGACCGGGGGTGCACGCGCACGCCGAAGGCCTCCTCGATCCGGCCGGGCAGCTGCGCCGGGCGCAGCGCCGGGTCGGCGGCCAGCTGCTCCCCGGCCCAGGCGAGGACCTCCTCCGTCAGCTTGTGCCCGCCGCGCGGCCCGGGCCGGGCGGGCACCAGCCCCTCCAGCCCGGAGCTCTCCAGCGCGGCGGCGGCCTGGTAGTAGGCCGGCCGGGAGAACCCGAACGCTGCGGCCGCCTCGGTGACCGGGGCACCGTCGGCCTTCACCCGCCGCACCATCTCGTACTTGACCTGCACCGCGTCGCGGGCGTCGAAGAAGTCGCTGGCCAGGAACCCCGGGTCTCGCACCTGCTCCGGATGCGGGTTCAGGCAGCGCGTCTGGGCAAGCGCGGCCTCCTTCGGGTCCGGTCCGGTATCCCGCCTGGCCATGCCGCCTCCTGATCATCAGTGTTGTCAGGAAGATTTTGCCGGATACCGGTACCGTTCGCACGCTCCCGTATCCGCGTGTCGCCAGTTTCCTCAGGAAATACTGGATAACAACAGCTACGGCGAGCAGGCCAGCCATCCGCCAGGCAGGCCAGTACGGCATAATTGCCCTGACATTCACGGCGTAATCTTCTTTACGGCCTCAGCGCCGTCCCGCTGGGCGCGCAGCCCGTCCACCAGGTCAGCAAGTGCCAGCAGGCCATCGATGGTGAACGGGCACCGGCCGGCCGCCATCACCACGAACGAGTCCGGTGCCGCCACATCGGTCCACCCTGCTGGCAGCGAGAACAACTGCCCGCTCTCGTTATGCAGGTGGACCCGGTCCTCGCCCCAGTTCTGGCGGTAGGCGACGAACTCAAAATCCTGGCCGGACAGCGGGTGGAACGGGTGAGTAACCCGGACACGCCGGTACCGATCGCGCGGATCAGGTGTAGTTGACGATGCGGGGCAAGGGACCTCTGGAGCGCTGGTTCCGGACCCTCGGCGAGCAGCTGCTCGCGGCGCTGCCCGGCTATAAGGGACCGGATGTCTACCGGCGCGGCAAGAATCCCGAGCAGCAGGCGTTCTACTTCCTGGACGAACTGGAAGGGATCATCCGCCGCTGGACCGCTCAGTGCTACCACAGGCAGCCGCATACCGGGCTATGCGTGCCCGAGGTGCCGGGCCTGGAGATGTGCCCGCTGGAGATGTTCGCGCACGGCGTCGCGCGGGCCGGGAACCTGCAGGTCCCGGCCCGCGCCGACCTGGCGTTCGACTTCCTCAAGGTGGAGTGGCGCACCATCCAGCATTACGGGGTGGAGATCGGCGGGCTGCGCTACGACGGCCCGGCGCTGAACCCCTACCGCAACCGCACCAGCCCCTACACCGGGAAACACGCGGGCCGCTGGCCGATCCGGGTCGACCCCGGCGACGTCAGCAAGGTCTTCTTCCGCGACCCGGACGGCGAGTGGCACACCCTGCGGTGGGAGCACGCCGACGCGGCCGGCGGGCCATTCAGCAGCGAAGCGCTGGCCTACGCCCGGCAGCTCGCCACCGCCACGCACCGGTTCCCCGACACCCGCCGGGCACTGGCGGAACTGCTGGAACAGTGGGGCGCCGGGCTGGCCGGCAACCGCGCCGAGCGGCGGATGGCCCTGCGCATCTCCGAGCAGCGGCTGCGCCTAGTCCCTGATCCGCCACCAGCCAGGGACGAGGCAGCGCAGCACGCACCGGCCGCTGATACGGGTGGCGATGACGACCGGCCAGCCGAGCTCGGCGCTCCGTTCCCCGGCGAGGAACCCGCCGCCGGCCCGGGCGATTTCTACGCCGACGCGATGGGGACCGTGTGAGCACGCCGCTGCGGCCCGCCGAGCGTGCCTACACGCTATCCACCCGGCACGGGTGGAACGAGTTCGTCACCGCCCCGCCCCGGCAGCGGCCCGAGCTGTTGTCGGCTGCGCAGATCCGCAAGCTGACCGAGGCCGCCCGGCTGGAATACGAGGAACGCCGATCAGTCTGGCATGCCAATATCGGCCCGCTGCGCACCCCGCAGATGCGCGCCGTGCACGAGGACCTTGACGACATCGTGGAGGCCAACCGCCAGGACGGGGACAAGGTCAAGGGCGCCGCGGTGATCGACGCCTATCCCGGGCTGGGCAAGGTCCACGATCGCCCAGGTCTTCGCCCGCGGCTTCCACCAGCGGCAGGTCAGCCTCTACGGCCCGGTCACCGCTGCCGGGCACGACCGGGTACCGGTGGTGCACGTGTGCCTGACCTCGTCGACGAGCAAGCGGTCGTTCAACGCGATGCTGTGCCGGTTCTTCGGCCTGCCCGGCCACGACCGGGGCAACGCCGACGAACTCGGCCACCGGGCAGCCGACGCGGTCCTGGCCTGCGATGTCCGGCTCTGCGTGGTCGACGATGTGCACTTCCTGGACCCGCGCCGCCGCGACGGCCGGGACGTCGCCAACCACTTCAAGTACCTGGCCAACACCTTCCCCGTCACGTTCATCTATGTCGGCGTCGGGCTGGAACGCCGTGGCCTGATCAGCGAGGGCCTAGCCGCGGGCGAGGAAGAGCTCGCGCAGAACGCCCGCCGCTGGACGACCCTGGGCGTCGACCCGTTCGAGATCGAGACCGAGGCGGGACGGCAGACCTGGCGGCAGCTGCTGCTGGCCATCGAGAAGGACCTCGTGCTGGCTGGCACCCATCCGGGCATGGTCGCCGACGACCTGGCCGATTACCTGTTCGCCCGCAGCACCGGGCATTTCGCGTCGCTGATGACGCTGATCGCCTGCGGCTGCCGCCGCGCGATCCGCACCGGCACCGAGCAGCTGACCCGCGACCTGCTGGACCAGGTCCGCAACGACGCCGCCGCCGAGGCCGCCCGGCAGGAGCTGCTGGCCGCGTTCGATGCCGGCAAGCTTCGCGCCCGGCCCGCCACCGCTGGCCCCCGCAGCGCCGTGCCCAGTGCCATGGCTGCCGCCGGGTGATCACTTGGTGGCCGCGATCCCGATCCGCGTGCCGCCGCTGCCCGGCGAGGCGCTCGACAGCTGGCTGGAGACCTACGCGCACCTGCTGCACGTCACCGTCGGCGACATCTTCGCCCTCACCGGGCTGGGCTGGGAGCGGGCCGCCACCGAGAACGGCCACAAGCCATGGCTTTACCGGCTGGACGAGCCCGCTCTGGCGGCACTCGCCGCCGTGACCGGGGTTCCGGCCTCGGCCCTGGCTGGCATGACACTTGCCCGGTATGAGGCCACCGGCCTGGCCGCGGTGACCGCCGCATCCGGCATGCCGCGAACGCCGCGCTGGTGGCGGCAGCTGATCGGCTCCCGGTACTGCCCGCACTGCCTGGCCGCCAACAACGGCCGGTGGATGCTCGCCTGGCGGATCCCGTGGACCTTCGCCTGCACCGGCTGCCAGGTGCTGCTCGCCGACACCTGCCCGGACTGCGGCCGGCGGCACGGCCGCACGCGCACCGGGCAGCCCCGCCAGCCCGGCCACTGCGACCTCACCGGCCTGCCGATGCCCCCGCCCCGCCCGCCGCGAGGCGGCATCGTGTCTTGCACCAGCGACGCTGCGCAGGCACCCGCCATCACGCTGCCAGCGGACGGTCACGTGCTGCGCGCCCAGCAACACATAGACGCCCACATCGCCGAGATGCTCACCGCACGCGGCCAGCCAGCCGAACTCGCCGTCCTCCAGCAATACCTCGATGACATCTACGCCGTCGCCCGCGCGGCCCTCTCAGCCCTGCACGGACCGGTGACACCGCCAGCCATCGCCATCGCAGTCCTGGGCGAGCCCGGCGCGCAGCCCGGTGCACCCGGCCTGCCAGGAAGCATCGCCGACACTGGCGCGCCTACCGGTCCCGCGCACGGGCAACGGCGGCAGCTCGCACCTGTCACCGCCTTCGGCGTCACCATCGCCGACGTCATGCTGCACGGCCGCCGCGATGATCCCGACCCGGTGATCGCCGCCTGGCTCGCTGAGGCTGAGACCAGCCACAGCCGGAAAGCCGGGCCAGCGAATATGCTCGCCCACTGGAGCAGCACCAGCTCCGCCCTGCAAGCCGCGCTGGTCAAGCCAATTGCAGAGAGGCTGGATACCTTCTACCAGCTCCGCTACCGCGCCCTGGCCAGCCCGGCCCGCATCCCCGACCCCGCCCGGGCTGACCAGCGCGCGGCGGCTCTGCCGGCGCTGCTATGGCCGGGCTGGGCGCTGCGCCTCATGCCCACCGAGGGCTTCGACTTCCTCCGCTACCGCTTCGCGCTCGCCATGATGCTGGCCGTCGCGTCCACTGGCGTCGACAGCTACCGCACCGCCCAGGAACTCCTCGGCCTGCACCCCGTCCACGCCAGCAGGTTCCCCAGCTTCATCGCCCGGCTGCGCGAGCACGGGGCGCTGGAGCCGGCAGCGGACGCAGTTTGCCAGCTCGCCCGCAAGCTCGACGAGCACGGTGCCCCTATCGATTACGCCCGCCGGCGGCGGCTGCGCCGCTTCTCCCAGGCCCAGCTCGACGTCACCGGCTGGCGCCGCCAGCGGTATTTCCTCACCCACCCAGCCACCTGGGCGCACCGCCGCCACCTCGACCATGCTGACCTGCCCGCCGCCCCGGTGCAGGACCACTTCGCCCGGCTTCGCCTGATCGAGCTGCTCACCGGCACCCACCCCTACTACCTGCCAGAACCGCTGCGGCTGTCCGAACGCTACGGCCCCGACTACGCCGGGTTCGTCTTCACCCTGCCCGAGCCGATGGCCGGCTACCTGGACCACCGGGCACGCTATCTGCTGCGCCATGCCGGCATCGACGAGCCCGTCACCTGGGAACCGCCCTTCGACTGGGTCACCGGCATCGCCTGGCCCGGTCCCCACCCCGACAACATCAGCGCCGCTGAGCTGCACCCGCTCATCCAGGCCGGGCTTCCCGTCCGCGTCGCCACCGCCCGGCTCGGCACCAGCATCGAGCACGTCCGTCTCACCGCCGCCCGCCATCCAGCGCCCAAGGTCACGGCCAGCACCACGGCACAAGCCCCAGTCGAACCGGACCCGCCCGGCACCGAGCAGCTCCGTAAGTTCGCCCAGCAGGGATTCGGCCCCCGGAAGATCGCCCGGATCACCGGGTGCAGCGAACGTGTCATCCGACAGCTCCTCACCAGTGCCGGGCTCCGGCAGCCCGCTCAGCGTCCCCGCCGCGACATCGACCCGCAGTGGCTGCGCGAGCAGTACCACTCACGGCAGCGCAGCCTCAAGGACATCGCCGCCGAGACCGGCATCCCGGTCGATGCCCTCGCCGCAGCAGCCCGCAACGCGGGCATCCCCGTCCGGCAGGGCGTGAACGGCCACGCCCACCCCCTGGCCAGCCACGGCGGGCCCGGCGCGTTCCCGCCAGCAACCTGGGACGCCTTCGCCCGCCCTCGCGCCGAGCAGCGCATCCGCAGGATCCTCACGCTCCCCGGGCAGCCCAGCCTCCTGCATGCCGCCCGCCAGATCGGCATCAAGCGCGCCACCCTGACAAGCCAGATCCGCCAGCTCGAAGAAACCACCGGCACCACGCTCCTGCGCACCGGCCCAGACGGGACAATCACCCTGACCGCTGACGGCGAGCAATTCGCCCGCGACGTCGCCCCAGTGCTCGACATGCTTGCCCAGGTGAGCGACACACACGGTCGTGTGGCCAACTAGCCGCAAGCTGGCCAAGTAGGTCCGGTCCCTACAACGGTTTGTAGGGATCAGGTTTAGGTGAACTATCGGATGGCTACTTGAACACCTTGATGAACAATCGCGGTTCGATCTGAACAACCTGGGCTGACCGCTCGCGTTGAGTGATGCCCTGGGGCACCTGCGGGTTTCGCGCCGGATGGCGGCTCCGGCCATCGCCGGAGCCGCCATCCGGCGCTCAGAAGTAGCCGACCGAGTTGCGGGACCTGTGGGGTGTCGTGGTCGGCTTGCCAACGCGAGGGTCTCCCAGCAGCAGTTCGCCCTCAAGCGCGTACCGGTCGCGGTGCTTCGAGATGCCTTTGACTGTGCCGACGGCGAGAACTATTCCTTCGAGGTCAACGATCTGGACCTCGTCCTGGGCGAGGGCGTGGTCGGCGTTGAGCTTCCAGACGCCCCGTCCGGCTTCCCATGCCTCCTGCTCCGACATGCCTGGCCGGCTCCCCACAGTGGATCGCCCCAGGCCATCATCCGGGTCCGCGGGCCGTTCTGGCCCGAGCTGAATCTGCAGCATGCCCCTCTCCTAACTTGTTAACTTGTCTATAAGTTACGGGCCTCCGGATAACTTGTCAACAAGTTAGGAAGTTGCACGCCCGTGATGCCGGATGATCGTGGCCGGCGTGTCGTTCCGCGACCGTATGGTGCCGTGCCGATAGGTTCGGCTCATGGCGTCCCGGTTCGCGGGATTACGTTCCGTGCCTGGCGTCCGGGCAGCGGATGAGCTGCCTGCGGATGCGGTGGTTTCGCTGCGCATGGCGGATGGCGGATGGCGGCGAGACCAGTCTTCCGCTGCGGCGGGTGCAGGCCCGTCATGTTCTCGCGGCGGTGCCGTGGAGGAAGACGCGCAGTGCCCGCGGCCAGGCCCATTACCCAGGCTATTTCTGGTCGGCGACCATGGGCGCGCACGTGATCTATGAGAGCAGGCTGGAACTGGCCCGGCTGCTGCTTGCCGACTTCGATCCTGACGTGACGGCGATCGCCGCGCAGCCGTTCCTGCTGCGCGCGCTGGCGGGCGGGCGCCCCCGCCGTCACGTGCCTGATTTCCTGCTGGCGCACGCGGACAAGTCGGTGCGGGTGGTTAACGTCAAGCCGGCTGGCAAGCTCGCCGAGCCGCGGATCGCTGAAGCGCTGGCCTGGCCGGGCCAGCTCATCGAAGACCATGGCTGGCAGTACGAGATCTGGAGCGGCGCGGATCCGGTGCTGCTGGCGAACCTGCGTTTCCTCGCCGGCTACCGGCGGCCCGGCCTGCTGCCGGGGTATCTGCTCGATGACGTTCTCGCCGCGGTCAGGCCCGGCGACACGATCGGCGCCGTGATCAGCCGGATGTCCGGGACGCGCCGGCCCGGCGACGTCAAGGCGGCCGTGCTGCGGCTGCTGTGGCAACAGCGCCTGGCGACTGACCTGCGCGGACGTCTCGACGCTGGCAGCATCCTGGAGATGACGGCATGAGCGACGCCGTGAGCAGCGCCGTCACCGTCGGGACCCGGATCTGCTTCGACGGCGGGCTGTGGGAAGTGGCGGAGATGACGGCCACCGGAGTGGTGCTGCGCGATGCCCTGGGAGGCCTGCGGCAGGCCGGTCTCAGCCACCTGCTCGCCAGCCCCGGAACCCGCCTGCTGGATGGTGCCGGACTGGCCGCTGTGTCCGCGCCGGGCACCAGCGCGCTGGCCTTGGCGGAGACAGAGGAACTGCGGAGGATGGCCGGCCACGTGCGGGAGGTGCTGACCGGCTACCAGCACGGCGGCGAGGCGCTGGCGCTGCCTGGTGAGCCGCGACCGGAATACGCGCCCGGGACGCCGAAGCTGGACCGATGCGGGGCCAAGGCCGCCGAGCTGGGCGTGTCCGTGATGACAGTGCGCCGGATGATCTGGCGGTTCGAGGCCGACGGCCCGGAAGGACTGATCGACCAGCGCAGGCAGCGCCGCAGGAACCCGCTGGCCGGGACGGATGCCCGCTGGCTGGACATGGCCCGGCGGGTACTCGCCGAGCACACCGAGGCCAGCAAGCCCACCCAGGACCTGATCCTGGCCGAGATCGCGGCGCGGCTGAACGCCGAGCACGGCGACGGGACGGTGCCCGCGCCGAAGCTGACCCGCGGCCGGGCGCTGCTGCGGGAGATCAGCAAGGGCACCAGCGCGTTCGGCGGGACGAAGGCCAAGCGGGAAATCGCCGGCCGCCCGGCGGCACCGTATGGCCGGCTGCGGGCGATGCGCGGCGGTCCCGCCCAGCCGGGTCTGGATGGTCATGATCTGGTGGTAGACGGCCTCGTTGTACGGGTCGTGGGCGAGGGCTGCCTCAAGGGCGCGCAGGGCCTGGTCCGGGTCGGCGGCATCGAGCAGTCCGGCGATGCGGGCCAGCGCGTCCAGCGCGCGGCGGCGGGCTGGCTCGGCGTAGCGCTCGGCCCAGTCCCAGGTAGTTCCCTCGCCGACCGGCCCGTGGTAGAGGGCGGCGGCCTGCCGCAGCGCGGCGAGCTGGGCGCCTGGAGTGGCGGCGGTGCCGGCTTGTCCGAGGGCGGCGTCGAAGCGCCACAGGTCCTTTCACTCTGCCGCGCTCGCCGCAGCCTATTCACCTCGGTGGATCGAGGCTGAGCATTGCCGCTTTTCCGGTCACGCGGTGTTGCAGCGCGGAGCATGGCCGGCCTGCGGGCGCGTTATTATCCTTGCCGATCTGCGCGGGCCTTGGCCAGTCGAATTGGCCGCTGGGCGGATCGGGCCGCAGCGGGCCGCGGTGAGCTGGCGATCTTCAATGGCGGGCGTTACCCGCGCCCGGCCTCGCCCGCAGTCCCGCCGCAACCTCCGCATTTTGACGATCATCTCAGAGATGCGGCGTTGGCCGCAGTCGACGCTTACTGCTCCAGCACCCCACGTGGCAACCCCTCCCATAGACCTTGCAGTGCATGGTGGGCATGACGACAGTCATGCCTCGGCGGCCGACGTAACATCCTGAGCACGCACAGCGACAGAATCCTGCGTTCAGGCAGCCATCGGAGTCCTTCTCATGAGGTGGCCAACGTGGGGCCGTGTCGTCGCCCATTGTTTTTCCCAATGCAGTTGACCGCTTGGCTTCATCTTAGCGAGGCCGAGCGCAAAGCTCCCAGTTCAAGCGCGCCCCGGACCCGCCTGGGCCTCACACCGTTCTGTAACCCCAGTTATTGAAGACCGTTAGTTAGCCCAGTTGACTTCGCTAAGCGGCAGGGCGCGCGTGGCCCGGCGGAAACTCAAGCGGCCTCAGCGCACCATCTGAGTCAAGTCGGGCCGTGCCCGAGCTACAGCGGCTGCATGCTGGCCGTGCCGCGGCGGTCCTGGCCTTCGGGCTGGCGAACCGCTCCTACTTCGCTGCCTTTGCCTCCGACCGCGGCGATGAGTTCTTCGGCCAGGCGCTGTGCCGCTCGGTGGATCAGGCTGGCATCTGCCTCGCTGGCCCCGTGCGTGACGTGGGCCATAACGATCTACGGCTGGAGTACCAGAAGCTAGCGGCCAGGGAACGCCGGGCGGGACACGTCCCTTTCGTGTCGCTACCGGCTGGCGGGGAGCGGCGGGGATAGTGTCGCGTTCTGAGGCGGTACGGCTACGAAATCTCACGTTCGTGGTGGCCAGGACGCGGACGGCACGCGGTTGCGCGAGCCGTCGGTGCCGGTTCGGCTGCGCGACGGGACAGTGCACGACCGCCGGCTTGGGCAGGTGATGGCCGGCCAGGTCGTCAGCGCGGCGCCGTGGCGGATGGCCCGGAGCGCTCGCGGTCAGGCCCGCTATCCGGGCTGCTACTGGTCGGCGACGGCCGGCGGCCACGTGCAAGGGGACGACTAGGTATTGCCCCGCAACAGGCAGTTCGACTATTCGACCTACCTCCGCGGACAAGCAACTGATCGCCAGGCCAGGCCCGTACGCCCAGATGCACCCCCGCGGCGAGAACGTCACGGCAGAACTTCATCAGGCACAACACGCCACGCACGCGCCGCTAATGATCATGATGCCAACTCTCATGACCCAGCCCAATGATCCGCGCCAACGAGCGCAGGCCACCCCTGCCAGCAAGCTGAACATTCGCCAGCTAGATACGGCACCTGCACCGGGCTCGGCTGGCGGACCGGAACGCCGCGATCGGGTCTCTCTTACCGCGGCCTGGTTTGTGACCTGCCAGTGCCGGGGGTCCCGCGGTCCGGGGGGATGCCGAGTTCGGCGAGGCGGGCGTGCAGGAGCGTGCGGGTGCGCTGGGCCGCGTCGGTCCTGCCGAGCCGGACCTGGATGGCGATGATCTTGTGGTGGAGGGCTTCGTTGTAGGGGTCGTGGGTCAGGGCGGTTTCCAGGGCGCGCAGGGCCTGTTCCGGGTCCTGGTCGCCGAGAAGCTCGGCGATGCGGGTGAGGGCATCGAGCGCGCGGCGGCGGGCTGGTTCGGCATATCGTTCGGCCCAGTCCCAGGTGGTGTCCTCGCCGACCGGCCCGTGGTAGAGGTCTGCTGCTTGCCGCAGCGCGGCGAGCTGGGCGGCGGGTGCGGGCGCGGCGGCGGCTTGTTCGAGGGCTGCGTCGAATCGCCACAGGTCGGTGCTGATGTGGGCGGGGTCCAGGCGGTACCGGTCGCCGGCCAGGAGGATGAACATCGGTGCGGGCTGGCCGGCGGCGGCGCGGAGCATGCCGCGTGCCTTGCGGAGCGCGAGGTGGCGCTGGCGGGCGGAGTAGCCCGGGTCTGATCCGGGCCACAGCGCCTCGCTGATCGCCCCGCCGGTCGCGCCGCGGGGATGCACGGCGAGGTAGGCGAGGAGCTCGCGGGCCTTGCGCAGCCCGCCGCGGATCTCGGTGCCGCGCACGGTGATGCGCGGGACACCGAGCACCGTGATCTCCGCTGGCCTGGCCGGGGCAGGGTCCGCGGCGCCGGGGGGCGCGGCCCGGCCCGCGGCGGGTGCGGACACTGATAGGCCCGCGGCGCTGGCGGGCGCGGCGCTGCCGGCGGCGGGTGCGGCTGCCGGTTCTTGCGCGGCGGGTGCTGGTGCCGCGGGCGTGCGGTCTTGCGGCAGTGCCGGCATGCGGCTGGCGACGCTGGTATCCGGGCGGGTGCCCTGGCTCGTTCCGTGACTGGCTGGCGGGCCGGGGGGCGCAGGGGCCGGGTGCCAGGCCGGGGACGGGGCCGGCGCGCCGGGCTGGTGGCCGATGTGTCCCTGTGCACCGCGCAGGAGGCTGAGCATCGCCGCGGTGTCGCCTGGTGACAGGCGGAAGGTCTCGGTGCCGGCGAGCGCCGGGTCGGTCGCTGACAGGACTATCCCGGTGGCGGAGATGCGGCAGGTGGTCCCGGCGGGCCAGTCGCCGAGGATGACGGCGGTGACTCCGGCGGGAGCCCCGGCAGCGAGCACGGCCTGTACCCGGGGCGCCGACGCCGGGGGGACGCTGGCGATCACGGTAATCGTGGCGCGCTCCTGGTCGTCCGGTACCAGCAGGTCGACGTCCCCGGGCGTCTCGTCCTCGCTGAGACGGCGGAGCCGGCGGGTGATCTCGGTCTCCAGGCGGTCCAGCGCGCCGGCCAGCGAGCCGGTGACGGTCAGGCCGTCCGGAAGACCGGGAGTGACGCCGGGGATCTGGCCCGGTCCGCAGCCGCCGGTGAGGCGCAGCAGGTCCGCTTCGGGGATGAACACGCACGGGTGCTCGCGGCCCGGACGGGCCGGGAGGGATCCGGTCAGCAGTGCCCTGGCTGCCGCGTCCGCGCCGGGCCCGGTCAGCCCGAGGCCGCCGCGGCTGACCGCGGCCAGGGGAATCTCCGTGCCGCTGCGGCGGCCGAACGTGACCGTCCCGGCCGGCGGCGCGACGGCGGGGTCCGCGGCGGGACTGTGACCTGGCTGCGGCCCGTCCCGATCCTGGGCGGCGCCGGCCGCGATGCTGCGCAGATGCGCCCGCCGCAGCCAGGAGACCGCCGGGGGAAGGTGTTCTTCTGGCTGGCTGGCGGAGGCGGGCCAGCCGGGCACGGCGGTGCGGCGGCGGTGCAGCCGCCAGGAGATAAGGGCCGTGCTGATGAGCGCGGCGAGGGCGAGTCCGGCCAGGTATCCGCCGGGCAGTTCGATCCCGGCCGGGCGGCCCTGGTGGCCTGCCGCGGCGCGGGCCGGGCGCCGGGAGCCGGCTGCGCCCGGCTGGTGACGATGCGGGCTGCCCGCCCGGGCAGGGTGTCCCGGCGGGCAGACTGGGCGGCCGGTCCGGACCGGCGTGCGGAATGGTGTGGGCATGCGGGGAGGTGCCGGGCGGACTGGCGGTGCTGGCAGGCCGCGGGGCGGCGGCGTCCGGTGCGGTGCCGGGCGCGGCCGGCCGGAGTGGCGGGCGGCAGGGAGCTGGAGGATCCAGCCGGGGTAGATCAGGTCCGGGTCAGTGAGAGAGCGCCCGTCGGGCTGGGCACGGCCGCGGTTGAGCCGGAAGATCTCCCGCCAGCGGGTGCCGTCGCCGAGGTGCCGTGCGGCGATGTCCCACAGGTTGTCCCCGGCGATGACCCGGTAGTGCCCCGCGCGTCCCGCCGGTGCCCCGCTGCCACCCTGGCCTGCCTCGCCGGCCCGGCCGGATTGCCGCACGGCGGGGCCAGGCATCGTGCCCGCGGCAGCAGGCACCTGCGGAGGTCCGGGCCGCGCGGGCCCGGGGCGCGGCAAGTGCAGCACGGGCACCAGGCTCAGCATCGCGGTGCTGACCAGCGCCGCGGTGCCACGCCGCAGCGGCCCGGCACCGGGCGCGGGCGGCGCGGGGCGGCCCCGTGCCCGGCGGCAGCATTCGGCCAGGATCGAGGCTGCGGAGATGGCCCAGGCCAGCCAGCTGATCCACCGGATGGCGGCGACCAGCAGCGTCCCGTCATCGGGCCGGGTCAGGGCGGCGGCGATGGTGTGCCAGGCGGGAACGGCCCGGGGAACCGGCGGGCCTGCGATGGCGTACAGGCCGGCCGGCAGCCCGGCGAGGACGGTGACCAGCGCGGCCGCTGCGGCCAGGCCGGCTGCCCGGCGGCGTGCCCCGGCGGGCATCACAGCTGGCCGTCCGTACCGGGCGGGTCCTGGGGAAGGCGCGGAACCGGCCCGGCCTGGCCGCCGCAGGCGGGCCGCGGCGGGAGGATCAGCGGCGGCGGCTGGCCGGTCCGCGGCGGCGCCAGGCCGGCCGGTCCGGCCCCGGACAGGCCCCCGGCCGGTTCCTGCCTTCCGCGCCTGAGGCGGCCGGGGCGGCAGCGGCGCGCCGCCGGCGCGGTCACGGCGGTCAGCACGAACGCGAGGCTGAATCCCGCCAGCGAGCCCAGGGCACTCCATGTGCCGATGACCGCGGCGGCGCCCGCGTGCGCGCCGTGCCCGGCTGCCCGGGCTGCGGCGGGCAGGCATGCGGCGGGCATGACGCGGCCGGGGCAGTGGCCGCCGGCCGCGAGGATGACGGCGGTTAAGGACGCGGTCACGGGCGGTCACCGCCCTGCGGCAGGCAGGTCCCGGCCGTGGGCCAGCCGACCCGGTGACGGCGCCCGGTCCAGTGAGTCCGCGCGCCTGGCGGGCGTGTCCTGCCGGGCGGCTCGGTCACGGTGACCTGCCGGTACGTGTCCTGGTCCTGGCGTGCGCGCATCTGTCCGCCTCCCCGGTGGCCGGCCCCTGGCCACGTAAATGATCGTGAAATGGACTACCTGCGCCACGATGTACCCGCAAAGTTGGTATGTCAACCATGGCATATGCGGCCTGGCAGGGCTAGCCTGGGGGCAGGGCACAGGCGAGGCAGGGAGGGCGGGATGGGACCGGGCCGTCCGCCGGGCGGCGAGCCGCTGTACGCGCGGATCGCCGCGGAGCTGAGGACGCGGATCAGGGACGGCACTTACGCGCCGGGCGCGCTGCTGCCCTCGCGCAACGAGCTGGCCGCGATGTACTCGGTGTCGGCGATCACGGCGCGGGACGCGCTGGCCGTGCTGAGCCACGAGGGATATGCCCGGGCGATCCGCGGGCGGGGCCACGTCGTGCGCCGCCGCCGCCCGCGGCTGGCGGTCCCCGGCCGGATGTACGCGGCGGCGGACCTGGGCGGGACGATGCTCGACCCGGCGGTGACGGTACCGCACCGGATCGACGTATACCAGGAGACGCCGCCCGACAACATCGCGCTGCCGCTTCAGTGGCGCGCCGGGCCGGTGTGGGTCCGCCGCGCGGTACACGTGGCCGCCGCCGACCGCCAGCCGGTGCAGGTCCACGTCAGCTGGCTGCCCGGCCTGAACGAGCAGGCCGGGCCGTGGCCGCGGGCCGTGGAACTGATCACCGGCCGGCGCATAACCGCCGTGCTGCAGAACACCCGTGCCCGCGGCGCGAACCCGTTCGAGGCGCAGGCGTTCGGCCTGCCCGCGGGCACGGTGATCTTCGTGACGCACCTGACCGCCTACGACGGGCAGCACCGGCCGGCGGAGCATTCCCGGTTCGCGTGGCCGGCGGACGCGGTGCGGATGAGTGAGGAATACTCGTACCCGGCACTACCCGATCCCGGCGCATCGCGGAGCTGACGATGAGCGTTCCCGGCCCCGCGGCGGCCCCGCCAGACGCGACGGCCGCGGTCGCGGACGCGCGGCTGGAGCGGCTGCAGGCGGAGTTAGACAGCCACGCGCGGACGGCGGGTTTCCTGGGCGTAGACCTGTCCCGGCCGGTCCGCTCGCTGGCGGACGGCTATCCGGAGAACGCGGTCGCGCTGACCGGGAAGATCACCGAGCGGCTGCTCAAGCGGCTGTGGGCACATCACCGGGTGCCCGGTTCCCCGGCCGGGAAGACGCTGAAGGACCTGATCGGCGGCTGCCGGCCGCATATCCGCAGCCACCGGGTGGTGGACGCGCTGCGGGAGATCCAGCGGCTGCGCAACCGGGCCGCGCACGACGGCTACCCGGTCGCCGAAGAAGACGCGCTGCTCGCGATCCGGCGGCTGCTGGATGTCCTGGACTGGCACACCAGCACCGGCAGCGGCGCGCTGCCCCGGCACGCTCCCCGGCTCGGCGCCGCGGCGGCCGCGAAAGCCGAATGGCTCGCCGGACTGTACCTCACCATGGACTACCGGCTGACCGGGCGCCGCGAGCTGTCCAGGGACACCGTCTACCTGCGCTTCACCCGCGAGCGCGGGCTGCGCGCCGAGCACGCCGAGCTGCTGCTCAGCACCAGCGCGGCCGAAGCCGCGGAATATAGCCGCCGCCACCGGCAACGCCGTCACCTGCTAGCCCGTCACCGTCCCGTTCCGCCGCCTCATCACTCTCAGCAGCAACCCCAGCCACCACGCCAATAGCCTGGCGCGCGGCGACGCCGCCGTGCGCTGGCGAGAACGAGCAGCTGCCCCGGCCCTGAACCAGGCCAGGTACCTGACCCGACCCGATGGCATCACCCTTCCCGGTCGCCTATCGGCCCGGCCGGCTGGAGCAGCAGGTCGTGGAGCAGCAGGTGGACCTGCGGGGTGGCGATCGGCTTACCGTCGGTGAGCCACGAGCGGTACAGCGCTCGGTAGTGCCGTTCCCGTCGCGGGACGCTCGCGCCGGCGCCGAAGAGGGCCTCGACCTGACGGCCGGCGATCAGGTAGGCGGCGACGGCGGTGTGGTCCAGGACAAGCTCGGCCCCGGAGTCATATGCGATGGTCGTGGTCTTGGCTGCCTCGGTGACGTGCCAGCTGGTCACGATCAGCGCGTCCGCCGGACCGCCGCCCGCGGTGCGGCAGGCAAAGCGCCCTTCGTACGCCGACCAGGACGGGTCGCCGATACCGCGCAGCGAGATGCGCCCGGTCAGGGTGACGAACCGGTGCACGATGCTGAGCGCGTTGATCCCCGAATCGATCCAGCTGCTCCCGTACCTGGCCCGCGCGGACTCGGCCCGGTCGCAGTACGGGTCGGTGAACGAGGCGGTGATGGCCACCGGGTTGCCGAGCTGACCTGCCCTGGCCCGGGTCACCTCCAGCCCCCATTCGACTTCAGGGGAGAACGACATGTGATAGGCGATGTCGATGCTGTGCCGCGCGCCGACACTGGCGATCACGTGCCGCGCTCCCGCCAGGGTGGCATCTGCGGGTTTCTCCACCAGGATCCGCGCGGCAGGGAAAGCAGCGGCGACGTCGTCGCAGACCGCGGCGTGGGTCGGCGTCGGCGTGGCGATCACGACGATGCCGGGCTGGTGATCGCGGGCTGCCCGGGCCGGGGTGGCGTACACGGGGACCGGGCGGCCCCGGAACGTCAGGCCAGGACGGCTGGCGATGTCGATGCCTGCGACGACGTCAGCGTCCGGTATCTGCTCCAGGACAGCCAGGTGCGTCCGGGCGATCTCGCCAAGCCCGACGACGATGACCTGGTGCGCTGGTGCGGTCATGCGGCGCTGCCGTGCGGGCCCGCGGCACGGACGGCCAGCCATCGTGCCCGGGTGGCGTCCGGGCCGTCGAGCCACTGCGTGGTCCCGTCGGCCTGCGGGCTGTCAGCGGGGTTAGTCCACCAGGTCACGATCTCGCTCCAGAAGCGGTTGCCGCCCAGCTCATCGACTATAGCCGCGATGCGGGCCGCTGACTGGCTGCTGGCATCGGCGTCCGGGCGGCGGATCTGCGCCAGCGTCCGCGCGACCTGGCACCAGATGCGCCCGCCTGGGTAACCGCAGTCCTCGGTCAGGGTCAGCCCGAGCTCGATCTCGGCGTCGGCTCCGGCCAGGTCGCCCAGGTTCGCCAGGGCGACGGCCGTGGCCGCGTGGATCTTGACGATCTCGACCTGGTTGCGCAGTGCGTCGTTCAGATCGGTGGCGCGCTGCCGGAGGTCGCGGGCGTCGGCGGGCCGCAGCCAGGCCAGGGTCTGCATCAGGTCGGTCAGCGCCTTGCCCTCGGCTGCCGGGTTGGAGGTGTCGCGTGCCAGCTCAAGTGCCTCGCGGTAGCGGGCCTCGGCCTGGTCGAACAGGGCGTTGACCCGGTATACGTGGCCTTGCAGCCGCAGTATCTCGCCGCGCAGCCCGGCCGGCGGTGCCGTGAGCTGGTCCAGGCCAGACAGCGCATCGGCGAAGCTGCCCTGCAGGAAGGCGTAGTCCGCGAGCCAGTACCCGGCGTCGTCGCTGAAGTCGCCGGGTTCCTGCGCGAGCTGCCGGTAGTCGTCCGCGGCGGCTGCGTAGTGGCCGGCGACTCGCTGGGCGTGGGCGCGGTGCAGCAGCAGGAAACGGT
Organism: Streptosporangiaceae bacterium; assembly: GCA_035533915.1. GTDB lineage: Bacteria > Actinomycetota > Actinomycetes > Streptosporangiales > Streptosporangiaceae > Chersky-822. Next base: position 20,528 of record DATLSX010000064.1, read on the forward strand.
GCAGCGCCGGGGGCGCGCCTGGCTGGCGGAGCGCGTCATTGAGCAGGGCGATCGACCTGTCCAGGTTGCCTGAGCGACGTTCCCGCGCGCCTTGCAGGCCGAGCGCGAGCGCGGTCACCGGTCCGTCGCTGTCGGCGGGCAGTTCGGGTAGCAGGTTCCAGCCGCCGCTGGCCAGGAGCTGCTGGGCGGCTTCTGGCAGCCAGTCGAAGAACTGGCCGGTCAGCTGGCACAGGTCGATTGCCTGGCTGACTGCCGCGACCTGGGTGCTGCGGTCGCCGGCTCGGGCCGCGGTAGCGGCGGCGCGCTGCAGGTAGCCGCCGATCCGGGTCGCTGCCGCCGCCCGTTCCCTGGGCGACCATGAATCGCGAAGGCTGGTGTCAGCTTGCCGGATCGCTTCCCGCAGCATCGCGTGCAACGAATAGGGCCAGGTGCGCTGAGGATCCATTTCCAGGAACGGCCGGTTCCTGAACCGTGTCAGGGCGGAATCCGCGATGTCCGGGCAGGCCGCCCGGAGCATGCCGGGATCGAAGGTGTCCAGTAAAGCTGCCGCGCGCAGCAGGTTGCGCTCGTCTGCCTCCAGATCGCGCAGGATCTTGCCGCAGACTTCCGGCAGTGGCTGGCCGAAATTTTCTTCCATTGGCGTGTCTCCTCGTGAGAGCAGGTCGAGATACGTGGTGACGGCGAGGTCCAGGTACAGCGGCAGCCCGCCGCTGGCGGCGACGATCCGCTGGCGGATCGTCGCCTGGATCGCCGGGCGGCCTTCCCAGGTGAGCGCGGATTCCAGGTAGGCGTTCGCGTCGGCGGCTGACAGGTAGCCGACCAGGTGCTGGCGGGGTTCGTCGCCGGTATAGCCGGCTCGCAGGCCGGGCCATCGCTGGGCGCCGACGTAGTCCAGTTCCGTGGCCTGGCTCAGATCGGCCCAGTCCAGCCTGTTCCTGCCCGTCACGACGAAGAGCACGTTCGGCATCAGGTACGCCGAGCGCTGCAGCCACCGCTCCATGTCCCTGGTAGCGCGCGAGGTAACTTCCTCAAAGGTGTCCAGGAGAACGACCGCGCGGGGCTTCGGTGCCGGAAGGCGATCCAGGTCCCACGCCAGCAGGTAGGGAAAATACGACAGGGCCTCGATGTCAGCGTCAGCGTCCAGCAGGTCATCGAGCAGGTCGCAGTCCTTCAGGACGCGGTGGCCGATGACAGCCTGCTTCGCCTGGGCATACACAAGCCCGCCGACCACATGAGCGGCCCTGGCCACCCCGGGCAGAGCCGCGCCGAAGGCATCGGTGAGGGTCGCGGCGATCTGCTCGGACAGGCCGATCCGGCGCGCGACCCGGCGCAGCGCCGAGTCCTTGGTGATGAATTCGTCGAGGGACTCGCCAGGATGCGCTCGCTGCCAGTACACGCTGAAGGCCACGTCGAATGCGTGCCAGCTCGGCGCCAGATGACCCAGTCCCGCTCGCAGCCGCAGCACGTACGATTCCAGGTCGAACGCCGCCGAGTCGGCGAAATCGAACCTGATGGCCGCGCGCTCGCTGTCCGTCGCGGAGCCGGGCGGCCCGGTGAAACGCCGTTCCAGTTCCTCGGACAGGGTCGTCTTCCCTATTCCTCCGACACCGTAATAGGCCAGGACGTTCCTGCGCGGCATCGCGCGGTCAGTGACCGGCGAAATGCCGGCGGCGGCGAGCGCGGAGCCGAGCGAGTGCAGCGCGGAGTCGAAAGCGCCGACCTCGGTAACCCGGTCGGTGAACACTTGCTGAGCGCAGACTCGCGCGTCCGGTGCCAGGGTGAAGGCTGCGCGGAGGGAGATCTTCGACATGACCGTCAGCTTTCGCTAGTTCCGGTGCGGGACAGGGCAGGCGCGTGGAGTTGTGGAACGCGGGAGTGCCGTCCAGGGCGGGCGGCCTGGGCGTGATTTGCTGGGCGCGGGCTGGTCATGTGTAGTACTCCGCGATGTCGGGCAGGTCGAGCCGCACGACATATCTGGCCTGCCCGTGAAGTGCGGGGTCGGCGAGGAACCTGACGTGCTCGCCGGCGCGGACGGAGCGGAAGCCCTCGGTCACGATGTCGTCGCGGCCGAAGGAGTACATCTGGCCAGTGTCGTCATCGCGGACCTGGTACTTGCCCGCCTCGCCGGCGGCCTCGCCGGGCGCGGGTTCGCGGCTGATGATGTGCCCGTACCGCTGGTTCCCGCTGCTCCTTGGCGGCCTGCGGCCGGGCGGGGCGGCCGGGCCGGGTTGCTGCGCGGCTGGAAGGGTCGTCATGCCAGGTCCTGGGCGCAGCGGAAGCCGGTGACGTCGCTGGCTCCGCCTCGGCGGCTGGTGCCTTTGGAGGATGCCTGCACGGCCCGGTAGGGGTTGTCGAATGACCCGCCGCAGATGACGGCCTGGTCGCCGAGGACGGTGGAGGTCCATTCCCACACGTTTCCGCCGAGTTCCCTGACTCCGAACGGGGACGTGTTGGCGGGGTGGGCGTCGACCGGGCCGGGCAGCGCGTCGCGCAGGCGCCCGCGGTCGCGTTCGGCCCGCCAGGCGGCGTAGGTGATCAGCGGGTGATCGGACCAGGAGTCGGCGCAGTTGACCGCCGAGAAGTCCACGTCATCGCCCCAGGGAAACAGCCGGCCGTCGAATCCGCGGGCGGCGGCTTCCCATTCCAGGGAGGTGGGCAGCCGCTTGCCCTCGGACCGGGCGAACGCCCAGGCGCTCCACCAGCTCACCGCGACGGCCGGGTGGTCGTCGTAGACGGGATCGTGGTAGTAGCCGGGTACGGGGAGCCTGTCGTGGCGGGGCTGGTGGGTGTGCCCGGCCGGGGTATCGGGGTGATCCCACTGCGCTGACCCGGCGCTGGCCGCCAGGCGCAGGAACTGCTTGTACCGGGCGACGGTGACGGGGAACCGGTCCAGCCTGACCGGCTTCCTGACCTTGCGCAGCATCAGGTGGTGGCCAGGGCCGACAAGGTAGATGCCCGCCGGCACCACGCAGTCGCCGGACGGGCCGGGACCGGCCAGAGGGTCACCGTCGCGGCTGCGGCAGTAGAGGAACTCGCGGACCTCCTCGGTCAGCCGCGGGTGGGTTGCCGCGGCAAGCGCGGCACGGCGGTGCGCCGCGCTGCGCAGGAACTCGGCGGCCAGCACCTCCTGGTAGGCGGCATGCCGCAGCGCCAGCGCGGTTCCTGCTGGGTCGGCTGCGCGGAACAGTTCCCGGAGCCGGAAGCTGCCCTGGTCGACATGCCCGCCGGCGAAGGCGCCGATGCCGAGGGCGTTGACCAGGTCGATCAGGGTGAACACCGTGACGCCGCGCAGGAACGCCAGGCCGAAGTAGTCCACCGTCCTTGGCAGCAGCCGGTGCCCGGCGACGGCAGTGATGTGTGCCCACAGCAGGTCCGCCAGGTCTGCCGGGCTGCCTGTTCCCGCGACGGCGGCGGTGCCGTTGGCGCGCGCCGTCAGGTGCCTGAGGCGCATGGTGAGGAACGAACCGCCGCCGGCGTCGTCGCGCAGGCGCAGCACGGAGAATCGCGGCACCCGCAGCGGGTCGACTCCGCGGGCGTGCAGCTGCTGGGCGAGCTTCTCGGACATCAGGCTGGTGCCGTCCAGCAGGCTGCGGGTTTGCGGGGAGTCCTCCAGGAACGACACCCGTGATGTCAGCACCGCGGCTGACTCCGCGGACAGAACCTGGGCGACCTCGCTGAACAGCGCGAGCAGCCCGGGAAGCGTCAGCTCAGGCACGGCCTCGTCGAATCCGTCCAGCGCGCACAGCACCGACCCGGCCCGGGTGAAATAGCAGAACACCGGGAATACGTACGCCGCCTCCACGCTCATGTACGGCGCCAGCGTCCGGGTCACGAAGTCCGCGAAAGACTCGTCCCGGTCTTTCAGGCTCAGGTCGAAGAAGAACCGGTAGCGCCGTCCGCTGTCACCAGCCGGAGCGGCGACGAGCTGCTTGAGCAGAGTGGTCTTGCCCGTTCCCGGCCTGCCCACGATCAGCATGTTGCCGCCGGCCACCGCGACCTGGCCGAGCAGGCCGCCGGCATCACCGGCCGCTGACACCGCCAGCTCGCCGGACCGTTCGTCGACGCGGAGCAAGTCGCCGGCGACCGGCAGGCCCGGGCCGTCCAGCGACGGGTAGGTGGCGGCGGTGTCCGCGAGGTGACGGTCCAGGTCCACGAGGGTGTCCACGAACCGGTCGTAGGCCACGACCTGGCAGTCACCCGGCAGCGGATCGGGCAGCTGGCTGCCGTCGTGCTGCTCCAGGACCACGAGGCGGGTGAGCCGGGCGAGTCCTGCCTGCAGCAGCTGCGGGCCGGCTGCGGTCACCTCCCGGGCGGCTTCGGCCGCGTCGCGGCTGAGCAGCAGCTCGACGTGCTCGGTGCGCAATCCGCGTTCTCGGGCGAACAGCAGGTAGACGGTATGCCGCGACAGTTCGCGGCGGCCGGCGAGCCGGTAGTCCAGCGTCACGTACAGCCCGGACAGCCATTCCGCTTTCGCCGCGGTGTCGCGGGCAAGCCGGGGGGCATGCCGGCTGAGCGCGCCGCTGCCGGTGCTGGTGTACCAGTTCAGGACATCCAGCAGCCGCCGCACCGCGATCAGCCCGTCCTCGTCAGCGATCGGGTACCCGTCGTGCGCCGCGCGGTTGCGCAGCCGCTGGATCTCACGCAGCGCGTCCAGGACCCGGTGGCTGCGGATGTAGGGCCGGCACCCGCCGATCAGGTCTTTCAGCGTCTTCCCTGACGGAGTGCCCGGCACGGCGTGATGGATCCACAGCTGCTTGAGCAGCCGCTCGGTGATCTTCCCGACCAGCGTGACCGCGTTCTCCGGGTAACCGTCGGCGAGCGAGCGGACCGGCCGGCTGAAGTCAACGCGCAGGTAGCTTCCGACCCGGGCGTGGCCGTCTAACTCGGCCTGCAGCCGCCGCAGCCGCGCGTCCCGCACCGGGTCCTCGTCGCTGCCGAGAACGGGCGCCGAAGGGTCAGGGACGGTCATCTCTTCCTCCGGGATGAGGCCACCGGGACCGGGTCGTGATGCGGCAATAAGGCGTAAGGGTATTCCTCGCTCATCCGCACCGCGTCGACAGGCCAGGCGAACCTTGAGTGCTCGACCGGGCGGTGTTCGCGGTCGTATGTCGTCAGGTGCGCCACGAACAGGGCCGTCCCGCCCGGGACACCGAAGACATCCGCCTCGAAAGGGTTGGCGCCGCGTGCCCGGGTGTTCTGCAGCACCGTGGCGATGACGCGGCCGGTGACCTGCTGCACCGCCTGCGGCCACCACACGCCAGGCTCCAGGCCGCACAGCACCGCCCCGGCGTCGCCGTCAAGGCCGGGCAGCCAGCTGACGTGGATCTGGACCGGCTGCCGGTCGGCGGCGGCGATGTAGACCGCGCGGCGGACCCAGACCGGATCGGCGCCGCATTCCAGCGGCAGCGCGATGTTGTCCGGGGCGACCTCCTGATACACGTCCAGCCGGTGCAGCGTCGTCATCGCCGGGTCCAGCATCGTCCCGTCCGGCCCCGCCGCGGCGTACATCCGGGACGGGACCTGCAGGCGGGGGCGCTTGCGGCGGACGATGTGACCCCGGCCGCGGATCGCGCGGGCGTACCCGTCGTGGCTGAGCACCGCCAGCGCATCCCGGGCAGTGATCGCTGACACCGAGTACATCGCGGCGAGCTCATTACGGGACGGCAGCAAGGCGCCAGGCCCGTACGTCCCGTCCTTGATCTGCTCCCGCAGCTCGGCGGCAATCTTGGCGTACAGCGGCTCGCCGCCCCTAGAGACCGGGCTCGCGTCCATTCTTCCGCCTCCTCCCGCCATTCCCTACCCTAGCCAGGCAACCCAGCTATAGCAAGCCTGACTACTTAAGGTTGACATACCAATCTGGCGAGGCAAAGTGGCCGGTAGCCCATTCAAGGACCACATCGCAACGGCCGGGGGGCCAGCCACGGGGAGGCGAACTGATGCACGCGCATCTGAGTGAACGAGGACACGGGGCAGCCAGCGCAGGCACAGAGGACCCGACCTGCCAGTTAACAGCGTCGCGCCAGCTCGCCGGTGAGCGCGATCGCCGAGGCCAGGATGCTCGCGGGCGGTGCCTGACCAGGCGCTCCCTTCTTCCGCAAGCTCAAGGCGTACCGATGATCTCATTCCTGGCCGGCATGGTCACCTCCGCCATCACCCCTAGCCTGAAAGGCGCCCGCGCGCTTCCCGCCCCGGCGGCACGGTACGACGTCGGCATCAGCGCTCTCACCGTGGTCAGCGTTGCGTGCGGCTGGAGCCGGACCGCCTCACTCACGGCCCTCAGCCTGACCCTGTTCCTGGCGATACGACCGCGCGGCGCCGCGCGGCACGCCCGCCACCGCCGGCCCACCCCGCCCAGACCGCCGGCCGCCGGGCAGCCCGGATGGGCCGGACCGACCGGCACGCGGCCCCTGCGGACCGATCCCCGCCGCCCTTGATCCTCCCGCCACGACCGGATTCTGGTAGCACGGGCACAGGAGTCGGTCCGGGCTATGCGGGCACCGGCAAGACCAGCCCTGCCCCGCACCCGGCCGCGCATCCGCCGCGCACCGGCCACGAGCGATGACACGCCCGCACGGCGTGCCGCCGCGGGCCTGGCCCCGCTGATCACGCTCGTCATATTGCTGGCCGCCCTGCCCGCCTTCCTGCTCGCCATCAGCGGCTCACCAATCCCGCATTCCCTGCCGACCTGGCACCGCATAGCCGCCGCCCTGACCCGCCCCGACGTCGGGACACTGTTCACCGCCGCGATCCGCTGGATCAGCTGGATCGCGTGGGCCACATTCGCCCTATCGGCACTGACCGAGGGATACGCCCAGCTAAAGGGCCGGCCCGCACCAGCGCTGCCACTCACCGGCCCGATACAGCCGGCCGTGGCGACCCTCGTCAGCACCGCCATCCTGGGACCGACGCCCGTGCCGCACCTGCCCCGGGCCGCTCAGCCTGACCTGTCACTGCACACCCAGATAGCTGCCTCCGCGAGCGTCGAGCACAGCCCGATAGCTATGACAAGCCCTCCCGAAAGGTCGTGGCCGTCTGAGGTGCCGTGCACCGGCAATGCCAGCACGGTAAAGATCAGTACCGGCAGGCGATCGCCGCTATCGACGCGGCGGTCACCAGCATTGGCAGCCGCCGTGCCGCCGGTTCCAGCCGTTCCACCGGCTGTCCCTGCTTCCGGCGGGTTCATTTTTCCAGAAGTGCGGTCACCGCTGCGGCAAGCTCACCGCGGGTGAATGCTGCGCTCTGATCGCCGTGGCGTACTTCGGCGCGGCGCAGCGACCACTCCCGGTTGCGGCATTCGAAGGCGAGCACGAGTGCCTTGTCCCTGATGGTGAGGCCCAGTTCGGCGCGATCACTCGTCACGGTCGTCACGGGCGCGGTGTGCGTCCTGATGTACAGGTAGGCGGCGTAGCTGGCGACCACCTGGGGCATCAGGTCAGGATCGGCGGCCACGGTCAGTTGCTGGTTCACGAGCATCACTCCTCATCTCCTTGCCGCACGGTGCCGGCAGCCCGGCCCAGGCGCTCCGGAAGGACGGCCTGCTGGTCCGGGCCGACCGGTGTCCGGGTGCGGGCTAGTTGGGGCTGGCTGGGAAGCACGGGATGCCGGGCGGGGGCGGGGTGAGGGGTAGCGGGGCGGGTGCGCGGCCGGTGCCGAGCCCGTGGTGCAGGCGGTATATCACCTGGGCCGCTTCGATGAGGACGGCGTGCTGGTACAGCGTGATCGCGGCGGAGACGCCGGTCCCGGCGTCCCGTACGTCGTCGGGGAGCCGGGCGGCAGCGGCGATGGCGGCGCTGGCGTCGCGTCGGCCGTGACCGCGCGGACGCGGTCGGTGAGGGTGAGCAGGGCGCCGCGCAGGCGGTGCTTGCCGGCGGCGGCCAGGAAGGGGTCGATCACGGTGGCGTGGTAGTCCGGGCCGGCGGCGGCCTGGGCGGGGTCGAACCCGGCCGTGTGCAGCCAGTCAGCGGCGATGGTACGGCAGAGGTCATCGTAGAGCTGGAATCCGGCCCGCATGCCGGACCCGGCTTCGCATGCGCCCGGCCACCGGTCCGGGGCCGGGGCGGCGGCCATGAAGTCGCTGGCCTGGCGGTGTACGCGGCGGCACAGATGGCTGGTGACGCCGGTCAGCACGGAACGCAGTTGCTGCCCGGAGGCGGCGCGGATGGCAGGCCGGGCATCAGCGGCCAGCAGCGACCGGAACGCCCGTTCCGGGCTGGCGGGGAGCTGGCCGCGGTGAGGCTGGGGCGGGTCAGGGTTCGGCATCGTCATGACTCCGGAAATAAGAGGCAGGGGTCGCGGGTTCAGGGCCGGGCGGGGGCTGTGCTGGCCGCGCTGATGGCGGCGAGCAGGGCGGTGGTGTGCTCGGGCGTGCCGGTGCCGTTACCGGACCGCCAGGTGGCCCAGACGGTGTCGCGGATCGGCCGGGGCAGCTGGTACCAGTGCGGGCGGCACATGAACCGGGCGGGGCTGACCGGCTGCCGGCAGCCTGGGACCGGGCACAGGTGGCTGCCGGGTCCGCGCCCGGTGCCGTACGGTATCCGGCCGGCCGGCCACCGGAGTCCGGCCCGAACCCGGGGGGTGGTGGCCGCGGTTGCCGGGCTGTGGCCTGCCGCGCTGGGTGGCCGCGGCGCGCGCAGGCCGGCGCGGGCGTTCCGTGCAGCGCCAGCGGTGATGGCAGTGCTGAGGGCGAGCAGTGCTAAGGCCGTGAGCGGGGGCGTGGTTAAGGCGATTGGCGGGCGGGCGTGCATGATGGCCTCCTAAGGGCTGGTAACCGGATGTGTTCGTGTCGCTGGTGATGGCCCCGGCGGTGCTGGCGGAGCCGTTGCTGCTGAACGGGCCGAGGGTGGCCGCGATGGCGGTCAGCAGGCCCGGGCCGCGTGTTGCGGCCCGGGTCTCGTGCAGCGGCTGGTGGCTGCCGTTCTGGCTGGTGATGAGGACCGCGGCATGCTCGGGGCTGAGCGCGGTCACGTGGACCAGGAACAGGCCGCCGGGGTGCCCGCTGGCTGTCTGGGTGATCGCGCGGGCGGACAGTTCGGTGGCGGCCAGCACGGCGTGTTCTGCCGCGCGGTGACCGGCGAGCTGGGCGCGGACGTGCCGGCGGACCGCGGCGAGCTGATCGGCTGTGCCCGGGAACACCCGCGACGGCCCGGCCGGGTGCTCGCCGTCTGCCGGGGCTGGCTTGGCGCCGGGCCGGGTGACGGCGGTGAGGTAGGCCTGCTGCAGCGCGACCGCCAGTTCGAGTCGTTCTTGCCATGCGGTCACTGGCGGTACGGCCGCTCCGGGCGGGCTGGCCGGCCCGGGTCGCTGCCGGCGGGTGGCCGGGACCGGAACGTGCCGGGCTAGCAGCGTAGTAAGCCATGTTCGCCGGAGCATGGTCACCGGCCGCTGGTGATGCTGGTCAGGGTGTGCCGGATCGTGCTGGTGAGGTGGTGGCCGGGGGGCAGGGCCTGCTCGCAGATGGTGAGGGTGTCCCGCAGGAGGGTGGTGGCGTCGGTGAGGTGGCCGGCGTTGCGGTAGGCGGTGGCGAGGTCGGCGCGGCAGGCGAGCGTGTCGGGGTGTGCGGGGCCGAGGGCTCGTTCGCAGCTGGCGCGGGCCTGGTCGTGGTGGTGGAGGGCGGCGGCGATCTTGCCGGCGGCGTGGCAGGCGGCCGCGAGGTGGCGGCGGGTGGTGATGGTGTCGGGGTGGTCCGCGCCGAGGGTGTGCTGGCGGCCGGTCAGGGCCTGCTGGTAGCAGGAGATGGCCTCATCGAGCCGGCCGGCGTCCTGGCAGGCGGCGGCGAGGGTGTCGCGGGCGGTGAGGGCGGCGGGGTGGCGGGGGCCGTGCCGGGATTCCAGGCAGGTGAGGTTGTGCTGGTAGCAGGAGATGGCGCGGCCGGGCTGGCCGGCGGCCTGGCAGGCGGCGGCCAGCGCGTTCCGGGCGCGGACGGTGTCCGGGTGGCCGGGGCCGCTGGCCCGTTCGCAGCCGGCGACGGCTTGCTCCAGGATGGTGATGGCGCGGCCGGGCTGCCCGGCGGCGGCGGTGGCCCGGCCCAGGCCGGTCTGGGCGGCGAGGGTGGCGGGATGGTCCGCGCCGGACAGCCTGGCGTGGTGCGCGGCGACCCATTGCCACCATCGTGCGGCGCGCGCGGGGTGCCCGGCGGCCAGCAGCGCCTGGGCGAGGTGGCTGGCAGCGGTCATGGTCTGCGGGCTGTCCGGTCCGGCGAGCCGGCTGCTGGCAGCGGCGAGCTGGGTCCAGTGCCGCACGGCCGGGCCGGTCAGCCTCGCGCCTTCCAGGCTGTGCCCGGCCCTGGCCAGCAGCGGGTGCCAGGCGCCGGCCTGCCACAGGGCGTCCGGGGCGGTCCGCTGCAGGGCGTCGGCGCACGACCGCAGCACGGCGGCCGGTCCGGGTTCTGGTTCTGGCTGCGGCCAGATCTGCACTAGCGCGTCCGCTGCGGCGTGGGCGGCCTGTTCCAGGATGTGTCCGGGCTGGGCTGCCCGCGCCAGCGCAGCCGTGAACCGGCTCATCCGGATGGCGGGGGGCGCGGGCGGCGGGTCGATGCTGATCAGGCCGCATTCTTCGAGCGCCCGGGCCGCGTCCCGGGCGTGGTCCGCGCCGGGGGCTGCTGCGCCGGCCTGGGCGAGCCAGGCCCGGACGGCGGGCGCGGAGAGCAGCTGGCCGGGTACCGGCTGCCCGTCCAGCACCGCGGCGAGTGCGAGCAGCAGCCCGGTCGCCGGGCCGGGCAGCAGCCGCCCGGCCCGCTCGGCCGACAGGACCCAGGTCACAGCGGCCGGCGCGGGCGGGTAGCCGGGTGCCTGCCGGGCCGCGAGCCGGCTGCGGGCGGCGGTGTAACGCTGCTGGTAGTCGCGGCAGGTCCAGCCGGTGGCGGTGATCACGGCGCTGGCGCGGGCCAGGGCGCACGGGTCGCCTTCCAGGGCAAGGGCCAGGTCCAGGGCGCCGTGCCGCTGGTCAGTGCCGCCAGCCAGCCGGGTCATGAGGTAGTTCAGGGCCTCCCGCGGGCTGAACGCCCCGACCGGGACGGTCAGCGCCCGGGGCTCGCCGCCCGGGTCGCGTACCGCGTCCTGGCCGGGAGCGGTGATGAGGACACGGCCGGCCGGGCCGGCGGGCCAGATCCCGTCCAGGTCCGCGGGGTCGCGGAGGTCGTCGAGGACCATCAGCCACGGGCTGCCGGCAGCGGCCAGCCACCTGGTGAGGCGGGCGGCGGCGTGCTCGGCCCGTCCGGCGGTGCTGGTCCCGGCCGCTGCCGCTGCCTGGAGGTAGCCGGACAGGGCTGATGCCCGGCTGCTCGCATCCACCCAGAACACCATGTCCACCTGGCCGGAGCTGCCCGCTGTCCGGGCGTAGCGGGCGGCGAGCTGGGTCTTGCCGCACGGGCCGGCCGGCTGGCCCGGCCGGCCGCCGTCCGCCGGGACTAGTGCGACGGCCGTGCCGGGCACCAGGTCCGTCACGCCCGCCGCGCTTCGCGGACGGGTGATGAACCCGTCCGCGAGCGGCGGCACCGCGCCGGAGCGGATCAGCGGCGCCCGTGCCGGGGCGGGCGCGGTGCCGGTCACCGGCTCTCCTGGCCGGGCGCTGTCATGCTGTTGTCCTCCTGGTGTCCGCCGCCACCGCGGTCAGCGGCGCGGCGGCCCGGCTGGCGGCGGTATCGCGCATGAGGATCAGGTAGACGGCGGCGGAGATGATCCAGCCGATGAGCCAGGAGATGTCGGCACCGCCCAGGTGTTTCACGAGGGGGCCGGTGTAGTCGGGCTGGGAGACGAACGGCCATTCGGCGGCCAGCCCGGCGGTGTAGGCGAGCAGGCCGCGCCAGGCCAGGTTGCCGTAGGCGGAGCCGGGGAGGAAGAACGCGCCGACGTCGTACCGGGCGCGGCGGATGATGAAGTAGTCGGCCAGGTTCACCGCCGACCACGGGATGAACAGCACCAGCAGCACGTCCAGGAAGTTCGACAGGTTAGCGACGAACGAGGTGTAGCCGGCCAGTGCCACGGCCGCTCCCGCGGCCATCACGAGGCAGAAGGGGAGCAGGCGGACGGCGGCGGATTCGGGCCGGAACCGGCGCCACATGCCAGCGAATGCCAGGACCTGGAACGCGCCTGTGTAGGCGTTGAAGGTACCGGCGTTGACCAGGCTGAACGCCATGACGATCAGTGCCCACGGCCCGGACACCTTGCCGATGGCGGCGACCGGCCCGAGGGCGGGGAGCAGGGCGGCGAGGTAGGCGCCGACGGCGCAGGAGAAGAACGTCGCGAGCACGTTCCCGGCGTAGATCGCCCAGAACAGCCGCCGGCCGTCGGTCTGCGCGGGCAGGTACCGGGTGTAGTCGGAGACGAACGGGCCGAACGACAGCAGGTCGATCACCAGCAGCGCCACCCCGGCCGCGAACAGCCCGGCCGGCGGGCGGGCCAGGCTCAGCTCATGCGCGGGCAGGGTCCCGTACCGCAGTCCTTCGGTGAGCATGACGACCAGGGAGATGCCGACGACGATGGCGGTGGCCTGCATGACGCGGTGGATCCACCGGTACCCGAAGATCCCGATCACCACCGCCGGCACCGCGAGGACGAGAATCCACTGCGGGATGGTCAGGGCGGTGGTGACGCCGTGCATGACCTGGGCCTGGATCACGAACTGGGCCGCGATGAACCCGATATTGATGAAAAGGACGGCGGGGAACAGGAACGCCGAGCCGTAGAACCCGAACTGGGCGCGGCTTTGAATGGTCTGCGGCACGCCGAGCCTGGGTCCCTGGGTAGCGTGCAGGGCGATCAGCAGCGCGCCGGTCGCGGTGCCGAGGGCGATCGCGGCCAGTGCCCACCACAACGGCAGCCCGATCGAGACCACGATCGCGCCGAGCACGACGTTGAACACGTTCACGTTGCCGCCCCACCAGAACGCGAACTGATGCCACGGCCTCCCGTGCCGCGCCGCGGCCGGGATCATGTCGATGTGGCGGGTCTCCACATAACGGCGCAGCTGCTCGCGCGCCACTGCGGACTCAGGCATAACGTCAACGCTCCAATCCGGGGAAGAAAACTGGCTGAGGGGTGCGTGAAGGAACTGCTCCCGGGGTCAGGGACTGCCGCCGGGGCTGGCGATCAGGCCGGCTGCCCGTTCGGCGATGGCCAGCACGGTCGCGTTCAGCGGGGCGTTCGGAATCAGCGGCAGCACCGAGGCGTCCGCGACCCGCAATCCCCTGGTGCCGCGGACCCGCAGCCCGGTATCTACGACCGCGTCGTCTCCGCTGCCCATCCGGCAGGTCCCGGCCGGGTGGTAGTAACTGGACACGGTGCGGCGGATCCAGGCCCGCAGCCCGGCGCTGGTACTGGCGTCCGGGCCGGGCCGCACCTCCCGCAGCCGCAGGCCGGCCATGGCGGGGCTGGCGCCGGCCTGCCGGGCCAGGGCCAGGCCCGCGGCGAGCCGGTCCAGGTCACCGGGCTCGCGCAGGAACCCGGGGTCCACCACGGGGGCGTGCCCCGGGTCCGGGGATGCGAGCCGGACGCAGCCGCGGCTGTCGGGCGCGGCAACGGCAGCGACCAGGGCGAAACCGGGGTCCGGCGGCTCGTGCCCGGCCGGGGCGAGGGGCAGCAGGACCGGGAACAGCTGCAGGTCCGGATAGTCGCCGGCCAGGTGGCTGCGCACCGCCGCGTACACCTCGCCGTGGTTGTACCGGCTGGCCGGCAGCGGCTCACGGGCCGCGTAGCACGCCATGGCGACCGGGTGATCCTGCAGGTTCGCCCCGACCGCCGGCAGGTCCGCGGCCGGTGCGATCCCCAGTGCCCGCAGGTGAGCGGCGGGGCCGATGCCGGACAGCATCAGCAGCTGCGGCGAGCCGACCGCGCCCGCGCACACGATCACCTCGCCGCAGGCCCGCGCCTTGCCTGGCTTCCCGCCGTGCAGGTAGCTGACCCCGGTGCAGCGGCCGTGATCTATGTGCAGGCGGGTGACCAGGCAGCCGGTAAGGACGGTCAGGTTCGGGCGGCCCAGCGCCAGCCGCAGGTACCCGTCCGCCGGGCTGACCCGCTGCCCGCCGCGGACGGCCAGGTCGGCCCAGGCCACGCCCTCCTGATCCGCGCCGCTCAGGTCACCGGTGACCGGGCAGCCCGCCCCGGCTAACGCCTGGGCGAACGCCACGGCTACGGGATGCCGGTCCGTCTCAGCGGCCGGGGCGACCGTGACCGGACCGGCGGTTCCCCGCAGCGCCGGGTCACGCCCCCCGGCCTGCTCGCTGCGGCGGAAGAACGGCAGCAGGTCCGCGAACCCCCACCCCGGCGCGCCCCCCGAGGCCCACGCGTCATACACCGCCCGGTGGCCGCGGATGTGTGCCATCGCGTTGACCTCGCCGGATCCGCCGAGCGCCTTCCCCCGCGGGTAAGCGACCGGGCCCGCACCGGCCTGCGGTGTCGTCACCCCGGCCCAGTCGGCCGCCGAGCCGAGGTTCTCCGGCCACGCTCCCGGCACTGTCATCGCCCGGGTCCGCTCCGGCCCGCCTGCCTCCGCCAGCAGTACCCGCACGCCCGGGTCCTGCGACAGCCGGGACGCGACCACGCAGCCTGCGCTGCCCGCCCCCACCACGATGTAGCCGAAGTTCTCCACTGTGCTCCTCCCGCCTGCCGCGCCCCGCCATCCGGTCGGCTCATCACCCGGTGCCTGCCTCCTGATCCGCCGGGCGGAACAGGCGGATCACGACGTAGACGGTCTTGCCGGGCCCGGTGCTGTCCTCGGTGATCCCGCGCTGGCCGCCCTGCAGCTCGATCAGGCCGTCGATCAGGGCCAGGCCCCGGCCTGTCTCCTCACCAGCGCCCGGCTGCCGCCGGGCCGGCCGGGCGCGGCCGTCGTCGTGGACCTCCACCCGCAGCTCACCGCCGGCATGCGACACGCCGATCCGGGCTGTCCCGGCACCGTGGCAGATCGCGTTGGTCGCCAGCTCGCTGACCACCAGCTCGGCCAGGCCGGCGTGCTCGTCCAGGCCCCAGTCGCACAGCGCCTCGCGCGCCTGCTTCCGGGCGTGCCTGACCTGGGCCGGGTCACGATCCAGCTGACAGGACATGACATGGCCGGCATCAGCCGGCGATAGCAGCACCGGGTTCTCCTCCTTGCGCGCGAGGCCTGGTTCCCGGGGCGCTAAGGCCTGGGTGGCTGGCACGTGCCCTCCTCACCGGCAGGTTCCGGCTCGCTCGCGCCTGAAGTCTGCTGGCGTGAGGAGCTGGCTGACCGTCCTGACATGGCTGATGACCGCTGATCGCGATCTACTGTGGCCCATGCAAATAGCAAAAACGATGTGCAGGAAGCTCTACGAACCCGAACACCTGTGTAGAGTCCAGATAGGAGGCATTGCGTTTATAACTATCGCCATGGCACGCTTTGACATGCGACGGCTGCGGGAGGCAGAGCGTGAGCGAGAACCGGCCAGCCAGCAGCCCCACGGTGCTGCGCATGATCCTGGCCAGGCAACTCCAGGCACTGCGCGAAAAAGCCGGCCTGTCTTACGACCAGGCCGCTGAGGCCATTTACTCCTCGGCGTGGACAGTCCGGCGGATGGAACGCGCCGAAGGCGGCCTGAAACCACTAACCGTCAAGGGCCTGCTGCTGGCCTACGGCGTCACCGACGCCGCCGAGATCGACGCGTTCCTGTCCCTGGCCCGCCAGGCCAGCAAGCCCGGCTGGTGGCACAGCTACGACGACGTGCTGCCCTCATGGTTCGGCACCTTCATCGGCCTGGAGGAGGCCGCCAGCCTGATCCGCGGCTATGACCCGCACTCGGTCCCCGGGCTGCTGCAAACCCGTGACTACGCCCTGGCCAGCGTCCGGACCGGATTCCCCGCCGCCACCGAGGAAGAAGCCGAACGGCGGGCCGGCCTGCGACTGGCCCGCCAGCGCATCCTCGCCCGCCCCGGCCCGCCGCGGCTGTGGCTCATCATGGACGAGACCGCGCTGCGCCGCCCTGCCGCCACCACAGGCCCGGACGTCATGCGAGCCCAGATCAGCAACCTCCTCGACGCCGCCGCCCAGCCCAACATCACCCTGCAGATACTGCCGTTCACCGCCGGGCTGCACCCGGCCATGTACGGACCGTTCCGCATCTTCCGGTTCGACCACCCCGACCAGCCCGACATCGTCTACGGCGAAACGCTGACCAGCGCCTACTACCTCGATAAACCCGACGAGACCGCCACCTACACCCACGCGCTGGACTGGATCAGCGCCCAGGCCGCCGCACCCGACCGCACCATCACCATCCTCCGCGACATCCAGAAAGAGACATGACATGCACGCACCGCGCATCCGCACCGGCATGCCCGCCGCCGGCCTCGGCACCGACGGCTGGATCAAACCCTGGAGCGGCCCCAACGGAGGCGACTGCCTCGAAGCCAAGAAACTCCCCGGCGGCCGCGTCGCCCTGCGCCAGTCCACCGACCCGGCCGGCCCCGCGCTCATCCTCGAACCCAACGAGATCAGCGCCTTCATCAACGGCGCCAAAACCGGCCTCGCCGACGACCTGCTCCGCTGACCAGCACCGCGCCAGGACACTCACCTACACTCCCTGACACCCTCCGCCCGGACACGGCGGGCTGCGCATATCGCGGAGCGTGCCACCGCAGGCCAGGACCGGACACGGTTCGGGATTCAGCGCTACGCCGAAACGGAAGGCAGCGCGATCCGGCCGGACCGGAATGGCAAAATTGAAACCACCACGATGATGTTCCGCTGAGAAGAAAAGGAACGCATGATGCCCGGCGAACTCGGCGCGTGGCTGCGTGAGCAACGCCAGATACGCGGCTGGGCCAGGCCGGAAATGGCCCGCCGGCTTATCCAGGCCGGAAAGACGGCAGGCGACAAGTCCATGCCCAGCCTGGACAGCATGTGCCACAACCTGTACCGGTGGGAACGCGGAGCCGACAGCCCGTCCGAGCGCTACCGGCTGTACTACGGCCGCGCCCTGGGCATCCCGCCCGGCCAGTTCGGCACCGGCCAGCACGATCAGCCACCCGGAATCAGGCACAACCCGGGAACACCGACGATGCCGCCGAACCCTGGGCTACCCGAATCACCCGAGCCCGGCCATATCAAGTACCTCACACCCGGCCTGCCCGGCGCCTCGCTCCAGGCTGGCGCTGCTTTCGCTTACCGTGGAGTCATGGAGCCCGTTATGGGCGATTCAGCGGTACAGCAAGAGGTTCTCATGGCAGCGCACGAGGGAAGCGACCACGCCGAGGAGTACGAGCAGCACGGCATCGGTGAGACCACGTTCGAGCAGTTGCGCG
>DATLSX010000065.1:0-32867 GCA_035533915.1 Streptosporangiaceae bacterium
CGGAGCTCGCCGCGTTCGCCCTGGAGGCCGGGATCCCGGTCACCGTCTGCCACTTCCCGCCCGGCACCTCCAAATGGAACAAGATCGAGCACCGCCTGTTCTCCCACATCACCATGAACTGGCGCGGCCGTCCCCTGACCAGCTACCAGGTCATCGTCTCCACCATCGCCGCGACCACCACCCGCACCGGGTTAACAGTCAGGGCCGCCCTGGACACCGGCAGCTACCCCCTCAAGCGGGTGGTCAGCGACCAGCGGCTGGCCAGCCTGCCCATCGACCGCCACCCCTGGCACTGCGACTGGAACTACACCTTCCGCCCCGAGCCGCCCGCCGGTCCGCCGCCGGCCCCGGCCGCCCGCGGCCCCGGCCACCCCGAAGGGCGCACCCCGCCCTGACCGGCATGACCACAGCCGAATGGGACCAGCTGGCCGGCGCCCTGGAAATCCCCTACCAGATACAGCGCGAGATCGACCTGCACCGCGGCCGAGGCGGCCCCCGCACCAGCACGAAATTCCGCGGCCACCCCGAAGCCCTCACCGTCTCCGAGCAGGCCCTGATCACCGTCTTGCGGACCCGCTTCCAGATGCCCAGGGCACCCCTGGCCCAGCTCTTCGGAACCGTCCACGGCCCCATCGAAAAAGCCGAGCGCCGGCTCCGGCCCCTCCTCGCCCAGGCTGGCCACATACCCCAGCCAACCGGAACCCGCCTCGCGACCCTGCCCGACCTGACCGCATACGCCCGCGAACACGGAATCACCCTGACCCCGAAAACGAAACCAGCACGTTAATAAAAGACGGCGCCTAGTCAACCGCAGCGACTGAAAATCGACCGCGATCATAGAACGCTGCCGGGCGGTAGCACGGCGAGCCTCGAAGAATAACCCTTTTGTTACTGTTGCCAGAGTTCAGCGGCCAGGGGCATTGCCGGGAGTGCCTTGCCGCACAGCGACCTCGGCGGCCGGCCGCCGAGCGGCATGAGATCGTGCGATGGCAGTCTCGTTACCATCGTCTGATGAGTGATCAGTTGTTCGTTCCCGCCGGGTTCGCGGTGCCCGGCGGGCTTACGAATGAGCAATTCCGGCTTGAGCCGCCCGGGCCTCAGCACAACGCCGCCGACTATGCCGCATGGACGGCCAGCATCGACCACATCAAGGCGGCGCCGGGATTCGCCGGGACAGGCTGGCCGCACCCGATGGGCCTGGCCGACAACCTGCGCGACCTCGAACGGCACGCACAGGACTTCGCCGAGCGCCGCGGTTTCACTTACACCGTGCTCGGCACCGGCACCGGCACCGGCACCGGCACCGGCACTGGCACTGGCACTGGCGAAGTCATCGGCTGCGTGTACATCTACCCGTCGGGTGCCGGCAGTGCGGGTGGCGGCAGTGCGGGTGCCGGCAGTGCGGGTGGCGGCAGTGCGGGTGGCGGCAGTGCGGGCGTAAGGCGTGCGAGGGTCAAGTCCTGGGTGCGCGCCGACCGCGCCGCGCTCGACCCGGTGCTGTACCGCGCGGTCCTGGCGTGGCTGGAACGCGACTGGCCGTTCGACTCGATCGAGTACGTACCGCGGAGCTGACTCGCGAACCGCCTCCGCCCTGACTCACCGGGCCGAGAAAACGCGTGGGCGGGCCCCTCGGCCCGGGCGCTCTGTGCGGCCAGCGGGCCGGATGAAACGGAGTTGTTTCCCGCTTTCCGGCGAATGGCCGATGCGTCCTTGAAGGCGCTTGCCGCCTCAGGAGGCGCGCCCTCCGCCGGGTTCGGGGAGCCGGAGCGGGTCGAGATCGGCTACGAACACCTTCTGCAGCATGTGCCAGTCCTGCGCATGTTCGCAGATGCCTTGCTCGAATACGCGCGCCAGTTGCTGGCTCATGACGGCGACCTTTTCCCGCTCTTCCCCGCCGGGCGGCACGGCGATCTCCTGGTGGATCCGCGCTCCCCACTCCTGGCCTTCGTACCACAGCGTCACCGGCATCAGCGCGGCGCCTGTGTGCACTGCCAGCGCTGCCGGCCCGGCCGCCATCCTGGCCGGCGTGCCGAAGAACTGGACCTCGACCCCGGCCCCGGTCAAGTCTCGATCGCAGACCAGGCAGACCAGGTGGCCGGCCCGGAGCCGCTGCCCGAGCATCTCGAACGGGCCAGCGCCGCCGGTGAGCGGCAGCACCTCCATGCCCAGGCTCTCCCGGAATGCCTGGAACCTGTCGTACAGGGCGGCCGGGTGCAGCCGCTCGGCGACTGTGGTGAACGACCCCGCGCCGCGCCGCACAATCCACGCGCCGGCGTGTTCGTAGTTGCCCATGTGCGGCAGCGCGAAGATGACACCGCGCCCTGCCGCCAGGTGGGCGAGTGCGACATCATCCTGATTGCCATGCATCCGCATCCGGCTCATGATCTGCTCAGGCGGGATCACCGGCAGCCGGAAGACCTCCAGCCAGTACCGCAGGTAAGAACGCATGCCGTCGCGCGACAGCAGCCGCAGCTGCCCGACGGGGGCATCCGGACCGATCACCCGGGTCAGGTTCGCCTCGAGTTGCCGCACTCCCGGCCCCTGCCACCGCCAGGCCGCATCCGCGATCGTCTGGAACAACCGCTGCCCCCACGGCTCGGGCATCTTGCACACCACGGCCCAGCCCAGCAGGCACAGCCACCCGGTTACCCGTTCCGTCAGCCGAGACACGGCATCCTCGCGGCGGCGCTTGCCTAGGGCCACGGCAAGAAGCCACTTGCCGGGTGCCGCTGAATAGCGGTGGCCACATCGATCGCCTCCTCGCATCGAGACTGCCTGCCCGGCGGGCCGGCGCATAGGGCCGTTGGTCACCGCACGGAAACCGGGCCGACGCAGACCCCGACCACAGCCAGTTGCGCCAGGTGGTGGCCCGGGCCTTCACGTCGGCCAGGGTGGCCGCCTGCCATCCCCTGATATCGTCGCGGCCATCGTAGGCGCTTAGCCGCTGGCTGAACCGGTGCCGTTCCGCCTCCCGGCCAGTGTCCGTCACCGCTACAGGTGACGGGACCACCAGTCAAGGATGGCCTCGAATCGTGCCGCTCGGTGACTGGGCCGCCCGGAGCGCGTCAGTTCGTGTCCCTCACCGGGGAACAGCAGCATCTCGGCCGGCATGCCGCGCTGTCTGAGCGCGACGAACAGCCGCTGTGCCTGCTCGATGGGGCATCGCCAGTCGTGTTCGGAGTGGATGATCAGCATCGGGATGCTGATCTGGTCGGCGTACGTCAGCGGGCTCTGCGCGGCCCACTTCGCCGGGTCGGGACCCCACAGGGCGGCCGCGAAGTACCAGCCGATGTCGCTGGAGCCGTGGAAGCTGTCGACCGCGTTGACCGCGCGCTCGCTGACAGCGGCCTTGAACCTGTCGCCATGGTGGGCGGCGAGCCAGGTCGTCATGTAGCCACCGTAGGAACCGCCGAGCACCCCCGTGCGGGAGCCGTCCAGTCCTCCGGTCGCCAGCGCGGCGTTCAGCAGGGTGAGCAGGTCACTCGCTGCCGTACGGGCCGCATCGCCGACGATCGCCGTCCCGTGCGCCTGCCCGTAACCGGAGGAGCCGCGAGGGTTGCCCATCACCACGGCGTACCCGGCGTCGGCGTACACCTGCGCCTCGTCGAACAGCCGCCAGCCGTACTGGGTGAACGGCCCGCCGTGGATCATCAGCAGGACCGGGTGCGGGCCGGGGTCGGCCGGGCGCACGATCCAGCCGTGCACCCCGTAGCCGTCCGGTGCGGTGGCGGTGAGCTCGGTCAGCGGGAGCGGTGCCGTCACGGTGGCGAAGGAGGTGAGGCGGCGCTCGGTCCCGTCTGCCAGGACGATGAGCTCGCCGCAGGTGCCCGGGTCGGTGACGGCCGCGACCATGATCGAATCGGTGCGAGCTACGCCCTGAACCTGCCGCTGGCCCGACATCAGTGTCTCCGGCTCGCCGCCGTCGTAGCGGACGAGCAGCAACTCGACCGCGCCACGGCGCTCGGCGGCGACCAGTGCGCCGCGGGGCGTCGTCTCGATGGTGCTGTCATGGACCAGATGTACGGCCTCGGCGTCGGTTAGCCGGCGCGGTGGCGCGGAACCGTCGGCAGGGACCGACCAGAGGCCGCCGTTGCGGCCTTGCGTCTCGCGGCCGTCCTGGCCCACTTCGACGGCGACGAAGCAGACCGACGTGCCGTCGGGCGTGAAGCGCACCTGACCGACCGAGAGCATGTGTCCGTCGCCTGACCTGCCGCGGGTCAGTGACCGTAGCTGCGATCCGTCCGGTGCGCACAGCCACACGTCGGTGACGAGGTCGGTATCGCGAGCATCATGGCGGGCGGAAACGAAGACCAGGTGCTGGCCGTCCGGGCACCACGCCACGGCAGCATGCTCGAAGTCACCGCTGGTGACCTGGACGGGTTCCGAAGCGGGCTCGCCCAACGGGTCGACGACGAACACGTGGGACCGCCGGTCGATGAAGAACCCGAGGTCGTCATCGCGATATTGCAGGGTCGTGATCCGCCGGGGCGGCTCGGCCCGGGCCTGGCTTCCGGAGTAGCGGCCCTCGTCCGGAACGCGGGCGATGTAGGCGATCCGGCGGGAATCGGGGCTCCACACGGGGGCTTCCGCGCCGAGCGGGTGGCTGGTCACGCGCTGGGGCTCGCCGCCGCCTGTCGGCATGACATACAGCTGAGGTTTGGCGTGTGGCCCCTCCCCGTCCGTGGCCCGCAGGAATGCCAGCCAGGCGCCATCTGGCGAATAAGCGGGCGCGGCGTCGTGCCGGCCGGCGGTGAGCCGGCGTGGCTGCGCCGACCCGTCGGTGGGGACGATCCACAGGTGGCCGCGGTAGTCGTCGGACTCCAGATCGGGCCGGGTGACGGCGACGACAGCGAACCGTCCGTCCGGAGCAATGGCGGGCTTGCCGAGTGCGTGCAGGAGCGCGATGTCCGCGGGCTTCACGTAAGCAATCTAGCCGCACCGGACTTAGCTGTAGATAGGAGATCTGCGGCCGGCGCCGGTATGGCCGGGACGGATCACGTGGAGTGCGTGCATGACGTTGACGGTGCTGCGAGGATGGATGGGTATCCGACCCGCGGGAGCCTGGTGTGCCGGGCTGAGAGGGGGGGCTTGTCAGCCCCCGACCGCTGAACCTGATCCGGGTAATGCCGGCGCAGGAAGGGAGTCTCGTCATGGCGCCAGCGTTGCCCCCCGTCTTTCTCCGGAAGGTGCTGCTGGCATGAAATCCAAGGTTTACGTCGAGGGATCCCGTCCGGACGTGCGGGTTCCGTTCGCTGAGATCGCGCTGTCTGACGGCCATCCGCCGCTGCGGCTGTATGACACGTCCGGGCCGGGCGGTGACCCTGAGGCAGGATTGCCGCTACTGCGCCAGCCGTGGATCGCAGAACGCGGTGATGTCGAGGCCCGGCCGGCGCGGGGGCCGGCGAATGCCGGCCGCACGGTGTTGCGCGCGCTGCCCGGCAAGCGGGTAACCCAGCTTGCCTATGCTCGAGCGGGTGTGATTACGCCGGAGATGGAGTTCGCGGCGATTCGCGAGCAGGTCGATCCTGAGGTGGTCCGGGCCGAGATCGCGGCCGGCCGGGCGATCCTGCCCAACAACGTCAATCATCGCGAGTCCGAGCCGATGCTGATCGGCGAGCGGTTCCTGGTGAAGGTCAACGCCAACATCGGAACCTCCGCGGTCTCCTCCTCGATCGCTGAGGAAGTGGACAAGATGCGGTGGGCGTGCACCTGGGGGGCGGACACGGTGATGGACCTGTCCACCGGTAAGCACATCCATGCCACCCGGGAGGGGATCGTGCGCAACTCCCCGGTCCCGATCGGCACAGTGCCGCTGTATCAGGCGCTGGAGAAGGTCGGCGGGGACCCGCAGGGGCTGTCCTGGGAGACATACCGGGACACGGTGATCGAGCAGGCCGAGCAGGGCGTGGACTACATGACCGTGCACGCCGGGGTGCTGTTGCGTTACGTGCCGCTGGCCGCCGACCGGGTGACCGGGATCGTGTCCCGCGGTGGGTCGATCATGGCCGCTTGGTGCCTGGCCCGGCATGAGGAGAACTTTCTCTACACCCACTTCCGGGAGCTGTGTGAGCTCTTCGCCCAGTACGACATCGCCTTCTCCCTCGGCGACGGCCTGCGGCCGGGTTGTATAGCGGACGCCAACGATGAGGCGCAGTTCGCCGAGCTCAAGACCCAGGGCGAACTGACGCGGATCGCGTGGGAGTACGACGTGCAGGTGATGAACGAGGGTCCTGGCCACGTGCCGATGCACAAGATCAAGGAGAACGTCGACAAGCAGAAGCAATGGTGCGCCGATGCGCCGTTTTATACCCTCGGCCCGTTGACCACTGACATCGCCCCGGCCTATGACCACATCACCTCCGCGATCGGTGCCGCGATGATCGGCATGTTCGGGACCGCGATGCTCTGCTACGTCACACCGAAGGAACACCTTGGCCTCCCCAGCCGCGACGACGTCAAGGCCGGCCTGATCGCCTACAAGATCGCCGCCCACGCCGCCGACCTGGCCAAGGGACACCCCACCGCCCAGGCGTGGGACGACGCGCTCTCCAAGGCCCGGTTCGAGTTCCGGTGGGAGGACCAGTTCAACCTCTCCATCGACCCCGACACCGCGCGCTCCTACCACGACGAGACCCTGCCCGCGGCGCCAGCCAAGACCGCGCACTTCTGCTCCATGTGCGGACCGAAGTTCTGCTCCATGAAAATGTCCCACGAACTCAAAGACCTAGCCGCCCAGGGAATGGCCGAGAAGTCGCTGGAATTCCTGGAGTCCGGAGCGCAGGTGTACCTGCCGGTCAGGCGATGATGAGCGGGCGGAGCGTATGGCGCTGGCGATCAGCCAGGTCTTCGGCCAGCCATCGCCGACCGCTACGGCCAGGCATCGCCGTGTAACGGCGGCGGCGCTCCGTTTGCCGGCGTCGCAGGGCAGGGTGCTTTCACGATCGTGGTCACCAGTCAGTGGCAGCGACTGAAAATCGACCACGATCATGGAACGCTGCCGGGCGGCGGCACGGCGAGCCTGGGGGTTTGACCTTTCTGTCACCGATTTGTCGGAGTCCGGCGGCCAGGAGGCTTGGCGGTGAGCCCGGATGCTTCGGCTCGCGGCGAGGCCGAGATGGCCGCCGGGAGTCTTCAGCGTGTTGTAGAACTGCTGCGCCGTCGCTCAGACTCTGCCCGGAATGACCTGCGGCCCGAAGATTGGGGTCCTCGTGCTCTAGGACCGCTCCGCGCCTGGCGAACGATGGAAGTGAAGCAAGGAGCTGCGCCATGAGAGCAACAGAGAGCCCGACTGAGCATCCCGTCGCGACGCCGCCTGAGCGGTCGCGTGCTCCCGGCGCGCTTACGCGGGCCTGGATCGCCATCGTCCTAATCCCGGTGTTCTTCGTCATCGCCATCGGTGTAGGTGAGGGCGTCATCTCCCTGCTGGGCTATACGGCCGGGACTGGTAACAACCCGATATGGGTCAGTCTGGTCTCCGACCTCGCAGCCATCGTCGTGGTCTTGCTCCCCTGCGTGGCAGCGGTGTTCTTCGGCAGGCGGGCCTACAAGGCTGGCGACCGCCGCGGCCTGTTTCCCCTCGTCTTGGGGACAGTCGCCGGCCTTGGCTGGCTGATCCTGACCATCGTCTCGGAAGTCGGCGATCTGTTGCGGTGATATCGACGCCGGGCTATCGGTGTGCGTCAAGGAGGGTGATCGACAGTTCCGGGTTCTCGACGTGGGCATTGTGGCCGAGGGCGGGGAGCGTGAGTGCCGGGACGCCCAGCCGGGCTAGTTGCTGATCCGTGTTCATCGGGTCGTGCTCGCCGCGCGCAAGGGTCACCGGGGATTGCGAGTGTGCTAGCAGTTGCGCCATATCGGGCGCCCCGACGGCGAAGGCCCCCGGATCCATGGCCAGCCGCCATCGCCCGTCCTGCGCACGCAGCCCGGCGTCCACGACCGGGTCACTGGCGGGCAGCAGGCCGGCCAGACCCGACACCCGCAGGTAGCGGGCGGCAGCCTCGTCGCGGGAGGCGAACCAGGCCGGCGGCCGGCGAGCCGCGGCCTGAGCCCGGTCCAGTTCCTCATCGGTCCAGGCGACCTTGATTCCCAGGCCGATGACCGCTCGTACCAGCACGGGGAACCGGCCGCTGGCCAGGGCCAGGCCGACGACGCCGCCCAGCGAATGTCCCAGCACGACGATGCGCGCACTGGGCTGGACGATACCGGCGACCGCGGCGGCGAAGCCGTCGAAGGTATACGCGGCTAGCGGCGGCGAGCCGCCATGACCGGGCAGGTCGGGCGCTAGCCAGTGCCCGGGCCACCGCCGGGCGAGCAAGGGCCGCCAGCTGGCCCAGATGTCGCCAGTCGCGCCAAGTCCGTGCAGCAGCACCAAGAGCGGCTCCCCGCTGCCGCCCTCGTGAACCCGCAGGCGCGCCTCCATGGTCGCAGTGTGCCACTGCGGTCGACGATGGCGCATCGGGTGGCTAAAGTCGGCGACAGCCAGCAACTGCGGCAAAGCAGCGGCAGGCGTGGCGTTCGCGATGTCGATCGAGGAGTTCCTGGGGCGGCGATGACACCAGCCCGGTCTGCCCGGCCCGAAACTGAGATCGTATTTGATCCCTCCACCTATGCCGGCGGAGTGCCTTTCGAGGCCCTGGCACGGCTGCGGGGAGAGACCCCTGTCGTCTGGGTGGCCGAGATTCCTGTCCTGGGCTGGCCGGCGGGCCCGGGGTTCTGGCTGGTGCTGCGGCACGCGGAGGTCGAGTCGGTGCTGGCCAGACCGCGGCTATTCTCTTCCGCACAGGGTGCCACGCAGATCCGTGACCCGGCGACGCCGCAGGCACTTGACTACGTCCGGCAGATGATGCTGAACATGGACCCGCCCGATCACTCCCGGCTGCGGCGGCTACTGAGCCGGTCGTTCACGCGGCGGGCGGTCTCCCAGCTTGAGGACCGTATCCGCGGCCATGCGCGGGTGGTCTGCGACCGGGTGTTCACTGGCCCGCGGGGCGAATGCGACTTCGCCAAGGACGTGGCCGCCGATCTGCCGCTGCTCACCCTGGCCGACGTGCTCGGCGTGCCGCAGCAGGACCGCCGGCTGCTCTTCGACTGGTCCAACCGGGTGATCGGCTACCAAGACCCCGACTATGCCACCTCGGCCGAGTTCGACCCGGGCGCGGGCACGCCCATGGCCAGGCAGGCGCTGGCGCTGCGACCGGTGCCGGACCGTGACGGCCGGATGCCCGATCCGCGGACCCGGGAGGGAATGCCGGACCTGTACGCCTACGCTCACCTGCTGGCGCAGGCTAAGCGGCGCCACCCTGGGGATGACGTGATGTCGATCCTGCTGGCACAGGCGGACGACGACGGCAGCCAGGTGTCGGCAGCCGAATTCGAGAACATGTTCTGGCTGTTCGCGGTGGCCGGGAACGAGACGCTGCGCAACGGCCTGCCAGGCGCGTGCATCGCGCTGCTCGAGCATGCGGACGCGCAGGATGACCTGCGCGCCGATCCAGCGTTGATGCCCGCCGCGGTCCAGGAGATGCTGCGCTGGTGGACACCGGTCATGACCTTCCGCCGGACGGCAACCGCCGAGTGCGAACTCGGCGGGCAGCGCATCGGTAAAGGAGACAAAATAGTCGTCTCATTCACCTCGGCCAACCGCGACGAAGCTGTCTTCGCCGACCCCGACCGCTTTGACATCCGCCGCCACCCCAACCCCCACCTGGCGTTCGGCCACGGTCCGCATTTCTGCCTGGGCGCCCACCTCGCCCGCACCCAGATGTGCGCGCTATTCGATGAGGTCCTGGCCCGCACGTCCTCCCTCACCTACGCGGGCCAGCCGTCCTACCTGCGTTCGAACTTCCAGCGCGGCGTCAAGCGGCTGCCCATCAGCTGGACCGCATGAACCTTGCGACGCATCACACCTAGGCCCGGGCAGGCTGAGGGCTAGCCCGCAGGCGGTGAGAACGCGTCAGGATCCGCTGTCGGCCCGGCACGCTTGGCGGCCTCCTCTGCGACGAGTACCTGGCTCATCTCGAAGAGCACCGGGTCGAGTTCGAGCTGGAACTGGCCGACCGGCGTCTGCGGTCCGGTGACCATGGACTGCTGGCCGCGCCGGCTCTGGGCCGGTGCCGGGATGACCGTCGCTGTCGCGAGTTCCACTGGACTGGCATTGACCCCCGGGTCAGGCTCCCACAGCAGGCTGCCGGGCGCCAGCCGTACGGCGCCGCGCAGCCAGTCGCCTTGCCCGGTAGCGTTAACCGGGCACAGCCGGGCTGGAACAGGTCGCGCGCCCGGTCCGGGAGGGCCGCCAGGGCCGCCGGACTGAGAGGTCATCTCGGCGGGCTGGATCCAGTCGCCGGGCGAATCCTGCTTCGGCTGTTTGCGGAAAATCCCCATGACAGCATCGTGTCACGAAACATGCGCCTGTGACGCGGAGATGACGCCGGGCGGGTCCGGTCAGTGAGATCCATGCCCGGTCCTGCGGCGCCTGCGGCGTGCCACAGAACACGACCGAGCCACATCACTCGACAAGACCTGCGGCGGTTCACCGGGGCTTGGACTCCGACTCGAGGAGTCAGCCGGCGAAATTCGGTTGCCACAGCAGAGAACCATCGCGAAGATCCGGCCATGGCCGCCATCCCTGTCTTGCTACCTGTTACGCGCAGGTGCCCAGCGGCGGGCACCGTGGCAAGCCGGTGAGCGGCAAGCTGATCCCTGTGCTGTGGCTTTGCGGTCCGGCGGGTGTCGGCAAGACGACGGTCGGCTGGGAGATCTACGCCCAGTTCGCACAGGCCGGGGTCGCGGTCGGCTACGTCGACATCGACCAGCTCGGCAACTTCTATCCCGACCCTGCGGCGGATCCTGGACGGTACCGGATGCAGGCAGGCAATCTCGGCGCAGTGGTGGCCGCCTTCCAGGCGGCGGGCGCGAGGTGCGTCGTCGTGTCCGGTGTCGTCGATCCCGCGCACGGCGTGTACTCGACACGATCCCGCAGGCCGCGCTGACGGTGTGCCGGCTGCGCGTCGACGCCGCTGAACTCGAGCGGCGGCTCGTCGCACGCGAATGGCGGGCGGAGCTGGTAGCGGAATCGCTGCGTGAAGCTGAGGCGATGGACGCGAGTGACTTCGCCGACGTGTGCATCGACACCAGCGCCCTGCCGGTGGCCGAAGTCGTGCGGCTGCTGCGGGAGCACGCTGGCGGAATGCCGGTCGTGGCCGGCCCGAGCAGTTCAGACAAGACCGGCGAGCCGCAGGGAACCACGGTGACCGCCGTCGGCGGCCCGATCCTGTGGTTGTGCGGTGCGACCGGCGTCGGCAAATCGACGGTCGGCTACGCGATCTTCGTAAGAGCCGCGCGCGCCGGACTCGTCGGGGCCTACGTCGACCTCGACCAGATCGGCTTCCGCAGTCCCGCTCCGCCCGGCGATCCCAGCAATCATCGGGTAAAGGCCCGCATCCTGGCGGCCGTGTGGCAGACGTTTCGTGCGGCCGGGGCTCAGTGCCTCACCATGGTCGGCCCGGCCGAGGACGAGGCGGCGTTCAAGGTGTACGCCGACGCACTGCCCGGGGCGACCATCACGGTGTGTCGGCTGCACGCCGGACCCAGCGAGCTGACCCGCCGGATCATGCTGCGCGGACAGGGTGGCGGCTGGGACCAGCCGGGCGACCCGCTGAACGGGCAGCCCACCGCACACCTGCTCGACGTCGCCGGGAAAGCGGCGGCAGACGCCGACCTTCTCGACCGGTCCGCGCTCGGCGACCTGCGCATCGACACCGACGGGCGCACTGCGGAAGAGTGCGTCGAAGCGATCCTGGCGCAGAGCGGATGGTTGGATGGTTGGAGCATTGCACTGATGAGTGACCGGTGACCGGTGACCTGCGGCTGGCGGCTTGCGGCCGGCGGCTTGCGGCCGTCGAAGGTCGTTCGCTTCTGGGCCATACGGCCCTACCAGGGACGGGCAGGAACGGACACAGTGGATTAGGGCATATGAAATACTACTGAATGGTGGGTTTGCCGCTACTGGACCAAAGAGGTGTTCTCCGTGACCGTGAGCGCGACAGCGAACTTGCCGCACAGCGACCAGCGCTCCCAGGCCCGCCCGGCTCTGCGTGCCCAAGTAGGAGACACGCTGATCGCCGGGGAGGGAGTCGGCGTGACCTCGGCCCGCAGGGGCGTGATCATCGCCGTGACCAATGCGGACGGGTCGCCCCCGTACCGGGTCCGGTGGCTCGCCGGAGAATACGAATCACTTGTCTTCCCCGGTCCGGGCGCACGCGTCGAAAAGGGCCACTGATCTGGTCGCCTCATCGCGGTGGAGCGGGGCGGAGTTGGTTCCATGATCGTGGTCGTTAGTCAGTAGCAGCGACTGAAAATCGACCGCGATCATGGGACCACTGCCGGGCGGGGCAGCGCGAGCCTCGGAGTATGCTCTTTTGTCGCTGTTGCCGGAGTCCGGCGGCCCAGAATTTCGTTTACGCTAACGTCCTTACGGTGCGCAAACTCAGGTGAGGCAGCTGTTAATTCGCTCGAACAGCTTGGCCGCACGCTTGAGGGTGGCCGTGTTCAACGCGGGCAGCAGCGTCTGCTGCTCGCGCAGGAAGTAAGCGGAGAGCTGGTAACGGTTGACCATGCCGCAGGCGACGTCGTGGTCCTTGAGGTACTGGTCAACTCGGGCCGTGATGCGGGGAAGACGCGATTTGAGGTCGGCGGGCTTGAGCGTCCCCGCAGGGAGATCTCTGGCATAAAGACCGGATATCATCGCGCAGTAGAAGGCGGGATCAAAGAGGTCTTCGATATCGGCTTCTTTGCTGGTCGTAAAGTCGCTGACCTGGATCAGGGACTTCGCCTGGAGGTGACCATTGCCCTGGAGCGCCTTGATCCGCCGCTGATCGCTCGGGCCGGCGTCGATCAGTACGGCGACGTTCAGTTCGCTCGAGCCGTGCAAGCTTACGAACGCAGCCACCTTGTCCGCGCCGCCCACCGGTGTGACGACCCATCGCGGATCAAGGGCGCAAAGACCGGCGTCCTGGCAAGCTTGGCTCAGGAGTTGCAGGTACAGCAAGTCCGACGGCCTCTCGACTAGCAGGCAATGCTGGCCTGCGACAAGCGTCTGTGCGAGCTCGTAGTTGAGCGCGGCGTGCAAGGGGAACACCGTCTCGCTGTCGGTCTGATAGGCGTCCGAGCTGACAGTCGTCCCGTGCTCGTCAAGATCTTGGACCGTGCGCACCCGGCCGATACGCTGCGGGTCGATCAGGAACGGCGAGTGAGTCGTGTAGATGACCCGGTGCTTCGGCGCGAGTTTGCGCTCGATGAACGCCAGGACATCACCCTGAGCGCTCGCATGCAGGCTTAGGCCCGGTTCATCAAGCAGGAGGACCGTGCTTCGCTGCGGATCCTGGGCGATGTTGCTGAAGTACGCGTAGAACGAGAAGAACCAGACGAAGCCACGGGAACGCTCGTCGAAAGGCACCGTGACGGCATGCTTCGGGTTGTAGATACGCAGGTTGAGTACAGGCCCGCGATCCAGGGGCGGTCCGTCGCCGGGATTGCCTGGCGACATCTGGATCACGACCCGCAGTCCTGGGTTCTGGCGCCAGTAGGTGAAGGCCTCTTCCGTAATGCCGTTGGCCACGCCTTCAAGCTCGCGGGTAAGTGCCTCGAAGTCCACCACATCGAAGTCGCTGAGATCGGCGTTCGCGGTCCGCAGCAGCGACAGGAAAGTCCTGTCTGCCTCGTCCGCAAGACCCGCTGCTTCCTTAGCCTTGAGGTGGGGTAGTGAGACACGGCCCCGCATCGTGCTGTAGTCGGAGAAATAGAAGAACCTGGGCAGCCACTCCTCAAAGTACCTATCAACGAGATACAGGCCTAGTGACTGCTCACGCCAGCACTCGATCCTGTTGATCAGGTCAGTGACCGAAGGATGGGGCGTCGGTATAGCCCTCAGCGCGTCCATTAGGTCCGGGATCGTGGTAGCGGCCTCGACTGCCTGCTTATCGACTGCCGCCATCTCGATCCCGCGATTCAGGTGCTCGATGGCCCTTCTCTCTACGTATTCGGATCGATATTTTCGGTAGCCACTATATCCTTTGACAACAGCGATCTCACGGTTGCTCAGAACGCCACTCCCGAGATCTTCCTCGATCACGGCCAGTTCGCTTTCGCTGAGTTCGAAAACGGCGGTCACAACATCGGCAGGTGATTCTTCCCTGACCTTCCGATAGGCCGAGAACCGTCTGCTCGGGAAGTCCATCACGTCGTCGAAGGATGTCTTTCCCTTGATCGGATTAAGCGGGTTCAGCAGGTGAAGGGCATGAAGGAAAGCTGTCTTGCCGGATTCGTTCTTTCCGACCAGGCAGGTAATGTTCTCTATCGGCACGATCCCGGAGTCGTCGATGCTTCGGTAATTCTGAATGCGAACTGACTTGAGCTCCAAGGACCTGCCCTTCCCTGATAACACTCGGCTCGGCAGTGCAGCGTGGCCCGGTCATGCCGTCGCGAGCAGTCCGATGCCGTCGTCCCCGTCGCACTCTACCGATCGTCATGATCAGCTTAGGGCTGATCCGTGGCACATGGACCGTCTGCACCGCCTGGGTCACCGTCAGATAGGCAACCCTCGTGAACACTGCTATCCCGCTCGACAGTCGCGGCGAGCCAAGCACCGACAATGGGCGCCGCCAGCGCGGCCGACCCGCTGGAGGCGGTGCCAGGATTCGGGGTAATCTCGGCGGTGTGGTCGATCTGGGCAGTTACCTGGATCTGACGGCTGGCCAGGCCAGAGAGCAGTTCCGGGATCTGCTGCGCCGCCGGCCGGTTTCTGGTCGTCGGCAGGCTGACTTCTTGCCTGCGGAGACGCTCTTGTGCCTGGCAGCGTCTTTCCTTGTCAATCACCGGCAGTTCGGCGGCGCGACCGCGCACAAGGCGCCGGAGCCGGTTCCATCCCTGGCGGCGCTGTTCTCGCGCCCGCCATCAAGCGTGCTCGCAAAGATGGCCAACCTCGATGGCTCTCGCTCGCACGGCGCCAAGTGGGACGTGCTAGCCGGCGCCATGCTCCGCGAAGACCTTGAGCGCTTCAGCCACGTCTACCGCATCCTGCTGGGAGCCGCCCGCGCCGAGGGCATCGGCCCGGATCGGCTGCCAGACTTCCTTGGCCTTGAAGCAGGGGCCGGGCTGACCCTGCTTGGTCAGGATGAGCTGGACGTCTCCGTGCTGGAAGCGGACCTGAGAGACAAGATCGCCCGGCAGGCGGCCGGGGGCAGTTTCTCGGAGCCGCAGACCGAGCGGATCCTCGTAGCGGCAGCCCGGGTCGGTCAGCACGTCTTCGCGCTCAGCGTGCTGCGCAACTGCGGCAGCCGGTGCGTCTTCTGCGGATTCAGCCCGGCGACGTTCGGTGCGAAGCGGATGCTGCTGGCGGGGCACATCAAGCCGTGGAAGGACAGCACGCCCAGCGAGCGAATGGACCCGCGCAACGGCCTGGCTGCCTGCCCGCCGCACGATGTCGCCTTCGACACCGGCCTGCTGACAGTCAACGGCGGGCTCCGGATCCACGTGGCCCGGTCGCTGGCTGACGCGGTCCGCGCTGACAGTATGGCCCGGCACTACTACGGGCAGCCGCCGCTATGCGAGACGCTGCTCCTGCCCACGGACGCAATGCGGCCCGCCTCGAAGTATCTCGACTGGCACCGGCGCAAGATCTTCGAAACGTGACGCGGACGGAGACGACGTCCTCACCTTCGACCCTGGTGATCTCCGCGCCCTGGCAGAAGCCGCCGGCGTCCACGTCGAGTTCATCGCTATCTAGACGGCCCGACGGCAGCGCCCCGGGAACTGTGCCGCCACCATGCATAGGCGAGAGCGCCGAGCGGCAGCGATGGCAAGTAGGTCAGTGCCCGGTACAGCAGTACCGCGGCGGCAACGCGGGCGGACGCGCCGCTGCCGAGGCCGCCGATCAGGGGCGCGGTCAGGCCGAGTTCGACGATACCGAGGCCTCCTGGGGTGAGGGGAAGCACCGTCACCAGCCGGACCGCGGCGAAGGCCGCGAGTGAGGCCTGCCACGACACCTGCCCTTGGGTCAGGCCGCTTGCACGCAGGCACGCGAGCAACACCAGCCAGAATGCGATGTTGGCTAGCACCGCAGTGACCGTGATGCGGATGCCCCGTTCGGCCAGCATCGCGGACGTGTCTGCACGGAAACTGAGCAACCCATCCGCCAGACGCCGGGATGGCCGGCGGCGGGCCAGCCGGCAGCCGAGTGTCTCCATTCTTTGCAGCACCCGACCAGCCAGCGTGGCGCAGTTCTTGCTGCGCAAGAGGAATCGCAGACCAGCAGCGACTACGAACAGCGCGCCGGCACCGGAGTAAGCCGCAGCCGGCGGTATTCCGCCGGACTTGCCGCTCACCGCGAGGGCCAATAGCGCGATGACTGGCAGGCTGAGTCTGGCGAAGACATTCCACAGGCCGGATACCAGCGTGTACCGCACGAAATCCTGCGTTCCGATGCCCCAGCTCGCCAGCATCCGCCAGGTGAGGCCGAGGGCCACGGCTCCACCCGCCGGCACGGTATTCGCCACCGCGGACGAACCGAGGCTGACCGCCGCCGCCTGGTGCATCCGCAACTGCGGGAGGAACGCCCGTATCATGACCCACGTGGCAGCCAGGCTGCCCGCGGCGGCGCTGCTAACCAGCAGTATTCCTGGCCAGGTCATCGCGGCGACGCTATGCCATTCCTGACCGTAAGACGAGATCCGGGGGAGCGCGAGGCCGAACACGCCCGCGACGATCAGCACGGAGAGCGTGCCGCCCAGAAATCTGCGGCGTGCTCGCGTTCTGGCTGATGCTGCCTGTGCCTGTGCAGCGCTCGCGGTCTGCGCGGCTGTCCGTGGCAGCCGGGCGGGCCAATCGCTGTCCTCGGACGGAGCGTCCGCCGGCATCACGGGAATCTCGGGTAGCACGGTCCGCGCCAGGAGTGCCGCCTCTGCTCGCACAGGGACGTTCACCTCGGTCGGCGGCAGGGCTGGTGGGTGCTGCTCGCGGGTGAGCGGTGTGCGGGGAACGGCCATTCTGCCGTCACAGCCCGGTCGGCACAAGGATCGGCTGCTCCGTGGCGCCGCCTGGGCGCCGCCGGTGGTCATCGAGCCGGCCGGGCGTGGGCCAGCGCACGTTCCAAGCCCAGTCCACGCGCTCGAAGAGCCTGATCACCTCGGCGGCCAGATCGATCTGGAATCTGTCCACGCCGTGCCGTGCGCACGTCGGGTCGGAGTGGTGCAGGTTGTGCCAGCTTTCCCCGAACGACAGCAGCGCGAGCGGCCAGAGGTTGGTGGCCCGGTCGAAGCGGCGCGTAGTGAAGGGCCGGCTGCCGAGCAGGTGACACAGCGAGTTCACGCTCCAGGTCACGTGTTGCAGCAGCGTGACCCGGACCAGGCCGGCCCACAGCAGTGCGGTTAGTGCGGCATAGAGGGTGCCGCCGATCGCCCAGCCGAGCCCGAACGGCACCGCGAGCGAGAGCACGGACAGCGCGGGGAAGGCACTTGATACGGCGCGCAGGGCCGGGTCCGCCTGCAGGTCGGGCGCGTAGCGGTCGGCGGGTGTCGGGTCGGCCCGGAACAGCCAGCCGAGGTGGGCATCGAGCAAGCCGCGCAGCAAGCCGCGGAGGCTAGTTCCGTGCCGGTAGGGAGAGTGCGGGTCACCAGGTCTGTCAGTGAAAGCATGATGCCGGCGGTGGGTGGCGACCCAGCCAACGACGTCGCCTTGGAAGCTCATCGACCCGGCGATCGCGAGCACCACCCGAAGCACCGGCGCCGCGGTAAAACTGCGGTGCGTGAAGCAGCGGTGGTAGCCGACGGTGACGCCGAGCCCGGTGAAAACGTACAGGCCAGCCATCAGCAGCAGGTCAGTAAGCCCGACGCCGTGGCCCCATGCCAGCCATACAGCCGTGATTAGCCCGGCGAGCGGCAGGCCGGTGATTGCCGCGGCGACTGCCACCTGCACCGGACCGCCGACGGTACCGGCGGTCGGGCCAGCATCCGGGAAGGGCGCCACACCGTCGTAGTCCTCAACCATCTTTTCCTGCAATGTCTTTCCTTATCCGTTTTGTTCGTGTCGCCTGGGTCAGACGGCTCGTTCGTGGACGTAGCACCAGCGCCAGGTCGATCCCGGCTCTGCCGCTGCCGCGACCGCGTGGTCGGTCTCCTCGTAATGCGCCTTGGCGTGCTGTCCGGGCGACTCATCCGAGCAGGCGACCCATCCGCAGGTCAGGCAGAGCCGGAGGGCAAGCCACGTCATCCCGTCTGCGGCGCACTGCCCGCAGGTCTTCGACCGCGGATAGTCGAGGAGAGCGGCATCGAGGTGCTCGCATCGCGTCGCGGATCCGTCCGCTGTGTTCCAGTGGGCCCGGTGGGCCATCAACTGGCTCCTTTTCGTGGTTCGCTCGTGCCTGCCTCGCGCGCATTGTCTGCGGATGCGAGTGGGAGCACGCGGCTGGTGAGGGATCTTGTCGATGGCCGCGAGCCTCGTGCCCTCAGCTAACCCCCCGGCCGCGGATCCAGATAGGAGCAGATTGAGCAAGGCTCATAACGCACGCTGATAACCACATGCATCGGTGTCCACGCTGGGAGAACGCGGCTGGGACGCGGCTTGCCCTGTCAGCCGCTCACCTGATCGGCTGGTTTCAGCCAGTCCAGCTCATCGGCAAGTGCCCGGGCACAGGCAACGACCGCGCGAACATGCTCGGAGTCGTCGTCGGCTCGCCAAAGAACCGACCATGGATACAGCGATGGCGGCGCGGTCAGTGGCCTCCACACGATACCGGCATACTCCGATGCATACGACGCGGGGACGCAGGCCAGGCAACGGCCCTGATCGATCAGGTCGGCTGCCCCGCGGATGCTGTGAACGCTGCCCCGGTACAAGGAAGGCACAAATCCCACGGACCTGCACAATTCCGCCACGAACTGGTTGAACTCCGGTGCCCGCCCATCCGGGGAGAGGAGCAGTGGTTCCTCCGCCAGCATCGCAACAGGCACAGCCTCCAGCGCCGCGAAGGGATGGCTGTCGGCGACAAGGACCCCGAGTGGGTCCAAGCGCACCAGTTCGGATGCCACGTAGCCCGGCGCGTGCAATGCGCGCCCGAGTCCCACGTCTATCCGGCCGTCCGCCAGGAACGTGAACTGATCGGGTACGCAGGCCTCGACCTGGTGGATCTCCAGGTTGGGGAAGCGCTCCTGCACCGCGCGCAGAATCTGCGGCATGGAGTTGTAGCCAGCGTCGACGATTCCGACCTGAAGCACCGGGGCGGGATCGCCTGCCTGCCGTGCCGCCGCGGCCGCACGCTGAGCGGAGGCCAAGATCTGCCTGGCCTCGGTCAAGAACGCGGCGCCGGCCGAGGTCAGCGCCACGTGATGCGTGCTTCGGTCGAGCAGTCTTACACCGAGTTCCCGCTCGAGGCGCTGAATCTGCTGGCTGAGCGCGGACTGAACAATGTGCTCGCGAGCCGCGGCCCGACCGAAGTGGAGCTCCTCAGCGAGCGTTACGAAGAATCGGAGCTGACGGAACTCCAATGGCGCCCCCCTCCGTGCTTGGGGCTTCCTTCAGTATGCCTGCCGACCCGAGTGCCTTAGCCGCGGCCGCAGGGGTCGGGGGCTGTGGGGGATCCGCGGTTCAGCTGCCGGTGAGCTGGAAGTGCCAGAAGATCAGCAGAGGCTTGCCGTTGTGGGCGGCGCGGGAGGGCGCCGGGCACCATGAGCGCAGGGCCCAGATGTCTGACGGGTGGTCGGGCAGTTCCCGCTGGCCGGCCGGTGCGTCGTCCGGGTCCCAGATCGGGAAGCGCAACTCCTGGCAGCCGCGTACGGCCAGGCCCAGCGGGAGGGCGGCCGTCAGGTATTCGCTAGTGGCCCGGTGCCGATGCGGAAGGTAGCCGTAGCCGCCGCCGGGAAGAGCCTGCACGATGGGGTAGTCCATCCGCGAGTCGGAGATCACCAGATGGCCGCCGGGCCGCAGCACGCGGGCGAGCTCGGCGAACACCGGTGTCAGTTCGGGCACGTGGGTGAGCGCGAGCGCGCAGACGACAAGATCGGTCGAGATGCCGCGACGACCTCTTGCTGATCCACCGCGACCGCAATCGACGCGGCCGGGACAGCATCCGGATCCGGCCGCGACGCGAACGCATCAGACAACGAGGCGGCCAGGCTCATGACCGAAACCCTAGGCGGGCGGGATGCTGAGTGGTCGATGGCGCCGGGGGTGCTGCGTGCCTGACGATGCTGGCGTGCCGGGCGGCGAAGACGCGGCGTGCGTGGGGTTGGCTGACGTGGACGTCCAGGACCTTGCGGGCCAGGATCTCAGCGCGGGTCCGGGGTTGTTCGGACAGGCTGACACGGCGTTCCTCGCCGTGGATGCCTGTGATCACCAGTGCGAGGATGGCCAGTGCGGCGGCGGCGAGTACGCCGATGGCCAGGAGCGAGATGACGAGAATGGCGTTCATCGGCTTTCCTAATGAGTCTCAGGGAGCCCGCCGTCTTTCGTGTCCTTTGCGGGTTCTTGCCAGGAAAGCCGCAGGCCGATGGCTAGGTCGCCGGGCGCGGCTGAGTCCGGACAGGCCGGGCATCGCCGCAGGTCGTAGGATGTTGCTGGCACAGCGTTACCGGACAAGGCCGGACGCGGAGCCGGATGGGACCGGACCTGGAGTTGCCATGGCAACCAGAGCCAGCCCGGGCACTGGCCCGGTCGCGGAGTTCTGCGCCGCCTTAAGGCAGCTGCGGCAGGCATCAGGTCACGATCCGGTGGCGCTGGCACGCCAGCTGAATATCAGCCGGACGCAGCTGTATGCGATCTTGAATGGCGAAGTTAAGCGCCCGCCGGACTGGGCGAGATTCGTCGGCCCGCTGGTCG
This sequence comes from Streptosporangiaceae bacterium, assembly GCA_035533915.1. Classification (GTDB taxonomy): domain Bacteria; phylum Actinomycetota; class Actinomycetes; order Streptosporangiales; family Streptosporangiaceae; genus Chersky-822. The sequence continues at coordinate 20,866 of DATLSX010000065.1, forward strand.
AGGCCTGCACCGGCGGCGATACTCAGGCGGTGGCGGCGGCGGCACGGGGTGCTCGTCGGCGTCTGGGAGGAGCTGTGCCGCCAGGACCGCCAGGCGCAACGATCCCAGGGTGACCGGGCGGTCGCGGCGGTGCCGACCGGGCATGCCGTGGTCGGGGAGATCCCCCGCGAGCCGCCCGGGTTCGTAGCGCGGGAGACGCTTGGCCTGCTGGCAGATGCGGCCAGGCGCGGCCAGGTGGCGGTGCTCTGCGCGGTGACCGGCCTGCGCGGGGTGGGCAAGACGCAGCTAGCAGCCGCCTACGCCCGGCAGCGGGTGAGCGAGGGGTGGGGGCTGGTCGGATGGGTGAATGCCGAGACTCCTGACAGCCTGCTGGCCGGACTGGCCCGGGTCGCTGCGCGGCTGGGGGTAGCCGACCCTGCGGGCGACTCGCGCGAGTCAGCGCGGCGGCTGCGGGAGCACCTGCAGACCCGTGCCGCTGACGCCCTGCTGGTTCTCGACAACGCGGCCAGCCCGGAAGAGCTGCGGCCGTTCCTGCCAGCCACCGGCCGCACGCAGATCGTGGTCACCAGCACCGAGCAGGCCTTCACTGAGTTCGGTGAGGCAGTGGACGTGGCGGTATTCACCCGTCCGGAGTCGGTACGCTACCTGCGGGCCCGGACCGGGCTGGCCGACAAGATCGGCGCGATGGCGGTCGCGGACGCGCTCGGGGATCTGCCGCTGGCCTTGGCGCAGGCGGCGGCAACGATCCGCCGCCAGCACCTGACCTACCGTGCCTACCTAGACCGGCTGCTCCGGGTGCCCGTCGGTGAGCTGCTTGGCGCCATTCCCGGCGGGGACTACCCGTATCCAACCGCCGCGGCGTTGCTGCTGTCCGTGCAGGCCACCGAGGCCGACGATCCCGCCGGGCTGGCCAGCCAGCTGCTGCGCGTCGTCGCGGCGCTGTCTCCGGAGGGCGTCCGCCGGGACGTGCTCGCCGGCCTCGCCGCGCCGGGTGCGTCTGGTGACCGCATGCAGGCTGTGGACGGCGCGGCCGAGCGATGCGTGGCCGGATCGCTGCTTACCTGGTCAGTGGCCGGGGACGCGGTCATCATGCACCGGCTGCTCGGCCGGGTCCTGCGTGAGCGCGACCAAGCGGATGGCCAGTGGCCCGGCACAGTCACCGCGGCCTTGGACCTGCTTGAACCGCGGCTATTCCCCGAGGAGCAGGCCTGGGCCCGGCGGGTGGAAGGCGCCCACCTGATCACTCAGGCAGACGCGCTCTGGGACGCGACCGCGGGAGCTGACACGGTCAGCCCGGACCTGCGCCTGAGGCAGCTGCGGGCACGGCGCTGGGCGGCGCGGCAGCTATGGGCGGTCGCCGACTTCAGCCGCGCTGCTGACGCCAGCGCACGGGTGCTGGCTGACTGCGAGCGGATCTTGGGTCCTGACCACCCCGACACCCTTGTCTCCAGAGAAAACCTCGCTGGTGCCTGTGCCGATGCGGGACGGCTGGACCAAGCGATCCTGCTGCATGAGCGCAATCTCGCCGAGCGCGAGCGGACCCTGGGTGTCAACCACCTGGCCACCCTCGAGTCACAGAACGGCCTCGCCTACGCCTACCTGGCCGCGGGCCGGCTGGACCAGGCGATCCCGTTGTTCAAGCAAGCCCTGGCCAGCCGCGAGCAGATCCTTGGCGCTGATCACCCGGAGACCCTCAAATCGCGGGGAAACCTGGCCGCCGCATACGCATCGGCGGGCCGGCTGGACGAGGCGATCGCGCTGGATGAGCAGAACCTGGCCGATCGCCAGCGGACCCTCGGCCCCGACCACCCCAGCACGCTCCTCTCACGGCACAATCTCGCTGCGGCCTGCGCGTCGGCGGGCCAACTGGACCGGGCGATCGCGCTGCACGAGCAGAACCTGGCCGACCGCCAGCGGACCCTCGGCCCGGACCATCCCGCAACCCTCAAATCGCGGGACCACCTGGCCGCGGCCTATGCGTCGGCCAGCCGGCTGGACGAGGCGATCGCGCTGCACAAGCAGAATCTCGCCGACCGCGAGCGGACCCTCGGCCCGGACCACCCCGACACCTGCGAGTCGCGGGACCACCTCGAAGCGCTTCACCTCCCGCTCGGCGGCAGCGACGGCGAGGAACTATCGAAAGGCCTGACCAGCAATAGCCCCGCCCGTACTTAAGCGTCCCTGAAGCGGAGCGTGAGGCCGCCGAGTAGCAGCGCCGCGCCTGCCCAGATAGCCAGGACCCCCAGCCCGTCCCACGGGCTGATCGGGAGGTTCCGCACGCCGGTTGTGGCCTGGATGGCCAGCCCGGCGCTGGTGGGCGTCCAGCGGTCGAGCCGGTGCTGCCAGGTCGGATCGGCGACGAAGGCGAGCATGACCGGGAACAGGTACAGCACGGCAAGCGCGGCCCCGATCGACACCGCCGAGTCGCGCACGAGGGCCGCGATGCCCAGGCTCAGCAGCGCGATCAGGGCCAGGTACAGCACCGATCCGCCCGCGGCGCGCAGCACCGGGCCGTAGCTCAGCGACACCGGATGGAAGCCGCGGGCGGTGGTGAAACCGTGACCGGGCAGGATCAGGTTCCCGGCGAGCACCGATCCGAGCACCGCCATTGCGCCGGCGACCAGCACCACGCCCGCGGTGATGATCGCCTTGGCGGCGTACATCTCCAGCCGCCGCGGCATGGCCGTCAGCGTGACCTTGATCATGCCGGTGCTGTACTCGTTGCAGAGCGTCAGCACCGCCAGGATCGCCACTACCGCCTGGCCGAACCGCACGCCGGCCAGGCTGAGCTTGGCCGGATCCACCGCGCACCGCATGCTGGCCGGGCAGCTGGTTGCCCGGACGGCGGCGGCGCTGACCGCTACCGTCAGTGCCACGATCCCGAAGAGCAGCCAGCCCGGCCCGGAGACCGTGCGCAGCTTGGTCCACTCGGCGTGCAGCGCGTCGATCATGCCCAGTCCGCCGGCGCGCCGGCCTGTCATGGTCGCCCCGCGTTCGGCCGTCATCAGCGCGCTCATGCGTCCCTCCGGCGCAGCAGCACGTAGGCCAGGGCCAGCGCGGCGGCGGCCCAGCAGCACAGCACCGCGAGGCCGGCGAACGGCGGCAGCGGGTAGTAGCCGCCGGCCGGTGAGTACACGCTGGTCACCTGGTGGTACCGCGGGACGCTCTGCTGGATGGCCAGGCCTGCCGCCGGCGTGATCCGCAGCAGCCATGCGGCCGGGCCGGACGGCAGGATGTTGAGCGCGGCCAGCAGGAACGGCAGTACGACCGTGGCGACCGCGATGGTGATCGCCGCGGCGCTGCGCCGCAGTACGGCGCCGAGACCGACCGCGAAGGCCGCCGCTACGGCGAGCAGCGCCGCGGTGCCGACCACCACCCGCACCTCGGTCAGCGCCGAGACCGGGAGCACGACCGAGCCGTTGTTGCGTTCCAGCGGCACGCCGATCGCGATGGCAACGGCGGAGGCCACCAGGCCGACGGTGAATGCGGCCGCGGCCGCGACGATGGCCTTGGCAGCCAGCACCTGCCCGCGACGCGGGGTCGCGGCCAGCGTGGTGCGGATCAGGCCCCGGCGGTACTCGGCGGTGAAGAACATCGCGGCCACGACCACGATCGCGATCAGCCCGATGAACGCGCCCGCCAGGGCCTGCTCGATGGTCGCGGTCGGGTACGAGCTGGCGGGTCCGGGCACGGTAGGCGCGATGTCACCGGACCCGGTCACCGTGAACGTGCCGCCCGCGTGCGTGAATCCGGCCGCGCCGGATCCGGCACCCGGCCCGGCGCCAGGCCCGGCCTGGCCGCCCGGCCCGGCCGGGCCGGTCATCGGGCCGCCGCCGCCGACCGCGGTGGCAGCCCACGTGCCGCCCGCGGGCGTACCGGACGCGGTGACGTCGCCGAACACGCCGGTGGCCTGACTGGGGGCGCCCTGGAAGTGGGACCCGCCGAACGAGGTCGAGCTCTGTATGTAGCCCGGCGAGGTCGCGAACATGCCCACCTGCACGGTCGCGGGCAGGCCGGTCAGCCGGACGGTTCCGACCTTCGTCCAGTGCGCGCCGTCGGCGGAGTCATAGCCGGTGATCGTGTCGCCGGCCCGGGTTAGCCGCAGCCAGCGCGGGTGCGCGGCGGATACGCCGCCGGGCAGCCCGGCGATGTCCCCAGTGTAGTCGTACTGCATCCGGACGCCGTTGCTGCCGGTCATCATCATCGCGGCGTAGCCGGATCCCTGCTTCGTGTCCTGCTTGATGATGATCCCGGCCTTGGACCAGGGCATGAGCCCAGGCGTCATGGTCGGCCCCGGGCCGCCGGCCGGCACGCCGCCGTTGGCGCCGAACTCCGGGTGCGCGCCGCTGAGCGAGAGCACCCGGACGGTGAGGCTGCCGTTCCCGGTCAGCGGCTGGTGGGCGAAGTTGAAGCTGTCGGTGACGACCTCGCCGCCCGGCCCGTACGGGATGTAGGGCAGGCACGCCTTGCCGCTCAGCGCCGGCCCGGTGGGGCTGTTCTGGCAGTTTCGGCTGCCGTACCCGGCGGCGAACAGCCCGACGAAGACGGTCAGCAGCGCGGCGATGAACATGCCGATCACCCAGCCGCGGACCGTGCGGAACTTGGTCCACTCCGACCGCAGCAGCAGGCCGAACCCGGCGCGCCCGGCGTCGGCCGCCGCGTGCGCGCGCGGGACGGAGACGGTATCCATGGTCATCGCACGACCTCCTCTGCTGGACCGGTCACCGAACCGGCGGGACGGAACTCGACCGCGTCCCTGGTCAGCTCCATGTAGGCCTGCTCGAGCGTGGCCCGGTGCGCGCCCACCTCCGAGAAGGGCACGGCGTCGGCCGACAGCAGCGCCACCACCCGCTCGGCCCGCAGGCCGGAGATCGTGAGCGTGTCCTGGCCGGTGGCGGCGACGGTGGCCCCGGCGGCCTCAAGCACCGCAGCAGCCGCCGGCCGCGCGGACGTACGCAGGGTCACCCTGTCGCCGGACGCGGCGGCCAGCAGGCTGGCGACTGTCGTGTCGGCGATGACCTTGCCCCGGCCGACGACCACCAGGTGGTCCGCGGTGTCCTGTAGCTCGCTCATCAGGTGGCTGGACACCAGCACCGCCCGGCCCTGGGAAGCGAGTGACCGCAGGAAACCGCGCATCCACGCGATGCCCTCCGGGTCCATCCCGTTGAAGGGCTCGTCCAGCATGATCGCCGCGGGGTCGCCGAGCATGGCGGCCGCGATTCCCAGCCGCTGGCGCATGCCGAGGGAGAAGCCGCCTGCCCGTCGCCGGGCAACGGTATCCAGCCCGGCCTGCTCGATCACCTCATCGACCCGCTTGGCGGTCAGTCCCTGGGAGTGGGCCAGCCACAGCAGGTGGTTGCGGGCGCGGCGGCTCGGCTGCAGCGCGGCCGCGTCCAGCAGCGAGCCGATCAGGCTCATCGGGCGCCGGATGCTCGCGTACGGCTTCCCGGCGACCAGCGCGGTGCCCGCCTCGGGCGCGTCCAGGCCGAGAATGACCCGCATGGTCGTGGACTTGCCGGCCCCGTTCGGGCCGACGAAGCCGGTCACCTGGCCGGGCTGGACGGTGAAGGTCATCCCGTCCAGCGCCAGCGCCGGCCCGAACCGCTTGCGCAGCCCGCTGACTTCGATCGTCGCCTGCACTTGTGATCCTTCTCCCTAATCGTTCCCGCTCGCCGGCGGCTCGTGGCCCAGCGCTGGGGCGCGGGCCCGGCAGCCGCGCGATCTGCTGTGACCTGTTTCTACTGAGTCGGCCATAACATGGGCCGCACAGATGCTGTTAGCTCGTTGTTAGGCCTGACCAGGCATGATGGAACCAGGCCGAGCCTTTGGACTGGGCAAATACGGGCCAGGGCAATGACGGGCAGGCCGCGACGAAACCAGGGGGGAGGGGCGAATGCGGGTGGGGCAGCACCAGGATCGTGATCGGCCGCGCCGCCGGGTTCGCATACCGGGTCTGGCACGCCGCACCGTGCGGCTGCGCCTGACCGCGCTCTACGGCATCTTGTTCCTCGTCTCGGGCGCCGTGCTGCTGGCGATCGCGGGTGGCTTCGCCATCAGCCGCAGCTCGATGGAAGCCGCAACGGCTCCAGCTACCATGCCGACCCCACAATCGGCGGCGGCAAAGCTCGCCAGTGCTAACGCGCTCATCCGGCAGCTGCGGCATCAGCTGTCCGCGCAAGCGGGTACGACGCATTCGGCGTTCTCGCGAGACCTGCTCATCGCCTCGGCGATCGCGCTCGGCTTCATGACCCTGGGGTCCGTGGCTATGGGCTGGGTCCTGGCCGGCCGGGCACTGCGCCCGGTCCGGGCGATGACCGCGGCGACCCAGCAGATATCGGCGCACAACCTGAACGAGCGGCTCGCCGTGGCCGGGCCCGATGACGAGCTGAAGAAGCTCGGCGACACCATCGACGGGCTGCTGCAGCGGCTGGAGGCCGCGTTCAACGCGCAGCGCCGGTTCGTGGCCAACGCCTCGCACGAGCTGCGCACGCCGCTGGCCACGATCCGGGCGTCGCTGGATGTAGCGGTGGCCAAGCCGGAGGGGGCGCCGCCGCAGACAATCGCCCTGGCCGGCCGGCTGCGGGCCGAACTGGACCGGATCGACAGCTTGCTTGAGGCGTTCCTCGTGCTGGCCCGCGCCCAGCACCGGGACCTGCCCGGCTACGCGGTCCTGCCGCTTGATTACATTGTCGGCGCCGCCCTCGCGGACCAGAAGGCGGCCATCGGGGCCAGGAACCTGACCGTCCAGGACCGCACGGGCCCAGGCGGCGCGTGGGTGCGGGGCAGCCAGGCACTGCTGTCCCGGATGGTCGAGAACCTGGTCGACAACGCCGTCTGTCACAACGAGGTCGGCGGCTGGCTGCAGGTCACCGCGCAGACCGAAGCCGGGCGGGCCAGGCTGATCGTCGACAACGGCGGCCAGGTCCTGGATCCGCGGCAGGTCGATGAGCTGTCCCAGCCGTTCCGGCGGCTCGGGGCGGACCGGATCGGCACGGACAAGGGATCGGGCCTGGGCTTGTCGATCGTGGCCGCGATCGCCGAGGCGCACGACGGGCGGCTGAGCCTGCTCGCCCGGCCCGGCGGCGGGCTGCGAGCCTGCGTGGACTTGCCGGCCGCCGCCTGGGCCGAGCCGACCTTGATCGCGGGCGTGCCGGCATGAGGGTGCTGGTGGCCGAGGACTCCCGGTCGCTCGCCGACGTGCTGGTCGAGGGCCTGCGGGATCAGGGCATGGCGGTGGATGCCGCGCACGACGGCCTCGAGGCGGCGGCCAAGCTCGACCTCAACCCCTACGACGTCGTCGTCCTTGACCGGGACCTGCCGGGCATCCACGGCGATGTGCTCTGCCAGATGATCACCGACCGCGGTGAACGGGCCATGGTGCTGATGCTGACCGCGGCCGGAGCGCCGGGTGACCGGGTCACCGGCCTGGGCCTGGGCGCCGACGACTACCTCGGCAAGCCGTTTCATTTTCCCGAGCTCGTCCTGCGCATCCGCGCCCTGGCCCGGCGGCAGCCGTCAGCGCGGTCCCGGCTGCTGCGCGCGGCGGGGATCGAGCTTGATCCGCTGCGCCGCACGGTTACCCGCGACGGGCGGCAGCTGGACCTGTCGGTGAAGGAGTTCGGCGTGCTGGAGGCGCTGCTGGTCGCGGCCCCGGCCTTCCTGCGCGCCGAGGAACTGCTCGAGCAGGTCTGGGACGAGCAGGCCGACCCGTTCACCAACACGGTCACCGTGACCATCGGACGGCTGCGCCGCAAGCTCGGCGATCCGCCGGTTATCTCCACCACGCCCGGCATCGGCTACCGGATCAGTGAGCCAGCCGGGTAGCTGGCGTTTCCAGCCTCGTCTCAAGCACCCACCGCTGCGGACGAGCTTGACAGTCTCTAGGATAACCGCTAGCTATTTAGCTAGCCGTTAGAGATATCGCCAAGGTGCAGCGGGTCCTGTTCACCGGGAGCTGGCTGTTCGCCCTCCTTGCGGTCGCCACTGTGGTGGTGCTCGTCGGCGGCCGCATGGCCGAGCAAACCCGCCGCCGGGGCGCTGCTCGGCATCCCCGGGCGGGATCGGCATTTCCGACGTCGGGGTCCAGGCCGACTCGGCCGTCACGGCCCGGTCGGCTCGCCGCACCCTGACCGGTTGCCTGAGGATTGACATAAGGCACCGCGTTATGGGCAGCCGTCCGGTACGCCAGTTGGCTCCTGGCGGAGCGCCGAGAGGTTGAGGAGCGAGCGCGCTCCTGCGTTCCGGCTAGTCTCCAATCAGCTCGGGGTTTTCCGCACGCTGGGCGATCGCCCGCAGCATCGCCACCCCGTACGTGGCGTCGTACAGGCCCAGCGGCAGGGACAGGAGACCGAGGGCACGCGGTGAGTAGTTGGCCCGGGTACGCACCAGCAGCCGCGTCCGCTCGCCGGGCCGTTCGTTCAGTACCAGGGACCAGGTGAAGTCGAAATAGGTGCCGGCATCGCGCAATTGCTGCTCGGCCCGCTGCGGAGCCTGCGGATCGGTGATGTCGATCGGGCTCCCCCGCCGCGGGTGGCGGATCGACCGGCATACCAGGGCGTGCTGCGGGTCGACGCGCACGACCCGGAAGTAGGACGCGTAATCGGGTCCATCGCAGATCAAGTCGCCGACAGTGACCTGCTGGTATTCCGGCAGTAGCCGGCCGGCGCTGGCAGGGAACCGGCTCCGGGCGTTGAACACCCACCGGTTGGCGAACAGATCCACCCGCTCCGGGGTGTACCAGCCGCCACGCCCGTACCCCATCTGGGCCAGCCACGGCCATACCCGCTCGGCGACCGCGTGCACGGTGATGCCGCGGGTCCACTCGACCATCGGGTGCGCAATGAACTCGTCTCCGGGCAGGGACCCGAACGCCTCCTCATCGCGAACGCCCGTTCGCACGCTGACCCGGCGGGCAACCCCACCGAGCATCCAGCCCGCCAGCGCCGAGCCGACCACCGAGGCTGCCGGTACAGTCGGCCGGCAAGAGACCGCGCGCCCCCGCGGGACGAGCCAGCGCGACTTTCTGCCAGCCCCGAATACCCTCATGCGACCATCCTCGCCGCACCCTCGATGCACCTCCCCGGCGGGGCCATGCTCAGGGCGAACGGTCCAGTCAGCATCCTCATCTGCGCGATGTCGCTCGGAGCGGCCGTGCTCGAAGCGTACGCAGACCAGTTCGCCCATGCCGATCCGATCGCGGCCGCCCCCAGACCGAATATGTACTACGGCTGATGGCGTTAGCCAACTGAGATCCGGTGCTCCTACAGATAGTGGCCTCCGTCACCGGCCGGGATGCGCACGCCGTCACCATCCGTCTGGCCAAAACCGGTCAGCAAGAATGAGAGCATCATGAGCGAAGTCACTGTTGTCATCGGAGCTCGGCAGATCGGCCAGGCGATCGCCCGGCGGGTCAGCGCAGGCAAGCACGTTTTGCTCGCCGATCTGCGCCAGGCCAATGCCGAAGCGGCGGCCGGGGTGCTGGCCAACGCTGGCTTTGACGCGAGCACCGTAACCGTTGACGTGTCCTCGCGCGAATCGGTGCACGCACTCGCCGAGGCCGCGGCGGCGCGCGGTGACGTCACTGGCGTCATCCACGCGGCCGGGGTCTCGCAATCCGGTCATCGCCTTGGCGCCCTGACCCCTGAACAGGACACAGTTCGCTGGGGCAAGCGCGGTGCCCGGGTGAACACCACCAGCCCCGGCATCATCATCACCCCGCTTGCCAGGGATGAGCTGACCGGTCCCCGCGGCGAGGGATACCGGCGGATGATCGAGTTCTCCCCAGCCGGGCGAGCCGGGACACCCGACGAGGTCGGCACCGTCGGCGCGCTCCTCATGGGACCAGAAGGAGCATTCATCACGGTGAGGTCTGGATCGACCCCATCACCCGGGCCTGCCAGCCTCGTAGCTGAACGTCGCCGCGGTTCACTTCACACCCGGAGCGCGCAGCGCCTGGCATTCCCACGACGGCGGGCAAACCCTGTACATCACCGAAGGCCGCGGCCCTAGCCCGAGTTTCCGGTGATCATGCTCCTTGCCAGGGTGTTCTGCCTGGTGGAGAGGGGTTTGGGGGGTCGCCTGGTCCTATGACCTAACTTTGGGCGCGTGGCGGTCGAGATGGAAGGCCTGGATGAGTTTGTCCTGGGTGGTGGTCTCGGTTAGCATCCGGCGGGCTTTGGGCCTGCCTCGTGCGGCGGGGTAGATCAGGATGGTCTCGCCGATGCCGGCGAGCTGGGTCAGCAGCTCGCGGACTGGCATGCGCAGCCCGGCGCGCTGGGCTTGCAGGCGCATCAGGTGCGCGATCTGCAGGGCGAGGACGCAGGTGAGGACGTGGACGCGGATGTTGTGCTCGGTCCAGCGGAACATCGGGGAGAACGAGACGACGCGCGGGTCTTTGAGCTGGCGGAAGGAGAGCCCGGCTTCGGACTGGGACCGGTAGCCGGCGATGACCTCGGCGGCCGGCCAGTCGTCATGATCGGTGATCAGCACGTGCTTGCCGACGATCTCTTCTTCCAGGGCGGCGCGGGCGGGCGGGTCGGTGTCCCGGGTCAGGCGGAGGTCCGCGGGCTTGTCGCGCATGGGACAGCAGCGGGATCCCGCCGCCGCGGGTGACGACCAGGCCCGGGCCGGCCAGCCGCAGGTCCGCGCGTTTCTGCCTGGGTCTGCCCCGCTGCGCGATCGGCGCCCTGGCGCTGCCGGTATCGATGAAGGTCGCGAAGTTCGTCATGTCCAGCGCCACCGAGCTGGTGTCCAGCCCGAACCGGGCGCACGCCGCCAGCGCCAGCTTCTCCTCGATCCGGCCCAGCGCGTCCGGCGGCACCGCGTGGAACGCGTCCCGGAACCGGCGGTGATCCAGCGCCGACGCCGCGATCCTGGTGAACCGGTCCGCCGCCGTGGTGCGCCACCAGTCCGCGAACCCGCGCTTGGAGCACGGATCCACCACCCGGTTCAGCACGGCCAGCGACAGGTAGGTGCCCGGTGACAGCGGCAGCCCCGGCGGCCTGGCCCCGGTCTGCTCGTCGATGACCGCGGCCACGCCCAGATCGGCCAGCAGCCCCCACACCGCCGCCGCCGCCCCGAAGTCCAGGTGCCGGGTCCGCTCGGGCAGCATCCGCGCCTCGCGGGCATCCAGCAGCGCCTCGATATCGGCCGCCGTGCCCACATACCGCTCGGAGACCATCTTCGGCTTGCCGTCCACCCAGCCCATCTCGCGCAGGTACCAATACGGCCGGCCGCTGATCACCTTCTTGTACAGGCTCGCCATACATTTATGGTCATAGGCGAGTTCTGAGGCACAGTCAAGCACCGCAAGCGCGTGTCACAAGGGAATACAGGTCAGCCGGGACCCTGGCCAGGAGTCAGAAGACCATGATCACCGGAAACTCAGGCTAGGCCAGGCTCCGCGCGGCCAGGTACTGCTCGCTTGTGGAAACGTAGTGGCTGCGCCGTCCAATCTGGTCACGGTAGATGATGGCTTTTATCTTATTCCTCCTACGAAATTTCGGGCCAGAGAGCGCCTTTGCTCCCACGCTACCCATCACGAGGAAGAGACGAAGTGGCCGTACGCGGCACCGAAGTCGCGCGACTCGATGACCGATACGCTGGCGACCGTGATGCAGTCCGGGCTGACCTGGCCATAGCGTTGCACAACCTAGCGCTCCAGGTGGCCTATCGGGGCCAGCGAGAGGAAGCGCTGACCACCTCCAGGAAGCCGGGAGCTAGCCGCTATGCGACTCGCTGACTATCAGCACGAGCTGGAAAAGCGTCTTGGCTAATCTGTTTCAGTAGTGCAGAACGAAGCCGCTGATCATCTGGCCTGACAAATATTCGGCGTTATACGCCAAATTGATGGGGTAGGCGGTGGCGAGTGCTTACCTTCCGTAGCGGCCAGTGTTTCAACGGTTCGGTACAGGAGGGGGGCGGGCGGGCGTCTGTGGGCTTGTCGCGCTTGATGTGACTGCCGGGTCTGTTATCCCAGCGAGAAGGCTGGTTAGTGCGTTCCA
>DATLSX010000066.1:0-18824 GCA_035533915.1 Streptosporangiaceae bacterium
GCGTGGCAAGTTACGCCCAGCTGAGCGTCAAGGTGATCGTGGACTCTTCGATCGCAGACAGCATCGCCGACGACGTCCGCGCTACTGGCGCTAACCCGACCACCAAGAGGGTCTGATTCGAGCTGGATAGGGTGGCCAGGATCTAGAGGTCGGCTTGCCTGGGCACGAGCTGCCGTGCCCGATGGAGCCGTCCGCAGGAGTGTCGAGGTGGAGTTCCCGCAGCGGAGCCTGTGGCCGAACTACCTTGATGATAGCAGCCGGTTCAGAACTCGCCGATGGCCTCCAAGCTGACCTACGGAACCAGGCGGAGGGTGCTGTCTGCAAGACTGTCGGGCTATGGCCAATGAGGTTCTTATGTCGATCCACCGCAATTACGTCGATGAGATCCTTGCAGGCATCAAGCGGTGGGAGTTTCGGCGACGCACGGCGCTGCAACCTGGCGACCGCGTGTGGATGTACGCGACCGCGCCGACTGCCGCGGTGCTGGGATGGTTCGAGGTGGGCAGGGTCCTCAAACTGGATGCTGCGCGACCCGACGCGAGAGTTGCGCAGGAGGGCCGCTCAACGCCGGGGGACCTGGCGGAGTATTTCAGGGGTCTGACTGTGGGTTACGGACTGGAGGTCCACCATCGAGGGTGCTTGCAAGCTCCCGTGCAGTTGCCCGGGCGAGAGCCGGGCCCTCAGTCGTATCGCTTCCTGGGAGGTCGGACTACGGACGCGGCATTCCCACGGGCATTAAAGTCAGCTTCTGCGGATCCCGAGCCGCGGTAGATGCAGCGTTGGTCGCGTGCCATGCAGCCGTCGGCGCTAGGCGCTGCGGACGGCACGTCTTTCGGGTAGGTGCCGCAAAGAGGGGTGAGCAGAAGTGGAAGCACGCCAGCGCGCGATTGCAAAGCGGCGTGTCGGCACGCCCGATGTCCGATCTTGGGAGCAGTCTGGGAGCGGTGACATGCTCACAGGTGCGGTCAGACCCGATTCCGCGAATAGTGCCGCTGAGTTGATCTTCGGGACGGTAGTTGGTCTTGCGGCCGGGTTTCGGGTGTGCGGGCAGGCTTAAGTCCCGGGTATCGCGCCGGTTTCGCGTTTTCCATGTTTCCGGGTCGGGGCCGTGCGGGCCGGATGGGTCAGGACAGTGTGGGGAGGGCCCGGAGGCGGGCGAGAATCTCGGCGAGCAGGCTGTCCCGGGGCGGGAGCCGCAGGGTCAGCTGCCCGGCGTGGCGGACCAGCCGACCGGGGACGGCGATGGGCCGCCACCGCAGTGAGGCCGCCATGGCTTTGCCGCCGCAGACCCGTGACCAGCCAGGATGGTTTGCGCGGTGAGCTGGTGCAGCCACGCGGCGATGTTCGCGGCGAGCAGCGCGCCCCACATCCAGGCGGTATTGACCGCGGAATAACCGGCTATGGCAGGTGCGGGAGGGCGGCGCCGTGCTTGCTGTCACCGTTGATTCTCAATGGTGGTCCGGTGCCGGTACCAGTGCTCGGCCGCGGCGGCCTTGCCCGGTGCGCAGACATCCAGGTTGGTCAGGATGAAGGAATAGGCGTAGATCGCGTCAGCGCCGGCCAGCCCGGGCAGGGGCAGGGCACGCTGGGCGGGGTGCAGGGTCCGGCGCCGCCGCGACCGGGGTCAGCGGAGACGTGGCCCGGGTCCAGGCGGATCAAGGGCTCCAGCACGTCCTCAGACGCAAGGATCGCCGCCACCCATGGCTCGCCGCCCAGTGGATGGGCCGGGTTGTCAGCGGTCACTCCGCGCCTGCGTCCGCCCCTTGGCCGTCACGGAGCCAGGTAAGGCAGATCTCGAAGTTCGCCTCGGCGGCCGACTTCGCCACCAGCCAGTTCGCCCCGCCGCTGACCTTGATGCCGAACCGCAGCTCGACCTGGTCGGGCCGCACCTCCTTCACTTTGTCCAAAACCGTCTTCGCCGCTGCGACCGCCGGGCCGACCGCCTCCCGCACCCGGCCAGCGATCTCCTCTGCTCCAGCCGGGACGAACCCCGGCGGCGGTTCGACCTCGAACCGCACCATGGTTGCGTCATCAAGCTGGTAGGTGACGATCTGCGTAGTCATCCGCCCACCCAGCCCGGAACCGCCAGTCGGGCACCGGCCCCCCCGGCATCCTCACATACTCGGTACCGCACGGCCCCGGCGGCATCGATGTGCCGCGCCGCATTCTGGTCCATCTATCCCGCCCCTTGAGTAATGGCGCCGGCCTGCCATCATAGCCACTGAAGCGCGCCGATCACGCTGGACCCTGGATGCATTATCGGCCGCGCCAGCGCGTACTGGAACTGATCGGCGCAAAGGCCACGCACAGACATGGGCAACTCGCCGCCCACAGGGAACCGATCACACCGGCCCGGCCCGTACCATGCCAGGCGCCAAACGCCACGCCTGCGGTAGTGCACGACGGGACTGCGCCTGCATGCCAAGCGACCTCAACACGCTTTCCAACAATGCGCACCAACGTTCACCAATGGCCGCCACCGTCCGTGACCTGCCCGAACATGACTGGGGCGGTCGCTGGTGAACGGTGCCGGACGGACGTGAATGAGACAAAAGCTGAGACAGAAGGCTGGGCGGCCCTCTGCGGAGCAGCACGCCTGAGGAGCGACGGCCCGTGAGCGTCGAGGCGATCTCCTGGGCGCTGAACCTGGCCCGGTCCCGTGATAACCCGCCATCCCGCTTGGAGTGAATCGCTGACGTCGGTGGTTATGCCATCGTGGACAGGCCGGGAGGAAGGAGGCCCGTGTGCACGAGCTGCTGGCTATGCGGCTGGACGTCCAGAGCCATTCGCTGCAAGATGTCGCCGATCAGGCGCTCACCTGGTCCTGGAGGGGTCCCGAGTCGGATCGTCCTCAGATCAGTGCCACCGCGCGCGATCACGTGGATGCCGAGGCAGACGGTTACCGCGTCGTGGCAGACGCGTGGCCCGCCACCGAGGCGACTCCAGCGCTGATCTCATTGCAGCTCGAGCACGCCGACCAGGCTGACGCTGGCATCTGGTGGCGAACGTCGGTTGACCTGAGCCAGGCGCTGCCGGACGACGACGTCATGATGACGCTGCGACTGGGTCGCGAGGCCCGGGGCTTCCGACTGATGCCAGCGCCGTACGAGTTGCGGCCGCCCGGACTCATTCGTGCGATTGTTTACGCCGGCGGGTGTCATGACGGGTCGGTCAACATCCCCCTGCCTTCCACGCTGCTCGCCGGCAGCGTAGACCAGTTCTGCGAAGACGTCGTTAATGCCCCGGAACGCAAGCTGCCGATCCTCCTCGTCGCAGGCTCATTCCGGGACGTCGAGCGTCTCTCGTCCGCGCTGCTCGGCCTCGCACACGTAGCGGTGGTCGGCCGACTTGCCTGGGAGCGGCTGCGGGGGCGCGCGGGTGTCACCTCGCCACCATGGGGCGGAGCGGTCCTGCTCTGGCCACGTCCCCTACCCGACGGCGGGTATGACCGCCGCTACCCACCCCAAGAAACGTTCCCACTGACCGACTTGCGGGGCAGGGTTTTCGGCACGCTGTCGTCGCTCTCCGTGGCGCGAGTCCCTCGAGACCCGGCGTACGCTGCCGTGCGCGCCGCCGACCTCGAGGCGCGGCGGCAGAAGATAGCTGAAGAGGACTCGAGCGGTTGGCGGGAGTTGGCGATCGATGCCACCGAGGAGGTGGAGCGGCTCCGGGCACACAACGAGGAGCTGACCTCGGAGCTAGTGGCGGTTATGGAGGAGAAGGAGGTCGTTGAGCGGAAGCTGGATGCCGCCGACCAGTGGCTCCAGTACCAGGAGCGGACCAGCATTACCCACGTCGATGATGACATCGACCTTCTGGATTTGCGCATCGACGACTGGGCTCATTTCGAGCGTCACGTGACCCGGCTGCGCAGCGAGGCCTTCGTGATCACGGACGACGTCCTCTCTGGCCTGTATCGCTGCCCCTACCCAGACCCACAACGGATGTGGGACCACCTTGTCCGGCTCTCGCGGGTTGCCGAGGACTACCGCGCCTCTGATGGCGACCTCGGCGGACGACTCAAGGACTACGCGGCCGAGAACCACGGGATCGAGATCGCGCTGACCGACTCGTCGATCCATCGGTCGGTGACACTCGACGGGCGCGACATTGACACCGTTCCGCACGTGAAGGTGGATGATTACAAGAATCCGGCCGAGTGTGGGCGTATCCACTTCGGCATCGACGGCGAGGGTCGCCGCCTCGTCGTGGACCACATCGGCCTGCACCTGTAGTGCATCCGTTGACCCATCGGCGGTGCCGGCCGCTGCTGCCATACAGACAGCCATCGAACCGCTGCTCGAGCGTGTGAGATATCCCCTCGTGTAACCTCGCCAGCCTGGGAACGCGGCGCGGACCGATCTAGCAGACTCGGGGCGTACGTCCGCGTTGCGCTGTTCTCGGCCTGGGTGGCCCAGTTTTCGAGGTGCTCGCCGTGCAGGTGGCAGAGCATGTCCGCGAACTGGCGGACCAGGGCCCGGGTGGTGTTCAGTTCCTGGCAGCGGGCGGTGATCTGGGCGAGCGTGGCGCTGTCGTCGTCGGTGAGCTTGCCGGGTGGGGTGAGGATCCAGCTGGCCACCTTCCTGGCAGCCGGCGCGGGTGGTGGCGCGGGGACGGCGGTGTCATGGCGCAGCTGGGCTGTGAGCCGGCGCAGGGTGCGCGGGCTGCCCCGGTAGCCACGGGTGTGCAGTTCCTGGTGCAGGCGTTCGGTGCTGCGGATCCCTTCGTCCCATCGCTGGCGCAGGTAGGCCTGGTGCGGGCCGAGCAGGCCCGGCCGGGTCAGGCGGGTGCCGCCGATCAGCTGGTCTGCGGTGGCGGCGGTGGCGTAGCGGCGGACGGTCTTGCGTTCCAGCCGTAAGGTGCGGCTGATCTCGGTGATGGTCAGCCCGCGGGCCAGCGCGGCGTGCACCTCGGCCTGCCGGGCGCGCGTCCGCGCGGCCAGGCCTGCCTCAGGGGCTGGCGCGGTCTCCTCCGCCGGAGGCCCGGGGCCGGGTTGCGGTGGTGGTTCTTGCAGGCAGGAGCGGTGGCGGGCGACGGCACGCTCGACGGCTTCGGCCAGGTTGTGCCACAGGTGCCACCGATCCGCCACCTGGGTGGCCAGTGGGGCGCCCTGGGCTGCGCCTTCGGCGTAGCAGCCGCCGCGGTCACGGCAGATGATCTCCACGCCCGGGTGGGCATCCAGCCAGGCACGGAAGGACTCCGCGGACCGCTCGGGGAGCATGTCGACCGGCCGGCGGGTCTCGATATCGACCAGCACGGTCCCGTACACGTGCCCCTTGCGCAGCGCGAAATCGTCGACGCCGAGCACCAGCGGGGTCTCGCTGGCCGGGTCAGGCGCGGCGCGGATCAGCCGTATCAGCGTGGAGCGGCTCACCGAGCAGGCCAGCCTGCCGGACAGCCGGGCACCAGCCCGGCCACCCAGAGCCAAGCCGACCGCCTGCAACACTGCCTACAGGCTGCATGTCCGCCGGCCATAGCGGGTGGTCAGGCCCGGCACCTGCTCAGCGAACGTCGCCTTCGCACACGCGTCGTTACCGCAAAAGAACCGGCGGGCCTGCAGATGGATGAGCACCTCTTGGCCGCCGCTCGCAGTATCGACCAGCTTCCGCTGGTAGCGGCTATGCACCCGCCGCGACATCACGCCACAGCCCGGGCAGGCCGCCTCGCTGGCACAGGCCCGGGCCAGCACATGCACCGACCTGCCCGCAGTGACGGCACATTCGATGGCCAGGTCCGCCAGGTGAGGGACCAGGACAGTGAGAACTTCAAGATCGCACGCCCGGCATGATCACAAACATGATGATCACGACGCCACCGGACATGCCGGGCAGATCACCTCACGGAAAGTGAGCCAGAGCCACCGCAACTTGGCCGTTGACACGGGATTCGCTGCATTGATCTACGGATCAGATGGACGCTGGGCTCCGCTAGCCTCTGTGCTTGTGACCCTTCCAGGAGCCGAGAGTGCCATGCTGAGCGTTCGGATGCGTGGCATCCCGGAGATCGTTGACGGTGACTGGGTGCTGCTGACCCAGGGAATCACGGTCTTGACCGGGCGGAACAACGTCGGCAAGACCCGTGTCTTGCAGGCGATCGCAGGGCTGCACCCCGACGCGCCGTGGTCCGCCCTCCTGCCTGAGGCACGCATAGAGTCCGGCGATACGGTGATCGAGCTTGAGACGGGGAGGCAAGGCGCGCTTGAGCGCTACGAGGTTACCGGGCCGACGGGAACCACAACCGGGGCATGGGTACCCGACCCCAACAATCCTGGGTACTCCATCTTGCGCTTCAGCGACGGTAGCCCTGGTGTGAGTACACCCGACCGTCAGCGTTGGAACAGCTGGTCGCTACCATCCAAGGAGCTGGCCGAGGCAACCCTGCGTCGGCTCACGTTCGTCCCGGCCCAGCGCACCATCCCCGGTACCGTCACCGCGCGGCGGGTCGAAGTTCCTGGCCCGTCCGGCCCCGATCTCGGCATGGCGATCTTCACCCGGCGCAATGACGACGCTCCCGAGTTCCACGAGCTGCAGCGGGTAATGGCGGAGCTGTTCCCGGAAATCGACGCCATCCTCACCCAAGCTGTCGGCGACCAGTCGCTGGTGCAGATCACCTACCGGGACCGTTTCGCTGGGCGCAGCACACCTCTCGAACAGAGCGGGACAGGCGTCGCGCAGGCACTCCACCTGATCGCTCTCACCCTGTTCTCCGAGCCCGGCCGAATCCTCCTGATCGATGAGCCGCACGCCTACCTGCATCCCGGGGCTGAGCGGCGGCTGGTCCAGTTTCTGCGCGACCATCCCGAGCATGCCTATGTATGCGCCACGCACTCACCCGTGTTCATCAACGCCGCCGACCCCGAGGCTTGCTGGCTGGTCACCAGAGACCAGCACGGGACAGCGATGCATTCGGTCTTCGCTGAGGGATTCACCCGGCGTCACATCTTCTCGGAGCTGGGCATCGACCCAGGTGACGTCGCTCTCGCAGAACGCATCCTCTTTGTCGAAGGGCCGAGCGACCAGGCCGCCTATCCGTTGCTCCTTGCCCGGCTGGGGTATGACACCGCACGGCAGAACTGCCTGGTCCTATCACTCGCGGGCGCCGACCTGACCCGGCCCTTGTCCGCGGTGCTCACCGAGCTGAGTGCGCAGCTGCATGTGCCCTTCACCGTGCTCCTCGACGGTGACAAGCAGGACCAGTACCGCGACAACCGCAACGTGTGCTTCCTGCCGGTCGCCGACCTTGAAGAACTCTTCCTCCAAGACCCCCAAGCCGTGCATGACGGGCTCCTGTTCGCACTAGCCGAAGAAGACCCCGAAGGCGCGAAAGCTGTCGAGGCCCAATGGTCGCCAGACGCTGTGGCCACCTACCTCGCTCAACACCGGCATCCGCGGACAAAGGCAGCAGAGCTGCTCACCGGGCTCGCCCGGCAAATGGGCACGACATACCGGAAACCCGTACATGCTCCGCTGATCGCCGCCTGTCTCAGCGACCCCATCATCGAGCAACTCCGTCCGATCGTGATGCCAAGGCTCGACCCACAAGAAGCCAGCACAGAACAGGACGCCGCCGACCCCGACGCTTCGGCTCCGGTGAGACACGGCGATGAGACGTGACCGTGCCCTTGCGCCGTGCCACATCCGTGCCACACACCAGGAGTTTCCGCGGTCGGTGGCGGTAACTCACGGGCACAGCACCCGGCCCGACCAGTGGATGGGTCAGCTCTGCTCACACCCGTCCGGGGGTGACCGATCTTCCAAGCTGGGACTCGTCCTCCTCGCTACACGATGATCTCGGCCGAGTCGGCCGGGTCCGTTCCCTGCCGGACTGTGATCGCGGGCAGGGCTGTCTGTGGAGCTGCCTAGATTGGATGCATGACGCTGCGGATCGACGTCTCCCGCGCGCTCACCACTCACGAGGAGCGTGCCGCGCTCGTGCGCGCCGTCATGGCCGCGCGGCCTGAGGATGAGCTGGACTGGATCGAGTGGAAGATCGCCGGGGACCTGAGCAAGGGGCCGACTCAGGGCACCATCGCCCGGCACATCCTCGGGTTGGCCAACCGTCTGCCGGACAGGGCGGCGCTGCACGCGGGCGGCTGTGGGTACCTGATCATGCGCGCGGAGCCGGGAAGCGTGTCGGGCATCACCAGGGTGGACCCGGCCAGCCTCGGCCAGGGCGTGCAGTTCTGGCTCGGCACGGAGGGTCCGGCCTGGTTGCCGCACTACGACGAGGAGCAGGGCGTCCCGGTCCTGGTGGTGACCGTTGCGCCGCCGCAGCCCGGCCCGAGGATGCCCGGCGAGAAAACGATGCCGGGGGACCGGCCGGACGGTGGTATCCCGGCAGCATGACCGTGAACGCCGCACAAGACGCTCCGGGCACGGCTGAGCCGGGGGAACGGTTCCGCCCCTGGCGCCGCCTGGCATCCCTGGCGTGGATGATCGCGCGCACCCTGCTGCCCTGCCCGGACCTGATCCGCCGCTACCGCGTGCGATCCGCGGCGCGCAAGCTCGTCACGTGCTCCCCGTGGCCCGGCTTGGACGCCAAAGGTACCGACGCGGCGCAGCTCGCCATCCACCGGGTGCTGTGGCTGCAGCGCCAGACCCGGCGGGCGGTCCGCGGCCGCCACCGCGAGGCCTCGGTGATGCTCGCCCGGTCCTCCGTCGAGACGTGCATTCTGGGCCTGTACTGCCTTCATGAGGACGGCGCCGTGGCCCACCTGCAGGCCGCAAACATCAAGGCCATGCGCGACGTCGTGCGCTACCTGATTGACACGGGCCTCGTGCCCGCCGAGGTGATCCAGCAGTGCGTCGCCGCGCTCGGGGAGCCACGTCCCGGCCCGAAGGTGTGGGACATGGCCAAGCGTGTCGAGCAGGCAACCGGTCATCGCGGCGCCATCAGCCTCTACCAAAGGTTCTACGTGCCGACGTCGAACTTCTTCGTGCACGCCAACGCCGGATCCCTGCTGCGCCACGTCGGCCCGGGCGACAAGCTCACCCGTCGGCCCAGCCGGGCGTGGACCAGGCGCTCACCCGCACGCGTCGCAGACGCCTGCACAGGCATCCTCGCCTTTGCGGTCGCCGAGCGCACCAGTCGGCCCGCGACGGGCTTCGCGAGCTACGCCGACAAGCACCTCGACCGCGCACTGACACCCCTCGCGGTCCTGGCCGGCGCCGGCCTCGGCCGGTCCGTGAAGCTGAGGCAGCTAGGGCAGATACGCGGCCAGATCAGGATCTTCATGAGCATGGGAACCTACATATGGTCCGGGCAGGCCGCCGCCGATCCCATCGACGTCCGCACGGCGCGCATACGCGAAGCGCTCACAGAACTGCTGCCGCCCGCCGCCGTGCTCGACATCCCGCCCGCGGCATTCAATCCCTACCTTGACTACCTGGCGGCCACGCTCGCCGAGAGCGCCGGACCCGGCAGCGCTTGAGGATCACCCACACGAGGGACCCAGGCCCTCTGCGGGTACCAGCCCCATGCCGGTTTGCGGCTGGTCACAGGTATCCTTACCAACCCCGTCGGCCGCCGTCACCAAGGAGAACGGCCTGACGATCGTGGCGGTCAGGTAGCCGCTAGGGCCGGCATGGCGGGGTCGGGCACCAACCGTGCGTCTAGATCTGGTGACCCGCTTCTTGCCGGGGCGCCCCGGTCAAATCTCGACTGTTTGGCGGCTGGGTGGCGCAATTCGTACCAACACCGCGGATGCAGCCAGGAGTGAAACCGATCCCCGTAGTGACTGCAAAAGGACCAGCCAGCGCTGGACATACGACGCCGACCTTAAGTGCTGACCGCGGCCCGCAGGTCAGGGTCATTCAAGAACGCGCCGATCGTGTTGTGGAAGTCGGCTATCTCGGCGACACCGGGCTGCAGGATAGTTGCGGCAGCCACCGTGAGGTAGGAGTAGGAGGCGGCCAGCCACATCAACCACGATGCCCGGTGAGCTGGCAGCGCCCACACCAGTTCGGTGGTGCCGTCGCTGCGATCGGTGAGGGCGAACTCGACGCCGTACATGTGGGTCGCAGCGGAGGTGGAACGCCAGACGCCGTCAACCCAATCCATGCCCGGTTGGGTGCCTAGCCTGGCGAGAGTTGCGGCGGCCTGGCCCTGTGTCCGTTCCGCCCCGCGGCACCCGAATTGGCGCCAGAGATTATCGAGTTCCCTGCTATGTGCCGCGTGCTGGGCCTGCCAGGCGGTCTGGTCGAAGCCTGGTGGCGCGACACGTACATTGTTCGCCCACTCCCTGCTCATGCCACGTTCGAATCGCAGAGCACGGCAGCGGGCATCGCCACCTGCGGTGTTGTCCTGGATGAAATCGAGGTGCGCCCACGCCTCCAGCAGGCCCCGTAGCAGGGTGAACCCGGCGGGCTACCGGCGGGAGTTGAGGCGACCCCTCATTCCCCACTCTGAGATTACCGTGCCCACCTGCGATGCAAGGGCCGACGGAGGGCGTATCGACGAGACAGCGGGCGCAGGGATCAAGCAGGCGAGTGACTAGGAGGCTCGCCATGCCCACCGGAAGCAACACGGGGAGTACCTGAGTGATCCTGAGTCATACACACGCACGGCCTGTCACAGCGGTTGGGCCGACTGTGAGGCCGAAGGGAGCGCGAGACAAGGAAGACGTCAGCGCTCGGCGAGCACCAGCGCAAAGCAGCGAACAAGATCATGGGTCGGTGGACCGATCCCCAGAAGACCCGCGGCCTGGTCCGGCGCACGCAGGGCGGGTTCGCCGCCAAGCGAGACGGCGTGGCCAGGTTCACTCCGATTCGGCGTAGGCCGACAACTCCCACTGCAGGTCGTCCCAGGTCTCGGATCGGACGGCCCGCGAGGCGGACTCGAGCAACTCCGCCGACACCTGAAGCCCCAGAAACTGCGTGATGCCTAGGACCGTCAGGTAGATCTGGCTCCACTCCCGGGCGCGTTCCTTGACGTCGACGAACCGTGGGCGACCCGGCATGTCGGCAACGTGCGACAAAGTGTTCCGCGTCTCCGCGAAATGCTCGAAGTGCTGACTGAGGCGCCGGCCTAGGTGATCCGGCACGGCGTAGCGGCATTCAAAGATCAGCTGCTTGATCGCGTCCTTGCCGTCTCTCGCCTCAGGCTTCAGCCCTTCCGCCAGACCGGTCCCCCGCCAATACGTGGAGGTCCCGAGGATCTCCGGCCACGGCGTCGTAGTCTTGCCAAGGTGCAGGACATGCTCGACGAGACCTTCGTACGCCGCCCTGACGTTGGGGTCGGCGGGCAGCACCGCAGGCGCGACCGGTAGGTGTCGGTCGACGGTGCCGACGACCATTCCGAGCGTCCAACCCACTACTTCAGGACACCACTGCGGCGGCAGGTCGGCCGGCGCAGCGGGGATCTCCTTTAGCGCTCGCGCTGTGACGTCGGTACGCAGCTTCTCGCCGAGATCGTAGCTCGCGCCCGTTGTACGCAGCGCCGCCATTATCCAACTGGCAAGCAGCGCGTTCGCGTCGCTCAGTCCGGTGAGGTCATGGGGGGTGGTTGCCTGCTTGAGCTGGCCCTGCCACGTCTTCTCGTAGCGTTCGGCGGCCTCGGCGAGCCACCCCAGTTCCCAGCCGACTTCAGCCAGGCGCTCGGTAAGGAGGTCCTGGTGGGCCTTGTCTTTGTCGTCGGCGAGCGTCCGGTACAGCGCAGCGAAGACGAGCGGCGACAGCTCGCACTTCAATTCCAAAGTGCATGCTCCAGCTGAAGGTCCAACGGGAGGAGTGGCTCGCCCGGCCCAAGGTCGTCGAGAGCTTCCGGCGGGACTGGCAGGGCCGACAGGTTGTCCTTGCGCAGCCCGGGGATGAACTCGCCGGTCAGGAGGAGCTGCCGCACGCCGTATCCGGTCTGCCCGTCAAGGTAACGAACCAGTCCGGGTCCATGGTCGGCGTCATGAAGACGGAGCAGCCACAGGTTCCGGTCGATCGCCGTGTTCTCCGTGACGAGGAAGGCGTGCGGACGGTTGCCGACGGCCGCGACCAGAACGTCGCCCGGATGAGCGACGATCGGCGGCTTCGGTTCGAGCGAGACCCAGCGACACACTGGCTTGCCGCCAATGACCGAGATATCCGTGAGGGGCAGGTGGTCCGGCGCTGGCCGGTCGCTGATGGCTTCTTTCGGCACCAGGCGCCCGCGCACAATTTCGGCACACAGATCACCCAGCGGAACCCCGTCGTCAAGAACGCTCGGGTTCGGTGTGACAAGTTGCATCTTCCAGTCGCTGCCGCGCAGGTCCACCGTGCGCCACCAAGTCTCGGTCGCTTCCTCCTCGGGACGATGCGTGTGCAACTCGACGAGGGCCAGATGTTCCTCGAGCGGAAGTTCGCGCTCCTGCCGTGCCGACGGTAGCGGGACCTGAAGCTCGAGCAGGGCAGCACGCGAGTTGGTGCGGCCGAGCGCATTGGTGGCCAGGTACGACCGCACGGTGCGGCCGGAGCGGCTGCTGAGGACGCCCCAAAGCCACACCCCGAGACCTTCACGAGGCCGGAGCGCCAGGAACGACGATGAGGCCATCGAGCCGACCAGGTCCGGTCGCACCAGCAGCGCCGGGATCTCTGGGGTCAGCGGCACCAGCAGATCGCCTGGACCGAGCCCGCGTTCGCTCGACCGCACCTGGTAGACCGGACCGCGATACTTCCGGCTCCGGCGACGGATTCCGCCACCAACCGGATCGAGTCCGCCAGGCGTAATGACCGGAACATCCTGGTCCACCCAGCCGTCGGGTACCAGGGGCGTTGCCAGATCGCCGAGAGCAGCCGTGCGACTGTTCTCGCCGGGCCAGCGGAAGGTCGATGCCGTCAGATAGGCCGGATCCCAGCTGCGCTCGCCGCTAAGCGAGACGACCACCGAGGTAATCACTGCCGCACCCCGTCGATGTGTTCCAGCGCCGCCTCGAGGGCCGCGCCGCCCAGAGCCAGCTGCGTCTCCCAGTCCTCGCCGAGCTGGCCAACGAAAGTCCCCCCTGGCTCGGCGTTGTCGATAACCAGGACTACCGAGCGGATGCCGACCCCTGGGACCGCTCCGGGCGGACAGCCAATCACCGCGGCGACGCGGAAGTGATCCGCAACGTAGCGGCGGAAGCGTTCACCGTTCGTCCTGAAGGTGAAACCCACACCCAGGTGCAGGACAGCCCGGCCCCCATCGGCGAGGACTCGCAGGATGCGATCCACGGCGACGTATTCGCCATCACGCGTCATCGTGCCGTCGAGCAGCTCGTACTGCTGTTGGGTTCGCAAACCGAGCGGCGGCGCGCTCACCACGCACGTCGAAAGTGGCAGGTCGGCCGTGAAGGCATCGGCGTGCGTGATCTCGACCGGGACCGGTGACGCGCTCCCGATCGACCGGGCCAGCTCGACGATCCGGTCGCTGGCGTCGAAGCCGAGGGCGGTGCTCAACCGCTGGCCGTGTTCACGGGCATGATCAATGGCTTCCCAGAGGAAGGAGCCAGTCCCGCAGAAGGGATCGAAGACGTCCCGCTCCAGCTTTGCGACCGCGAGTGCTGCGACGGCGTTGGCGATAACCGGATGGCTGGTGAAGACCCCGGCTTCGCGGCCCCGGCGGGCGAAGTCGACGGCGGCGCGACGGCGAGCCTCCCACAACACTTCCTGACTTGCGGGAAGCCAGTCCGCCAAACCGACCGATGCCTCAAGCTCGGTCTCATGCTGGAAGGGGCCGAAGTCCAGAGGAACGGACGAGTAGAGGTATTCGGCTTCGGGCCGCCCCTGGCGCCGCTGCTGATCCGCCCAGCGCCAGAGCCGATCGGTGACAATCGCCGTCGCCAGGTCGACATCATCGAGCTCGCCATAGCCACCGTAGGGCGGAGGCTCCGGCCCATCCACGGGCGTGAAGGTGCGCAGGCCGACATCGGCGCGATACCAGCTGCCGTTCACGACGGCGTAGTGGTCGACGGTGCCGAGCAGGTCGCGGCTCTTCGCCAGCACGGGCAGCGCGAACTCAGGAGGCTGCACCATCCGGCCCTGCTTGACCTCGACGACGGCCCACGGCACGAGCTTCCCCTCGGCGTTGGCCGCCCAGGCGAGGACGTCAGGACGGAACGACGCGCTGATCTTCGGCAGCCTGGCATCGAGCTGGATGAACTCATAGCCGACCTGCCGCAGTGCCTTGCGAATCGCAGGTTCGTTCATGTCCGTCGGTTGGATTCCTCGTACGTCACGCCGGTCGCGAAGACCTCTGCCTGCTCGCAGCCGCCCGCGGCATCCTAGACGCCCCGCCGCCTCCATCGTCGCAGGAATACCTGCGGATCGGGCACCTAGTCGATGATGTTCGTGATGCCCTAGCCGCGTACGAGCAAGCGGCCCAGCCTGCTGACCACCAGCAGGGAGTTGCAGTCGCGCTATGTGCCCGCCGACGCAGAGGCGGTGCCCTCATACCTGTGTCGTGGGCGAGGCCAACATCTACCCCTGAGATTTCTGGCCGAGACTGGAGCCACTGTCTTTGCTCCAGACCCGGATCACTGTCCGGCGGCCAGGCCACTTGGCCCCCGGAATGGCTCCCAGAGTCTGTTCGATCGTTCGAATTTTCCTTCTGAGCAGAGCCCCCTTACGGAATCGAACCGTAGACCTTCTCCTTACCATGGATCACCGTAAGCTTCCGTCGTTCCTGGTCACGCCGCACGACCAGGCAGAACACGAGCACAGGCCAGCGCCCGCAAGCCCTGGATAGGCTCGCGCAAGCGCCATTTGCCACTCAATCTGCCACTCACTTTGATCTTGTTCCGGCGAGCTAACCGCCACCGATATGACCTTCGAAAATGGGATCGATAGCGGAGAGGGCAGGTTCACGGTTACCGTCTCAGTCTCGGCGGTACTGCTTCAATTAGTTAACGCCTGGCCTGTGCGGGAGGCCGACAGAGTAGTCAAACCCGGGTCACCACCGTCCGGCGTCCTGCGAGACTGGCGGGGTGGTCCGGCGGTTCGCGCTGCTTTCCGAGCAGCAAGTGAAAGTGCTGCGATGGGTTGCCGACGGCTGCCCGGACGGCGCCTGGAAGGACTTCTCGTATAAGCGAACGGCCTACGCGCTGGCTGATCGCGGACTCGTCACGGTGGACCGTCGGCGGCACACCTGGCGCGCGGCAATCACCGAGGGCGGCCGCTTCTACCTGGACCAGGGAATCTACCGGGATGTTGAGGCTGTCAGCTCGCGCCGGGCGGCCCAGGCCGGATCCCAGTCAGCAGAGACGTCCGCATCCGTAAGTCGCCCGGCGCCGTTCGTGACGGCGGAGTCGCTGCTTGCCGAGCTACGCGGCACCGACGGGGTGCTGACGGTCCCGGACCCTCCATTGAGGGTGCGCGCGGCATATCGGAGCGCGATCAGCAGGGCCATTACCGACGGCCTGGTTCCGCACGGCCGTGGTCTGCGGCATACAGGGCGTGATGGCGGTGATCTAGTGATCCGGCTCGTCAGCCTCGAGGACGAGCCGGCGAGAGCGGAGCCTCTCCCCGCGGTACCCATGCCAGTGACCGTTCAGGGATGCCATGAGGCAGTGATGGCGCTCCGCGATAGCCCGGACCTGCTCGACGTCTCCAGTGACGCGCGGCAACGGGCACTGCAGATCGCTGAGGCGATCGCGGCTGAGTGCTCACGTCGCGGCTACGGGTTCGGATTGCGGGACGATGGCGAGCCGTCCTTCCAGATCACCGTCGGCGAAAACCGCTTCTGTTTCACGCTGTCGGAGGAGCTCGATCGGCGTGAGGTCGCGGATGCCGAGAAACTCGCTGCAGCGAGATACGCATGGCAGCGTGTCCCCGCGTCATTGCGGCAGGTCCCGTCCGGCCGCCTGGTGCTGCGGCTTGGCTCGGGCTACGGATCGGTCTCCTGGGCCGACCGGAAGCGGTGGACCCTCGACCAGAAGCTGCCAGCAGCCTTCAAGGAAGTCGCGGACCGCGCGTCCGCGCAAGTTGAGGAGCGTATCCGCAAGGAAGCGGAACGCACGCAGCGGCGCGAGGCATGGGAGGAAGCGGTCCCACGGGCCAGGCAAGCCTACATCGATCAGTTCAATCAGGACCGTCTGCGAAAGCAAGCCGCTAGATCCAGCGAGGCCGAGGCCATACGGGCATACTGCGTGCGCTTGGATTCGGCCGCTGAGAAATATGGTGGCACAGAACGAGCTGAGCAGATCCGGAAATGGGCTTCGTGGGCGCGTCAGGAAGCTGACCGGATCGACCCAGTCGAGAAACCGGAGACGCTCCCTTATGTGGTCCCGCCGGAAGTGCGACTATCTGACTTTGAGAAGTTCATGCCAAAAGGCTTGAGCACATGGCGTCCACCCGATTAATCAGTCCGCCGCGTCAGCACACCGGAGCATCTCTACCGTCATACCGAGCTCTCGCTGGAGCCTCGACGCCTCGCTGTCATTGCCGACGGCACGCAACGCCTCGATGGCCGCCTGCGCGACATCACCTACGCGGCGGACCTCTTTGCGGAGCTCAGCCAATTCGTCGAACCGGTCGATCGCCTCGGCACTGCACCAAGAACGCAAGATCTCACGGGGGGACGAAGATACTCGGTGTCGAATTTGATGCAGAAATCCGGTTCATAGTAATGGTCGTTGCTCCGCCGTCCGCCGCGGGACCAGCTGCCATGGATAGCCTCATACTGAGCCTTACGCTCCTCGTTGCCCACGTACTCGAGGATCGGAGTTGGGTTCTGGCGAGCGGCGGCCGTCACGACAAGCTCGGTGATCTCCCATGGAGCGATCAGCTCATCGTCCTCGATGAAAGCATCGGGATGACCCGTCAGCTGCTCCACGTCCAACCCGAGCCGCGGCGCGAGACCGGCTGCGTCTTTAATCCGGATCGCTCCGGACTCCCGGTATCCGATGGACACCTCGTCCCCATCGAAGAGCATCTCGACAACGCGCTCGGCCGCATCTTCCCTGGGATCGTCTGGCGAGAGGCCTGCCGCATGGATCTGGTCCCAGCGTTCCTCACGTGCGCGGTACTGATCGACGCTCCCCCAGCGCACCTTCAACCGTGCGGGAGGGACCCACTCCTCCCGCCCCTCAAACGCGTCATCGACGAAGCGGACCAGGACGCGGGCCGGCCGCTGCGTCCCCAGCCGCACAACGCTCACCTCGACGAGCTCATCCACCTGCCGGGCCCGATAGGCCCAGCGCTGCTCAGGCTGAATTCCGCCCGCAGCCTGGAAGCTGGCGTGCGCCATGCAGGCAGTATCTCCCAATGACCGCTGTTCCTGCGACGCGTTCGTCCCGTCCAGAGCTAGAGGACTGCGGCCAGGTGTTTTCGGGAAAATATGGCATACTCGAAAGCGGAGGGAGGTGCATGCGGTGAGCGTGGCGCAGGAGCGCGAGGTGCTGACGACGCTGCTCGATGACGTCGCCAAGCTCCACGAGGTTGCAGAAACCCTGCCAGCCGACGACAAACGCGCCCAGGATCTGGAGTTGGTGGCAAACCACAGGCTAGCCTCTGCACCCGGCATGCGCCTGTCCATCGCAGCGGCACTGCTCGGAATGTCGGAACCGACCGTGCGAGCCTGGACCGAGCGCGGGATCTTGCGGATCCGGAGCCGCAAGCCGCGGCTGCTGCTGGACCCCGCGTCGGTGCTGGAGGTGCGCCAGCTCGTCAGCGAACTGCGGCTGGCAGGCCGAACCCGTGACCTGCTCGACGAGGTGTATAACCGGCTTGCCGATGAGCAGCAGCTCGCCGACCCCGATCTGGCTGAATCCCTGGCGCAGATGCACCGAGGCGAGTACATCGTCCGCCGTCGGCCGACGGGATAGAGGTGGCCGTCGAAGTCCGCGCGACGCCCCTGGCTAACAAGATCATCGAGGAGCTGCCCCGCCGATCGCGTCGTGCCTATGACGAGTTCGAAGCCGACCTCGCTGCAAGAGGTTGCGCGGCCCTGACATACCGGCTGAGCGGCGACCTGCTCGACCATCTGTGCGTGGTGCACCTGATCGGGACGGTGCGAGTCATCGTCGCCTTCGAGTCTGCCGAGGTGGCGTACGTGATCCTGGCCGGTAACCACGACGACAGCCGGCCTCCACTGAATGTCTACCAGCAGCTATACGCGCTGGCCGGGCACGAGCCTCCCGATCAGGCCGGGCGGGCCAAGCCGCCCTGCTGTGACACCGAGACTGGCGAGCCACCTGTGGATTCCGGGTTGCTGGATGAACTGCTGAGCCGCATGCGCCGGTTCAGGGCATCAGACCTGCGCTCGCCGCCGAGCCGACGGCGCGGCGCATAACACCGCCATCTCCGCCGCCTTCTCCCAGGTCCGTAGCCGGCTTTGCCGCTCGCCGCCGAGAAGCGGACACTCAGGCGTAGCACAACGCCATACGCGGATGCCAAGAGGGTTATTCACAGGCGATCCTGTAAAACTCCAGACCAATGACGGCGGAGATCGTTTCCGCGAAGTTCGCCAGCGGCCTCCGGTAGTCGACGCGGCCGGGACGATCTTGCTGGCCCGGGTGTTGCTGGGCGAGCGGCTGACCGCCGTCAGCCGCTTTTCGGGCTTTGCCTCGCTGCTGCCTCGATCGGCCTGATCGCGGTTGGCGGGGCGAGTTGACTAATCAGCCGGGATTACGCATATGGCCGTGACACGAAAGGTGTGGTTAGACTTTCATCGCTTTGATCACGATACAGGGCGGCACGGAAGCCTCATCGGTTGACCAGGCCGACGGGTCACGCGGCCGGGGATAATCAATTGTATCCACCGTCAGGCCGGCTTGCGTCAGCGCACTTACATAGTCATCTTCAGTCCAGTACGTGTCCTCGATGATCACCTGGCCGTTGGGGGTGGTAACTATGCAAGGAGTACGGTCACCACTCTCAAGATGCCCG
>DATLSX010000067.1:0-3555 GCA_035533915.1 Streptosporangiaceae bacterium
CCCCCCCCCCCCCCCCCCCCCCCCCCGCCGCGGCGTCCAGTCGTTCTTCCTGAGTCCCGTCCTCAATGTCTTCCTGGCCATCCTGATTTTCCTGGGGTTCCTTGGGCCGATATCGCAGAGCATGTTCAACACCACCCTGGCTTCCTCCAGGATCTACCTCAGCCAGTCCTTTGACCGGGTTCTGCCTGCGTGGATGGGCCAGGTGAACAAGCGGGGCGCTCCCGCCAACGCGATTTGGTTCGGGACCGTCATCTCCATCGTGCTCGCCGTCATCTTCCTTTTCCATCCGGCGCTGACTGAGGTGCTGGCCGCGGGATACATGTTCCTGACACTGTCGCTGATTTGGAGCCTGCTGGCCGCGATCGTCTTCCCGTATCGGATGAAGGAGACTTACGAGGCGTCGCCCGCCTCGCGGTTCAAGGTGGGCAACATCCCGCTGATCAGCATCCTGGGGGCAATCGGATTTGCCTTCATGGTCTTCACGATCGTCGAGTTCCTCACCCAGTCCGCGTTCGGCATCCTGGCGGGCACGGCGGTCGTCTCGTGGGTCACCGCGGCAGTACTCGCAGTCGCGACCCTGGTTTACTACTACGTGATCTCGGCAATCCGCAAGCGCGCTGGCATTGACCTGCGGTGGGCATTCCGCACCGTCCCGCCGGAGTAAGGTGCCGCAGATGCCGCGGTTCTGGAAGAAGGGCGAGCGGGCCGGCCAGCCGCTGCGCATCTTCTACGCGAGCGACTTCCACGGCTCGGATACCACCTTCAGGAAGTTCGTCAACGCTGGCCAGTTCTACCATGCGGACGTGCTGATCTGCGGCGGCGACCTGATGGGCAAGACCGTGGTCCCCGTTGTCGCTGACGGCCGGGGATCCCGGTTTGCCTACCTGCACGGCCAGCGGCAGGAATTCTCGTCACGAGAGGAGATCGCCAGCTTCAGGACAGCTCTCGGAAAGTCCGGCGCTTACACCGTGGAGTGCGAGCCAGACGAATACGAGATCCTCTCCAAAGACTCCGGTGAGGTTGAGAAGCTGTTCAACAAGCTGGCGATCGAGCGGCTGCAGTCATGGATCGGCTTCGCCCAGGAGCGCCTGACCGGCAGCAGTACCCGTTGCTTTCTGGGCGGCGGGAACGACGACACCGAGGAATTCCTAGCGCAGCTCGCCGACATGCCCGGCGACAATCTGGTCTACTCCGAATCCGGGGTTCACCCGCTCGATGACCGGCACGTCGTGGTGACTGTGGGCTACTCCTCCCCGACCCCGTGGAATACGCCGCGGGAAAAGACCGAGGAGGAGATCGAGGCCGCGATCGCAGCCGTCACCGCCGAGGTACCCGACCTCAGCTCGGCGATCTTCAACTTCCACGTGCCGCCGATCGACTCCACGCTCGACAGGTGCATCAAGCTCGACGCCACCGTGTGGCCGCCGGCTCCGATGATGGACCGCGGGCAGCCGGTCTACTTCGGCGCCGGCAGCCAGGCGGTGCGTAGGGCCATCGAAGGCATGCAGCCGGTCGCTGGCCTGCATGGCCACATCCACGAGTCACGGGGAGTGGTGAAGCTCGGCGAGACGATGTCCTTCAATGCCGGCAGCGAGTACGGCGAGGGGATCCTGCGAGGCCTCATCGTGGCCGTGCGGGACTCTAGGGTGGCGGGTTATCAGTTCACCTCGGGCTGACCCAGTACGGCTGATGATCAGCCGGAAAATAGCTGAGCGAGTTACACGGTGCGGCGGTGCTGGGAGGACTGGCTGACCGGCGGGCTGCCGGGCCGGGACCCGAAGACTTCGCGAAGAACAGGTTCGTCCTTGAGCCGGTGCTGGCGGTGATCGGCTCGGTCCGGCTGCGGGACCTGGACGTCACCGACGTCGACCGGGTGCTGGCCGCGGTCGCTGCGACGCGGAGCAGTTCGACGGCGGCGATGGCGCATCTGGCGCTGACCCGGGCGATCACCCGGGCGCAGGCGAAGAATCTGGTGCTGCGGAACGTATCGGCGCTGACGGGCACGCCGCCGGGCCACGGGGGGAGGCCGAGCCGCAGCATGACGCTGGCGCAGGCGACCACGCTGACAGCCGCCGCCAGGGCGGCCGGGCCCGCGGATCCATGCGTACGTGATGCTGTCGCTGTGCACGGGGGTGCGGACGGAGGAAGCGCGGGCGCTGCGGTGGGAGCACGTGGACTTCGGCGACCCCGGTAGCCGGCCGCCGAGCGTGGTGGTGTGGCGATCGGTGCGGGCCAGGGGAGACACCAAGACGAGGAAGTCACGGCGGACACTCGGGCTGCCGCAGCTCGCGGTGACGGCGCTGCGGGTGTTGCCTTGACGCTTGAAGTTCCCAACCGCGTAGGAGAGCAGGACCCACAGCCGCCGCAGCCGGGCCGGTTCACGACGCCGTGTGCTGTTGCTGCTGGGCCTCGATGCGTCGCTTCAGGGCTTCGACGTTGGCTGGCATCTCCTTTTGTGATCGGCGACGGATGATGAGCGGGACGAGCAGTTTGCCGATGCCGTGCCCGTCGAAGTCGACCGCGATGGCCAGCCGGGAACTGGTTTCGGTCAGGGGCTCCACGGTGACGTCGACGGTGGCGCGGATGGGTCCGTCGATGCCCTGCACGCCCCATGTCCTGGGTGCGTCGATGTGGGTTAGCTCGGAGGTGACGGCCCGGCTGGCTCCGCCGATGCGTCGGGGTGGTCAGGCATTTCGGGTGCCATGTCAGCGGCCCTCGAGCAGGGCGGCGTACCGGGCCAGGTAGAGCGGCCATCCCCGGTCGCCGTCGACGCCGTCGCTGACCGACTGCCAGCCGGGACCGTGCCGGTCGAGGTGGCGGTGCTCCAGTTCGACCCGGGTGCGGTCCGGTCCCTCGGCCACGAACCGGACCTCGACCTCGCTGGTCAGCTCCGGGTCGGTCTCGACCTGCCATTGCGGGCTGATGTCCCAGCTGAAAACCACGCGGGCTGGCGGCTCGTAGGCCAGGATCCGCGCCCACCGGCACTCGCTGCCGTCGACGGCGCGGTCGTAGATGTGCCCGCCGGCGTGGGGCTCGAAGACTGTCTCGGCGATCACGGCCGCGAGCAGGTTGTGCTCCGGCGGCTTGAAGTCGCCGAACCTCTCGGTGAACACTGTGAAGGCCTGCTCGGCCGGCGCGTTGACCACTACCTGCTTGCGGACAACGGGGACCTCGGTTCGGGTCATGGACTCTCCTCGGTCGCTTGTTCGGCAACATCCACGTAGCTGGCCAGAGCCCTCTGCCAGAAGGTGTCGAGCTGATCGCGCAACGCGGCCACTGCCGTCGGATTGAGCCGGTAGACACGTCTGGTGCCGACCGCGCGTTCACTGACCAGGCCGGCGTCCTTGAGGACCTTCAGGTGCTGGGAGACCGCCGACCGGCTGACCGGCAGCTCCGCGGCCAGTTGCCCCACCGCCTGCGGCCCCTCTGCCAGGCGGCTGACGATGGCGCGCCGGGTGCCGTCCGCCAGCGCGCTCCAGCCGCCACCTGCTCGGTCAGGATCCACTAACGGTTAGCTTTGCCTAACGGAGCTGCTGATGTCAAGGCCCACCGGCG
>DATLSX010000068.1:0-59705 GCA_035533915.1 Streptosporangiaceae bacterium
CCTCGGCAAAGACGACCAGACCATCTACCAGGGCCTTCGCTGGTCCGCCTGGCGCCGCGCGCACCAAGCCGACGCTCGCGCCGCCCACTTCCGGCGACGTCTGCGTCTTCAGACGATGCAGATCTAGCCCTGTAGTACTAGCGGCGCCTTCGTAGCGGCTACGGAAGGCGGAAGCAACCGGCCTGCAGTAGGACAGGTTGATGATCGAGCAGGTGTCGAGCAGCAGCGCTGGTGCCGGGCTGGTCATAGGTCATGCAGATCGTCGTCAGCGGGCATTGGCGGGCGCACGTTATCGGCGGCGAGGCGGATGTATAGCTGCTCGGCGTCCTCGTCGGTCAGCGCGGCCAGCGTGCCGATGCCGACCCGGCCGTCCTGGTAGCCGGCCTGCGCCGCACGCCACAGCCGTGGCGGGATACGCCTTGACTCGTCTGGAACAACCAGATCCCCAGGCGCTGGGTCGTTCGCCGCGCGGAGCACTGAGGACGTCGGCTTCTGCAACCACACGTCGCGTATCCGGGCGCTCAGCAGCCTGACACTGCTACTCGCGAGGCGATACAGCAGCGCGGAGAAGCTGGCGCCGAAGTGGCGCATTAGCTCGGCGAGCACGGTCTCGTCGATGGGACGACCGGCGATCACGTCGCGCAGCCCAGAGGCAGGCATGAGCAAAGCGGCGGCGAACGCATTCGCGCGCTGCTCCATCGGGTTGCTGTTGTCATACAGGTTGCTGTCGATCACGATCTCCCGCGGGTCGCGGAGGAGGTGGTGTGCCAGCTCGTGTGCCGCAGTGAATCGCTGGTGCCCGCGCGGGAACGAGGTGCTGATCAATACCATCGCGACGCCATGGCCGTGAGCGCATAGTCCGCTTACCGCCGTGCCGGTTGGCCATGCGAGCACGTCGAGCCCGAAGTGGCGCTCGGCCAGCTCGGCGACGTCCGCGATTGGTGCACGACCAAGGCCGAGTCCCTGCCGCACAAGATCGGCGAGATCCTCGCCGTCACGCCACGGCGCGCGACCAGACGGAATGCCCCGGTCCTTGATCAGCGCGAGTACGTCTAGTCCGGACTGCGTCGGACGGCCTTCCCGGAGTCCGGTCGCGCTGACCAGACTGGCATCTGCTTCGAGTAGTTGCCGCAAGCGCCGACGGGACGGCAGCGTGTCGTCGGATTGAGGAGCAGTCATGACCCTGGCAGCCAAGGCAAGGCTGCCGCTGCGCTCCACGCCTAGTACTTCCGCGAGACTGACATCAAGGGCATCAGCGACGGCAGCCACCTCGCTGACATCCAGCCGACGGGTACCGTGCTCGACCTTTGAGACCTGCGACCGCGAGAGGCCGAGTGCCGCGCCCAATTCCTCTCCGGTCATCCCCCGCGCTTCGCGTAGCGCTGCGATGCGCACGCCAAGCCTATTCTCATCCATGGCACACACTCTACGTTTAGGTTTCTATACTAGCAACATCGGTAGAGCTAGGTTGACGACACCACGTTCGGACCGGCAGCGGCGCGTGCCAGGCCAGTGCCCGCGGCGGTGACGCCGATCTCCATCGTCATCAGCGTCACCGCCGCGGGCCCGGGTCGGCTCGCCGCACCCCCCGGCCTGCCCGCTGCCCAGTCCCTCCGCGCTACCCCAGTGACCCGCGCCAGGACCGCCGCACACCTACCTGGCTCGCGCGGCCCAAGGCTACGACGCCGATGCCGTTGCTGGGCCTGGCCGCAGACCGGGCTCCCCAGCCTCAGCCTGAGCGTCGTCACCGTCGCGAGCCAGAGCGTCATCACCGTCGCGGGCTTCGGGTCGGTTGGGCGTGATGCTGTCGGCCGGGGAAGCCGGGGCGCGGTGCCGGCCGGGTACGTGCCCTGCCCGCTCCAGGTGATCCGCCAGTTGCTCTTCGAGCTTGCTTAGCTCGCGGCGGACTGCGGGGTGCTTGAGCGTGGCCTGGCAGCGCAGCCGCTGGCGGAGCCCGGCGATCGCAGTGACCGTGACGGCTGCCTCGGCATCGGCCTCGGTGGCGGCGTGCCGGTCATCCCGACTGTTCCCGGCGCTGCCTGCGGGTCGGCGGCTCACCGGAAACCGGCCCGCGTGCCGTGCGCCGGTGACGGCGGGGCGGGACTGGCGGGCCTCGTGCCGCCGCGGCCGCTGGCAGCTACTAGCGGAGCCGTCCGCTGTCGTACGAACCGGCCCGCTGTCGGCCGGTTCGGGTACGCGAACGCGGGTCGCGGTCGTTGCCGTCGCAGGGTCGTGCAAGATACCGGGCATGCTGTCCTCCGTTTAGGGTTGGCGCTAGAAAGATCTGGGAGTCCCCGTCTCGGGGTCGTTGTGGCCTGTGCAGTCTGAAACCGCGGCTGTGACAGGAGTGTGACTACGGGCTTCCGCTTCTGCCCGAGCATGCCCGGGGGCAAGGCTCTACCGTGAGGCCCTTTGTCAGGCGCCAGATCTATCGGCTAAAAGGGCAGTTGTCGGAGAAGGTAAAGGAGATATATCTTGAGATAGCGAAGCGGATGACCGTGAGGATCAAATGCCAGCAGACGTAACCCGGGCCCAACAGCGGATGGACTGGTCGACGCGAATTCGCGGTCCTGTTGTCCGCGCCAGAAGCGCATTCCAGTCCGGGCCGCTCGCTAGCCACAACTTCCGGCTGCTGAACGCCGGCCAGATCACGTCGACGTTGGGCGACTACTGCTACGCGGTCGCGCTGCCCTGGCTGGTGCTCGCGGCCCATGGCAGCGTCGTACTTCTCGGCCTGGTGCTGGCATGCTATGGAGTCCCGCGGACAGTCCTGATGCCGGTCGGCGGGATGCTGGCGGACAAGGTCGGCGCGAGGACGGTGATGATCGCCGTCGATGTCTTCCGCGCCGTGCTGGTCTGCGTCCTGGCCTACTTCGGTGCACGGCACTTCGCCTCGATCGAGGCGCTCGGGCCGGTCGCCGCGCTGATGGGAGCAGGTTCGGCGCTCTTCCTGCCGGCCTCCTACAGCATCGTTCCTGGCCTGCTTGCCCCCAGTCAGCTACAAGCAGGGAACGCGATCTATACCGCGGGCATCCAGGTCGGCACACTCGCCGGGCCCGGCGCTCGGCGGGATTCTGGTCGCCACGGTCGGGTCCGCCGCGGCGTTCGGCGTGGATGCCGCCAGCTTCGTCGTGTCGGCGGTGACCCTGTTGCTCTTCAGGTCTGATCCGGCCGTGGCGGGCGCTACCGCCGATAGCCCGGCCGGTGACGTGACCGCGCCCGCTGGCCGCCAGGCTGAGGGCAGGGCGTCTGGCGAGGACAAGCGCGGGAAACCACGCCTGGCCCCGTTGCTGCGAGAGCCGGTGCTGATCTCCATGCTCATAGTCACGCTGATCGCCAACTTTGTCGTGGCCGGAGCGTTCGAGGTCGCCCTCCCCAATCTGGCGCACCTGCGGTTCGGCCCGGGTGGCTACGGTGCGCTGCTGACGTGCTTCGGCGCCGGTGCCGTCGTCGGGACCCTGTACGCGGCCAGAGCGAGACCGATGCGGATGCCTGCGGTGATTGCCTGCTGTACTTTCATCGTCGCCGGGCTGGCAGTAGCGGTAATACCGTATGCGGGCGGACTGCCGGGTGCGGCCGCTGGCATGGCAGCGATGGCGGCGTTCTCCTCATTCGGCAACATAATTTTGATCACCCTCTTGCAGCAATGGGCGCCCAGGGAACTAATCGGACGAGTTATGGGTCTGGTCATGACCGCCAGTGCTGGCTGCTATCCGATCGCGGTGGCCATGGGCGGCCTGCTCGTGCACAGGTTCGGTCCCGCACCATTCTTCCCCGCGGCCGGCGCTGGTCTGGTGCTCGCCGTCATCGGTGCGCTATCACGCCGCGAGATCCGCACCTTGGGCGCGCAGGTTGCTCAGCTGCCAGCGCAGGCCGCGGCGGCATAAGCAGCTGCCGTCGTTGGATCGCAGGCGCCTTGCGGGCCGAGCGAGCGGCCTCAGATGGTCAGCCCCAGGCCGCCGTCGACCACAAGCGTCTGGCCGTTGGCGTAGGGCGTACTGACGAGTGCGAGGCACGCTTCGGCGATGTCTTCGGGCGTGGCCACTCGGTGCAGCGGCGCGATTAGTTCCACGCCCGCCTTGAGCTCGTGCCAGTCTTCGGTCCACGGGGTGGCGACCAGGCCGGGCGCGACGGCGTTCACGCGCACTCCGCTCCCGGCATGCTTGGCCATGATCGCGGTGAGGTGATTGAGGGCTGCTTTCGACACGGCATAGGGCAGGGAGCTGCCGGTTTGCCGGACTCCTGCGAGGGAGGTGATGTTGATGATCCACCCGTCCCCAGCGTCACGCAGGAGGGGAAGCGCCGCCTGGCTCACCAGGAAGGTTCCGATGACGTTGGTACGCAAGACCTTCTCCCAGTGGTCCGCGGTCACCGCATCGAGTTCCGGCAAGGGCACTTTCACGGTGACGCCGGCGTTGTTCACGAGCCCGTCGAGATGTCCCCACCGCTGCTCGGCCGCCGCGACGAGCGCTTCGGCGGTCGCGGGGTCGCCGATGTCGCCCTGGATGTAGACCGCGTCCGCGAGTTCGTCGGCGATGCGCTGGCCCGCTTCGGCCGACCTGACCGAGTTGACGACGATTCCGGCACCGAGGCCGGAAAGGCGGCGGGCGATAGCCGCACCTATGCCACTGGAGGACCCCGTGACGATGACAGCCTTGTTCGTAAGGTCCACGATGGTTTCCGTTCTGCTGGGGGGCGAGGTTACTGGCGCCGTATACTCGGTCGCCGGTCACGGGTCCGGCGCGATGAGCGTGCGCAACCATATGAGCCGGAACTAAGAACTCAGTCGGAACTTCGCTGCCGAGCGCCATGATGGTCGTCCCCGCCGGGCTCAGCCGCTCGAATACGTGATAGGTCATCTCGGCGAAGACATAGTCGTAGTCGTGTACCGGCACGGCGATCCTGGGCCGGATGGCCCGCAGCCAGTCCACGGTCTCGGCGACCTTCATCCAGGGCGCACCTACCGGAACGGCCAGTATCTCCACTGGCCGGTCGGGCACGGTGAACGAATCTCCCGCGTAGAAGAACCGGTCCGCCAGCAGGTATCCGACGTTCGGCACGGTCGGCAGGTCGGGATGGATGACCGCGTGCTCGTAGCCGAAGACCCGCACGGGGGTGCCGATGTCCAGTTCGTGGCCGGCGTGCACAATCTCCGCGTCGATTCCGGCTTCAGCCAGGACTGCGGCGCTCGCGACGTCACACACGATCCGGCAGTCCGGGTTGCGGTCACGCAGTGCCCGGATCTGGTCGACATCAAGGTGGTCGCCGTGGACATGGGTGATCAGAACGCCAGTGACTCCGTCGAGCCTGTCCAGGCCGATGGCGAAGCGGCCCGGGTCGATGAGCAGCCGGGAACCGGCCTCCTCGAGCATCAGGCAGCACTGGCCAAGCTTGCTCAACCGCACCTTCACACCTTGGCACACTGCCGGTGCCAAGATTGGGAGCTAGAGACGGCTAGAGACGGCTAGATGCCGGCCGGCCCGGCAGCCGTAAGCGGTCGCAACACGCAGAATTCATTGCCGTCCGGGTCGGCCAGCACGACCCAGCTCACGTCG
Source organism: Streptosporangiaceae bacterium (assembly GCA_035533915.1). Classification (GTDB taxonomy): domain Bacteria; phylum Actinomycetota; class Actinomycetes; order Streptosporangiales; family Streptosporangiaceae; genus Chersky-822. Next base: position 5,556 of record DATLSX010000068.1, read on the forward strand.
CTGCCCTGCCCGGGGGTGTTTCGAGCACGACGTGCCGCCGTGCGGGCCGCGCCCGCCAGCTCAGCTTCGCAGCTTCAGGATCTGCCTCGCGTGCTCGGCGGCGAGCCAGTCCGCTGTCAGCCGAGGATCAGCGGGCTCGTTCCCCTGCCGCAGGTCGTCCAGGTAAGCGACATCGGCCCCGATCCGGCGCCGGAACTCAGTGGCGTCGCCTACCGCGCCGTGCCCCGGCACCACGCTGCGCACCGGGAGGGCGGCCAGCCGGTCCAGCCCGGTGCGGTAGTCGCCGACCGGATCGGGCTGGTCAAGGTCGAGCAGCGGAATCTCGATGTCGGAGCACATGTCGCCAGCGAGCAGGACCCCGCTGTCCGGCAGGAACAGTGCGCTGTGGCCAGGCGCATGTCCTTCGTGCGTCACCACCCGCGCCTCCGGCCCGTCCCACGGAACCGAGTCGCCAGCCGGATCCAGCGGCCGCAGCCGGCCGAACAACTCCAGGTCATGACCGGGCGCCGAATCCCGCACTCCCTCGATCAAGCCGCTGTGTTCCCGCTCGGCGATCTCGACGGCACGCCGCGACGCGAACCGGGGTACGTCGCCGCCAAGTGCCGCGGACCACAAGATGTGGTCCCAGTGCGGGTGGGTCGAGAAACCAGCGATCGGCCGCAGCGACAGCCGTGCCAGATCCGCGACCAGTTCGTCCAGGTCCTGGACAGTCACCGCCGGGTCGACCAGCAGGCACCGGCCTTGGTCGGCGGCGATCACGATGCTGTTCGTCACGTAGCGTTCGCTCGTCCGGACGAAGACTCCGGCAGCGATCTCGGTCAGCCCGCGCACTCCCCACCAGTATCACGTGCCCGGACTCCGATCAAACGCCGGACGGGGCCGGGAACGCCAGGCCCGCTGCCGCGGCTTCGTGGCTGGCCTGCCACAGGCGGGCATACAGGCCGCCGCCACCTAGCAGTTCGCCGTGCGAACCGCGTTCGGCCACCTTGCCGTGATCGAGGACGACGATCTCGTCCACCTGGTCGAGGTCGTCGAGGTAGTGAGTGATCAGCAGGGTCGCGTGACCGGCCGTCGCGAGCAGCAGGTCGGCCATGAGCTCCTGGCGAGCCTGCGGATCCAGGTGAGTCGTCGGCTCGTCCAGGATCAGCACGGCGGGCCGGGCGAGCAGTGCTCTGGCCAGCGCGATCCGCTGTCGCTGGCCACCGGAGATGGCCGCGCCGCGCGGACCCACCTGAGTGCCGAACCCGGCAGGCAGCGTGTCGACCCAGTCCAGCAGTCCCACCTGGGCGGCGACTGCGGCTAGCTCGTCCTCGCCGGCCGCGGGCCGGGCGATCCGGAGGTTCTCGGCGATGCTGGCGTCGAAGATGTGCGGGTCCTGCGGGCAGCCGCCGATCACGGTGCGCACGTCGTCGGCACCGTAACTGGCCAGGGCGTGTCCGTCCAGGGTCGCCGAACCGCCGTCGAGGTCGCGGAACCGGAGCAGCACGGCGGCCACGGTGGACTTTCCCGCTCCGTTCGGGCCGACCAAGGCTACCCGGCGGCCGGGCAGCAGGTCCAGGCTGACGCCGTCGATCGCGAACGGGCCGGCCGGTGCGTACCGCACCCGCGCGTCGCGCAACCGGACGGTGAACGAGGCTTCGCACCCGTCGGCCCGGTCTGACCAGGACGGCAACAGGCGCGGCCTGGCCGGCTCGGCGATCGGGTCAGGCGCTGTCAGCACGTCCGCGATCCGGTGCGCGCTCGCGCGCGAGTGGCTCAGCGCAGCGGCAGCCGCTGGCAGCGTGTTCACCGCCTCGAACGCGGCCAGCGCGGTCAGCGTCAGCACAGCCAGCGGTACCCGCCCGAGCGTTCCGGCGCTCACCGCGGCGACCCCCGCGAGCAGCACGGCCCACAGCGTCAGCCCAGCCACCAGCGTCGACAGCCCGGTGCTCAGGCCAGACGCGGCAGCGGACCGGCTGCTCAGCCTGGTCAGCTCGGCGTCGGCCCGCTCGGCCCGCTCGAGAGCGAAGTCGGTCGCGCCGAATGCGTGCAGGTCAGCCGATCCGGCCAGCAGGTCGGTGACGGCCGCGCTGAACCGCCCGCGAGCAGGGGCTGTGCGCCGGCTCACCGACCTGGCGGTTGCCAGCGTGACGGCCGGCACCGCGATCCCGCCGGCCAGCAGCCCGGCAGCGAGCACGGCGCCGGCCGGTCGCAGGATGACCCCGCAGGCCAGAACCGCGCCCGATCCGACCATCGCGGCGGCGAGCGGCGGGGTAAGTCCGCGGATGAACACATCCTGGGTGGCGTCGACATCGCTGACGAGCCTGGCCAGGAGATCACCGGAACTGAATTCGCTGAGTCCGGCGGGGGCGAGTGACGCCACGCGTCGCCAGATCGCGACCCGGACCTGAGCGAGCACCAGGAAGGCGACGTTGTGCGCGGCAAGCCGTTCGACGTAGCGGAACACGCCACGTCCGATGCTGAGCGCACGGACGGCGACGACCGCCACCGACAGTGTCGCGATGTCCGGGTGCTGGGACGCGCGGGACAGCAGGAACCCGGACACCGCGAGCAGCGCCACGCCGCATCCGGTCGCCACCGCCCCCGCGGCAGCGGCCCAGAGCAGCCGGCCGCGCAGTGGCCAGGCCAGCCGCAGCAGCCCGGTCATGTCGAGCCCGGTTCAGATCGGCGCGACATCGGGCGAGCGCTCGGTTATCGTCCCGTCCTCGACGGCGAGCTGCCGGTCAGCCCGGGGATCGGCGCCGGGCCGGTGGGTGACCAGGACGACTGTCCGCCCCGTCATCAGGGTGTCGATCGCCAGGTCGACCTCGGCCGCGCTGGCCGGGTCCAGGTGCGCGGTCGGCTCGTCCAGGAGGATCAGCGGCGCGTCCCGCAGGAACAACCGTGCCAGCGCGATCTTCTGCCGCTGGCCGGCGGACAAGCGCATAGCCCGCTCGTCCAGCACTGTGTCGTACTCCTGCGGTAGCCCGGCGATGAACTCGGCGGCTCCGGCCATCGCGGCGGCCCATTCCACCGCCGGGCGCGTCACCCGCCGAGCGCCCATGGCGATGTTCTGCGCCACGGACCACGGAAACAGCGACGGGTGCTGCGGCAGCCACCCGATCTGACTCCGCCACAGGTCGGCAGGCACCGACCGCAGGTCCACGCCGTCGGCGGCGAGGTGACCGCTGACCGGCTCGACGAACCTGAGCAGCAGGCTGAGCACGCTCGTCTTCCCTGCCCCGTTCGGGCCGTTGAGCACGATCCGCTCGCCGGGAACGATGCGCAGGTTCACTCGGGCCAGGACCAGCCCGGCGCGACCGGGGTAGCCGATGGCGATTCCGTCGCAGGTAATGGTCTGTGCCCGCAGATCGGGGGCGGTCGGCCCGGCGGGCGGCAAGACGCCAGCCGCGTGCTCGCGAACGGAATCGCTGGTGTCCAGGATGTCGAAGGCCCGCGCGGCGGCGGCGGTTCCGTCGGCGCTCGCGTGGAACTGCGCGGCGGCGTTGCGCAGCGGCAGGTAGGCCTCGGGCGTAAGCAGCAGCACCAGGAGAGCCGTGGCATAGCCGAGTTGCCCGTACAGCAGTCGCAGGCCGACCTCGACCGCGACGAGCGCGGTCGCGAGTGCCGCAGACAGTTCCAGCACCAGCGCGGACAGGAAGGCGATCCGCAGCGTCGCCATGACGCTGGCACGGTACTGCTCGGTCACCTGCGTGATGACCCGTTCCTGCGACCTGGCACGGCCGAACACCTTCAGTGTCGTCACGCCCTGGACGACGTCCAGGAAGTGCCCGCTCAGCCTGCCGAGCAACTGCCAGTTCTGGCTGGTCCGAGCCTTGGTATGCAGACCCACCAGCGCGCCGAACAGCGGGATCAGCGGCAGCGTGACCGCGATGATCAGGCCGGAGATCCAGTCCGCCCAGGCGACGGTGCCGAGCACGGCGGCGGGGACAGCTACGGCGAGGATCGCCTGCGGCAGGTACCTGGCGAAGTACGGGTCCAGCGAGTCGAGTCCGCTCGTCGCCAGCGTCGCCAGTTCGCCGGCCCGCTGCCTGCCGGCCCAGGCCGGGCCGAGGTGCAGCGCGTGCCTGGTCAGCCTGGACCGGAGCTGGTGCTTGACGATCGCGGCGGCGCGCAGCGCCGTGACCTCGCCGCCTTGCATGGCGACCGCCCTGGCCAGGACGACAGCGAGCAGCGCGCCGAAGGTCCCCGCCAGCGAGGCGATGCCGGTCCCGGCCGCCGCGCCGGCCAGGGCGCGGGCGAGCAGGCCCGCCTGGGCCAGTACCAGGCCGGTCACCGCCAGCCCGAGCAGGACCGTGCCGATCAGGTAACGCCGCGCCGCCTGCGCCGCACGCAGCAGCCGCCAGGTCACCGTCCGGCCCGCGGCGGCGCGGCCGCCGATCACCGCCCGGTGCCGCGCCCGGCCGTTCGTCACGCTTCCCCCGATCCCTCAGCCGTGCGGGTCGTACCAGGTGTCCCCGTTGGCGAGCAGTGCGTCGGCCGCCTCCGGGCCCCAGGTGTCCCGGGCATAGGAGTGCACCGGAACCGCGTCGCCGAGCACCGGGTCCACTACCCGCCACGCTGCCTCTACCGTGTCCTGCCGTGCGAACAGCCAGCGGTGGCCGGCCAGCGCGGAGCCGATCAGCCGGTCGTACGGCCGCATGTCCGCAGCCGGCTGCTCGGCGAAGGTCAGCGTCTCCGGCTGCGGCCGCCAGCCCGATCCTGGCTTCTTTCCGGCCAGGGTGACGGCGACGCTGGCCGCCGGGTTGACGCGGAAGCGCAGCGCGTTGACGGAGTCGCCGCCGGGTTCCAGGCCGAACACATCGCACGGCGGATCGCGGAACTTGATCGTGACCTCGGTGGCGGTGACGGGCAGGCACTTGCCGGCCCGGATCAGGATCGGCACTCCGTTCCACCGCCAGGAATCCAGGCCGAGCCTGACCGCGACGTAGGTCTCGACGGTGGAGTCCGGTTCGACGCCGGCCACATCGTGATAACCCTCGTACTGACCGCGCACCGTGGTATGCGGCGACGTCGCGGACAACGCCGAGATGACCGCGGACTTCTGGGTACGCCACGGGTCGATGCCGGTGGAATCCGGCGGCTCGGCCAGCACCGAAGCCAGCACCTGAAGCAGGTGATTCTGGAGCACGTCACGGATCGCGCCGGTCTTGTCGTAGAAGGCACCCCGGTCCGCGACGTCGAACGCTTCCGCCATCGTGATCTGGACGCTCCGGACGTAGTTGCGATTGAGTACTGGCTCGATCACCGAGTTGGCGAACCTGACGAACAGCATGTTCTCCACCGGGTCAAGGCCGAGCCAGTGGTCTACCCGGTAGATGTTGTCCTCGGAGAAGTGCCGGTGCATCGTGGCGTTCAGTGCCTGCGCGCTCGCCAGATCATGGCCGAACGGCTTCTCCACCATCACCCGCGAGCCGGGTGCCCGGCCGGCGGCGGCGATCCCGTCCGCGATCCGGCCGAACAACGCTGGCGGTACCTCCAGATAGAAGAGCGCTTTCTCGCCGGTGCCGATCGCCTGGGACATCTGGTCGTAGGTCGAGCCGGCCGTGAGGTCTCCGTCGATATAGCGGAGCAGGCCGAGCAGCTTGACCGCGGCCGGCGAGGCCGGATCGATCCCGTTATCGCGCAGCGACGCCACCGCGTAGCCGCGGAACTGGTCAAGTCCCCAGCCGCTCTTGGCTATGCCGATCACCGGCACGTCAAGCACGCCGCGCTCCACCAGGCCGACCAGTGCCGGGAAGGTTTCCAGTTTCGCCAGGTCACCGGTGGCTCCGAAGATTACGAGCGCGCCGGCCTTGGCCGTGGCGGTGGTCATCGTCGCTCCTTCGTCCGCTTCATCCGCTGTGCTGCACCCGGAAGTCCTTGTCGCTCAGCCGCCGTCTAAACACGTAGTAGGTCCAGGCCGTATAGACCAGGACGACGGGCAGGAAGATGGCGACCACGATCGCCATCACTTTGAGGGTGTAGCTGCCCGACGCGGTGTTGTGAATGGTCAGGCTGAACGCCGGCCGGGTGCTCGACACCATGACCTTCGGGTACAGCTCGGAGAAGATCGACAGTACGGTGGTGGCCATAGCCACCGTCGTGGCCGCGAACGCCCAGCCGTCCCTGTCCTCCTGCGCGAGCCAGGCGGCGGCGAACACCGCGAGTACGGCGATGATCTCCACCGGGTTGATCAGCAGGCCCTTTCCCGCGATGGCGTGGGTCCACAGCGCGAACGCGAGCACCACTACCGCGGTGACCGGAGCCGACCGGTGCGCGAGCGCCGTGCCGCGGCCGCGCACCGCACCCGAGGTCTTCAGCGCGAGGAAAGTCGCGCCGTGCGTGACGCAGACGGCGACCAGGGTGATGCCGGTGAAGATGCCGTACGGCTGGAGCAGCGTCCAGAACGAGCCGGTGTATTCCTGGCTGCCGTTGATCGGAAGGCCGTGCAGCAGGTCGCCGAGCGCGACCCCGATCAGCAGCGGCGCGAGCAGGCTGCCGCCGATCATCAGGCCGCTCCACGTCCGCAGCCACCGCGGCTGGTCGCGCTTGCCGCGGTACTCGAACGAGATACCGCGCACGATCAGCGCGGCGAGCAGCAGCACGAGCGCGATGTAGAAGCCGGAGAACATGGTCGCGTACCAGCCGGGGAACGCGGCGAACATCGCGGCGCCCGCGACGATCAGCCACACCTCGTTGCCGTCCCACAGCGGGCCGATCGTATTGATGGCCGCCCGCCTGCCGGGCTCGTCCCGCCCGACCACGCCGTGCAGCATCCCCACGCCGAAGTCGAAACCCTCCAGCACGAAGAAGCCGGTCCAGACGACGGCGATCAGCAGGAACCAGAACGAGACGAGCGTCATCTCATCCCCTTAGTAGAGCATCGATGGCACTCGGGCATCGGTGTCCACCGGTGCGGGCGCTGGCGGTATCTCCTTGCGCGCGTACCGCACCATCAGGACCCAGTCGACGACCCCGAGCCCGGTGTAGACCAGGCCGAATGCCACCATGCTGATGACTACGTCGGTGAAGCTGACCGACGGCGAGACTCCGTTTCTGGTCAGCTGGATGCCCTGGACGATCCACGGCTGGCGGCCGCTCTCGGTCAGCAGCCAGCCCGCGGTGTTCATCACGAACGGCGTCACGACGGCCCAGATGGCCGCGGTCAGGAAGAGTCGCGAAGTCGCGACCTTCTTCCGCCACATCAGCACCAGTCCCCACAGCGTCAGCAGGAAGACCAGGCCGGCGATGTAGGCCATCACCCGCATCGACCAGTACTGGATGAAGACGTTGGGCACGTAGTTTCCTGGCCCGTACCTTGCCGCGTACCGCGCCTGGAGCTGATCGAGGCCGATCACCTTGCCGTTCCACGAGTTGGTGGCAAGCAAGGAGAGCAGGTGCGGGATCTTGATGATCTGTGTCGGGCTGTGGTCGTTGTTGCCGCCGCCGATCTGGAACAGCGAGAACGAGCAGGGCTGGCAAGTGTTCCACTGCGCCTCCGCGGCCGCGATCTTCATCGGCTGGTACCTGGCCTCGATCACGCCGAGCTCGCTGCCGACGAACAGGGCGAGGACGATCGCCGGGGTCAGCACGACCAGCGAAAGCCGCAGCGACCGCATGAAGATGTCCGGGTGCGTTCCCCGGCGGATCTGCCAGGCGGAGACGGCGAGCATGACGGCCGCGGCGGTCACCAGCGCGGCGACCAGGATGTGCAGGTAGCTCCAGAGGAACACCGGGTTGGTCAGCACCGCCCAGATGTCGGTCAGCCGCGGCCGGCCGGTCGCCTTGTCGATCCGGTATCCCACCGGGTGCTGCATCCAGGAGTTCGCCGCCATGATGAACGCGGCAGAGAGCATCGTCCCGGCCGCGACCAGCCAGATAGCGAGCAGGTGTACCCGCCGGGAGAGCCGGTCCCAGCCGAAGATCCACAGGCCGAGAAAGGTCGATTCCAGGAAGAAGGCGATCAGGCCCTCCATCGCCAGCGGGGCGCCGAAGATGTCACCGACAAGCCGGGAGTAGGCCGACCAGTTCATCCCGAACTCGAATTCCTGCACCAGTCCGGTCACCACGCCGACCGCGACGTTGATCACGAGCAGCGTGCCGAAGAAGCGGGTGAGCCGCAGGTACTCGGGTTCAGACCGGCGATACCACGCGGTCTGCAGCAGCGCGGTCAGCACGGCGAGGCCGATCGTGATCGGGACAAAGAAGAAATGGTTGATCGAGGTCAGCGCGAACTGCCAGCGCGCCAGATCAAGTGTCACCCTCGCCCCCGACTGTGACTCAGCGAACCCCAAGGAGAAGTTCCGCGACCTCAGGAGAAACGTTCCTTACCTGGGACGGCCGCGCACCACCCGTGCTGGGTGATGTAGTGATCACCGATAGGGGGCATGGTGCCCTCATGACCGACCGGTACGACGTCATCGTGATCGGCAGCGGAGCCGGCGGCGGGACGCTCGCGCACACGCTGGCGCAGGTCGGCAAGAAGATTCTGATACTCGAAAGAGGCAACTTCCTGCCGCGCGAAATGGCCAACTGGGAGCCGGGCGCGGTGTTCGTCGACGGCAGGTACATTTCGCCGGACACCTGGTACGACGAGCACGGCAGGCCGTTCCAGCCGCAGGTGCATTACTTCGTCGGCGGCGCGACCAAAATGTACGGTGCGGCCCTGTACCGGCTGCGGCCAGCCGACTTCGGCGAGATCAGGTACTCCGACGGGCTGTCTCCGGCGTGGCCGCTGGGCTATGCCGACTTCGAGCCGTATTACACCAGAGCCGAGTGGCTCTACCAGGTACACGGGAACCACGGCGAGGACCCGACCGAGGGGCCGGTCTCGAAGCAGTATCCGTGGCCGCCTGTCTCGCACGAACCGCGGATCGAGCAGCTCTCCGACGACCTGGCCGCGGCCGGGTACCACCCCTTCCATGCCCCGTGCGGGATCATGCTCGACGAGGATCACCGGCCAGCCAGCACCTGCATCAGGTGTGCCTGGTGCGACGGGTACCCGTGCCTGGTACACGCCAAAGCCGACGCCGAGGTGATCGCCGTCCGGCCACTGCTCGGCCTGCCCAACGTCACCCTGCTGGTCGACACGCAGGTGACCGGCCTGCGCACCGACCACGCTGGCCGCCAGGTCACCGAGGTAACCGTCAGCAGGGGCGGCGAACAGGAGAGTTACGCGGCCGACATCGTGGTGCTCGCTGCTGGTGCCGCGAATACCGCCAGGATCCTGCTCCAGTCCGCGTCCGACCGTCATCCCGCGGGCCTGGCCAACGGCAGCGACCAGGTAGGCCGCAACTACATGTTCCACAACAGCAAGGCGATCGCGGCTCTGGCCAGGGAGCCGAACGAGACCGTCTACCAGAAGACCCTGGGCCTGAATGACTTCTACCTGGCCAGCGAAAGCACCGGCCGGGGACCGCTCGGCAATATCCAGCTGCTCGGCAAGTCCAACGCCATGGCCATGAAGGGCGAGGAACCCAGGCTGACCAGGCTCGCCCCGCACTGGAGCCTGGAAGAGGTGGCCAGGCATTGCGTGGATTTCTGGCTGACGACGGAGGACCTGCCCAGGTCGCAGAACCGGGTAACGGTGGCCGAAGAGGGCGGGATCAAGCTGTCGTACACGTTCACCAACGGCACCGAATGTGCCGCGCTCTATGCCGAACTGCGGACGATCCTGAACAAGGTCGGACTGGCCGCGCACCATGTCCTGGCCAAGAACTTCTACCTGAACCTGAGCATCCCCATCGCCGGAGTGGCGCATCAGGCGGGTACCTGCCGGTTCGGTGCCGATCCCGCGATGTCGGTTGCCGACGTCAACTGCAAGGCACACGAACTCGACAACCTCTATTTCGCCGACGCCAGCATCTTCCCGAGCATCGGAGCCGTCAACCCGGCGCTTACCGTGATGGCCAACGCGATCCGCGTGGCCGACCATCTGATCGAGCGACTGCGCTAACGGGGGACTTTTCTGTGCATCGCTATCCGAACATCGCCGACCACGGCCTCATCGGTGACCTGCAGACCACCGCACTGGTCACCGACACCGGGACCATCGACTGGTTCTGCTGCCCGCGCTTTGACTCGCCGAGCATCTTCGCGTCGCTGCTCGACGCGGACAAGGGCGGTCACTTCCGGATCGCTCCTGACAAGACCGACTACGTGACCAAACAGCTCTACCTGCCGGACACCGCCGTCCTGGTGACCAGGTTCATGACCCCGGACGGAGTCGGCGAGTTGCTCGACTTCATGCCAGTGCTGACCGGACGGGCGTCCGCCAGGCACCGGCTCGTGCGGATGCTGCGGGTGGCGCGGGGAACCATGCGGTTCGCGATGGACCTGCGGCCGAGGTTCGACTACGCCCGGGCGAAGCACCAGAGCGAACTGTCCGGCGGCGGCGCCGTACTGCGCTCGGACGGAATCCACCTGACCGTGCACATGGCCGGCGGCCGTCCGACCGGCGGCCGCGCGGACCGCACCGACGGCGCAGGGCTGACCAGGGCAGGCAGCGGCCTGCGCGCGTCCTGGGAACTGCGCGAGGGCGAGACCGCTGGAGTGGTACTCGAATCGATGGGCGGCGCACCGAGGCGGATGCAGCCGGCACAACTGCACCGGCTGCTGGCGGACACCTCCAGGTTCTGGCGAGACTGGCTGCACCGCGGCACCTACGCCGGCCGGTGGCGTGAGGTAGTGGCGCGCTCGGCGATAACGCTCAAACTGCTCACCTACGCTCCCACCGGAGCCCCGGTCGCCGCCGCGACGGCAGGGCTGCCCGAGGAAGTGGGCGGGGAGCGAAATTGGGACTACCGCTACACCTGGGTGCGTGACGGCTCCTTTTCCATCTACGCGCTGCTCGGCCTGGGATATACCGAGGAAGCGGCGGCGTTCGGCAACTGGCTCAGGGAACGGGTGACCGAGCAGGCGGGCCAGCAGTCAGGTCCGCTGAAGATCATGTACCGGGTGGACGGGTCATCCGACCTGGACGAGGAAGTACTCAGGCATCTCGAGGGCTGGCGCGGCTCGCGGCCGGTCAGGATCGGCAACGGCGCCGCCGACCAGCTTCAGCTCGACATCTACGGCGAGGCTCTGGACGCTGTCTTCCTCGCCGACCAGCACGGTTACCCCATCTCGCATCAAGGCTGGATGGCGGTGGCGGACATGATCGACTGGGTCGCCGAGTACTGGGACCAGCCGGACGAGGGAATCTGGGAGACCAGAGGCGGCCGCAAGGACTTCACCTACGGCAGGTTCCAGTGCTGGATCGCCCTGGACCGGGCGATCAGGATCGCCGGGCAGCACGCTCGCCCGGCCAACCTGGACCGGTGGGTGCTCGAGCGCGACCGGATCTACAACCAGATCATGGACCGCGGCTGGAACCCGAAGATCAAGGCGTTCACCCAGCACTACGGTACCGACGTGCTCGACTCGTCACTGCTGCTCATGCCGTTGCAGGGCTTTATCACCCCGCGTGACCCGATGTGGCTGTCCACTCTGGACGCGATGAACCACAAGCTGGTCTCCGACAGCCTGGTCTACCGGTACAACCCGGCCATGACCCCGGACGGCTTGCGCGGTAACGAGGGCACCTTCTCGCTGTGCACGTTCTGGTACGTCGACGCGCTGGCCAGGGCCGGGCGGCTGGAGGAAGCGCGCCTGACGTTCGAGAAGATGCACACTTACGCCAATCATCTCGGCCTGTATGCCGAAGAGATCGGTCAGACCGGAGAGCAGCTAGGTAACTTCCCCCAGGCATTCAGCCACCTGGCCCTGATCGGTGCGGCGATCAATCTCGACTATCAGCTAGATCACGGAGCGGGTTCTGTCGAGCCGGTGCTCACCGGCGCGGCCCGGTAGCTGCCGCCTACGCACGCAAGGAACAGAGGGGATTCCCGCAATGACGGAGCAGATGCGGCAGATGCCGTACCCGGTGCAGTTCTCGGTCGACTATCCCGACCGGCTGCTCAACCGACTGACCTCGTTCTTCCGGATATTCACAGTGATCCCGATCGCCATTGTGCTCGGCACCGTCTCCGGCCAGGCCTGGGAAATTTCGGATGGCAGGTACTACATCGCCGGAGCGGGCGGGCTGTTGTTCTTCGGCCCGCTACTGATGATCCTCTTCCAGCGCAAGTACCCCAGGTGGTGGTTCGACTGGAACCTCGAGCTCCAGCGGTTCGCGAACCGGGTCGGGATCTACTTCTCGCTGATGGACGACCAGTATCCGTCCACCGACGAGCACCAGTCCGTGCACCTGGACTACCGATACCCGGACGCGACGGCGGAACTGAACAGATGGCTGCCGCTGGTCAAGTGGCTCCTGGCCATCCCGCACTACATCGCGCTGTTCGTCCTGGACATCGGGGGGTTTGTGGTAGTGATCCTGGCCTGGTTCGCCGTCTTGTTCACCGGCCGGTTCCCGCGCGGGATGTTCAACTACCTGGAAGGCGTGATCCGCTGGCACAACCGCGTCGTCGGTTATGCGCTTGTCCTGATCACGGACCAGTACCCGCCGTTCCGACTGCGGCCGTTAGGGGTATTCAGACCGGGCGGGCCACTGGGGCGCGCGCGTTCACCCGGGGCGCGCGGGTTCCGCCCGGGGTGTGCGGAGTCAGCGGCGAGTCGGGATGGTTGAGGACGAGTCAGGTGGTCATTGTCATAGCCGGAGTGTCAGGGAGCGGCAAGACGACGGTGGGAACGCTGCTCGCTGCCCGGCTCGGCTGGGACTTCGTGGACGGCGACACGCTGCACCCGGCGTCGAACATCGCCAAGATGGCGGCCGGGATCCCGCTGACCGACCGGGACCGGCTGCCGTGGCTGGCGGCGATCACTGCCTGGATGGACGAGCGGCTCGCTGCGGGCGAGTCCGTCGTGCTGGCGTGCTCCGCGCTCAGGCGAAGCTACCGTGATCGGCTGCTGTCTGGTCGGCCGTCGGCCCGGCTGGTGTTCTTGCGGGTTGACGCCGAACTCGCGGCTGAGCGGCTGGCCGGCAGGCACGGTCACTTCTTCGATCCGGGCCTGCTTGACAGCCAGTTCGCTGTCCTGGATCCGCCGGTGCAGCCTGCCGAATCGGCCGTTATGGTGGTGTCCGCCGCCGACCAGCCCCAGCTGATCGCCGACGAGATCGTTCATCGACTGGCTGTGGTCCGCTGACCAGACACAGATTCCGCACATCAGTATGAGTGTCCACTTTCATCTCGCGGCCAGCCGCTGCCCGTGCCGCGCTGCCCGTGCCGCGCTGCCCGCACCGGACCTGCTGAAGTGACGACGGCGCGCCCTGGGACTACCTAGGTTTACGGCTTACGTGGCTTACGTCGGACGTGCAGGCTACCGACTACGCAGAGGCCGGAGATGACGAGGACCGGCGCGCCTCCCTCAGTCGGCTGGGCGCTGCCGCCGCACACTGACCTGTTGCCGAGCAGCGTCAGGCCGGAATCGGCGACCTCCATCTCGGGCGGCACCGTAATCCACACCGCGCCCAGGAGAGCGATCAGCCGAATCCTGATCCGCCTGCCAGGTAGCACCGCGTGGCGCAAGTCCAGGCGCGCCCAGCCAGCGGTCGCGATCACATCGGTGACGAGTGCGGCGTTCCAACTGCCGTCCCGCTTGGAACTGCCGAGCAGCGCGAGGATCTTCGCCCGTTCGGGGGCCGTGCCCGTTGGCCAGGCAGCCCGCCCGGTGGTCCTGCCTGACAAACGCGAGCCAGTCGGTAGTGTGCCTGGCTGCTCGGCCCGGGACTCGGTGGACTGGCCTGCCGGTGGTGGGGTGCGCTGCTCGGCCTGGGGCGGAGCCGGCTGCCTGGCCGCCTGGTCGGCTGGTCGGCCCGGTGGCCCGGCCTGCTGTCCGGAAGGGGGTGTGGCCGGGCTGGCCGAGGATGCGGCGAGGGTTTCACCAGGGGGCGCTGACAGGCGAAGCTGCCGGCCGAACCGCAGGAACGCGGTCAGCGCGACGATGATGATCGAGATGCCCAGGCCCATGTAGAAGATGCCCTGTTCGTCATGGGACTCGACCGTGACGTCGACGAAGGTGATGGCCGCCACCAAGATGAGCATCGAGACGATCCTGGCCTTGAGGTCTTCCAGGTCGCGCATCTTCAGCCAACTCGGCAGCCAGAACCGCTGGCCGCTGCGTTCGCTCCTGATGACGAAGAGCTCGTAGAAGCCGAAGGCGGCGATCATCAGGGTGGCGCCGACTAGGAACGTGTCCATCACGATCAGGAAGATGCCGAGCCGGCCGCCGACTTGAGCAGGTTCGCCGATCAGGCCAGTCAGGCTCCGCAGCAAGATGTCGGCGCCATAAATGAAAGATCCGGCCGAGTCAAGCAGCAGGAAGACCACTGGGATGAGGACGAGAAGCCGCGAAAGCGTGAGAACGCGCTCGAATCGTCGCGGGATCTGCCGCTTGAGCTGATTGTCCTCAGCCGGGCCGCCACCTTCAGCCGGGCCGCCACCTTCAGCCGGGCCGCTACCCTCAGCCGGGCCGCTACCCTCAGCCGGGCCGGGGCCTTGAACTGGACCGGCGCCTTCAGCCGGGGAAGCGCGTCGCTGCGCCGACTGCCCTATCGGTTCCCCGGTCACTTGGCAGGTCTACCCAGCGGCCGCCGGCAGCACGCCACGCCCGCCCCGCCCCGCTCGCCGCGCGAGAGGCGCATCGCGGGCTTGGCCCGCAGCCGCCGTGCCTTGCGGAGGTAGCGCGCTGTGCGCTAGACCGGCCAGGTCAGGACGGCATGCCACCGAGGCCCACGAAACTGGCGGTGATCCGTCGCGAGATCCTGATCGGCCGGACGCGGACGCGGTAGAGCCGGATCATTCCTGGTACGACCTGCCCGCACGATGCCCGTTTCGTGATCCTGGGGCGAGGTCGCTGAAGGTATGTGCCTGACAGGCGGAACGTTAGCTAAGAAATCCCGTGTTGACCCATAACCCGTGGCGTACCGCGCCCGGACATGGCAGCGCCCCCGGGAGCACATGCTCGCGAGGGCGGAGCCAGGCCGGTGTGTGGTCGCCTCACGGCGAAAGGCTCAACGCGGCTCCAGCCGAACGGTAGTCCGCGCAGGCGGTGGTTTAGGCCCGGGGGACACAACACACCGACGCTCACTGCAACGCATGATGCCGGCAGGGTATTCCAGCGTAGCGATGTTGTCAGTATCTCCTGTTTGTCATCGGAGGGATACGCTTAGAGACCAGGGTCCGGTGCGGCATGAGGAGCGGCACGGCATGGTTGCGAACGTCTCAGCCATCGGCTGTACGGGCGTCATTACCGTTCCGACCCGCGGAGCCGCCGGACCGGGTGAAGTCCTGGTGAAGATCCGCGGCGGTACGGAAACCTTTATCGCCTGGTCGCCCGAGCCGCTGGCCAAGGGAACGACTGTCCTGGTGATCGAGGAACGAGGTACGCGCACCGTGGATGTCAGCCCCTGGACCGATCCGCTTGACCCCCTTGCCGGTACTCCCTGACCAGCGGCACCCGCTGCTAGCCAGCCACAACCCCCAGCCACAACCACAAGTGGAGATGACAGATGCTCGGCTACCGAGTGCCCCGGCCGGACGAGGCCATGCTTATTTCCGGCGGCAAGTACGGGAAGAACGGAGCGCCGTTCCGGGTCGTGACCGGCCACGGCGCCTTCGTTCTTCCGTTCATCAGGAAGACCAACTTCCTCACGCTGTCCATGTGCGAGTCCGAGGTCTCGGAAACCTGTGTCACCAAGCAGGGCATCTCGCTGAACGTCCGTGCCGTCATCGCCTTCAAGGTGGGCAACGACGAGGAGAGCATCGTCAACGCCGGACAGCGGTTCCTGTCCGATCAGGACCAGATGTCCACCCTGACCGGCCGGATCTTCGCTGGTCACCTGCGTTCGATCATCGGCTCGATGACGGTGGAGGAGATCGTCACCGAGCGGCAGAAGCTGGCCACGGAGGTGCTCGACGGATCCAAGGGCGAGATGGCCAAGATCGGCCTGACCGTCGACTCGCTGCAGATCCAGTCCATCGACGACATGAACACCGGCTACATCGACGCGATGGCCGCACCGCATAACGCGGCGATCCAGCGCCAGGCACAGATCGCCCAGGCGCAGGCCAACCAGGCCTCGGCCGAGGCTCAGCAGCAGTCGCAGCGGGCGCAGGCCGAGTACGCCAGGCAGACCTCAGTTGTCCAGGCGCAGTACAAGGCCGAGGTGGACAAGGCCCAGGCGCAGGCGGCGCAGGCCGGGCCGCTCGCCCAAGCCCAGGCCCAGATGGAGGTGCTTTCCGCGCAGGCCGAGCTCGCCAAGCGGCAGTCCGAGCTGCGTGAGCGTCAGCTTGTGGCCGAGGTGATCAAGCCGGCCGAGGCGGAGGCGGAGAAGGTCCAGATCCTGGCCAAGGCGGACGCGCAGCGAGTCACCATGCAAGCCGAGGCCGCGGCGTCACACAACCGGGTCGCGCTCGACCGGATGCTGATCGAGCAGCTACCGCAGATCGTCAAGGAGGCCGCCGCCGGCCTGGCTGGCTCCAACCTCAGCGTCCTCAACGGCGCTGACGGCCTGAGCGAGATCGCGGCCGGCCTGGTCGCTCAGGGACTCACGATCCTGGACTCGGTGAAGAAGGGCCTGGGCGGCGACTCGGCCGGCCCGATCGCTGTCGCGCCGATCGGCACTTCGAACGGAGCGAGTCCGAACGATGACGGAGCCGACGGCCAGACGGCCTGACTCGGACGGCAGGAGCGAGTTGGTGGCCTGGCTCCTGGGACGCCGGGCCACTCGATCTGTCAAAATGGTGTCTGAGTCAACTCGCCAGCGATGCGGAGAGAGGTGCGGTCGATGTCCGGTACGCTTCCCGCGCCCCCCGCCTCGTCCTGACTCAGCGGCGACGGGCGCCCCGCGAGAGAAAGCGGAGCATAGCCATGCACGCCACGATTCTCAACGTCACCTTTGATAGCGCCCGACCGGCAGTACTCGCCAGATTCTGGGGCGAGGTGACCGGCTGGGAGGTTCAGGAACAGGACTCCACACCTGGACACGAGGAGTACGCGGTCGGGCCGCCGTCACCTGGCGGCCCCCGGTTGTATTTCGTACAGGTGCCTGAACATAAGGCCGTAAAGAACAGGATCCACCTGGACCTGATTCCGCCAGGAGACGACCAGGCCGCCGAGTTGGCCCGGCTCGTCGGGCTGGGCGCTTCGGTGCTTGACGGACAACCGGCAGAAGTTCCCTGGGTCGTGCTCGCCGATCCAGAAGGCAACGAATTCTGCCTGGAAGGGTGAGCGCGCCAGCACGCGGTATCGGCAGCAGGCGGATAATCAGTGGAGTTAGCGGGCCCGCTTGCTGATACTGGGCTGATGCCTGTTTCCGAAAGCGCCGTCATCGTGCCTGTGCCGGAAGCGGAGAGGGTGGTTGGCCGGTTCCGATCCGAATGTGACTCAGCGGCACGCCTGGGCGTACCCGCCCATGTCACCGTGATCTCGCCGTTCGTGCCGCCGGACCGCGTCGACACGAACCTGATCAGCGCACTGGCCGCTGTCATCGAGTCGGTAGCGGTCTTCGACGTGACATTCACGCGCACGCGCTGGTTCGGCGACAGGGTCCTGTGGCTGGCTCCGGAACCGGTCGCAGCCTTCGTCGGCCTCATCCGCGCGGTGTGGGAACGGTTCCCTGATTGCCCGCCCTACGGCGGGGCGCACGAAGACGTGGTGCCTCATCTCACCATCGGTCACGATCAGGAGGCGGGGACGCTGCATGCGGCAGCCCGGGCCATCGAGCCGCTATTGCCGGTCACGACGCAGGTCACCGAGGCGCTGCTCATGCAAGGCTCCGCCGAGCCCGGCTCGTGGCATACCATCGCCCAGCTACCGCTGCGATCCGGCTAGGGTTCGCGGCGCCGCCAGCAGGGCCGGCTTCACGTCGCGCCAGCGCCGGAGGCCGGCGCGAGGCCGGCCCGAACCTCGGTCCGCCGCCGTACCGGATCGGCCAGGGCGGCGGTGAGCTGGTCCAGTGCCTGAACCGTGTGGGCGCTGACGACCGCGTCGCAGTGCGGCCAGGCGGCGGCCATGCCGCCGGCTAGTGGCTGGTACGACGAGTGTTTGGTACGCGGGTTGACCCACACAATGCGGAACGCGACCAGCGACAACCGTTCCATCTGACGGCGGAGCAGGTCGGGGTCACCGGTCTCCCAGCCGTCCGAAATGATCACTACCACAGCGCCGCGTGCCATGCCGCGCCGGCCGAACTGGTCGTTGAACTCCTTGACCGCAGCGCCGATCTTGGTACCGCCGAGCCAGTCGGGCGCCGCCTCGCCAGCCCGCCGCAGCGCGGGCCCTGGCAGGGTCCGGCCAAGGACCTGGGTCAGCCGGGTCAGCCGGGTGGCGAAGGTGAAGACCTCGG
Organism: Streptosporangiaceae bacterium; assembly: GCA_035533915.1. Classification (GTDB taxonomy): domain Bacteria; phylum Actinomycetota; class Actinomycetes; order Streptosporangiales; family Streptosporangiaceae; genus Chersky-822. Next base: position 23,887 of record DATLSX010000068.1, read on the forward strand.
CGTCAGCGCCGCCCGCGGCGCAGTACAGAAGCTGGATCATGGCCCGCGCGTAGGGCTCCATGGAGCCGGAGATGTCGCACAGCACGACCAGGCGACGTGGCCGTCTGGCCGGAGTCCGGCCGATCAGCCGGAACGCGTGGCCGCCTGTTCGCCTGGCCTGACGCAAGGTAGCCCGCAGGTCGGTGTGCCGCCCGTTCGCCCGCCGCCGCTGCCGGCGGGAGACGCGATCAGGGACAGCGAGCGTCAGCCGGCGCATCGCCACGGCGACCGAGACCAGTTCCGCGTCGGAGAGCTCAGCGAAGTCCTTGCTGGCCAGCCGCTCGACCGCGGTCCCCAGGTACCGGTCCTCGACGTCCCGATCCGGCTCGGTCTCCTGGTCGGCCGGGCTCTGCACGGCTTGCGAGTCGTGCGCCGCGCCGACATGCAGCTGGGCCGACTTGGCTGCCGCCGTCAGCAAGTTCTCCGGTGACATCGGTGTCTCACCGGGCAGTCCCTGGCTGCTCGGATCGGCCGCCGGTTCTGGCAGGCCGGCCAGTTCGCCGAAGACCCGATCGAAGACCGAGCGCAGGATTACCGCGTGGTCCTTGCTCGACACCAGCGTCGCCAGCGCGCACAGGTACAGCGCGCGGGGCGTCGCCGGCCGGGCGACGGTCACCGCGGCGGCGAACCGCTCGCACCGGCCAGGTCCCACCGGCAGCCCGGCGTCCCGCAGCGCCGCTCCGAACCGGGCGCTGACCTCGGCCAGGTCGCTAGCCATCGCCTCGGGCCAGCACCGCGAAACCGGTCCGCCGGACGGCCGCGATGTCGTCGGCGTACTTGAGCACGGCTCCCGCGGTCCGCTCGGCGCTGGCCGCGTCGAGTTCCTTCGCCCCGAGCACGTGCAGCGCGGTCGCCCAGCTGATCGCCTCGGCGACGCCGGGCGGCTTGGTCAGCTCGAACCGGCGCAGCCTGGCAACACCGGCCGCCACCTGCTCGGTGAGCGAATCGGACGCTCCGGGCACCCGGCGCCTGATGATCGCGGCTACCCGTGCGACGTCGGGGAAGTCGATCCAGTGGTACAGGCACCGGCGCTTGAGCGCGTCGTGCAGGTCCCTGGTGCGGTTCGAAGTGAGCACGACGATGGGCGGGTATGCGGCCCGCCTGGTGCCCAGCTCCGGGATCGTCACCGCCGATTCCGCCAGCAGCTCGAACAAGAACGCCTCGAACTCGTCGTCGCCGCGGTCGACCTCGTCGATCAGCAGGACGGCCGGGCGCGGGCCGGGATGGTCGAGCGCGGCGAGCAGCGGGCGCTCCAGCAAGTACTCGTCGCTGAACAGGTCGGCTTCGCGCGGTGTCTCGCCCCGCACCTCGGCAAGCCGGATCGCCAGGAGCTGCCGCGGATAGTTCCATTCGTACAGTGCTTCGGCAGAGGTCAGCCCCTCGTAGCACTGCAACCTGATCAGCGGCGTGTCGAGCACGCTAGCCAGTGCCTTCGCCGCCTCGGTCTTGCCAACCCCGGGCTCGCCTTCGAGCAGGATCGGCTGGCCCATCCTGGCGGCGAGGAACAGGGCGGTGCCGAGCGGTTCGTCGGCCAGATAGCTCGCGTCGTCCAGCGCGGTCAGCAACGCGGCGACGTCGGGAAGCTGCTCGGAAAGGTCACTCATCCGTGCGCTGGCCTCCTTGGCTGCGGAACGAAGACATCTGTCCATAATGCGGCAAGTCGAGTGCTGCGTGTGCACCGGGATCGACGCTCCGTCGCCGTTCCGTCAGTCGGCCGGCCAGTCGGCGCGGAGCGGGCGGCCCTGGATCGCGCGCCAGACGCTGGCCGGAGTCAGCGGCATATCGGCGTGCCTGACCCCGAACGGCGCCAGGGCGTCGAGTACCGAGTTGACGACGGCGGCCGGCGAGCCGACCGTAGCGGACTCGCCGACTCCCTTGGCTCCGATCGGATGATGGGGCGACGGCGTGACTGTCGTGCCGAGTTCCCACGACGGGCATTCGACGGCAGTCGGCAGCAGGTAGTCCATGAACGAACCGGCCAGGCAGTTGCCGTCTGAGTCGAACGTAATCGCCTGCATCAGGGCCATTCCGACCCCGTCGGCGAGCCCGCCGTGGATCTGCCCTTCGACGATCATGGGGTTGATCCGGACGCCGCAGTCGTCGACGGCGACAAACCGGCGGACGCTGACAACGCCAGTGCCCGGATCGACGTCGGTGACACAGATGTAAGCACCGAACGGGAACGTCAGGTTCGGCGGGTTGTAGACCGTGGCGGCATCGAGGTGGCCTTCGACCCCCTCGGGGAGGTCGAGCCCGGAGTGCGCGGCCATGGCGATCTCGCCGATACCCCGCGCGTGCTCGGGGTCGCCCTTGACCCGCCAGGTACCGCCGGCCCACTCCAGGTCGTCCGGCGAGACCTCCATCATCGCGGCGGCGACTAGCCTGGCCCGGTCCCTGACCTTGCGCGCGACGACAGCCGCGGCCGCGCCGGAGACGGCGGTGGATCGTGAGCCATAGGTACCCAGTCCGAACGGTGTCCGGTCGGTATCGCCGTGCACAACCTCCACGTCGTCCGGTGACAGCCCGAGTTCGGCCGCGACGATCTGCGCGAACGTCGTCTCATGGCCCTGGCCCTGGGTCTGGCAGGACACGCTGAGCACCGCCTTGCCGGTCGGGTGCACCCGCAGGTCCGCGCCGTCGGCCATGCCCAGGCCCAGGATGTCCATGTGCTTGCGCGGCCCGGCGCCGACTCCTTCGGTGAAGAAGCTGATCCCGATGCCCATGTACTCGCCGCGGTCGCGTTTCGCCGCCTGCTCACGCCGCAGCTCGGCGTAGCCGGCGATGTCCAGCGCGGTCCGCAGCGCGCGCGGGTAGTCGCCCGAGTCGTACACCCAGCCGGTCGGGCAGGTGTAGGGGAACTGCTCGGGCCGCAGCAGGTTCTGCATCCGCAACTCGGCCGGGTCAGCGCCGAGTTCGCGGGCGAGGAGGTCCACCATCCGCTCGACCAGGTAGACCGCCTCGGTGATGCGGAACGAGCAGGAGTAGGCCACTCCGCCCGGCGCCTTGTTGGTGTAGACGCCGGTGACCTCGCAATGGGCGGCACGCAGGTCGTAGGAGCCGGTGAAGATGTGGAAGAACCCGGCCGGGAACTTGGTCGGCTGCGCTGCCCCGTTGAATGCCCCGTGGTCGGCCAGCACCTTCGCCCGCAGGCCGAGGATCTTGCCGTCCCTGGTAGCGGCGATCTCGCCGTGCATGTGGTAGTCACGGGCGAACGAGGTGGACATCAGGTTCTCCGACCTGTCCTCCATCCACTTCACCGGCTTGCCGGTGATGATCGACCCGACGATGGCGCACAGGTAGCCCGGGTAGATCGGCACCTTATTGCCGAAACCACCGCCGACGTCGGGCGAGATGACCCGGATCTTATGCTCGGGCAGACCGGTGACCAGCGCGTACAGCGTGCGGTGCGCGTGCGGCGCCTGCGTGGTGCACCAGATCGTCAGCCGGCCAGTCAACTGGTCCACCTCGGCTACCGCGCCGCAGGTCTCCAGCGGCGCCGGATGCGACCGCGGGTAGAGCATGTCGCAGCCCACGACCACCTGCGCCGCGGCGAAGACGTCGTCGGTCGCTTCCCTGTCCCCGGCCTCCCAGTCGAAGATCCGGTTGTCCGCACGGCCAGGCAGATCGTCCCTGATCAGTGCCGCGCCGGCGTCGAGCGCGCGGCTTGCGTCGACGACCGCAGGAAGCGGCTCGTACTCCACGCTGATCAATTCGAGCGCGTCCCTGGCCGAGTACCTGTCCCTGGCCACGACAAAGGCGACTTCCTGCCCCTGGAACCTGACCTTGTCGGTGGCCAGCACCGCCTGGACGTCGCCGGACAGGGTCGGCATCCAGGCCAGGCCGCGCCCGGCCAGCATCTCGCCGGTGATGACCGCTTCCACGCTGGGATGAGCCTGCGCCGCCGCGATGTCGATCGAGACGATCCTGGCGTGGGCGACCGGACTGCGCAGCATCGCCCCGTGCAGCATCCCCGGCAAGGTGACGTCGTCGACGAAAGTGCCCTTCCCGCGGACGAAGCGCGGGTCCTCCTTGCGCGGGACCGATCCGTAGGGCTCGCTTGCCGCCGGCCGGCTCATCGCGGCCTCGCCCGCGTCCCGCCGGCCTGCCCGGCAGTGTCGGCGCTGACAGCGGCCTCGTGATCCGCTGCCCAGCGGACCGAACGGACGATGTTCTCGTATCCGGTGCACCGGCAGAGCTGGCCGGAGATCGCTTCGCGGATCTGGGCTTCGGTCGGATCGGGATTGTGATCGAGCAGCCACCTGGCGGTCAGCATCATGCCGGGCGTGCAGAAACCGCATTGCAACCCGTGGCATCGCGCGAATCCCTGCTGCACCGGATCGAGCCTGCCGCCGCGCGCCAGGCCCTCGACGGTCATAATCCGCCGGCCGTCGGCCATGGGGGCGAGCACGGTGCAGGACTTGACCGGCTGTTCGTCGAGCCAGACGATGCAGGCGCCGCAGTTGGACGTATCGCACCCCCAGTGCGAGCCGGTCAGGCCGAGATCGTCGCGGATGAAGTGGATCAGGAGCAGCCTCGGCTCGATCACCCGGGAGTACTCGGTCCCGTTGACATTGACGGTGATCCGCACGTCAGTCCGCCGCGGCCGGGGCGTGCGCACGGACGCGCGCCAGGGCGCGGAGCAGTGCCCTGGTGGTAAGTTCGCCGGCCAGGTGCCGTTTGTAGTCGGCCGGTCCGCGCTGGTCGGAGACCGGGCGGCAGTGCTCGGCGGCGATCTGCCCGGCCCGCGCGAAGGTCTGCGGCGTAGCCGGGGCACCGCACAGGAAGTCCTCGGCCGGCGCCGAGCAGAAGTGCTCGGCACCGACGGCCGTCAGGCCGACCCCGGCCCTGGCGACAGTGTCGCCGTCCAGCCAGATGGCGGCGCCGGCCGCTCCGATCGGCCAGTCACCGGCACGTCGGCCGACCTTCTCGTACGCGCTGCCGCCGCCGGGGACGATCGGGATCCTGATCTGCGTGAGCAGTTCGCCGGGTGCCACCACGGTCTCGTACGGTCCGGTATGGAAGTCCCGGGCCGGCACTGTCCTGCTGCCTTCCAGGTTCTGGATCACCATGACGGCCTTGAGCGCGGCGAAGGCCGCGGACAGGTCCTCGGACGGATCGGCCTGGCACAGCGAACCGCCGACCGTGCCCCACAGCCGCACGACCGGATCGGCGATCACGCGTTCCGCGTCGTGCAAGATGGCGAAGTGCTCGCCAGCGAGCGCCGAGTCCAGCAACTGCGCGTGCCTGGTCATCGCCCCGATCCGGAGTTCGCCGTCGGTGACGGTGAGGTAGGACAGGTCGTCCAGGTCGTTGATGTCGACCAGCGTCTCCGGCTGGGCGAGCCGCAGCTTCATCATCGGGATCAGGCTGTGTCCCCCGGCCAGGATCCTGGCCTCCGGGCCGAACCTGGCCAGCAGCGTCAGCGCATGGTCGACGCTGGTCGCTCTCTCGTACTCGACATACGCCGGCACCTGCATTCGCGGTCACCTCGCCTTCCGACCCGCACCGCGAACCAGGAGTCGCGATGCCCGACAGGCTTCCTGGCCAGTCGGTGTCCTTCAGGATGCCATCAGGCCGCTTCGGTGCGCGCGGGTGGTTGCCTCCCTGGCTGGCGGGCTTGGTAGCTGGCGAACGGGATGACCGGCCGCACAGCGGGGTGATCTGAGTGATAATCGGGAGGTCATGACACTTACCCAGCTCAATGCGTTCGTCTTGGTCGCCAGGCTCGGCTCGGTGACCGCGGCGGCGAACGCACTCGGGGTCAGTGAGCCCGCGGTGTCCCAGGCGCTGGCCGCGCTCCGGGTCCACCTGGGTGATCAGTTGCTCAGCCGGGGGCCGGCCGGCATGACGCTGACCGCGGGCGGCTCGCGGCTGCTGGCGACCGCGTCCCAGATCGTCGTGCTCGGTGCCGAGGCGCACGCGGCGGTCCGGGCCGCGCAAGGAGCGCCCGACCAGCTCAGGGTGGTGGCCACGGCGACGGTCTCGGAGTTCGTGACCGCGCCGCTGATCGAGGCCTTCACCAAGCGCTTCGCCGGCGCGGTCGAGGTTTCCTCCGGGGTGGCCGTGACCAAGGAGATGGCGGTGCTCGTCGCCAACCGGCTGGCCGATATCGCGATCGGGCCGAACATGGCGACCGACCCCGCGCTCCCGGTCGTGAGTGAGCCGATCTTCAAGTACCGGCTGGTGGTCGTCGCGGCCGGGCAGTCCAGGCTGTCCGGCGCACCCCGCCAGTGGCGGTGGCTGGTCGGCCCGTCGGCGACGGACCCGGAAAGCGACGTCGCCAAGTTCCTCACCGCGCTCCGGATTCCCGAGGACAAGATCGGCGTCTGCCCGAGTCACACGGCCGCGTGGGCCGCCGCGGCCGATGGCGCCGGCGTCTCGGTAGCCGTCGAGCACCTCGTCGCCCAGCAGCTGCGGCGCGGAGAACTCTCGCTCGTCGACGTGCCGGGCTCGCCGGTGGATGGCTGCTGGCATGCCACGATGCTGGACCGTCAGCGGCGCAGCACCGCAGCCAGCTCGCTGCGCAGGTTCCTCAGCACGCCGGAGGCGATGCGGCTGATGCGGTCGCCTGCCGCCGGGGTGCCGCCGTCCCGGTTTCGCCCGCCGGTCTACGTCACCATCTGGAGCTGAATCCTGGCCGGCTAGCACGAGGCTGCGCTAAGTCCCGGCCGGCGGGCCGGCCAGCGAGTCGTCTCCAGCCGGTAGACCCGCTCCCGGCCGTGCAGCGCAGGATGCGTGCTCTAGGGAATAAGGAAGAGCTTATTAGCGCGTTGCAGGGCCACGAACCGGGGTGAATCATGGCGATTGCTGCCCAGCGTCAGCACCATGCTCTGGCAGGACAGCCTTCGCAGCACAGTGACGGTGCCAGTCGGCCCGTCGAACGCCGGGAGCGCACCATGCGGATCGAGTCCAGCGGGCACAGCAGTGGGAACCCGCGCCTGTACGAACTGATCGAGTATGCGCCGAAGACCGGCAAGAGCCCGACGGTCTGGGCATGGCCCGAACTGATCGACTACCTCAAGGTGGCCGGCCAGCCCGTGCCAGGACCGTGGCCGCCGCACCAGGAGCCGCGGCCGGACCCCGAAGAAGACACGCTGCCGGTGGCAGTCGCCGACACCGACCAGCCCCGAGGGTGACCAGCGCCGTCTGGGCGTCGTCGGCCCGGTCCGGCCCTGCCCGGCGCCGGCCGGCTCGCTGTGCGCTGACCGCCGGGCACTGAGGCCGGGGCGCTGACCGCAGGCACTGAGGTTTCGTCCACGCAGGACACTGGAGGATCGTATGTATCCGTCTCGGTTCCGCTACGAGGCGCCGCGTTCGCTCGGCGAGGCGATCTCGCTGCTGCACGACGGCGGCGACGACGCGAAGATCCTGGCTGGCGGCCAGAGCCTGGTACCGCTGATGAAGCTGCGCTTCGCGTCTCCCGAGCTTGTCGTCGACATCAACAACCTGCCGGGACTGGACTACCACCGCGAGGATCCCGACGGCACGCTGCGGATCGGCGCGCTCTGCCGCCACGCCGACTTGGAACGCTCCGCGTTGCTCAAGAGCAAGCATCCGGTCATGGCCGCGGCCGCGCCGCTGATCGCCGACCCGATCGTGCGGAACCGAGGCACGCTCGTCGGCTCGCTCTGCCACGCCGATCCGCAGGGCGACTGGGCGTCGGTGGTGACCGCGCTCGGCGGTTTCGTCGTCGCGCACGGGCCCGGCGGCAAGCGGACCATCCCGATCGCTGACTTTGTCACTGGCCCGTTCGAGAACGCGCTGGCGCCGGACGAGGTCGCCGTCGAAGCCGTGATCCCCGCAGCCAAGGGACCGGTGACCGGCGGATACCTCAAGCTTGAGCGCCGGGTGGGTGACTTCGCCACGGTCGGCGTCGCGGTGGCGGTGCAGACCTCGGGTGAGAACGTCGCCAGGGCGGGCATCGCCCTCACCGGCGTCGGCGGGTCCACCATCAACGCCACCGAGGCCGCGCAGGCACTCGTCGGCCGGCCGCTGAGCGCGGAGAGCATCGCGCAGGCAGCCGACCTGGCCGCGGCGGCGGCGCGGCCGCGGACCGATCACCGCGGCAGTGCGGAGTACAAGCGGCACATGGTGCGGACGTTCGTGGTCCGCATCCTCGGCCGCGCGGACGGCACCGCGGAAAGGGCGGCCTGACATGACGATCGTCTATGAGGACCGTGGCGACGAGGCCGCGAGCGAGGTCCCGGTCCGCCGGATCAAGTTCAGCATCAACGGCGAGAAGAAGATCGCCGAGGTAGAACCACGGCTGCTGCTGTCGCACCTGATCAGGCGCGGGGTCGGGCTGACCGGCACGCACATGGGCTGCGACACCACCAACTGCGGTGCCTGCACGGTGCTGGTCGACGGGCGGCCGGTGAAGTCCTGCACCATGCTCGCCGTCCAGGTCGACGGACGCGCGGTCGAGACCGTCGAGGGCCTGTCCGGCGCGAGCGAATTGCACCCCTTGCAGGAAGGGTTCAAGGAGGAGCACGGCTTGCAGTGCGGATTCTGCACGCCCGGGATGATGATGGCCGCCAAGGCGCTGCTCACCGAGAATCCCGATCCGACCGAGGACGAGGTGCGCTGGGCGCTGTCGGGCAACCTGTGCCGCTGTACCGGCTACCAGAACATCGTGAAGTCGGTGCTGTGGGCCGCCGACAAGCTCAGATCACAGTCCGCTGGCTGAGGACAGGACGGGAGGAGCGACGGTGTCGCAAGCACTAGACGAGATCAAGATCGGCGGACTGGGCGCGAGTCGCAAGCGCGTAGAGGACGACCGGTTCATCAGGGGCCGGGGCAACTACACCGACGACATCACCCTGCCGGGAATGTTGCACATGGAGATACTGCGCAGCCCGCTCGCGCACGCGCGGATCAAGTCGATCGACGCGACCAAGGCCTGGGAAATCCCCGGCGTCCATCTGGTCCTGACCGGCGAGATGATGGCCAGCCGCAACCTGGCCTGGATGCCGACCCTGTCCTACGACACCCAGGCCGTGCTCGCCACCGACAAGGTCAGGTTCCAGGGGCAGGAAGTCGCGTGCGTGATCGCCGACGACCCGTACATCGCCAAGGACGCCTGCGAGGCGATCGAGGTCGAGTACGAGCCGCTCCCGGTCATCGTCAACCCGGTCCAGGCGGTCGCGCAGGACGCCCCGGTGATCCGTGACGACAAGGAAAACCAGCCGGACAACATCATCTTCAACTGGGAAGTCGGCGACAAAGCCGGTACCGACCGGGCGTTCGAGCAAGCCGACGTCGTCTCCAAGCTCGAACTGCACTACCCGCGTTCGCACCCGTCGCCGATCGAGTGCTGCGGGTCGATCGCGGATTTCAACCGCGCCACCTCCAAGCTCACCGTCTACATGACGACGCAGGCGCCGCACATCATCAGGGCCGCGGTCGCCCTGGTCGCGGAGTTGCCTGAGCACATGATCAGGATCATCTCGCCCGACCTCGGCGGCGGCTTCGGCAACAAGGTCCCGGTCTATCCCGGCTATGTCTGCTCGATCCTGGCCTCCATCTTGCTCGAGCGCCCGGTGAAGTGGATCGAGGACAAGTCAGGCAACCTGATCTCGACCGGGTTCGCACGGGACATGTACCTGCACGGCGAGATGGCGCTGCGTAAGGACGGCAAGATTCTCGGTGTCCGGATGCACGCGGACAGCGACCACGGCGCGTTCTTCTCCGACGCGCAGCCGAGCAAGTTCAAGATCGGCCTGCTGCATTCCACGTTCGCCTGTTACGACGTGCCGACCGCGCACCTGACCGCCCGGGGTACTTACAGCAACAAGGCGCCCGGCGGAGTCGCGTACCGGTGCTCGTTCCGGGTCACCGAGGCGATGTTCTTCCAGGAGCGGATGATGCAGGCCGCCGCCTCCGATCTGGGCCTCGACCAGGCCGAGTTCCGGCGGATGAACTTCGTGACGGACGAGAAGTTCCCGCACCGGACGCCGTTCGGGTTCCTGCTCGACTCCGGCCAGTACGCCAAGTGCCTGGACGTGGGCCTGAAGGCGGTCGGATACCAGGACTTCAGGGCCAGGCAGGCGGAGGCACGCGACCGGGGCAGGCTGCTCGGCCTGGGCATCTCGACGATGACCGAGCCGCTCGGCGCGGGCAACAGCCGTGAGTACGACATTCTCGGCATCAAGATGTTCGACTCGGCCGAGCTCAAGGTGCATATGACCGGAAAGGCCATCTTGCGCACCGGGGCGAAGTCGCAGGGCCAGGGTCACGAGACCACCTGGGCGCAGATCGTCGCCCACGAGCTCGGCATTCCGGCGCAGGACGTGGTGGTCGAGGAGGGCGACACCGACACCGCTCCGTTCGGCATGGGCACCTATGCGTCCCGGAGCACGCCGGTGGCCGGCGCCGCGGTGGCGATGGTGTCGCGGAAGATCCGTGCCAAGGCCCGCAAGCTGGCGGCCCACCTGCTCGAAGTCTCCGAAGAGGACATCGAGTGGGAGCTTGGCCGGTTCTACGTGCGCAGCGCCCCGGACCGGGGCGTGACCATCCAGGAGTGCGCGATGGCGGCCTACAGCAACATGCCGGACGGCATGGAGCCGGGGCTGGAGAACACCGCTTTCTACGACCCGCCCAACCTGACCTGGCCGTTCGCCGTGTACATCGTGACGGTCGAGGTCGATCCCCAGACCGGGGTCTGGGACGTGACCAACATGGTGGCCGTCGACGACTGCGGAGTCCGGATCAACCCGATGATCGTCGAAGGCCAGATCATGGGCGGTCTGACCGAGGCATACGCGATGGCGAACATGCAGTTCATCACCTTCGACGCCGAGGGCAACTGCGTCGGCTCGAACTACATGGACTATCTGCTGCCGAGTGCCTGGGAGACGCCGGGCTTCGAGTTGCACAGTGAGGTCGTCACCCCGAGCCCGCATCACCCGATCGGCGCCAAGGGCATCGGCGAATGCGCCGCCGTCGGCGGGCCAGCGGCCTTCGTGAACGCGGTGCTTGACGCGATCTCCGATACCGGCGTGCGGAACATCGACATGCCGCTGCTGCCGGACCGGGTCTGGGAGGCGATCACCTATCACCGTGACGTGTCGGGCGCGCCGCCGGTGCGGGCCGACGACTGAGGCGGGGGGTACGGCGCATGGAGGGCTGGAAGGTCATCGAGCACGCCAGTGAGCTGGCTCGCCGAGGCGAGGCGTTCGCGCTGGCGACCGTGGTCTGGCGGCAGGGTCCGTCGTCAGGGCAGCTTGGTTCCCGGGCGATCATCACCGCGTCCGGAGAGCTGCACGGCTGGATCGGCGGTGCGTGCGCGGAGCCGTCCGTGCTGCGCCAGGCACAGCAGGTGATCGCCGCGGGCAAACCCCGGCTGCTGCTGCTCGGGACGCCAGAGCAGCTCGCCGAGACCCTGCGGCTCGGCGGTGCGGAAGGTGATGCGGCGCAGGCTGGCGGCACGGTGAAGGAAGGGATCGCGGTGGTGCCGATCTCCTGCCAGAGCGAGGGCGCCCTCGAGGTCTACATCGAGCCTGTCCTGCCCGCGCCGCACCTGGTCGTGGTCGGCAGCTCGCCGATGGCGCGCACGCTGACCGGGATGGCGCAGGCACTCGGCTGGAACACCGCGCTGTATGACTGGCCCGCCTTCTCCGCCGAGCTGGCCAGCGAGCGGTCGATGATCGTGGTGGCGACCCAGGGTCACGGCGACGAGGAAGCGATCGAGCAGGCGGTGGCCGCGCGGCCGGCCTACCTGGGGCTCGTCGGATCGCGCAAGCGCGGGACGGCGGTGCTCGGTTACCTCGCCGAGCGCGGCGTGGCCGCAGAGCAGCTCGACCGGGTCAAGGTCCCGGCCGGCCTGGATCTGGGACGTACCTCGCACGTCGAGGTCGCGGTGGCCATCCTGGCCGAACTGGTCAGGCTCCGCGCGTCCGGCGACCTCCCGGCCAGTGCTCCGGCGCAGGCCGGTGCGGGACACGCGGAGACTGCGCAGGCGGCCGCCTCGGCGGAGGCCATCGACCCGGTGTGCGGCATGACGGTGACGGTCGGCCCGGCCGGCCGGCCGCTGGAACACGACGGCGTGACCTATTACTTCTGCTGTGCCGGCTGCCGGAGTGCGTTCGAGTCCAGCCCGGCTTCCTACGCCAAGAAAGAGACCCGATGCTGATCAACAACGACTTCGAGGTCGCGCAACCAGTAGCGGAGGTCTGGCAGTTCTTCGGTGATATCCCGCGGGTCGCGACCTGCCTGCCCGGAGCTGAGCTGACGCAGACTCTGGGCGAAGACCGGTACGGCGGCCGGGTAGCCGTGCGGATGGGGCCGGTCAGGCTGCGATTCGCCGGAACCGCCGACATCACCGAACGCGACGAGGCGGCGAAGCGGATCGTGGTGCACGCGGCCGGCGCCGACGAACGGGGCAGAGGCCAGGCGAGCATGGTCGTGTCGGCGACGCTGACCGGATCGGGGCACGGCACCAAGGTCGCGGTGACCCAGGACCTGCAACTCTCTGGCGCCGCCGCTCAGTACGGCAGGGGGATGATCGCAGACGTCACTGCCGTGCTGATGCGTGATTTCTCCGCCAACCTGGCGAGCCAGATCGCGGCGGTCCAGCGCGGTGAGACGGCGCAGGCCGCCGCTGCCCCGGCAGGCGGTTTCACGATCGGACTGCGGGCCGCGCTGATGGCACTGCGGCGGGTCTTCCGCCGGTTCTTCGTCCCGTATCAGACCACGAGCTGAGGAGAACGGACCATGGTCTTGTGGTGGATTGGCAACGCGGTACTGCTGCTCGTGATCCTGCCGGTCGTGATCGCGCTGCTCAACCGCGTGCTCGCGGCGGTGGAGCGGATCAGGGCCGCCACCGACCGGATCCTCGCCGGCGGCGTCGCGCTCGTCGGTGAACTCGACGGTGTCCCCGAGGCGCTGGCGACAACCGACGAGACGGTCGAGGCGGTCTCCGTGGGCGCCGTCCGGTACGCGGGCTCTGTCGCCCGCCTGCTCGGCTGATCAGAAAGGAGCATGAGTCATGCCTGCAGCTGCCTGGGTCACGCTGATCATCTGCGCGCTGATCATCGGCATCACCGCGGTGGGCCTGTTGCGCGTCATATTCCACCTGCGGGCGATCCTGGCGACGCTTCGCCAGGTCACCGGCGGGGTCGGAGCCGTCGCGCAACTGACCAGCACCGTGCCCGACCGGCTTACCTCGGTGAACGCGAGCCTGAAGCCGGTCAGGGATTTCTGCGAGACCGTCTGAGCCGGCGAAGGAGAGAGCGAATGACGCATACCACCAGCGCTTTTGGCTGGATCCTCGGCTACACGATCGGCATCGTGATCGTGCTCGTCGTGGTCGCCCTCGTGGTGCCGATCCTGCTGCTGGCCCGCGCCATCGGCAAGGAGGCACCGCTGATCAACGCCGAACTGACGAAGGCGGCGCACAACACCGCGCCGCTGGCGGCGCTGCGCACCACGATCGAGCACGCGACGATCATCATCGGCGGGCTGCAGCGCGGCCGCGCCAGGCTGGGAGGTTAGTCATGCACAACCTGGCGCTAGCTCCGCTCGCGGCGATGCCGTCCACTGAGCGAACGCTGTGGGTGAGCGCCATCGTCGTCGGCTTCGTCGTCGTCCTGGCCGTCGCCGTGCTGCTGAGCTTGCTCATCTGGCTAGTCAAGATCATCGATCGCAGGGTGGTCGAGGTGCGGGACTCGCTCAAGACGGCAGCGGCGAATACGGCGGACACCGTGCTCATCCCGCAGGTCGCCGACGGCGTGGAGGCGGTCCTTGCCGAAGGCCTGCAGCACCACCTGTTCCTCGGCCGCGTGCTCGGAAAGGTCAAGTCATGACGACGCTGGTGATCCTTACTCTGGTCGACATCGCGGCGCTGGTAGCCGGGCTCGCGCTCTACCTGTTCTGGGCAGGATCGCTGCTGACGCGGATCGCCGGCAACCTGGAGGAGAGCTCGCAGCTTGTGCAGGACGTCGTCGGGCACGCCAAGCTGATCGGCCCGGGAGTCGAGCACATCAACCGGACTGGCGGTGTAGTGGCCGGAGCGTTGCCGCTGCTCTACGGGATGGCCGAGGAGATCGTCACCGACGTTACGCCGGCGGAGCGGCCTTCGGTGCCCGAGCCGGCCCGTCCGGCCTCTGGCCGGCGCCGGTCTCGCCTGCTGGAGGCCGTCGGCTTCAGTTCAGACCAGTAACGCCCGGCCAGCCGGCCGGGCGGGTCAGGCCTGGTCGGGGCCGCGGCGGGTCACCGAGTTGGTCGTCGGTGCGGTGTAGTCGCCGATCCACTCGTCTTTCCAGGTCTTGTCGTACTGCTGAGAGTTGCAGCCCGGCTGGTAGACCGACGTCAGTTCCCGCACGATCTGCTCCCGGTGCGGCCGGCCGCCGCCGGGGACCTCGTAGGTCGCGATGTAGACCTTCCAGCGATCTCCGGCGCGCTTGACCCAGCACGCCGCCCGAGGGTGCCTGAACGGGAAACGCTCGGCGGACAAGTCGTCGCTGTGGTCGACGTAGATGACCGCATACCGGTCCGGCCTGGCCGCGGGTTCAGGCTTGTGCAAGATCGCGTAGACGGCGGCGTGCGGCGGCGGTGTCCAGCCGCCGAGCAGCCGCGGGCCCTCGAAGGGATACCCGGCGGCCGAGCCGAGCCGGATCATCCGGCCCAGCTCTCTTCTTGATCCTCTTCCTCGCTGACCGCCGCCACCCGCACGATCGGTCCCTCGGGAAGCCGCGCCTTGGCCGCCGCCTGGGTGAAGAGCGCGGTGGCGCGCTCGATCGCCTGCTCGCGGCTGCCGGCTCGCACGACCAGCTGAGCGCCGTAGCGACTGGTCCCGATCCCGGTCGCGATACCGCCGAACTCAGCGACCGCGTCCGCCAGCTCGACCACCTCTTCGCGGGTCAGGACGCGGTCGCACTCGGCCTCGACGCCTACACTCCACCGCACTGTCAACGCTCCCTGCTCGGCTAGGTCACTCCGCACGGCCATCGCTAGTTCAGCGTCGGCAGGAGGGCGGCCAGCTCTTCGAGGCTGCCCAGATCGTGGCCGGAAAGCAACAGGTCGATGTGCGGCGCCGCGACCATCATCCCCAGTGTGCTCGGCCGGAACTTCGGATCGGCACCCTTGTGCGGGTTCAGCCAGACGATTCGGTAGCTCAGCCTGGACAACCGTTCCATTGCGCAGGAGAGCATGCTCGGGTCGCCGCGGTCCAGGCCGTCCGAGCAGATCACCACGATGCCGCCGCGGCACAGGCCCCGGCGCCCCCAGTCCCTGACGAAGGCGTCGAGCGAAGCGCCGATCCGCGTGCCGCCCTCCCAGTCGAATACGGCCCTGGCGGCGAGCTCCAGTGCCTCGTCCGGCTTGCGGCGATCGATTGCCCTGGTCACCCTGGTAAGCCTGGTGCCGAAGCAGAAGACCTCCACCTTGGTCGCCGCGCGCTTGGCGGAGTACGCGAATTGCAGCAGGTTCCGCGAGTAGTCGGCCATCGAGCCGGAGACGTCGAGTATCAGGATCAGCGGGCGCAACCGCACCTTGCGCCGCCGCCAGTAGATCTCGGCGGGTTCGCCGTGCATGCGCATCGACTCCCTGACGGTCCGGCGCAGGTCTGGTGCGGTTCCGCGGCTGGCCGGTGTGGTGCGCCTGGTCCGGCGCCGGGGCGGGGTCAGCCGGATCCTGGCCATGATCCGGCGCAGCGCGGCGAGTTCCCCGGGAGTGCACGCCACGAACGACTTGTGCCGCAGGACCTCGGCGTCCGAGGCCATCAGGCCGAGCATGGCTTCCTCGCCCTGCTCGTCGATCCCTGGCTCGGTGGCCGGGATCTCGAGCACGGCCTGGGTCTGGCCGGCAACGGCCGCCTTGAGCTGCGGCAACTCAGCCACCGGATCGTCGGCACCGAGGAAGAACCGCCGGAAGGCCCGGTCATAGGCGCCGAGGTTGTCCCGCTTGGTCACCAGGACGGTGCGGCCGCCCCAGTACAGGTCGACCAGGTCGGACGGATCAAGGTGGGACATCGCCGCGCAGTAGGTCATCAGGTCCCCCGCGCCCACGGCGAGGCCGGCCGACCGGAGCTCGTGCCCGAAGGCGACCAGCATGCGGACGAACGGCGCGCGGTCAGGCACCGGAGGTGATGTCCGCTAGGTTCTCGCGCACGACGTCAAGGTCGTCGCGTTCTTTCACCACGGCACCGAGGGTGTCCTGCGCCACGGCCGGGTCGAGATCGGTCTCGCCGAGGAAGTCCAGGGTCCGCACCCAGTCGATCGTCTCGGCGACACCAGGCGGCTTGGCCAGGTCAAGCTCGCGCAGCCGGTGCACGGCCGCTACGACCTTACGAGTCAGGGCCAGCGACACGCCAGGCTCCCTGATCAGCACAATCTCTACCTCGCGCTCGGCGGGCGGATAGCCGATCCAGTGGTAGAGGCAGCGTCGCTTCAGCGCGTCGTGCAGCTCCCTGGTCCGGTTCGAGGTGAGGATGACCAGCGGCGGGTGCTCGGCCTTGATCGTGCCGATTTCCGGGATGCTGATCTGGAAGTCGGAGAGCACTTCGAGCAGGAATGCCTCGAACTCGTCGTCGGCGCGGTCCACCTCGTCGATCAGGAGCACCGCCTGATCGCCCGCCCTGACCGCCGCGAGCAACGGCCGTTCCTGCAGGAACTTGGGGCCGAAGAGCTGGTCGACCGCGTCCGGATCGGCGACCTGGCGTTCGGACATCGCCCGGATGTGCAGCATCTGCCGTGCGTAGTCCCACTCGTAGAGCGCCTGGAAAGAATCGATGCCCTCATAGCACTGGAGCCGGATCAGCTCTCGGCCCAGGACTGTCGCCAGGACCTTGGCGACTTCGGTCTTGCCGGTACCGACCTCACCCTCCAGCAGGACCGGGCGGTGCAGCGACATGCCGACGAAGAGGGCCGTCGCCAGGCCCCGCTCAGCTAGATACCCGCCCTGTCGCAGTATGTCGGTCAGCTCGCCGACGCTCTTCGGAGCGTCCATTCAGCGGGGCGGCTCGGTGGTACCGAGAACGAGGTCCCTGACGCTGCCGCTCGCGGTGCCAAGCTTGCCCTCACGCTGGAGCTTCGCCCGCCAGGCGGAGCGCAGATCGCCGTCCGGTCCGGCCAGGCCGTCGAAGCCGACATTCTGCATGTTCTTGCATGACTTCTGCGGTTTGAGGACCTCGTCGAGGTCAGTGCTGGCCTGCCCGTGCGCGGTCCAGACCTCGCGGAGTACCTCGACCGCCTCGTCGGCTTGCCGATCCATCCCGGTGCCTATCTCTGCGTCCATCTACCGGCCCACCTCCCGCCGGCCCCGCACCAGCGCCGCGGAGTGGCAGCGCCCGCGCGGCCGCTGGCCGACCGGCAAGGCCGCGGTGCCGAACCTTCTACCTGACTGTAGTTCCTGGTACGCATGCCGGGCGACATCGAATTAAGGCTTCCCTTATGCAGGTGTGCTACCGCTCGCCGGGAGTAATGCGTTTCGTCGTATCGCGCGGCCTGGCGGCGGTGAGCGCGGCCACCGCGTCCTGCGGCGTGCCGACGTGCTGGATCAGCTGGCGGTTGGCTGGCTTGAGCAGTCCGACGTCCACCATCCGGTCGAGTTGCGCGACGAGCGGTTCCCAGAAGCCGTCTACGTCCAGCAGCACGACGGGCTTGGCGTGCAGGCCGAGCTGGGACCAGGTGGTCACCTCGGCGAGCTCTTCCAGGGTGCCCAGGCCGCCGGGAAGCGCGATGAAGCCGTCGGACAGGTCGTACATGAGCTGCTTGCGCTCATGCATGGTGCCGACTTCGTGCAGTTCGGTCAGTCCGGTGTGCCCGACCTCCACGCTGAACAGTCCGGTAGGGATGACGCCGAATACCCGGCCGCCCGCTGCCAGCGCGGCATCCGCCACCTGGCCCATCAGGCCGACCCTGCCACCGCCGTAGACCAGGTCGATGCCCCGGCTGGCGACGAGTCCGCCGAGCGCCCTGGCCGCGTGACTGTACCTGGCATCGGCTGGCGTGGACGAGCCGCAGAACACGCACAACGATCGGATGGCCACCATGGTCTGTCAACCTACCGCCTGGCCCGGCGTGACCTTCGGCCCTACTCGCGCACCGGCCTGGCGACCCACGGTGGACTCAAGGGCAGGTTCAGCTTGGGCAGCAGGACAGGCTGGCGAGAGCGAGGGGGCGCAGCCATGCGGGCTGTGGTGGTCTACGAATCGATGTACGGCAACACGCACCTGGTTGCTGACGCGATCGGCAGCGGGCTGGCCGATGGCTTCGACGTCTCGGTCCTGCCGGTGTCGCAGGCCGATCCGGCGGCGCTCGAAGAAGCGGATCTGGTCGTGGTCGGCGGGCCGACGCATGCCCACGGCATGAGCAGGCAATCCACCCGCCAGGGCGCCGCGACTGCCGCGAAGAAGGACGACAGCGACCTGACGCTGGAGCCGGACGCGATCGGCCCGGGTCTGCGCGACTGGTTCGACTCGCTGGCCAAAGGCCAGCACCATGCCAGCGCCGCCGCCTTCGACACCCGGATGTCAGGACCCTCGGCATTCACCGGACGGGCGTCCAAAGGTGTCAGCCGCGCGCTGCGCCGGCACGGTTTCGACCTGGTGGCCGAGCCGGAAAGCTTCCTTGTGACCAAGGACAATCACCTCGCGCCAGCCGAAGACGAGCGGGCCAAGACCTGGGGTGCCCGGCTAGCGGCGGTTACGGCCGGTTAGTTCGGTTGGTGTACCGGACTGAGCAACTGGCGGAGGTGACCGGCTGCTAGCGTCCTGTCCCATGACTGGCAAGGTCTATGTGGGCTCAGCGGACGCGGACGCCCGCGGTAACCGCGGCTGGCTGCTCGGGCATTTCATGCCAGCCGATGACGTGCGTAACAGCAGCGACGTCGAGATCAAGTGGGGCATGCACCCGCGCGGTGACGAGCGTGCTCAGTGGGTGACAGGTGAGACGCGGACGGCGCTGATCGTCCTGATCAGCGGCAGGTTCCGGCTGGACTTCCCGGACCGGAGCGTGGTGCTCGCCGACCAGGGCGATTACGTGGTCTTCGACGGCGTCGAGCACTCCTGGTACGCCGAGGAGGAGTCGGTCGTCCTCGGGGTCAGGTGGCCGTCCGTTCCTGGCTACGCCGTTCCCGACCTGGCCGTGCTTTCCGCGGAGTGACAAGCGCGGTGCGCGTGGGCGGCGAACTGACAGTCGCGAGTACCTTCGCCGGCTGGGCGGTTGCACGGGTGGCCTCGGCCGACCAGTTCAGGCGCTTCGACGCGCCGGTAGCGTCGCTGCTCTCCTTCACCCCGCAGGTCGCGGTCGGCGCCTGGGCCGGAGCGCTGCTGCTGCGTGACCGGCGGGCTCGAGCCATCACCGCGGTCGCTGCCGGGGCGATGACCACGGTGCTGGCGGCGCGTGCGGTGCCGCGCCGCCAGCCTGCGGTGAGCGGACCGGAGTTGCGGGTCCTGACCGCCAACCTGCTGTTCGGACGGGCCGCCGCCGCGCCCGTCGTGGACCTGGTCCGCCGCACTGCCGCGGACGTCTTCTTCGTGCAGGAACTAACCGAAGCGGCGCTGACCAGGTTGTGCGCGGCGGGCCTGGACGAACTGCTCCCGTATTCGGTCAACGACCTCGGGACGGCCGGTTCGCGCGGGAACGGGATCTACGCCAGGTACCCGCTGAGCGGCCGCACGGCGACCGCCTCGGCGTTCGGTGCCGGGCCGGTGGTCACACTCGGGCTGCCTGCCGGGCCGGCGCGGCTGGTCTGCGTTCATCTTCGGGCGCCGAAGCGGCCGTGGGACAGGCGCCGGCGTCCCGCCGGTCCTGGCTGGCGGGACGAACTGACCGCGCTCCCTGGGCCAGCTACCTCGGGTGATGCGCCGCTGATCATTGCCGGGGACTTCAACAGCACGCTCGATCATGCGCTGTTTCGCCGGCTGCTTGGCCGGGGTTACGCCGACGCCGCAAGCCAGTCAGGCATCGGGCTGGTGCCGACCTGGGGACCAGAGCCAGGAGGCCGGCGGTCGCTGCTGACTCTGGACCACGTGCTCGCGGACTCGCGGTGCGCGGTCACTGGCGCCTCGGTATAT
The DNA here is from genome assembly GCA_035533915.1 of Streptosporangiaceae bacterium. Lineage (GTDB taxonomy): Bacteria > Actinomycetota > Actinomycetes > Streptosporangiales > Streptosporangiaceae > Chersky-822. The sequence goes on from DATLSX010000068.1 coordinate 43,940, forward strand.
TCGCTGCCCGGCACCGACCACCGCGCCGTCTTCGCCGCTCTCCGGCTGCCCGCGGGCGATGCTGGCTTGCGACCAGCTATGCGCCGCTGTAGTGGTAGTAGACCAGGAGAAATTCCTTGAAGTGCGAGGCGAGTATGCAGCCAGCGAACGCGATGGGGACCGCGGCCCAGGGCGCGATCCGCGACCGGCGGGCCAGCAGAGCGGCGGCCACGATCAGGCCGCCGGTGACCCACCAGGTGAGCTGGCTGTAGCGGAGGGCCTCACTCGCCCGGCTGACACAGCCTGGTGTTGCGGTATAAAGCATGAAGCAGACGTCCCGCGCGGTGCTCACCGAGGTGAGCGCGGGCGGGGTGACCGGCCAGATCAGCCAGGCAAACACGGCTGCGGCGACGCCGCCCAGGTGCCACAGCCTGGCCGGCTCGGCTTGCGCGCGCCCGACCTGGAACCACTGCACGATCACGAAGGCGGCGATCAGTGCCACCGGAATCGCCAGCACGACCGTAGCGGTCCCGTCGGACATCTGGTTAGTGACGATGCCAGCGATCAGTTCGAAGATGACGGCACCGAAGACCAGGATCCACCCGATAACGCCGCCCTTCCACGGTTGGGCTAGCGGCGGGGGACGCGATGCTGTCGGCAGGCTAGTGGTCATTGCACTGATTGTAAGAAGAGTCCGTGCCGGATTCGAATGTTTTTCACACGGACGCAGCCCGGTCGTCAGCCGAAGCTGCCGTGACCGTCCCGGTACGGGAAGTTCCTGTGGCAGCTTCCCGATCCCTTTGACCAGGGCCTGCGGACGTGTCCATTCACGGGGCTGGTTGAGCTGGGCGTTTGAAGGTGGCTAAGCGGGTGGGTTCGTAAGTTCGCTGGGGGTTGAGTTGCGGGTCATGGGTCTGGCTCGTGACCGAGTCCGGTGAGGTGAATCGTGCGGGCGGTGTCCAGGGCGTCCTGGGGAGACCCCGGCGAATTTACGGAGGAACCTCTTTAGGTTCCGAAGGTCAGCACGACGCGATCCTCGACCGGCCGGTACCCGAGGCGCGGGTACAAGGCGTTGCTCGTCGGGTTGGCCAGGTCCGTGAACAGGACCACATGCTTCGCGCCGGCGTCCAGCGCCGCCTGGCTCACCGCTGCGGTGACCGCTCCCGCGTAACCTCGCCCCCGCTGCGGCGGCGGGGTGTAAACGGGCGCGACCCGGATGGCTCCGGCGGCGGGCCGGGTGACGCCGGCCAGCGAGACGGCCGGGCCGTCGGCCTCCCACAGGGTCAGGCCGCCGTAGCTGAGCCGGTCATCGACGGCGCCGGGGATACGCCCGGCCATGTCGCCGACCTCACCGGCGAAGGCAGCGAACCATGATTCGAGCAGGTCACGATCGGCGGCGACCGCCACCCGCGCGGTGCCGCGCGGGCACGGCGCCGGAAGCTCGAGTTCCCCCAGACGGAACAGCCTCGACCTCCGGCACACCGTTGCGCTCGCCCCGGTCCGCTCTCCCCAGGCGGCCGCGAACGCCGCCGCGTCGGCCTGCTCTGCATTGACCCCGGCCAGCTGCCCGCGGCTCGCCGAGAGCACCTCGGCCAGCGGCCCTGCGGAGTGCTCTGGCAGGCCCGTGAGCAGAACCGGGTAGGGCGGGGTGTGCAGCAAGGCGGCGGCGACCTCGCCATCCGAAGACCGCCACCAGCCAAACAGCGGCGGGATCTCGCCGAACGCCGAGCCGCCACGTGCGCGGACGGCTTCCACCGCAGCCAGCTGAATGGTGTTCCGCACTGGGCGCGACCGCAGGAAGTCACCGGCAGCCGCGACGTACTCGTCGAGATCCTCTGTGAGAGTCCAGGTCATGCCACATGCTTTCGCTCAGCCCCGGCTCAGCGCATCACCTTTTCCGCGGCGAGATGCCTGCCACGATTCCACCGGTCACCGCCACCCGCCCGGCTGCCTTGCAGCCCAGCCCGATATCGGCTAGTGACCGGCGCAGGCCACCCGCAGGTCCAGTGATCAGCCCCCGGCGAACTTCCGGCGCCACCCGCTAAGGCTGGCGTGGTTTGTGGTGGCGTATCCGCAAAGGCACCGGCCCAGATGGTGCAGCGGTGCCGGGTGCGCCGCACGCGGTGACCATCCGCACCCCCGGTGCGCGGCTGATCTGGTACGCCTCCATGGGATCGCGCTCCGGTGCCGCGATCGCAGGGCTGGGCGCGCTGGACGGATGGCACGGCTACCTGGTCCGCGACGACTATGCCGGCTGGCACCACTTCGATGACCGGCTCGCCGGGGTGCAGCAGTGCGCAGCTCACCTGATCCGCCACTGCACCGGCGTGCTGGAGCCGCACCCGCAGTGGCAGGCCTGGGCCGGGCAGGTCCGCGGCATCTTGCGCGAGGCCGCCGCTGCCGTCCAGGCCGCCAGGAACGACGGCAAGACCCAGCTCGGCCCCGTGCTGCTCGCTGACCTGCGCGCCCGCTACGACGAGCAGGTCGCCCGGGGCATCACCACCAGCCGGCTCCGCGACTGGCACAAAGGCAACATCCCTGGCTGCAACCTGGCCAAACGCCTCCAAGACAAGGCTAGCCAGGCCTGGCTATTCGCCAGCAATTTCAAGATCCCCTGGACGAACAACGCCTCAGAACAGGCACTCAAGGGCACGAAGCGACATCAGGCCGTCTCCGGCTACTGGCACACCCCCGCCACGCTCGCCAGCTACTGCCGGGTGCGCTCCTACCTGGTCAGCGCCCGCGGACACGGCATCCGCGCCACCGACGCCATCCACACCGGCAAACCCTGGCTACCGGTACCCGTAAGCACCTGACATCACGGAACCACACCCGTGAATGGACACCCGCGGACCGCCGGTCGACGAGGCGATCGCCACCACCGCGAACTGCTCAGCGCCGGATCATGGTGACCATTGCCTGGCTGAGTAGTCATTTCGGTGTACTGGCTCCGCGGGGTTCACTTCGCTGGATCCTTCGATGACCGCGACGGCAAGCTCGGGCAGCCGCCGCTGCGTCCTCCTGGCCTGCTTGCGCAGCTGGTGGAATGCCTCGTCCGGCGTCAGCTTCCAGCGCTCGGCGAGGATGCCTTTCGCCTGCTCGATCACGATACGGCTGGTAAGCGCAGACTGGAGATGGGCGATGGTCAACTCCTGCCGGCGGAGCTCACTGCTGACCGCGATGCCTGCTCCGGCCGCGTCGGCTAGCGAGCGGGCCAGTTGGATGTCGGCGAGGTCCGGGATTGCTCGGCCAAGCAGTGCCAGAGCGCCGACTACGGCGGTCTGGGTGCTGACCGGGACCACAGTAACGGCGGCAAACCCGGCATTGATGGCCATATTCGTGAACCAGGGCCACCGGTCGGGCCCGCTTCTCAGGTCGACGGCGATCAGCATGCCGGTCGACATGCACTCGCCCCACGGACTTGGCGATGCGTCCGGTGAACCGCGCGCGAGCTGATGGCTCTGCGCGTCCGAGGAGGCGACGTTGACCGAGGCAGTCTCTGTGGTGGCGGTGTAGGTGATCGCCGCGCCCCGCGAGCGGGTAAGACGCACGCAATGACGGCACACCGAAGTCAGGTATGTGTCGATGTCCAGGTCGCTAGCCAAGGTATCAGCGAGTTCAGCGAAGGCAGCGGCGATCTGGGTGCCGTGTTCCGGCAGTGACATTGCGTCTCACCAGGGATTAATGATGGCGATCATCGTTCAGGCGGCACGTGTGACTCGGTTCCAGCCTAAACTCAGCGCAGGCGCGCCTATGCATGTTCTCCTGCGATGCAAGGTAAATAGATAATGGCGAAAAGGAAAGCATCAGACCGGCTCTAGCCGATCGTGCGGTTCGGGCGGCAATATCACTTCGATCACATCGCCGAGGCGCACGTTCCCCCCGGTTGCCACCACCGCCATGATCCCGGCTCGCCGGACGACCGTTCCGTCTTCGCCGCGTTTCACCGCGATCTTGAGTAGCCCGGACCGGAAGTCGTCGATCTGCCGACAGGGATTTCGGAGCCCGGTGACACGGACGACCGCACGGCGGCCAAGCCGCAGCATTGCGCCGCGGGGCAGCCCGAGCAGGTCGATACCCCTGGTCAGGATGTTCTCGCCGAGATTACCTGCGGCGAGTTCGTAGCCGTGTGCCCTGGCTTCGTCGAAGAACTCCGACGCCAGGAGGTGCACTTGCCGCAGATTCGGCTGGCTAGGGTCTTTCGCTATCCGCGACAGATGCTGGACAGTCAGGCCGGCATGGGCGTCGCCCCGCACTCCGAGATCCCGCACGAGCGTGATCGCCGATCGCGGCATCTTGCTGAACCGGTGCTCCGAGTCTGCGGCTAGCCCGATCACGCTGGCGGTGCATCTGGTCATAAGGTGTCCCACTATAGCCGGATGCGCGGTCCGGTGCCGGCGACCTGGCAGTGCAGCGCGGGATCGACCAGATTCGCAGCTGGAGCACGTAGCAGCTGGGAGTACATAATGGCGTCGTGCCGCAGACCGTTGAGCCCGCTGTCGCACCCGGTAACCTCGCGCGGCTGCGCCAGCCTGTCCTGGAGCTGGACGAGTTCGTGCTGCGCCCCTGGCGAGCATTCGACGCAGCCGGGGTCCAGGCGGCGTATTCCGACCGGAGCATCCAGCACTGGCACGCACGGTCGATGACAGAGGAGGAAGCCCGGGCATGGATCGGCTCCTGGCCGGGCCGGTAGGCGCAGGAGAGCGGAGGCGGCTGGGCGATAGCGAGCGAGTCAGGCCTCCTCGGCCAGATCAGCCTGCGCCGCCTGAACCTGGCGGACGGTATCGGGGAAGTGTCCTACTGGGTTGTGCCCGCGGCCCGCGGCCGCCGGGTGGCGACCCGGGCCCTGTGCGCACTGAGCGTGTAGGCCTTCGATCAACTCAACCTGCACCGAGTCGAGCTGATGCACTCGACGATGAACCCGGCCTCCTGCCGGGTCGCGGGAAATGCGGGCTTCGCCTACGAAGGGACTAAACGGCGCGAGGCACTGCACCGTGACGGCTGGCATGACATGCACCTGCACGCGCGCCTGGCGGACGACGCTCGCCCGGCCATCTGACGGAGCCGATCCCGCCGGGTCCCCGGGTAGTGACGCGTTCTGCCAGGCGCGGGGCAGGACCTAGATGGCCTCGTCGCGGTCACGGGCGGCATTGCGGACGGTCGGCGGGACACGCAGCCGGTCGTCGTCCTGGCAGAGCCGCTGTAGTTCGGTGAAGGCCGCGTCTGGTGCCTGAGTGAGGGCGGCGAGGCGGTCGAACAGGGCGGCAAGGTCGTCGGTGATGGGATCGTCAGGCTTCGGCATCGCGCCCCAGCAGTCCCAGGGCAGCAGTTCGGTATTGCGTAGTGCGGCCGCGTCGCGCATCAGGTTGGCGGCGATCCACCAGTCGTCGGCTTCGTTGACGAGGCTGAGCCCGAACTTAGCGGGGTCTGCAGCGGGCCCGGGCCGGGATGCCCTGGACCCGGAGCATGGCCGTCATCAGGACCGTGAAGTGCCGGCAGTTGCCCGGCAGCCGGGCGGCGGGCGTGCGCGCGACGTGCAGCGGCCGGTCGTCGCTTGCCACGATCTGCTCCAGCAGGTGCTCCACCGGCCGGATATGCACGCTGGCCAGGTCGGCCTCGGAGAAGGTCACCCCATAGGCGTGTGCCATGTGCTCGTGGATCAGCAGCCCCTGCGCGACGGCGGCCAGGCCGGGAATGTCGCGCGGTAGGCTCTGGAGCAGCGGCGCGCAGCGGCCCGGCGATGTCATGGCCGCTGGCTGAGTGTAATAGGCAAGCGTGCGCTGATCGTTGGCCTTCATGTCTCTCCTCGGGCTGTGTGCTGCCGGGCGGGTGGTTCCGCAAGCCTGGGACACTACGCGGAAATCGCTGACACCCCATGTCAGCGGCTCCCGGTTAGCATGCTCTGGTGCGTGCCGACCGGCTGGTGTCCCTGCTACTCCTGCTCCAGGCGCGGGGCCGGATGACTGCACGCGCGCTGGCCGCCGAACTGGGCGTGTCGGTCCGGGCGGTTTACCGGGACCTGGAGGGGCTGAACGCGGCGGGCGTGCCGGTCTTCGCCGAGTCAGGGCCGGGCGGCGGCTGCCAGATCCTGGACGGCTGCCGCTTCCCGCTGCGCGCGCTGCGCCCGGACGAGGCCGAGGCCCTGCTCATCCTCGGGGTACCCAGTGCCCCGCGTGACCTCGGGCTGGATGGCGCCGTCACCGAGGCGCACCGCCAGATCCGCGTCACCGCCGGGCTGGATGGCCAGGCCGGTCGCAGCGGATCGGTTACGGCGCTGGTTCATCTCGACATGCCGCGCTGGTTCCGCAGCCACGAGCAGGTGCCGCACTTGCTCGCCCTGGCGCAGGCGCTTCGGCAGCAGCGGCAGCTCGAGTTCCGGTACCAGCGCGGCGCCGTCGCGGGTCCTGGCCGGGTCGGCCGCCCGGCCCGCCGGCTTCGAGCTCGCCGAATTCTGGGAACAGTGGACGCGGGAGTTCGCGGCCAGCCGGCCGCGAATTCAGGTCAGCCTCCGTGCGGCCCCTCGGGTGGTCGCCGTGCTGCCGGAGATCTTCGGCGACGACGTCCGGCCGGCTATCCGCGCCGCCCTGCCGCCCGACCAGCACGGCTGGCAGCGGCTGACGCTATCGTTCGAGCACGAGCTAGCCGCCGCGCACCGTCTCGCGGGCTTCGGCGATCAGGTCGAGGTACTGTCCCCGCCAGCGGTACGCGACCGGCTCCTGGCCACCGCACACGGAATCCTCGGCCGTTACGCCGCGGGCCATCATTCGTAGTGCGCAGATGGTGTGAGCGGCTCGTCTGCGATGAACGCGTCGGGACGACCATCCAACGCCCCGATCCACCTTGGCTGCTGAGAACGCCCGCGGACGACCATGCGAGACAGCCGGACGTCGCGCCCGCTGCGGCACTAGCGTTCATTCAGTGCCCTGGTGATGCGGGGCTTCAGAACGCGCCCGCGGGGGACGCGGCTTCCCGCTGTCACAGGGCTTTCCCGCTGTCACAGGGCTACAGAGAGAGGCGAGTATGAGCGTCGACAAGCCAGAGGTCGAATTTCCCGGCGGCGAGCCGTCGGCAAAACTGGAGATCACCGACATCTGGGAAGGTGATGGCCCGGTTGCGAGCCCAGGTGACATGGTGAAGGTTCACTATGTCGGGGTCGCGTACTCTACGGGCGAGGAATTTGACGCCAGCTGGGATCGAGGCGACCCGCTGGAGTTCCAGCTCGGTGCCGGGCAGGTCATCGCGGGATGGGACCAGGGCGTGCAGGGCATGAAGGTCGGCGGCCGCCGTCAGCTGATCATCCCCCCGGGACTCGCCTACGGGGACCGCGGTGCCGGGCGCGTGATCGCTCCCGGCGAGACCCTCATCTTTGTGTGTGACCTGGTCTCTACCTGACGGACTCGCCGTGCCACCCCGCGCTGTCAGTGCTGCGCGTGATCGCGCGGGGATCAGTTCAGCCTGGCTTTGGATTCAAGCAGAGCCTTGCGCAGATCGTTGACTGCGTTCTCCAGGCCACTGCGCACCGTGTCCGCCACGCTGGACGCCGTCGCGGTCGCGTCGTCGAACTGCCGCCGGGCATCGACCCACCTGCTGCGCAACTGGTCCATCAGCGCGGCCAGCTTGTCGTTGGTCTCCATCGCACCGAGGTGCATCTGCACCTCAAGATCCTCGATGCGCCCTTGCCACTGGTCGAGCTGTGCTTTCGTCAGCTGCTTACGCAGTTCAGCCTGCTTGACCTGCATTTTGTCGATCTGCTCTTCCAGCTTCGCGATACGCTCATCAGTCGTCATGAATCGAATCTCCCTTCCGGAGTGAGCCCTGGCCAGAGACCAAGGTCCCGCGGTGCGCGGGCCGTACGGGCTCAGTGCTCAGAACCTGCGGCGCAGGGCAAGCGCCTTGTCCAGCCGCGCGTCCGCCATCTGGCCCACGGCAGCGCGCGGAGTCAGCGTGCCGAGCCGGACACGGTCGAGCAACTCGGTCGTGGCGGCACGGATCTTCTCTTCGATTTCGGCGAATGCCTCGGTGCGGCCAGCGCCACGATGTTCGGCCGCCGCGCAGATAACGCCGCCCGCGTTCGCGATCACGTCCGGGATACACAGGACGCCGCGCTCGGCCAGTTCCGCCTCAGCGGCCCAGGTCACGGGGATGTTAGCTCCCTCGATCACCACACGGGCCGAGATCTTCCCCGCATTGTCCGTTGTCACCACGTCCGGCTGCGCCGCGGGGACGAGGATGTCGCAGTCGAAACCGAGAATGTCGTCTCGGGGCACGGCCGAGCCGCCAGGAAAACCGGCAATCGGACTGCCGGACTGCTTATACGCCAGCAAGGCCGCGACATCGAGCCCGCCCGGGTTCCAGGTCGCACCCTGGATGTCCGACACGGCGGTCACGGCCGCGCCACGCTCGCCGAGCGCACGGGCAGCGTTACTGCCCACCGCGCCGAAGCCCTGGATCACCGTGCGCGCCCCGGCAAGATCGATGATCTTCGATTCGCTCAGGACGTCCGCGCACACCGCCAGGCCGAAGCCGGTCGCGCCTAGCTCGTCAAGCGGCACGCCCCCGAGCGCGCCGGGCACCCCCACAGCGCGGCCGATCTCGTCGTAGACGTAAGCCATCGACGTCTCGGTCGTGCCCATGTCCGGCCCAGGGATGTAATCGGTTAGCTGCTCAATCGCACGCGCGAAGGCACGCATCACCCGCTCGTGATCGGCGGGCACCAAATCGGGCGGCGCGGCGATGCCCGCCTTCCCCCCGCCATGCGGCAGCCCGGCCACCGCATTCTTGACCGTCATCGCCCGAGCCAGACGTGCCACCTCACTGGCGGTGATGTCAGGCCTCATTCGCACACCGCCAATCGCAGGGCCGAGCACGACGTTGTCGATGACGACGATCGCGCCAAACCCGGGTCCCAGGCGCAGGAAGATCACCTTTGCCGGACCACGTTCATCTACCGTCCAACTAGCCGACATCTCCGCCACGACCGCCACCTGCCATCCGTTCTAGCGTGCTAAACCGGCCCGCTGTACAGATCCAGGTTGTACCGCCCGCGACAGGCTCCAAAGGGCCGTTAGTCCCGCAGAGCCAAGCCCTATGCCTTAACCCGCGAATTGGCGAACGACCGCAACCGCGATTGCGGATGAGGAGGTATCGCCACCAGCCTCATGACTTTCCCCGGCCGCGGCTGCGAGTACGTTCCTCAAAATCGATCCGCATGACCACCCGCCGGGCGGTGGGGTGGCTGACCTCCTCGAACCCGGCGTCCTCGAAGACCTGACGGGCCCCCACGTGTACCTCGCCCCAGGTGATCTCCTTGCCCGGCTGGGTGATCATCGGATAGGCCTCGATCGCCCGGGCGCCGCGCTCGCGGGCGAAGTCGATCGTGGCCCTGGCGAGCGGATAGGTGAGGCCGCGGCCCCGGTAGCCCTTGCGGACAGTGAAGCAGGTCACGGCCCACACGCTGGCGTCGCCCTTGTCCTCGTCCCGGCCGCTCCACGGGACGCGAGAGGTGCGCAGCTTCGGGTACGCCGTCCGCGGCTCGACCGCCACCCAGCCCGCCGGCTCGTCGTCCACGTAGGCCACCAGCCCGCTGGTGGCCGCGGCGTCCGGGTCGCCGCACGCGGTCTGCGCGCGGAGCATCGCGGTCCGCTGCTCCTGCGTGGAGTCGCGCCAGATCCAGCCGGGGACCTTGAACCGCTGGCACTGGCACCGGCCGGGGTAGTCGGCGGTGCCGAAGATCGCGACGAGGTCGTCCCAAGATGCCTCGTTGGCAGGAACGATGGTCAGCCGCCTGGCCGCGATCGGCGCATCCATAGCCGTCATCATGGGTCGATCTCGCTGCCCGTCGTCGACGGTTCGTGAATCGTGGTGTCCAGAACGGTGTCCTCGGTCATGCACGGCACGCTAGTCTCCATTCCGGACGTTCTACTGCCGGAATGGGTGAGATTGCGTGAAGCCCGACGCGAGTCCCGCAGCACGGGCGCTGCTGACCCTGGAGCTGGTCCAGGGCAGCCCCGGCATAACCGCCGAGCGGCTGGCCGGCAAGCTCGGCGTCTCGGAGCGGGCCGCCCGGCGGTATGTCGGCATCCTGCGCGAGACCGGCATCCCGATCGAGTCCGTCCGCGGACCCTACGGCGGCTACCGTGTCGGTCGCGGCCTCCGGCTTCCGCCGCTGATGTTCAGCGCCAACGAGGCCCTCGGCCTGGTGATGGCCGTGCTCGACGGTCACCACGACGTGAGTGATCCCGCCGACCCAGCGGGCCGGGCGCTCGGCAAGATCGTGCAGGCGCTCCCGGAGCCGGTAGCCGTCCAGGTCGAGGCGATCCGCCGGACCACGGCGCCCGCCCCGGATCGTGCCGCCGCCCGGCCCGACCCGGGGACTACGACCGCGCTCGTGCGGGCCTGCTCCAGCCACCGGCGGGTGCGGCTCGGCTACCGATCCGAAGCCGGTTCGGAGTGGCTCGCCGAGGTCGACCCGTGGGCGATCGTCGTCCGCCACGGCCGGTGGTACCTGCTGTGTCATTCGCACACCGCGGACGCCCGCAGGGCCTACCGGATCGACCGGGTCCGCGCGGTGCAGGTGCTCGACGATACCTTCAGCCCGCCTGCCGACCTCGACCCGGCCGCCCTGCTTGAGGACCATCTCGCCGTCGGCTGGGAGTACGAGGTCGAGCTCGTCATCGACGCCCCGGCGGATACCGTGGCGCGTTGCCTACCCCGCGCCCTCGGACGGCTCGAGCCGCTCGATGCGAAGACCAGCCGCCTGGTCGGCAGCACCAGCAACCCGGGATGGTATGCCGAGCAGCTCGCGGCGATCCCGGCGTCGTACCGGATCCTGAGGTGCCCCGAGCTTCAGGAGGCCGCGCGCGTCCTCGGGCAGCGGATGCTGGCCGCGGTGGAGAGTCCGCGGCCCTGACGGCTCGGCCAGGAAGCAGGTCAGTAGCGGGCGCCCTGCGGGGCGGGACGCTGCCTGATGCTGCGGAGCGAAGGCTGGTCATTCAGCGGGAAACTCGATGGACTTGACGATGGTGACCTGGAACTCGTGTTCTACCAGCCATCGAAGGGACCTGGTCAGACGGCGCTGTGAGCATGTCAGAACCGGACGTGGGTAGTAACGGTTGCGGAAGCGGAACGTGGACCTGCGCATAGGATCGAGTGGCTGCCGTGATCGTCGCCTTTTCAGTGACCCCGCTCGGCATCGGAGAAGGTGTCGGCGAAGTCGTCGCGGACGCGGTCCGCGTCGTCCGGGAAAGCGGGCTGCCTCACCAGACCGACGCGATGTTCACCTTGATCGAAGGAGACTGGGACGAGGTCATGGCCGTCGTCAAGAAGTCGGCCGAGGCAGTCGCCGCGAAGGCTCCGCGCGTGAGCCTGGTGCTGAAAGCCGATATGCGCCCCGGAGTCACCGATGCGATCACGTCCAAGGTCGAGGCCCTCGAACGCTATCTCGCTGAGTAATGACCGTCAGGCGGTCAGGGGTGCCGCGCGGCGGGCGGCGGCCTACCAGCACTTAGCCGCTGGCTGGCTGCCATGCCACGTCGGCATTGCCTGGTGGCCGTCGGCCACGTCGAGGGCGGCATGTGCCAGCAGCCGCGTTGAATCCAGCGTGGGCAGCGGGGAGATGTCGGGTGTCATCAGGAGCGGGATTTGATGAGGTGACAGTCGTCCTCGGCAGGGAGTTCGGCGGTTATCCCGCGGGCAGCGAGCGCCCGCGGGTAGAGCGGGCCACTCATCGTGTGGCTGGTGCCGACGTAGTCCGCTTCGGCGCGGGCGAGCCGGGTCACGCTCGTGGCGAGCGTAGCGCGGACCGAGGCGGTGATCCCCGGTTTCCCACGCGGGCATGCTGCGCGCTAGGGCGATGTTGTCCAAGGTCACATCCGGGTGCTCGCGGGGACCTAGCCGGTGGGACCCGTCCTGGCAAAAGCGCGGTAGCACAGTCGCGAGGCGCCGGAAAACTCGACGGCCCGGTTCAGGATCGTCAGCCCAGGGCACGTAACGGCAGAGGGCTCCGCTCTCACAGCTGAGGACGTACCTCATGGCCTACTCCGCTCGCGATCAGTCCACACCGGCAGACCAAGTTGAAGCACTTGCTGCGTGAACTGGCGGGTCTAGCAGTTGCGAAGCGGTGAGTCTCGGGGGCAGACATGAGCGCATGGCAGAGGTTTAAGGCGTTCCCGAAAGCGGTGCGGGTGTGGTGCTGGATCCTGGCCGCCGCAACCGTCTACCTGATCGCTAACACCATCTACTTGAACTCTGAATCGCCGCACTACCACACGACCGCCTACAGCAGCACGGTCACGAGGCTGAGCGCATCCCAGATGAACAACCTTTGCCACAGCCCGACTGGCCGAGCGATGCAGCTAGCCAATTCAAGCTCGGTGGCCACCTGCCACAACGCGCAAAGCATCGAGCAGCAGAAGGCGATCAGCGCATGGCTGCTCGTGCTCGTCGCGTTCGCGCTGCTCACGCTCTTGCTGGTGTTCCAGAGCAAGACGCGGTCCACTCCACAGGCCACGGCGTCCCCGCCGGGCTGGACGCCTTGATGTTCCCCCCCCCTCCGCAGTCGGGTTGTCGAGCTGGCGAGGGAGAAGACGCTCCGGTTTGCTAATATCGCGACGGATCTGGGCATCATTGAGTGTTGATCTTATTTGTACTCAAATCTGGGGTTATCGTACCTAGTCTGAGGAGTTCGACCGCGAATCCTGGGAAGCGAATGGCGGCTGCGGTGCCAGGTAAGACCGTTTTTCGGGAATGGCTACGAGGTCCCGACGTCGCCAGTCAGGCTGCGACCGTTACCGCCAGCAGTTGCGCTTCACCGACCTCTTCCGGCACCGGTTCACCGTCGGCTTGCAGTCCTGCGATGTGAGTCTCTATAGCCGGGCAACTGCGCCGCCGGCTCGAATGCGCCGCCGGCTCGAACTGCGCAGCAACACCGGCGGGAGCATGCCCAACTGCCTCAGCGCAACATCAATCGGAGCTTCGCTATCCGGTGCAGGCGGGCCGGGGTCCGGCTGATCCGCGTTGACGACACCAGGCACACCTGCGGATTCACTTCTGGCCGCGCTCGACGTGCATCCTCGCGTCGCCATGCAGATCCTGCGGCACAGCCGGATCAGCATCACGATGGAGATCTACACCGAGGTCCCGTCCGAAGTGACCAGGCAGGCCCTCAAGCGACTTAGTGGCCAACTTGACGATGCCGGAGGTCAAACGACCTGACCCAGGTACGCAAACAGGGGCCGGTGCCGTATTCGGTACCGGCCCCTGGCGCCAAGTTAGCTCCCAGGCACGGGCGCCATCAGCCGCGCAACAGGCTAGTCCGATTTCAGATGAAGGCGCTCCGGGATCATCGCGAGATTCCTCTGCCACCATGCCGCCACGATGGGGCGCATCTCCCGCAACTGCTCGTCCGGCCTATCCACCGTCACCCCAAGACCCACAATCGCGAAGGCCCCGAACTCGGCGGCAGGCACCTGGCTGGCCAAGGGTGGCATGTTCAGGCACATTCTCAGGGCTGCGATATCACGATTGCTGACAGCACTAACCGCACTGGTCAGCCGCAGCCACGCCAGCTCGTCGATCCCATCGCTTAGCGGGCTTGACGAGCCACCTGCGTCCGGCGTGAGTGATCCAGACATCTAGCCCCCAAAGAAATGCTGCCACTCGCCGGGTGCGACCTTGAGAGTTCCCTGTCCCCGGTGTCCCCCGAGTCCCCCGACACGGGGTTTGACCTGCGGAAACTCAGATGATCATGGGGACAGTTCGGGGACAGTCTCAGATGAGCTGTCCCCGAGTTTACGGTGGCGCCAGGCACCTATTGCTGTACTTCGCTGCTGTACGGCCCTCTCACGGGTACCGTATCGGCAAGTTTCCCCAGATGGATCGGATGTACCGTCATGCGAACCGGCCGATCCTCATCGAAGGTGACCCGCTCCCGGTACATCTGAGCAGGTCACGCACCCCCAAGGCCGCGAAGTGACTCGCCCCGCGCCCGCTCAGGAGCGGGTCGGCAGGTGCCATGCCAAGCGGTCAGGCGACCTTCCAGCTCCGGTCGCCCAGCGTGGCGACGACGTCGATGCTCCCGCCCAGCGCGGTGACATACGCGCGCACGACGTCGATACCGGAGATCTCGCCATGCTCGATCTTGGAGACGCGGGCCTGCGACACACCGAGCGCGCTGGCCAGCTCCGCCTGGGTCACCCCAGCAGCGGTGCGCATCTCGGCCAGCTGCTGGCCGCGCACGTACGCTTCCCGGCGCTCGCTCGCCGCGGCCTTGCCGGCCGCCTGTTCCCCTGGGGTACGCGGGTCCGCCTCGCGGCCCCGTGCCCGCACATCACTCCACTTGGCGTAGCCGCTGCTCACCGCTTCTTCGCCCCCTCCGCTTCCAGATCGGCCAGGTGCCGGGCGAACCGCTGGTCTGCCAGCGGGATCGCCTCGCGGTACCAGCCGTCCCAGTTCCCTGCCTTGTCCCCGGCGACCAGGAAGATTGCCTCGCGCCGGGGATCGAATGCGAACAGCAGCCGGATCTCGGTACTGCCCGACGACGGCGGCCGCAGTTCCTTCATGTTGTGGTACCCGCTCCCCTTGACCCGGTCAGCCAGCGGCCTGCGCAAGGCAGGGCCTTCCGCCGCGAGCTGGTCGATCGCATCCTCGATCAGGTCAGCGCTCTCCGGATCGCTCTTGCACACCGCTAAATACCACGCCTCAACCTCCGGGTGGAGGCTCACCTCCCACACCATACCCATGACTATAACCAATCAGTCATGTCCAGGTCGGCATGGCTTGCCAAGAGGGCAGCAGAAGTCCAGCACAGCTCCCGCGCCGCGACTGGCCCCCTGCCCGCGGGCCGCATCGACACGCTGTCGCCAGGTTGGCCGCCACCGCGACGATGGCACTATCAGCCGGATCACCGCCGGCCTACGGCACCGCGTTGCTGATCGCCGTCAAGCTCGCGGCCGGGATCCTGGAGCACCGCGGCAGCGGTGAAGCCAGCCATTGGGTTTCCCCTCGTACCGTGGAGACATCGCCTTAAGGAGGAGCGGCGATGGCGGAGACGCGGCGGAAGTTCGATCAGGATTTCCGGCGGAGGCCACATGATCGGAATCGTCCGGCACTGCGCATAAGGTTCGGCGATTTCCCCGTTGCTCGCGAATCTCTTTCTCCACTACGCGTTCGACATGTGGATGGCCAGGGAGTTCCCGAGTCTTCCATTCGAGCGCTACTGTGATGATTTTGCAGTCCACTGCTCCAGCGAAGCGCAGGCCCAGTATGCGGGCCGGCGGATCGCTGAGCGGCTGGGCGAGTGCGGGCTGCGCCTGCATCCCGGCAAGACGCGGATCGTGTTCTGCGAGCAGGACGGGCGGGCAGGCTCCTACGAGCACACCTCGTTCACCTTCCTCGGCTACACATTCCGCAGGCGTTCCGCCCAGGGAGCAGACGGGGGGATCTTCGACGGATTCCTCCCGGCCGTCAGCAAAGACGCAATGAAGAAGATGAACCGCGTCGTGCACAGCTGGCGGCTGCACGACTGGACTACGCTGTCACTGAGCGAACTCGCGGCCTGGGTCAACCCGGTAGTATCGGGTTGGCTCAACTATTACGGCCGGTTCTGCCGGACCGCGATGAGGCCGCTTCTCCGCCGGATCAATGTCTGCCTTCTGCGGTGGGCTCGCAAGAAGTACAAGCGGCTGCGTGCGTTCAAGAGAGCGCTGGCGTGGTGGCAGGCTGTGGTCGCGCGTGCGCCATTACTGTTCACCCACTGGCGATGGACGGACATTGCCTGGATGGCTGGATG
>DATLSX010000069.1:0-18152 GCA_035533915.1 Streptosporangiaceae bacterium
ACGCGTGCGTGCCGAGTGGTTCATCACGGCTTGCCGGCAGATGGCAGAGGGGGGCACCGGGGCGCGGCTGGCCGTGGACCGTGTCTCCGACGGGGCGTTCATCGGCTGGTGCAGCCTGAACCGGTGGAATCCGGACTACCGCAGCGCGTCGCTGGGCTACTGCTTCGTCGATGCAGCGTGGGGCCACGGCTACGCGACGGAGGCCGCTCGCGTTGTGCTGCGGTGGGCGTTCGGCACGCTGGACCTGAATCGCGTCCAGGCCGAGACCGACACACGCAATGTGGCATCTGCCCGCGTGCTGGAGAAGCTCGGGTTCGTGCGCGAAGGGACGTTGCGGGAAGACTGCGTCGTGAACGGCGAGGTCTCTGACTCGTGGGTCTACGGGCTGATCAGGCGGCAGTGGCGGCCGTCGTCCGAGCCGGTTCCCGCCCGCTGAGTCCTCGCTCCCCCGCGAGACGCCGCCCGGCACCTGGGTGTTTCGCTTCGCCGAGTCGAGGGGCCTGGCACGGGGCACTCTCTATGCCGCGAGTGGCGTGGCTAGGTGTTGTCACAGTGGGGTGAGGATCATGAGTATCTCGTCGCGGTCGTCACCCGCGGCAAGCCGGAGTGCGGCGGGCCAGCGGCCAATAACTGTCCAGCCAAGGCCGCCGTAGAAATGCTCCAGCCCGGTACCGCCACGTGCGGCGAGGCGAAGTTGCTCCAGACCCATCTCCGCGCGGGCAACCTGCCTGGAGTACGCCATCAGGGCGCCTCCGATTCCCTGGCCCCGGCAAGAAGGGAGGGTCTGCAGATGGCTGATGGTGCCCCAATGAGCAATGAGCGGATAGGGATTGCGCTCGAGGTGCACCCAGCCGGCCAGAGCATCGCCGGTCCGCGCGATGAGGAGCCGGCTGCGGCCAGAGTTGAGGCCGGCGATGAGTCGGTCGGCCACCGGCGCGACGTCGGTGGCGTCGACGGGCGGAAACGGAAACCCCACCGCCCCTCCGGCGTTACTGACCGTGATCCAGCAGTCGATCAGCTCCCGTCTCAGACCGGGGCTAACCTGGTCAGGACTGGTCAGCTGGTCGACAACCGGATCAACATGCTCGTCCACACCGGCAGTCTGCCAGGCCCCTGCCTCGGGCTGCGAACGCATCCTCTTCTGCCGCAATCCGCTGCACACCGCGCGCCGAACTGGAAGTGCTGCGAGTTCAAGCACGGTCATCCCAGCGTGATCTTTGGTGCGCCAGAGTCGGCGATATGGGTGGCGACGAACCTTCCCTAGCTCATCGGGACGGCAGGCTGGCGGATTTGGACGGCAACTTCCGGCCACGCAGCATGGCAATGTGCGACTGCATCGATGACGGAGGGTGACTGCCAATTCGTCGGCCCGTTCGGTCTGTGCATTCTGAGCGCTGGAGCGTCTCCATGACTCGTTCCACGAAACCGACAAACAGGACCAGCATTAATTTCGAAAAATGCCCCTGAGCTGGAGCCCCCTTACGGAATCGAACCGTAGACCTTCTCCTTACCATTTCTCGCTGCCGCATTCCGTCCTTGCAGGTCAGCGCGCTGACCTCGCAGAACGCGAGCATGCACTAGCCCGCACGAGCGCCAGACGGGCACGCGCGAGCAAGGTTTGCCACTCGGACTGCCACTCAAGATGATCTTGACCCGACCGGCAGGCCGAACCATTCACCCTGACGGTATCTCGCGCTAGGCGACACTGCGGCAGTTACAGAACGTGAGCAGCAGAGATGCCGTGGCGTCGTTGTGCTCCGCGCCAAATCGTGTGTTGATCGACGCGGCTGAGACGTGTGCTTAGCTGCTGGCGGCTGGCCGGTACGGCACTGGCCGTGAGGGCTCGCTGGTCCGGGTGTCCCCGTCGGGGCTGGCGAGTTGCCGTTCAAGGACTGTGAACGCTTCTATCACATCGGGTGCTTCGAATGCCCGGTTCCGGCGTCCGACCTTGACAGGGCGCAGGATCCGGGCTTCGACGAGCCGGCCGATCGCGTCGTTGGCGGCGGAGAACGTGCGGTCGATTAGAGCGGCTCCGGAACTCGCGGTGACGATAGGTGCCCCTGGCAGGACGTGGAGCAGGAGGTCGGTCGCCGAGTTGGCCCGGATCAGGCCAAGGCTCGCTCGCCACTCATGCTGGAGTGCCCGTGCTCGTTCCTCGAAACTCGCGGCGTCCGCGACCGCACGAAGGCAGGCGGCTGCGAACCTGGCCACCCAGAGGTTGATCCCGTCACGAGCCGCGACCGAGGAGACCGTGCCCCGATACCTGGTTGCCTGGAGTCCGTCGACGTAGTCCCTGGCCCACGTCGCGAGCACCAGGGAGACGGGCGGCATGACGCGTGTCGTCAGGCCTCTCCTGCGCAAGACGAAGTGGATCAGAGCGCGTCCGGTCCGGCCGTTGCCGTCGGCGAACGGATGGATGGTCTCGAATTGCGAGTGGGCTATGGCCGCCTGGGCGATCGCCGGGAGGGAGTCCTCGTTGCAGAAGTCGCAAAGATCGTCGAGCAAGTCGTGGACGTATTCCGGGGGCGGGGGGATGAAGGTCGCTGAGCAGGGGTTGTAGTCGCTGCCTCCGATCCAGTTCTGCTCAGACCGGATAAGCCCACCGTAAGCCGCCAGGCGGGTCCCCCTCAGGAGCCGCCCGTGGAAGGCGAGCAGGGTATCAAGCGTGACCGGGTCTCCCGGGCCGACCCTCTTGATCGCTGACGTCATCGCCTCGATGTTCCCGAGGACCTCAGATGCCGTGACGTCGGATGGTTCCTCGCCCAGATTGAGAGCCGCTTCTGCTCTGAGCAGCCGCCGGGCACCGATTTCCAGACCTTCGATACGTGAGGAGGCGACGGACTCCGCGCGAAGCAGGATGCGGGCCAGTGCCTCGGTGTCTATCAGGGTGGAAGCCTGGGTGTCCAGGATCGCGATCGCGCGCTCGGCGTCGGCGATGTCGGCGGTAGTGGCGCCCTCGAAGAGCAGCTTCCGACCAGCGAGAAGATCAGGGACGTATGCTTCGTAGTCGCAGGATTGCCGGTCTCTGCGGGCCACTCCCGGGACGGCATCAGTGACCCAGTGCCGGCGGACAACCTTGGCCACGTTCCCTCCTTACTAGAGGTTAGCTCATAACCTATAATAAGCAGGTGTCGCGTTAGAGGTTAGCTGGCACGCCTGGCTGGCTCCACATTCGCTGACGAAGGCGCGAACCCCGCTTCACCTCACCCGCCCCGAGCCCAGCGTCAGGAACGAGCCGATCAGCCGATTCAGCATGGCAGCCGACGAGAACAGAGCCTCGTGCTGCAAGCGCTGAACGCCCGTCATGGCACAGAGCCCTGAGGTCAAACCAGCGCACACGTCGAGCGCAGAGCCCTACGCCTCGCCGGGCTTCTTGGACCTGGTCACGCGCAGCGAGGAGACCAACCCGACGAGCTCTGGGCGACCATGTCGACCCTGACCTCGCTGAGATACCTGCCAGCCACGTGCCGTCGGCGTGGCTGACGTGGTCCGGGTCGCCGCAACAGCATGGGAAGCCGCCAGCGCTTGACCGTCGAGCCGTTCCTACGCATGCCGGCCCAGCTCCACCGCGGCGACCCCGGATGCGCAGGTTCCGCGGAACAGCCGCCGCCGACCTGACCGCGACAGCGTGTAGGCAGCGCTCTGAGTGCCACTGACAGTGACACTCACCAGCCCTCAAGGTACCCGGTTCCGTGTTCGAAAGAACTTCCTGACCTGCGGAGCCCCCTTACGGAATCGAACCGTAGACCTTCTCCTTACCATTTCCCACTGCGGCATTGCGTCCTTGCAGGTCAGAGCGCTGACCTCGCAGAACGCGAGCGCGCACCAGCCCGCACGAGCGCCAGACAGGCGCGCGCGAGCACTGCTTGCCACTCGGACTGACACTCAAGATGATCTCGAAACGACGGGCAGACCGAAGCATTACCCTGACGATGTCTCGCGCTAGGCGACACTGCGGCAGTTACGGAACGTGAGCAGCAGAGATGCCGTGGCAGCTTGTGCTCCGCGCCAGATCGAGTGATACACGGGTGATCATTACCGACTCGGCGGGGGTGCCTGGCGTTTTTCGCGTTCTGCCTGTCGCGCGCAGATCGTCCGCTAGCGCGGGGTCACGCGCACCGTTACGGGAGGGGGGACGGGGACGAGATGGCGGACATGGAAGAGCACGGCCCGGTAGATGCCGGGTGGCAGCGCAGGTGGGTGCCCGCCGGGCAGGCATGCCTTGATGGCATCGCTCGGCCGGCCCTGGCTGCACCGGCCGTAGGAAGCGACGACGGTCACCGGGTAGCTGGATTGCCCGACGGGGATGGTGAAGGACTGCAGGCAGTCGAGCCAGGCTATCGCCGGGTGGTAGCTGCTGCTGGCGAGCGCGACCTGGAACAGCGTCAGGCAACCGGACGTGCGGATCGCGCGGCCGGTGTCGTTCTCGACCACAACGTGGCCTGACATGGACGATCCCGCTGTCATGGCGCGTTCGGGCAGGACCACCCTGGCCGAGATCGGAGCCGGAGCGCGGACAGCGCTCGGCCCGGGCAAGGTCGCGCTGCTAGTGGAGCACCCCACGGCGACAAGCCCGAGCACGATGACGAGCGCCCTCATGCCCTTCATGATGTCGCCTGCCGTGTATGCGTGCCAGTCAGTCCGGCCAGGTCATGCCTCCCCGCCATGGCCCTGGCGGGTCTTGCCGCCAGGATTCGCTCACGAACCGACGCCAATGGCAGGGTTCAAGCAAGAGCCAGACTGCCTGCTCGCGCTACGGCCAGCCCGCAGCGGAACCCACCGCGAATCGAGCGCCACCTACGCGACATGACATCAAGCGCGGAACTCCCTGTACCCGAGCGATGCCGAATATTTGTGCTGCATGCGATCAGGATCGGCCGCGATGTGTCGCGCATCAGCGGGTTATGTTCTCGGTCACCGGCCTGCCGTCGATCACGGAGCGCAGGGCCCGTGCCCTGTCCGTAGTTCAGTCCGGGTGCGGTCCGCAGTGCTTCGGGTCAGAAGCGATGCGCAGGCTCTGGACGGTGTTCTTGACCTCCTGAGCCAGCACGGGACTGCGCCGCGCCAGCAGATCACCAGTCCGATGGC
The DNA here is from genome assembly GCA_035533915.1 of Streptosporangiaceae bacterium. GTDB lineage: Bacteria > Actinomycetota > Actinomycetes > Streptosporangiales > Streptosporangiaceae > Chersky-822. The sequence continues at coordinate 5,089 of DATLSX010000069.1, forward strand.
ACCAGCTGCCTGACCATCATCGATCTCGTAATCCACGGCGTGGTCAGCATCGCGACCCAGGCAGCCGGCAACCTCGAACGGGCGGCTCACTGCTCGCCGGCCGCCAACGACAACCGGGGAGCCTCCGGCGAAGAGGCGGCTCTTGGGGATCGGGCCCGGACCGAAGCCCCCGACGCTCACGGTGACCACGACCGCCGGCGGGATAGGCACCGACCCACCGGGGATCGCAGGTCATGGTTTCCGGGGTGGACCGGCAGTACGGCCGGAGCGCGAAATTGGCCAGGTACGCCAACGTGGCACCGTAATGGAAACCTTGGGGAGCAAGACGGGGTGTCCAGCCGGCGGGCTGGGTCAGCGTGACGGCAAGGCCGGCTCCGTAGTACGTGCGCCGCACCCATGACAACCGCCCCGCGGCCGCCGAGGTCCCCGGTGTGCCGGCGACCGTGCTCGCGCTGCGCGGGTGCGATGTGCACGCGGCGAGGCTGAGCAGCGCGATCAGCCCGAACAGGGCGAGGCGCCGAGCCCGGGTGGCTTCGGTCGGTCGGCAGCTGCCGGCGGCCGACGGCGCCACGAGCCTCATGCCTGGTTAGACGCCGCGGGTGGACCGGGAGGTTCCCAGGCGAATGGCTGACGCAGCACCCGCAGCCAGAACGCCCCATATCGCGCGCCGAAAACCCCGCCAGTCGTCGTACAACTGGTGAGCAGATAACGGCGGTTCTACGCGCTCCGCGACCTCGCCCGAGCCACTACGCTCGGTGACCTCCTGTTGAGCTGCCAACACGAGAGTGCTGCGCCGGATCGCCGAATCGGCGCGCTTAACGTTCACATTGGTCACAGCATTTGCTGAGCGCAGATCGCCTGTTCGGCATTGAGGCTTCATGCGGCGCGATTGCCTTGCGAGGGCCGCGGTCTCAGCAACCTGAGCCGACGTTCCTTAACTGACGCGGCAGATGGCTGAACAAGCAAGCCGACCGCTGACCCGAACGTGTAAAGGGGCCGCGTGCGGGGATGGACTGCCCAGGCCGGATGAATTGGCGAGCTAGGCGGCGGCGCGGGACACCCGGCGCAACAAGCACGGCCGCATCGTTAGTGGTGCCGCTGCCGGAGTTCTGGCCGGGCAGTGGCTCGCGCCTGGCCACCGCCAAGCCAAGACGGGCACCGACTACATGGCCAACCGGTTCGGCGCCGGACTTGACACCCCCGCGCGCCGTCCGCGACCGCACCGCGGATTGCTCCGGCTCGGCCGCGTCAGAGTTGCTGGACGGCCCTGGACAACGAACCATCGCCCGCGCCATTGTCGCCGAACTCCACCAGGCCCCCACATCCTTGGTGGGCTAGCGATCCTTGGTAGTACGACGCAGTTGAAGGCCCGATTATCAGAAGGGGCCAATCGCCATATCATTATTTGCGAGAGCGGACCTATTGTGAGAGTTGTTGCTCTGAATCCCCCGAAATAGGTATGATGCTACGCCATGTGATAAGTGAGGGCAGGTGAGCGTTGTTCGAGCGGTTCACTGACAGGGCACGGCGTGTCGTGGTGCTGGCCCGGGACGAGGCCCTTGCTTTCGACCACGGCTATATCGGCACCGAGCATCTTGTCCTGGCTCTGATCAGCGAGGGTGACGGCCTTGCCGCCACCACATTGCGGGAATCGGGGATCGGCGTCGATGCGGCCCGCGCGCAACTTGAGGCCATCATCGGCCGCGGCACGAAGGAATCATCCGATACCCCTCCATTCACGCCCCGGGCGAAGACGGTGCTTGAGCTGTCGCTGCGCGAGGCCCTGGACCTCGGGCACCAGTACATCGGCACCGAGCACATCCTGCTCGGCCTGATCCGCGAGGGCGAGGGAGTCGGCTGCCAGATCCTGGCACGCCTCGGCTGTGACCTGGCTGTGCTGCGAGACCGGATGCTGCGGGAATTGCGGCAGCCGCCGCCGCAGGCAGTCCAGATGACCGACCGGGCAGGGCCGGCCGGCGAGGTGGGATCAGACCACGACGTGCTCGGCAAGTTCACGGACAAGGCACGGCGGGTCGTAGTCCTGGCGCAGGAAGAAGCTTGCGTGCTCAGGCACGATCACGTCGGTCCCGAGCACCTCTTCCTGGGCTTGATTGGCGAGGGCACTAGCTGCGCGGCCAGGGCGCTCCGGTCCGTGGGCCTCGGCCTGGAGGCCGCTCGCGAGCGTGTCGCACGGGTAGTTGGCGAGGGCGAGCAGGCATCGTCGGGGTACGTGCCATTCAGCGCGAGCGCCAAGGAGTTGCTCGCACTCGCGTGGAAGGAAGCTCTGCCATACGGTCACGGGTGGGTTGAACCGGAGCACATCCTGCTCGGCCTGATCCGCGAGAACGGTGTCGTGGCCACCGAAGTGCTCGAGCGGCTGGGTGCTGAGCGCGGTGGTGCCCCCGACGATGACCTGGCAGTACAGATGGCTGCCACCGATGACGGCCTCATCGACCCGAACCTGGCGAGCACGCCTGCGCTGGCTGGCCAGCTGAGGGCGCTCAGCCTTGCGCTGTCACTACTCGCCGACAAGACCGGCAGCCTGTCCTGGCGCGGCCAGGAAGCGGAGGCGGACCGGGCGCTGCTGGCCATCACCGCAGCAGATGATCCAGACAGGCCAAGCCGGATGTACTTCCTCGGCTCCTCGCTGCTGACTATCGCCGACAGATCAGGAGACGCCAGCACGCTATCCGAAGCCGTTGAGCTGCTGCGTGCCGCCGTAGTCACCATGCCCGCCAGTAACCAGTTCCGGGCAGCCGCGCTGGACGGGCTGTGCTCCGGGGCGCAACGGCTGGCTGCCGCCTCCGACGACCCGAAGCTGCTCGCCGAGGCGACGACGGTGCTCGGGGAACTCGTGACCGGCTCGCGCGCCGCCATCGAGGCGACGCCTGCCGATGACGCGGCACGGCCGCAGCGAATGGCCGAACTTGCCTACCACCTGCGCCTGCTATACGCGCAGACGGGCGAGGCGGGCGTGCTGGCCGAGGCGATCAGGGTGGGCCGCGACGCGGCGGGGCAGGCCGGCGCAGAACCTGGCCTGCGGGCGTGGTACCTGGCGGGGCTCGCGCGGGACCTGGTGGTGATGTACCAGGCTACGGATCGGCAGGTCTGGCTCACCGAGGCGGCTGACCGGGCCCGAGCCGCCGCCGCCCTCGTTCTCGCCCACGACGCGGAGGGCGCGGAAGCGCTGGATCTCTCGGCGATGGTGCTCGTATACAAATCCGGACTGAGCGATGACGTCCCCGACCTGGAGCAGGCTATCCACTGGCAGCGGGCCGCCATAGCACGGGCCGGCGACCGGGCCGAGCGCGCCGCGTACCTCGGCCACTTCAGCAATAGCCTGGTCCTGTTCAGCCATTTCACGGCAGCGCCAGCCGCGCTCGCTGAAGCGATCGAGGCTGGGCGCGGTGCCATAGCGGGCCTGCCGCCGGACCATCCCGAGCGGCCGGAGACCCTGAATACCCTTGGCAACTCGCTCTTCGCGCACTTCGAGCAGACCGCCGACGCGGCTGCGCTCGCGGAGGCCGTGTCGGTGAGCCGGGCAGCTGTGGCTGGAATGTCACCGGATGCGCCCGATCGGGCCAGATACCTGGCTGACCTGGCGGACGTGCTGCATGGCTGGTCCGAGCGGCGAGGCGATCCCGCGGCCCTGAGCGATGCGGTCGAAGTCAGCAGGGCCGCCGTCTCGGCCGCGCCGGATCGCGATCCGCGCCGGGAACGGTGCCTGCGGCTGCTCGGTGCCTGCCTGCTGTCACAGTGCGAGCGCAATGGTGACATGCAGGCGCTCGAAGAGTCGGTGGCAACGCTGCGCGCGGCTCTCAGCGGTGCCAGACCTGGTCACGACGAGCATGTCGCCTGCATGCTGTTGCTCGCCGACGCGCTGCGGCTCAAGTCCGACCGGACCACCGGCGATGGCAGCCGATGGCTGGACGAAGCCATCAAGCTCAGCCGGTCCGCTGCCGCAGCGGCTGGAGACGCTGCGGAAAGGGCGCTCTGCCTGGGACGCCTCGGGGAATGCCTGCGCGAGCGATTCGAGCGCACGGGCGAGCGGCGGTGGCTGGCCGAGGCTGTCGAGGCTGGCAGGGAGGCCCTGGCGGCCTGCCCGCGGCAAGATCCCGCCCGGGCAATTCTCCTCTCCTATCTTTCCGGCTCGCTCCGGATACTGTTCATGGAGACCCGCGACCTGAGTCTGGTGACACAGGCGATTGACTACGCTCGCGAGGCCATCGCGATCACGCCAGCGGATCATCCCGTTATCGCCGTCTATCAGAACACGCTGCTTGGCTGTCTCCTCTTCCTGTATGCGCGCACGAGCGAAGTCGACGTCCTCATCGCGGCCGTAGCGGCGGCCCGCGCCGCCGTGGCGGCGATGGCCGACGGAACGCCGGGCCGGCAGGACGGCCTGAGCAACCTGGGCATAGCGCTCCAGTCGCTGGCCCAGCGCACCGGCGATGCGGACCTGATGCGAGAGGCCGTGCACTGTGGCCGTGCTGCGCTAGCGGATGCGCCGGCCGATCTCCCTGCCCGGCCGTCCCGGCTGAACAATCTCGCGGAATCGCTGCGAAACCTGGCCGTCCTCACGGGCGAGGCCAGCCACGCCGCTGAGGCTGTGGCGGCATTCAGGGAAGCGGCGGCCATCATGCCGCCCGGCCACCCGTACCGGGCGACCGCTCTCATGAACCTGGGACGGGCGCTGATGGCGGAGGCGGCCCTGGACCACAGCGATGCCGGCCCGGCAGAGGCGGAAATATGCCTGGCCGAGGCGGGAGCCGACCGGTCGGCATCGGTGGTGATCCGGCTGCTGGCCTGGTCCAGGGCATCGATGGTGGCCGGCAGGCGGAAGGGCGGCGCAGACGCGGCGCTCGCGGCCGCGGAGGCTGCCGCGGCGCTGCTGCCGCAGCTCGCGCCTGGAGCGATGACACTGTCTGACCGGTTCTACTGGCTTGGCGGCATCAGCACGCTCGCGGCGCAGGCGGCCAGCGCCGCAGTGATGGCCGGCCGGCCCGGCCGCGCGGTCGAGCTTCTCGAGCAGACTCGGGGCGCCGCGACCGCGGACCTTGTCGACTCTCGCAGCGGCGACGAGGCCAGGTTGCGGGCGAGCGCCCCGGCACTGGCCCGCGAACTGGAGCTGGTGCGTGCCAGGCTGGCGACATCCGGCGATGACGCGATCGGTCAGGCAGCGGTGCCCGGACTTCGTCGGGGCTCGGATCAGGCTCCGCTTGCCGATCTGGGCAGGGCGCGACTGGACGCGCAGGCGGACTGGGATGATCTCGTCGCCAGAATCCGCGCCGCGGACGGATTCGCCGCGTTCGGTACGACCGCACCCGCTAGCGAGCTCACCACGCTGGCGAGCGATGGCGAGATCGTGGTGGTGTACGCCGGTCCTGACCGCGGCGACGCGCTCATCCTCACCGGCGATCCCGCCAGCCCGGTGCGTCTCGTTCCCCTGCCCGGCCTGACCGAGGCGGCAGCCGTTGCCCGCGCAGACGCGCTGTCGGCGGCGTGCCGGCTGGATGCCGCCGAGGCGGGCCGGGCCGAGTGGAAGGCCGCGCAAGCCGACGTGCTGGACATGCTCGCGTGGCTATGGGATACGGTAGCGGCGCCAGTGCTCGCGGCGACTGGCCGGGCCGCCAAGGTGACGCGGGACGAATCATGGCCGCGGGTCTGGTGGTGCCCGGTCGGCGTGATGGCCGAGCTGCCGCTGCACTGCGCCGGGTATCACGCTGACCTGGCCAGCGACGATCCTGAGGTGCGCGCGAATCCCCGCACCGTCCTGGATCGCGTTGTCTCCTGTTACGCGACTACGCTGCGCGGGCTCGGGCAGGCCCGGGAGCGCCGGGCGTCCGGGACTGGCAGGGCATCGCGGATTACCCGCGGCGCCGGGAAGCGGATGCTTATCGTAACGGCTCCGAAGATCCCCGGTAGTGACGCGCTGCCCGGTGCTACCGCCGAGGCGGAGATCATTGGCTCCCTGGTGCGCGGAGCGAAGGTGCTGTCCGCGCCGGTCCGGTCGGACGTGCTCCGGGAACTGCGGCGCCATGAGATGGTCCATTTCGCCTGCCACGCCCGCCTGAACTCGCTCGATCCGGCTAGCAGCTACCTCGTCTTGCGTGACCACGAGCGCGCGCCGCTGACGGTGGCCGACATCGGCGCGGAGGACCTGCCCGGGCAACTGGCCTTCCTGTCGGCGTGCGATACGGGGGTGACGACACGGCAATTCAGCAACGAGACCGTGCACCTGAGCGGTGCCTTCCATGTCGCGGGCTACCAGCGCGTCGTCGGCACGCTGTGGCCGGTAGCCGATGACGCCGCGGCGGAGCTGAGTGCCGGCTTCTACCAGCGGCTCACGGGGAACGGCGCTGAGCAGCCGAGGCCGGATCGGGCCGCCATCGCCCTGCACGGGGCTGTGCGCGAGCTTCGCCGTCGGTACCCGAACGCGCCGACGCTCTGGGCGGCATATACGTACACGGGCATCTGACCGGCGTGCCTGGCTCACCGAGCGCAGTGACGATTGGCGTGGATGCGCCCGCGTGAGACCGATCCGGGGCCGACAGCGGCGCCGTTTCGTTACGCTTTAGGAAATGCGTCCTTGAAGAACTGGCCAGCAGGTCGCGGACATGGGTCGTTGCGCGGAATCGAGGTGGCATGGGCCTGAGCCTGCCGGACAAGGCTGCGGCGTTCTGCCGGGAAATGGCTGACAGCAACCTGGCCGAGTTGTTCAGGCGCCACAACGCCGAGGAAATGTTCAGCCGCGCGACCGCCGCGCTTCGGGATGGCCGGATCGACAGCGCACTTGAGACCGACCTCGACGCGCTCGACGCGCTCGTGCGTAGGACCGAAGGCCACGGCCTGTACTCTCCGGCCATGCGCGGCTACGAGTCCTGGCCCGGGACCGGCCCGGGCAAGGGGGCGCTGTGGTGGGCGTGCCCCGACGGGCGCTGCGCTGGCCGCGGCCGCGTGCGCCCCGGGCAGCAGCCGCCGGTGTGCACCGCCACTGGCCAGGCGCTTGAGCCAGAGCCCTTCCGGGAATGACGGGCTTCCTGGATGAGGTCGGACGCAGGCTGGCCGAGCGGTGGGTCGCGCTCCTGGCCGTTCCCGGGCTGCTGTATGTCGCTGCGGTCACGGTCACCGTGGCACTGGGACAGCAGCATGCCGTGGATGTCTCAGCGCTAGGGCGGCGGATAACGGCGTGGGCGGGCGGCGCCGCGCTGAGATCGCCAGGCGGCGCGATCCTGTTCGCGGTCGCGGTCCTAGCGGGCTCGGTGGGGGCCGGCCTCACGGCCTCCGTGCTGGGCCGCGCAGCCGAGCGCGCCTGGTTCGCGGTCGGCCGGCGGTGGCCGGGCAGGTTGCTGACAGGCTGGCGGCAGGCCCGTGCGCGCGAGGCTAAGCGGGTCGCCGACGACCCCGCGTCAAGCAGGGCGCTGGCGGGCCGGGCGATGGAACGGGCGGATCGGATCTGCCTGGTCGAGCCCGCCAGGCCGACGTGGATCGGTGACCGGCTCCGGGTGACCGAGGTCCGCGCCGAGCTGGCCTACGGCCTGGACCTGGCCGCGGCGTGGCCGCGCCTGTGGCTGATGGTGCCCGACGGCGTCCGGGGCGAGATCGGCACGGCGGGTGAGTCTCTCGCTGCGGCAGCCCAGCTCGCGGGATGGGCGGTCCTGTACGCGGTGCTGGGCTTGTGGTGGTGGCCGGCCGCACCGATCGCGCTGATCACCGCGATCACCTGCGCGATCAGGGCTCGGGCGGCCGCTGGCGTACTCGCCGACCTCGTCGAATCGGCAGTGGACCTGCACAGCCGCCAGCTCGCCGTCCAGCTAGGCGCGCCGGTTACCGGCCAGCTCACACCGGCCGAGGGCGCCAAGCTGACGACCCTGATGCGCAAGAGCCGCTGGGATCCAGCATCGCCGACGGCCCAATAGCGTTCGTCATTTGCGCGGCTGAGCCTGGTCCGCCGCTGATCCAGCGGCTAGTGTCCTGCGTTGGAAATCTTAGCGATATATTTGGCTAGGGAATCGAGAATTTCCTCGGCCGTCTTTGCCCACGTGAACGGCCTGGGGTTCTCGTTCCAGTTCTCAATCCAGGCACGGACGTCTTTTTCCAGGGCCTGCACGCTCTTGTGGACCCCACGGCGGATCATCTGATCGGTCAGGAATCCGAACCAGCGCTCTATTAACCGGCCCTGGGGGGCGGGGTCAAGTGCTGGGGCCTGTTCCGGCGTGTCGGGCGAGCCGGTCGAGGTGTTTTTGGATGCTGGTGATGACGCGTGAATGGCGGGCGACTTCGGTGTGCCAGCCGCGTTCGATGGCGTCGTCGCGGAGCGTGGCGGCATCGGTGAGCTGGGCCTGGAGCTGCGGGATGAACTCGGGGGCGGTGACGAAGTTGTCGCACTGCTCGCCCCGTTAACTGAACCAACTCCGATATTTCAGCAGTTCATGGCAAGTTTTCGGTCACCGGCGCTAATTTGTCCGCGTGATCGAATCGGATGAGGAACAGGGACGCGATCTGGCGAGGCTCGTGGTGTCACGGGCGGGCCGTCTCGTGGCCACCGGCGATGCCCATGAGCCGTATCGAGTGGTCGGCCCCAGCGGCGAGATCGTGGAGCCGGTGTCGGTTTTCCTGCGGGACCTGCTGGCGTCGGGAAAGTCGGAATCGACGCTGAGGTCGTACTCGGTCGACCTGCTGCGGTGGTGGCGGTTCCTGGACGCCGCCGGTGTCGCGTGGGACCGGGCGACGCGGGCTGAGGCCAGGGATTTCAGCTGCTGGATCCAGCTGACGGCCAAGCAGCGGCTGCAGACGTCCCGGCCGCGGGCGGCCCGCCTGTCCTCGCGGGTGCCGGGAGCGCCGAACCCGGTGACCGGCAAGCCGGCGTCCGGCGACGGGTATGCGCCGTCCACCGTGGCGCATAGCGAGACGGTGCTGCGGCGGTTCTACGACTTCCACCGCGACTGCGGGAGCGGGCCGGTGCTGAACCCGTTCCCGCTGGATGCCTCCCGCCGCGGCCGGCGACCGCATGCGCATCACAACCCGATGGACGAGTGGAGGCCGGAGCGGACGGGACGCTACCGGCCGACGGTGCCGAAGCGGATCCCGCGGGCGATCCCCGACGACTGGTTCAACAAGCTGTTCGCGGCGCTGGGGTCGGACCGGGACCGGGCGCTGATCGCGTTCTGGATCTCCACCGGGGCCAGGGCCTCGGAACTGCTGGGCATGCGCCAGTGCGACTTCAAGCCCGGCGAGCAGCTGATCAGCGTGGTCCGCAAGGGCACGCGGGCCAGGCAGGAGCTTCCCGCGTCCGCGGACGCGTTCGTGTGGCACCGGCTCTATCAGCAGGAGCTCCTGCGGATGGGAGTTCCCCGCAGCCGGCGGCAGCCGGCCTGGTGGACGCTGCGCCGTCCTTACCGGCCGCTGACCTATCACGGTGCGCACGGATGTTCGAGCGGGCCAGCGCCTCGCTCGGGGCGGACTGGACTTTGCATGACCTTCGGCACAGCGCGGCGTCCAGAATGGCCCGTGACGGGCAGCTCAGCCTGGCTGACGTGCAATGGGTCCTTGGTCACGCGCACCTGACCACGACGGAAATCTACCTGACGCCCACCCGGGACGAGGCGATCGAGGGCGTGCTCGCCCACCACGCCCGCCAGTCCCGTGTCCGGGACACGCCCCCGCAGCCCGCGCCGGGCTATGACCCGCGGTCGCTGTCGGTGCTGTTCGGGAGGCCGTCATGACCGCGGTGAAGCACATGGCCCGCAGGAAGCCAGGGGAATCACCGGCGACGGCCCCGGAGCGGCACCGGCGCAACAGCCAGCTGCGGGAGCAGTTCCCGCCCCGGCCGGCCCGGCTCTGGTGGCCGGAAACCGCCCAGGATCAGGAGGCGACGCTGCGGCGCCTGACCTCGCCGCCGTTCACGCCGGGGGGCGATTCGGCCCGGGCAGCCCGGCGCCGCGGGACGGCCAAGATCCTCAGCTGGCTGGCATCGTTCCCCGGGGACACCTGGCAGGGGCGCTGGGAGGCATCCGGCGCGGAGGCCAGCCTGGGCTCCTCGTGGGCGGAGGTGCCGCTGGCCTGGCTGCGCGAGCACGGGCAGAAGGCTTCCTGCGACGCGGGTGACCTGTCGTCAGGGCTGCTGATGCTCGCCTGCGGGGACGTGATCCGGCCCGGCCTGGCGTGGATGCTGACGCGCCCCAATCACCACCTGGCCCTGGTCATGGCGGAGGCACGCGATCCTGCCGGGTTCGCCCGGCTGCGCGAGCTGGCCGAGGCCGGGCCGCCGTCGGCCCGGAAGGACGCCCGGCTCGCGGCGACGAGGATCGCGACCCTGCTGGCCTGCAAGGGCGGCGTCATCAGCGACATCGCCGTCGGGGACTGCGTGGAGCTGGCCGATACCCAGCGGCGGGTGCAGGCCCGCGGCGGCCAGAAGAAAGTCGATTTCTACCTCCGCCTCCACGCTCTCGGGATCTTCCCCGGCGATGCCCCGGCCACGATCCGCGCGTTCGGCATGGCCCAGGGACAGCTCACCGTCGAGGAACTCGTCGACCGCTACCGGCTGCGGTGCAAGCCGGTCCGGGACCTGCTCGTGGACTACCTGCGGGAACGGCAGCCCGCGCTGGACTACGCCAGCCTGCAGGCCATCGCCTCGTCCCTGGCCGGCCTGTTCTGGGCCAGGATCGAGGCCCTGTCCCCGGGCATCAGCACGCTGCGGCTGCCGCCGGACGTGGCGCGCGCCTGGAAGGAAAACCTGCGGACCGTCAAGCGCGCCGTCAGCGGCCCCGGCGGGCAGAAGACCGTCGTCACGAGCCCCCGGCTGAACGCCAAGGGCGAACTGCTGCGGGTGCGCGCGTTCTACCTCGACATCGCCCAGTGGGCCACCGAGGAACCCGAACGCTGGGCACAGCGGGCAGTCCCGAGCCTGGTCAGCGACGCCGAGATCAGCTGGGCCAAGGAACGCAGGCGCCGCAAGGCCCGGATGGACCAGCGGACCCGCGAGCGGCTGCCCGTCCTGCCCGTGCTCACCCGCACCGCCGCCGAGCGCAGGACCGCCACGGCCCGCCGGCTCCAGGCCGCCATGGCGACGCCGCCCGGCGAGATCATCGAGGGCACCGCCGGAATGCTCCGCCGGGCCGTGGCGCCCAAGGCCAACGGGAGGCACGTGTGGGCCGAGGACACCGCCGCCGGCAAGCGCCGCAACCTGTCCTATGAGGAAGAGGAAGCGTTCTGGGCCTTCGCCACGATCGAGGTTCTGCGCCTGACGGGCATCCGCCGCGAGGAGCTCCTGGAGCTCACCCACCACAGCATCACCGAGTACCGCCTGCCCTCGACCGGCGAACTCGTCCCGCTGCTGCAGATCGCCCCGAGCAAGACCGACACGGAAAGGCTTCTCCTGGTCAGCCCCGAGCTCGCCGACGTCCTGTCGGCGATCATCAGCCGGCTCCGCGGCCCCGGCGGCGCGGTCCCGCTGACCGTCTCCTACGACATCCGGGAACGGGTCTGGAACCCTCCCATGCCGCTGCTGTTCCAGCGGTCCATCGGCAGCGAGACCCGGGCATACACCCCGAACGCGATCCGCAACCTGCTCATCAGCGCGCTCGCCGCGACCGGCCTGACCGACGCCGCCGGCGACCCGCTCATGTTCTCCCCGCACGATTTCCGAAGAATCTTCGTGACCGATGCCATCATGAGCGGCCTGCCGCCCCACATCGCCCAGGTCATCTGCGGGCACAAGAACATCGACACCACGATCGGGTACAAGGCTGTCTACCCCGCCGAGGTGATCGAGGCGCACCGGGCGTTCATCGCCCGCCGCCGCGCGACCCGGCCCAGCGAGGAATACCGTACTCCGACCGAGGACGAGTGGGACGCCTTCCTCGCCCACTTCGAGAAGCGGAAGGTCTCCGTGGGCACCTGCGCCCGCGCGTTCGCCTCACCCTGCGTCCATGAGCACGCCTGTGTCAGGTGCTCGCTCCTGAGGCCGGATCCCGCCCAGCGCGGCCGGCTCGTGGAGATCCGCGCCAACCTGCACGACCGCATCGCCGAGGCCGGGCGCGAAGGCTGGCTCGGCGAGATCGAAGGCCTCAAGGTCAGCCTCGCCGGCACGGAGGACAAGCTCGCCCAGATCGACACGGCCCTGCGCCGCCGCGAACAGGCCGTCCACCTCGGCCTGCCCGTGTTCCCCGACATCGCGGGCCGCTCTGTCCCGCCCGTCCCGGAAGGAAACCAGTGACCGCCATCAGCTCCCGCCGACTCGGAGAGGCACTGCGCGCCTGCGCCCGCGGCATCCATCCCCTCGAAGCCGGCACCGGCCTGCTCATCGACTGCGGCAGCTGGCTGCACCGCGAAGACTTCACCAGCCGCTTCATCACCGTCGGCACCAGCATCAGCGACGGCGTCACCCTGCTGGCCAGCACCGACTGGGAAACCGCCATCACTGCCCTGCACGCCGGCGAACTCCCAGCCAGCGGCGGGGAACGGCGGATGCTCCTCCTGGCCGCCAGCATCGCCGGCGGAATCCCAGTCAGCCTCTACGATGTCCTGCCCGGCATCGACCGGCGCAACGCGAGCCTCGCCGTGGGTGCCGTCGCCCACGCGGCCGGACTCGCGGATCCAGAAACGGACAAACATACCTAAACGGTTAGTTCAGAGAAGCAGATGTTGGCGTACGGGCATGCTTCGGCGGCAAGCTGCCGGGAGCAGTATCCGTGTGCGACCCGGGTTTTGAGCATCTCGCTGGTCAGCCATTTGATCCGGTCGGGGATGATGGGCTGCCCGGCTGGGGCGATGGCCAGGGTCAGCCGGGTGCGGGCTTTGCCCATTGCTTCTTCGTAGGCGGTCCGGACCGCCGGGGCGGCCAGCGTGGCATACCGCAAGGTCATCTCGGTGGTGACATGGCCGAGGAGCGCCATCAGCGCCTGCAGCGACATGCCGCCGTTCAAACTGGTAGAGAGCATTGTTACTCGCGTGCTGAATGCCCTTGCCCGGGCGGGCTGCCGGGCTGCTATTCCCCTCGCCTGTGATTGCGGTTCCTGACCAGTTCGGCTGCGTACCGGTTCCAGTCGGATCCGGCGTCGCGT
>DATLSX010000070.1:0-4471 GCA_035533915.1 Streptosporangiaceae bacterium
GGCCGGCGTGTACGGCTGGACGCTCAAAGCCTGGCGCGCCGCAGCAGAGCTCGGCCTGAAGGTGCAGATCAACACCACTGTGGCCGGGCACAACCTCACTGACCTGCCAGATATCGTCAGCATGGTGTGCCAGCTGGGCGCCTTCTCCTGGAGCGCCTTCCTGCTCGTGCCGACCGGGCGGGGCAAGGTGCTGCCCGGGCTGACGGCGCAGCAGGCCGAGGACGTTCTCAACTTCGTCTACGACGCTGGTGAGCATGTCCCGGCCCGCACCACTGAAGCGCACCACTTCCGCCGCATTGCCGTCCAGCGCGAGATTCTGCGGCGGCGCGGCGCTGATCATGTCACGGTTCTCGGGCTGGGCCCGCTTTATCTCGGCCTGCGGCAGCGGCTCACCGAGCTGGGCCTGACGCCGCGGAAAGCCCGGCGCCTCCCCATGGATGTCAACGCGGCCCGTGGTTTCATGTTTGTCTCCCACCTTGGCGCCGCTCAGCCAAGCGGGTTCCTCCCGCTTGCGGCCGACAACGTGCGCAGCGGCGGGCTGGTGACGACATACCGGACGTCGCCGCTGTTCAGCGGGTTGCGTGACCGTGGCCGGCTGAAGGGCCGCTGTGGCGCCTGTGAGTTCGGCGCGGTCTGCGGCGGATCGCGCTCGCGCGCCTTCGCCATCCACGGTGATCCGTACGCCGAGGAACCATGGTGCGGCTACCAGCCGGGAAGCTTCCCCTATCAGGAGGATCTGGCCGCGGCCGGCCTGACCCCACCATGACGGCTGAAGCGGCTCCCGCGGCGGCCAGCCAGTAGCTCCCGGCCCTTGCCGGTTCCGCCCGGGAGCAAGGGTGGGACGATCGTTAGCGACCAGCAAGTCCACAAGTGATCCTGCGCATCCACAGCCTGTTCCCGCTGCGGGCTGGACGGACGGGGTGAACGCCCCGGTGAAGGTGCCCGGCATCGTGGCCGGGATGATCGGCGGGGCGACAGCATCGATGACCTGGACTTGCTGCGAGCCCGAAGGGCGCGGTGATCTTTGATCACCCACATAATGCCGATGAGAGCGCGGTTGCGAACTGGCGCTCATAGCGCCATAATGGCGCTATGCCCAGCGTGCAGATCAAGGATGTCCCGGAACAGGCCCATGCCGTCTTGCGCCAGCGCGCGGCGGCTGCGCACCAGTCCCTGCAGGAGTACCTGCGCAGCCGGCTGATCGAGGAAGCCAGCCAGCCGACCCTCGAGGAGGTCCTGGACCGGGCGGGCGGCCGCTCCGGCGGCTCCGTGCCGCTGAAGGCCGCGGTGAGCACGATCCGCGCCGACCGTGATCGTCGTTGATGCCAGTGTCCTGGCCGTCGCCCTCGCCGATGACGGCCCGGACGGCGATCGCGCCCGCGTCCGCCTGCGCGGGGAACGCCTGACCGCCCCTGAGCTGCTCGACCTGGAAGTTGCCTCGGTCCTGCGGCGGCAGGCGCGAGAGGGCGCGATCGATGCCCGCCGCGCGGCCCTGGCGCTGGCCGACCTGGCCGCCCTGCCCCTCCAGCGGGCGCCGCACCGTTCGCTGCTGACCCGCTGCTGGGAGCTTCGTGACAATCTCACGATCTACGACGCGGCCTACGTCGCGCTTGCCGAGGCGCTGCATGCAAGCCTGCTCACCGGCGATAAGCGGCTGGCGCGAGCCACCGGGCCACGATGTCACATCGAAGTACTCGGCTGACCACCCTGAACTGCCACAGCTTCCGCACATGCCGCGATGAGATACGGCAGGTGATCGCTGAGCTGTCGCTGGAGTTGCAGCAGGCCAGGGAGGAACTGGCCGCCGCCGGGAACGTGACGAGGCTGCCGGCCCGGCCGCGGACCGGAGGTCTTTGAGATTGCCTGGCACGCGTCGGCGTGTTATCCGGTATCCACAGGCCCTGGGCGTCTACGATCCCTGAATCGGTGCTGATTGCCGGGTCGCAGGGAACGCAGACGGCCGGAGGTCCGTTGAGCCAGGGCAAGCTCGTGCGTGACAAGATCCCGCAGATCATCCGGTCCAAGGGTCAGGAACCCATCGCCTACGTCGCCGACGCCGAGGAGTACGCAGCGAGGCTGCGTGACAAGCTGACTGAAGAGGTAGCCGAGTTCTTCGCCTCTGGCAATGATCCGGAGGAACTCGCCGACATCCTTGAGGTGCTGTATGCCCTCGCCGAGCAGGCCGGCACCGGCGCGCAGCAACTGGAGAAGCTGAGGGCGGCTAAGGCGGAAGAACGCGGCGGATTCGCCGACCGAGTCATCTGGTCCGGGAACCGTCCCGCGGATGCCGCCATCAAGGCGTAAATCCGCGCCGCGTCTATAGCGAGTACGGGTCGCCGGAGGCGACCTGTATGGCGGCCGTGGGCCCGTGTGGGATGGGCGTTGCCTCGGCTCAGGCGGCGGTGGTGAGGGAATCTGAGGCCGTGGCCGCGATGCGCAGGGAACTGGGCCGTCAGCTTGCCGCCCGGCGGAAGGCGGCCGGGTACCTGCAGCGGGAGCTTGGGGCACGTGTGGGGTACTCGCGGACCGCGATCGCCAATGCGGAGACCGGTGGCACCAGGACTGGCCGCCAGCTATGGGAACGCGTGGACCAGGTGCTGGAGAGCGGGGAGTTGTTCGCGCGGGGACATGACCGCATTCAGGCGCAGATAGCCGCCGTGTCCCGGGCGGGCGCTGCGCGGCTGATGTTCGCGGCAGAGCCCCAGGAGGCGCCGCACATGCCCGATGGCCTGGAATCGCTGACGGCTAGCCAGGCGCGGCAGGCATACCTGGTACAGGGCTGGCCGGCCGAGGAAGAGGCGGGCGGGCGGTTGTGGCTGGTGGCCGGACGATCACGCGCGAGGGAAAGCACCATGAGCGGTGACCATGAGTGGTGGCGGGTCAGGAGGATCTGGCCGCAGCCGGCCTGACCCCAGCGTGACCCCGCTCGAACGCGGCCATCGCAGAGCAGGCGCCGCAGCGCGCGCATCCGGCCTTCACCTGCCAGGACGCCAGGCCACGCGACCTCAGGTACGGGACTACCTTCTGGTACACCTCGCGCATGTACGTGGCGCCCGGTGGGGGGAGATCAGCCATGAGACTGCCCAGGACAGGGCGCAGCGGGACCACGACCGGGTACACACCGATGTCGATGGCCCGCCAGCACTCCCGGACCGTCACCTCCGGGTCCTCTCCCAGGCCGAGGATCACATAGGTCGACACATTGCCGGGACCGAACACGGCGACGGCCCGTTCCCATGCGCGGAAGTATCCCGCGATCCCGGTGCGGGCCTTGGCCGGGGCCACCCGCGCCAGGACTGAGGGATCGAAGGATTCGACGTGCATACCCACGGCGTCGATGCCGCGGTCTTTCACCCGGCCGAGCACCGACAGGTCTTGCGGGGGCTCGAACTGCCCCTGCACCGGCAGGCCGGTTGCGGCCTTGACGGCTTCCGCGCAGCGCGCCAGGTACAGGGCACCGCGGTCCGGGCCCCGCGTTGAGCCAGTGGTGAGCGTGACGTCGACCGCTCCGTCGAGATCCCGGGCCGCCCGGGCCACCTCCGCCAGCTGCCCGGGCTTCTTCACAGCAATTGTCGGGCCCGCCCGCAGCGACAGTTCGATCCCGCAGAACCGGCACTGGTCGGAGCCGCCCCAGTAGCAGCCGGTAGGGGCTGCCAGAGACGAAGCCGCTCACGTGCGGGAAGGTGACCGGGATTCCCCCGACCCACATCATCCCGGCGTCGGCCGGCCCCGCCCCGCCGGTGCGGGACTGGGCCAGCGCCTCGTCCACGCGTACGCCGCAGGCCTGGATCTCGCTCAGCACCTGCCCGAGCTCAGGCGCCACGGCGCGCGGGATCGCGGCGCCGCCGTGACTGGTGTTCACCGCACGCCTCATCACGTCCCGCCGTAGAGCGCCTCGAAGTTCTGGTGCAGGATCCGGTTCTTCAGCTCCTCGCTGACCGGCTGCCCGGCGATCTTGCAGTACTCGCCCCAGAAATCGCTCCACGGCTCGTCGGAGGCAAACAGCACCCGGTCGGCTCCTACCCCCCGCCGCTCGATCTCGGTCAGCAGCCAGCGGACCCCGAACCCGACCGCCCAGGTGGTGTCGGTGTAGACCTGGTAGCCCTGCTCCACCCAGTCAAGGAACCGGGGCACCAGCCTGATGTGCCCGCTCACCCCGCCGCCGAAATGCACCAGGTAGATCTTGACGTCCCTGGCGTACTGCTCGACCAGCGGAATGTAGTTGTTCAGGTCCGAGCTGCCACCCGGGCTGGTGTGGAAATGGAACACCAGATCGTGGTCCCGGGCTGCCCCAAAGCACGCCCCGGCGATCTCCCGCGTCTCGTCATCCCAGGTGCGCGGGTCGGGGTTCCCGCCGAGCAGGAAGGTGGTCTTGAGCGCCGCGATGCCCTCCTCGCCCGCGTGCCGCAACGCCTCCAGCGTCAACTCCTTGTTCTGCGGCAGGAACGACACCCACAGCCCGCCCCGGATC
>DATLSX010000071.1:0-2612 GCA_035533915.1 Streptosporangiaceae bacterium
ACCCTGATATTATCAGGGTTTCCCGTGCGGCCCCCGCGGGCGGGGAGCGGGGAAGCAGGACACGGAGTCACAGCGTGCTACCCCGTGGGCGCGGGGAATTTTGCCAAATCTGGCAGTATTCCCCAGAGCCCCCCACAGACCTTTTGGATAATATACAAGAAGTTGCACCCGCACCTGCAAGATGTCGAAGTGCTGGCGAGATACCGGGGGCTGCTTGTAATCCGCAGACTCGCGGAAAGCAAGCACCCACTCGCGTGTCATCTCCAAAGCCAGAGCCCCCCGTACCCCAGCGGACGGAGGGTGTTTATAATATAACCACCCTCCCCGTACCCCAGCGGACGGTCTCCGACTGGCTTAGCCAAACGCGCAACTCTGCGGATTTGGCTAAGCCCCCGGGGCGGCCCATGCGGGCCAAGATCGTCTAATTGGAACCGATCCAATTAGTGAGTGCCATCACGATCTCACCGAAGACGGCAAGCAGGCACCAGGGCCCAAACCGAAGGCTTCCCGGTCGGCGCCCTGCGCTATGTCGTCCATGCCAGCCTCCCGGGCGTACTCAGCGAGGTAGGCAAGCAGGCCGGCCAGCTTGGTCTCCAGCGCTTCCACCCGGGCCTCCAAGCAAGTTACCGGGGAGTAGCCCGGGGGCCGGGAAGACCGCGGGGACATCCCCTCCGCCCCGTCTGCACCGCGACATCGCGCGCATAATAGTCACCATGACGATAACTGCCGTGGAGAACCGCCCACGGGGTGGCAAGGGCCGGTTTACCCGCCAGGTGGAGAGCGCCGAGCGGGACGGTGAGGCTTGCCGGCTGCGCGCCCAGGGGTGGGGATACCGCGAGATCAGCGAGCACCTCGGCTACGGGAGCCCTGGCAATGCGCACCGCGGCGTCCAGCGGGCGCTGGCCGAGACTGCGAGCCTGCACGGTGCCCGTGAGCTGCGGGAGCTGCTGGTCGTGGAGCTGTCTGAACTGCGGCGCAGGATGTGGGACCTGATCAGGTCGCCGCCTCCGGCTTTCGACCGGCTCGGCCGCATCGTGACCCGGGAGGACGGCACCGAGGTCCCGGACGTGGTGGCCGTCACCAATGCGGGCTCGGTGCTCATCAGGGCCGTGGACCGGCTCGCACGGCTGACCGGGGCTGACGCCCCGCGCCGGTCGGTGTCCATCCTGGCGGACGTGTCGATAGCCGACCTTCAGGCCCATCTGGAGATGCTGCGGGACGAACTCGGCTTGCAGCCGGACGAGGCGCCTCCCCGGGGCGCAATCGCGGGCACCATAGTGGATTCCGGTCACAGCGAGTGACATCGGCGGGCCGCTGTCACGGATAAATGCGCTTCGCCCACGGGCCGGCAAGAGCGTAAGCGGTAACCGCCCGCGTGCTGTCTGTGAACGGTGCAGGTAGCGCGCTTGCGCGGCTCGTCACGCTCGGTGACGGTGGTCCGGCCTGTCACAGATAGCCCGAGCCGGTGCCCGCGTACGGCTAGCCGTACGGATAATCCCGCTAGCCGTACGCGGGCTGTCAGGCCGGGCCGCCGGCCTCTGGCGGCTTCAGGGCGCGGTACACGGTCGGCCGCGACACCTTGAGCACGCCGGCGATGTCCGCGACCGTGTAGCGGCGTTTCCCGTCATCGCCCTTTGCGGCGTACATCTCCTGGGCAAGCTGGACCTGTGCGGGTGACATCTTGGCCTTCCGTCCGCCTGTCCGCCCGCGCGCCCTGGCCGATGCCAGGCCCTCGCGGGTGCCCTCGACAATCAGCTCGCGCTGGAACTGGTCTATCGCAGCCAGAATGTGGAACACGAGCCTCCCGGTCGGGGTGGTCGTGTCGATCGCCTGCTTGAGCACCACGAGGTCGACGCCGCGCTGCTGGAGGTCGTCGGCGAGGGTGAGCAGGTGCTTCAGCGACCGCATCGCCCGCGACAGGCGGGTGATGACCAGGACGTCACCCGGGCGCAGGTACTCCAGGCACGCGTCAAGCTGGGGCCGCCTGGCTAGCTTGCCGGACACTCCCGGGTCGGTGAAGATTTTCTCGCAGCCTGCGGCGGTCAGCTCGTCTATCTGGCTGTCGTCGTTCTGTGCGCGGGTGCTGACCCGTGCGTAGCCGATACGTGCCATGGCGGTGATCCTTTCAGTCCGTGTGGTCTGAGATGCAGTAACTGACGGCCTGCCCGCCGGCGAGCGGGCGCAGGAGCGCGGCCCAGGTGTGCGCGTCGCGCCGGCGCCAGAGCAGCGCCCGGCCCGCGTCGCGCCCGCAGGCTTCCTGCGCTTCTTCGAGGCCCTCGTGCTCGTGCCCGAGGTCCACGGTCACGGGCCGCCCGGCCGGTGCCACGGTGGCGCGGACCGCCGCGAACACGGCGGCGGCGGGCACGGCTGCCGGGGACGGCGCTGGGACACTCCTGGGCGCTTCCGGGGCCGGGGGAGCGGTGATCAGGGTGCGGGTGATGCCGGACGGCAGGCGGGGTGCTGGCCGGGCCGCCCCGGCGCTCCTGGGGGCGGCCTGACGGCGCAGCGGGCAGTTCCCGCACTGGGCCGCGGTGCCCACGAGCCATGGGTGCTTGCACGGGCGCAGGGACGGCCCCGGGGACGTCTTCCCGGTGCGGGCACCCTCGCGCCGT
>DATLSX010000072.1:0-52091 GCA_035533915.1 Streptosporangiaceae bacterium
CCTGGGCACGAGGTGGCGGCCAAGCAGATGCGGGGCTTCGGAGGAATGGTGTCATTCCGGCATGCCGGCGGCGAGGAGGCGGCCGTGGCGATGTGCGGCCGGACCAGGCTGTTCACCCTGGGCGAGTCACTCGGCGGGGTCGAGTCGCTGATCGAGCACCCGGCCAGGATGACGCACGCCTCGGTGGCCGGCTCGGTCCTGGAGGTGCCGGCCGACCTCGTGCGGCTTTCTGTCGGCATCGAGAACATCGATGACCTGCTCGAAGACCTCCGCACCGCCCTCGCCTGACCCCACCCCCGCCAACCAACCCATTCACCCACCCCACTCCCGCCCCCACCCCACTCCTGCCCCCCACCCCCCGGGTAAGCCAACCGCATCGATGGCCCGTTGGTGCTGCTATAGGAACACCAACGGGCCATCGATGCGGTTGGCGCAAGGGGCTATTGGCGGGGGGCGATGGTGGCGTCTGAGCCGAGGGCGCTCCGGGCGGCCTGCTGTTCGTGCCGCACGACGTGCATGACGGCGTTGATCAGCGCCAGGTGGGTGAAAGCCTGCGGGAAATTGCCGAGGTGCCTGCCGGACTTCGGGTCGATCTGCTCGCCGTACAGCAGCAGCGGGCTGGCGTAGGACAGCACTTTCTCACACAGGTCCCTGGCCAGTGCGTGCTCACCGATCTCGGCGAAAGCGGACACCAGCCAGAAGGAGCAGATCGTGAAGGTGCTCTCCTCCTCGTCGAGTCCGTCGTCAGTCTGGCCGACCTGGTACCGGCAGATGAGCCCGTCGATCGACAGTTCGTCGGCGATGGCGAGCACCGTGTCGCGTATTCGTTTGTCGTCAGCTGGCAGGAATCTCAGGAGCGGCATCAGCAGCAGCGAGGCGTCGAGCGCGGTCGTGTCGTAGTGCTGGCAGAAGACGCCGCGCTCGTCCACCGCGTTGGCGCAGATGTCGGCATGGATCTCGTCGGCTGCCTCCTGCCAGCGCATCGCCGTTTCCTGGTCGTCCCTGATCCGGGCCAGCCTGGCGCCTCGGTCCGCCGCGACCCAGCACATCAGTTTGGACGAGGTGAACTGCTTCGGCTCGCCGCGTACTTCCCAGATACCATGGTCGGCCTCGCGCCAGTGCGCGAGTGCACGCTCTACCTGCTGACGCGCCATCTTCCAGACCCGGTCGTCTAGCCAGTCCCTTGACTTGGTGTGCAGGTACAGCGAGTCGAGCACGGTGCCCCAGACGTCGTTCTGCTGCTGGGAGTACGCGGCATTGCCCACTCGCACCGGCTTGGCGCCCTGATAGCCGTGCAGGTGGTCGAGCGTGTGCTCGTCCAGATCCCTCGACCCGTCGATGCGGTAGACGATCTGCAGGTTGTCAGGGTCGTGCTCGATCACGTCGGCCATGAACGCGAAGTAGTCGTCGGCTTCCCACTCAAATCCCAGGGTGAACAAACCCCACAGGGCGAATGTCGCGTCTCTGATCCAGCTGTACCGGTAGTCCCAGTTCCGGCCGCCTTGTGGCGACTCGGGCAGCGACGTGGTGGCGGCGGCTGCGATGGCGCCGGTCGGACCGTAGGCAAGGCCCTTGAGCGTCAGCGCACTCCGGCTCAGATAGCCGCGCCAGCGATGGTCGGGCAGGTTGCCGTGCGCCAGCCAGTGCCGCCAGTGATGCGCGGTCCAGAGCATGCGCTGGTGTGCTTCCTCGTAGCTTTCCGGTGGCGGATGGTGTCCCCAGGACAGCGCGCAGAACCGGGTATCGCCCTCTCGCAGGAGCGTGCGCGCCTGAGCGCTGGTCCCTTCGATCCCGATCCTGATGTCGGAGCTGAGGGTGAGACTCAGGTTGCTGCTGTCCGGGCGGACGATCACCTGGTTGAAGCCGCGATCGGTGTGACTCCAGCGCTCGCGCTGCCGCCCGTAGTCGAACGCGGGCTGGCAGTCGATGATCAGCTGGACGACGCCGTTGGTACACCGGACAGTCCGGAGCAGCGTGTGCTCGGCGTCGTAGTCGGTCGGCGGCCTGCGGTGCGAGCCGCGCTCCGGGTGCTCATGCCGCCAGGGGCCGATGAGCAGGCAGTCCCGGACGATGATCCAGCCTTCGCCGCAGTCCCAGACGGTCTCGAGCACCATCGTTCCGGCCAGGTAGCGACGGTCGGCCGGCACCGACATGTCGGCCGGGCCGAACCGGAACCAGCCGGCATCGCGGTCCAGGATGGCACCGAAGATGCTCGGACCGTCCATCCTCGGCAGGCACATCCACTCGACCGAGCCGCCCGGGGCGATCAGCGCTGTGACCTCGCAGTCGGACAGGAAGCCGTAGTCGGCGATCGGCGGATACGGCGAGAACTCGTAATTCGCTCCGGGCGCGGTCGGGTGACTCATCAGCGGTCACCGCCCGGGCCCGCTGGCTGGCTTGGAAGGTCCGAAATACCTGCTGTACGCCGTCCACGTCCGGTGCATTCAGGTTGCCTACCCCGATCGGGGCGGTCTGCACTGGAGCAGGTCAGCTGTTCCAGACCATGAGCACCAGGATCACCAGCCAGATCAAGCTGACGACACCGCCGGTGAGGGCGATCCGGCCGCGCTCCACGCTGGCGATCGGGTTAGCGTGAGTGCCGGCCGGCGCCTGGCCCGGTGCCTGGCCCTGGCTGCCCGGTGCCTGGCCCTGGCTGCCGCTGCCCGGTGCCTGCCCGGTGGCGGCATCGGTGGCCGTGCCGTCAGGCGGCGCCGTCACCGCGGGCTGTTCGTCGGCCAGCCCGGCGGCGGTATTACCGGCTGCCTCGATCGCGGCAGCCTCGCCCAGGGCCTTGATCGCCTTGCGCTGGTCACGCACGATCAGGACGAGCAGGAGAACCGCGACGAGGAACAGAGTCGCCGAGACGATCACCCACCACTTGCCGGCCTTGGAGATCATGGATGCCAGGGCCATTCCGGCAATGAGTACGCCGAGCGAGGCGAGCGTGAAGATGAAGGTGATCCGCGCGAGATAGCGTACGATCCTGACATCTCGCAGCCTGATGTAGCGCGGCGTCGACATGATCGCCAAGGTGACCGGGCCGATGGTAAAGGCAACAAAGGCGACGTGCAGCCAGAGCACCAGATGCTGGGAAAAGGACATGGGGCAGAGTCTAGAACCTGGCGATCCAGTTTCTCCGGCGGCTAGGCCGCTGCGGCAGTTGCGGCTGCCGGTGCGAGGTGTGGTCAACGCCGGTGCGAGGTGCGGCGGACGCCGCTGCCTTAGGTGCTGCCCGGGGCCAGGAACAGATGCCTGGCCCCGGGCAGCATCGAGATCTCAAAGATCGCGGGCCGAGCGCGAAGTATCCGGAGCCCACGGGTCCGCCGGTCTGAGACGGTCCGCCGGTCCAAGCCGGCCACGTGGCCCGGGGCTGCGCTACGTCAGCTAGATCGCTTGAGCTACTTCTTGTTCTGGATCCAGGCGTAGACCAGCGCGCCGATGCCGACGATGGCTGCCACGCCACCGCGGAACAGGTGGCCGCCGTGCTTCACGTGGCTGCCCATGTTGAGGAAACTCGGTGCCGCGCCGACGAACCAGAGGATGCCCACGATAATGGCCACGACCCCGACGACGGCCAAGACCACGACCAGAGGCTTCTTGCCGCTGCCGGATGCCGTGCTTGCTGTGCTCACTCTCGTCCTCCCTAAAGGAATTCTTCACTTGATCGCCCTGCCGACGGCCGAGACCCTGGTCCACCGGAGACGACCACGTGCGGCACCGTACTACGGACTGAGCCAGGACACGTGGTTAGTTCACGAAAGCGCCCGATTTTAGTGCGACCAGGCCCGAAGGTCCGCAGTCCGCGGACCTGCCAGACCGTCAGCCGCTCTTCCTCCGCCTGGTGCTACCTGCCTCGTTCCCTGCGGGATCGCAGAAAATCACTCACCACGTACTCGCCGAGGCTATCGGGCATAGCCCGCAGCACCCGGCCGCCGTTTCGGCGTGCTACCTCGTCAACGAACGAAGTAAGCCGTTCGTCGTCAGCGAGCATGAAAATATTCAGCGTCGCCTGGCGCCTGGTCATCTTGTCGACCTCGGCCATGGTGAGTTCCAGGGTCTCCGGCGATGGCGGCCAGTCGAACCAGGATCGGCCGTCCCTGCGCAGATGTGCTGTCGGTTCGCCGTCGGTGATGACAAGTACCACCGGGTTGTGCTCGGGACGCCGGTCGAGGAAACGCCCGGCAAGCACAAGCGCGTGATGCAAGTTGGTGCCTTGCACCATGTCCCAGCCGAGTCCGGCCAGGTCGGTCTCCTTGAGTTCCCTGGCATAGTTGGAAAAGCCGACGACTTGCAGCGCGTCCTGCGGGAATCTGGTTCTGACCAGGGAGTACAGGGCCAGCGCTGTCTGCTTGGCCGCGGCCCAAGTGCCGCGCAGTGCCATCGAGTAGGACAGGTCGACGAGCAGGCAGACCGCGGCGGATGCCCGGCGCTCGGTCTCGCCGATTTCGAAGTCGCCGACTGACAGCTTGACCGCTGTCCGGCTGCCGCCGCCTGGCTGACCATGCACACCGCCGCGCAGCAGTGCGTTGCGTACCGTCGCGGCGGTGTCGATGGGCTGCTCGTCGCCGAACCGCCACGGCCGGGTCGCGCCGGTCAGTTCGCCGGCCTGGCCGACGTCATGCTGGTCATGATCGCCGTGGCCACCCTCGGCCAGTTTCGCGAACACCTTGCGCAGCGCGGTGTCACCGAGCCGGCGCACCGCTTTGGGGGTGAGCTCGAGCTTGCCTTCGTTGTGCTGGAGGTATCCCTGGCGCTCAAGCTCGCGCTCGATCTGCCTCAGCGCCTCCATGTCGTCGACCGCCTGGCGGCCGAGGGCACGCCGTACCGCCTCCTCATCGATGTCGTCTAGCCGGGCGCCTGGATAGTCCTGGCGCAGCGACTGCTCAAGCTCGGCCAGGTCGGCAAGCTCGGCCACTGCCGTCGTCGCGTCGCCGAGGCCGAGCGGATCGCTGCCGCTCATCCGCTCTCCGCCGCGCGCGTCCCAGTCGACGTCCGGGCGGCGGGCGCGGAGCGCCTCGGCCAGGCGGGCCATCTCCCTTGCCAGCCCGGCGTCTTGCAGAGTCTGGTCCATCAGGCCAGCGAGTTCGTCACGCTGGGAGTCGGAGAGTGAGTTGAGCAGGCGCTGCGCGGCCGCCATGCGCCGGACCAGCGAGTCGACGAGTTCGTCCAGATTGCTCGGCGACTCGGGAAAGAACTCCCCGTACTGATCCATGAAGTCGTCGAAGTCCTGCTGCGTGTGCTCACCGCGGGCATCAGCCTCGATCATGTCGGTGAGCGCGGACATCATTTCCCCGACCCGCTGCATCCCCTCGGCATCGGGCTGCTCCATCGTTTCCTTGATGCCGCGGAACTGACTGTCCAGTACTTCGCGCCGCAGCAGCTCCTTGAGCTGCTCGTAGGTCTGGGCGGCAGCCTGACTGCGCCACTGGTAGCCGGCGAGTTCCCTGATAGCTCCGGCGGTGTCGGCAGGAAGCGCGTCCAGCTCGGCCTCACGCAGCCGGGCATCGTCGCTCGGGTCGGGGAACAGTTCGGCGCGCTCCTGCCCGATGGCTGTGTCGAGCAGCGTCCTGGCCTGTTCCAGAATGCCGTCGAGCCGGCCGCTGCGCCGCAGCTCGCGCTGCCGCTCGCGCACCTGCCTGAGCAGATCGTCCAGGCCCCGGTGGTCGGACAGCCCGCGGCGAAGCAGATCGCTGAGGGCGCTGGCGGCATCCTCGCCGTTCAGCACCGAGTCGCCGAGCGCGTCAACCGCTCCGCGCACGTCATAAGGCGGTTCAAGCGGATCGGGCCCGTCGTGGTAGGCGCCGTACCGGTACCGGCTCACGGCTTGCTGCCCTGGCTCAACGGCTTGCTGTCTGGCTCATGGCTTACCGCCTTCTGGATGGGGATCTCCGCCCTGTGGTACGGCTGCTCAGCTGCGGTAGACGGTGCCGCCATCGACCGCGTCCTTCGATAGCCGGCGCATCAGGTACAGGCCCTCCAGGGCGAATTCAAGCGCGGCCGCTGCCTGGCCGAATGACTCGCCGCCATCACCGTCCAGCTTTTCCATGATCTTGGCAAGCCCCGGTACCTCACCGATCCGGCGCAGCAACTCCGCCGCGGGAAGCAGGTCAGACGACTCGACGCTGCCGCCCTCCGCGAACCTGGTGACGAGCCCGGACAGGTCCGCGCTGCCCAGGTGCGCGCGGAAGGTTTCGGCCGTGGCCCGGCGGAGCAGGTGCTCGAGTACCTCGGCTTCCCTGCCCTCTTCGCTCACTTCGAACTCGACCTTGCCGCGCAACGTGCTGACGACCGCGGGAAGGTCGCAGATCCTGGCCACGGCCTGGTCTTCGCCACTGATGGCTGCCCGCCTGACCGCTGCAGCGACGACTGCCTCGGCCGCCGCGATCGCGAATCGTGCGGAGACGCCCGAGCGCGAATCCACTGCCGGAGAGGACCTGACCAGCCTGGTGAACCGGGCGATAACCTCGGTCAGGTGCCTGGGCAGCACC
Organism: Streptosporangiaceae bacterium; assembly: GCA_035533915.1. GTDB lineage: Bacteria > Actinomycetota > Actinomycetes > Streptosporangiales > Streptosporangiaceae > Chersky-822. The sequence continues at coordinate 6,489 of DATLSX010000072.1, forward strand.
GCGTCGTGCGCCTGCCCGCCCCAGGTGATCTCGGCTTCCTGCCCGATGACGGCCAGTTCGTCGTCGAGGCTGAGCGGGTAGTGGGTGCGGATCTCCGCGCCGAACCGGTCCTTGAGCGGCGTGATGATCCGGCCCCTGTTGGTGTAGTCCTCCGGGTTGGCGCTGGCTACCAGCACCAGGTCGAGCGGCAGCCGCAGGGCGTAGCCGCGGACCGCGATGTCTCGCTCTTCGAGCACGTTGAGCAGTGAGACCTGGATACGCTCGGCCAGGTCAGGAAGCTCGTTCAGGCAGAAAATGCCTCGGTTCGTGCGCGGCACCAGTCCGTAGTGGATAGTCTCCGGGTCGCCGAGGGTCCTGCCCTCGGCGACCTTGACCGGGTCTATGTCGCCGATCAGGTCGCCGACGCTGGTATCTGGCGTGGCGAGCTTCTCGCCATACCGCAAGTCGCGATGTTGCCAGTGCACGGGGAGCTCGTCGCCCAGTTCCGCGGCGAGGCGCCGGCACCTGACGCAGACCGGCGCATAAGGATGGTCGTTGATCTCGCAGCCGGCGATCACCGGCGACCACTCGTCGAGCAGGCCGGTGAGGGTCCGGATCAGCCTGGTCTTGCCCTGCCCGCGCTCGCCGAGCAGGATCACGTCGTGTCCGGCGATCAGCGCGCGCTCCAGATGCGGACGGACCGTCGCGTCGAACCCGAGGATTCCGGGGAACGGATCTTCGCCCGCGCGCAGGCGTGCGAGCAAGTTCTGCCGCACCTCGTCCTTGACGCTCCGGAACTGGTGGCCGCTTGCGCGTAGTTCGTTAAGCGTCTTGACTGCTGGAGCGGATGAAGTGGCAGTGGCTGGTGATGACTGGCTATGTGGCTGCACCATTCGACACTATGTCCCTAGCGGCGTGTCCGCATCTTGGGAGGGCGCATCATGCCGGATAGCGGACCTGTCCTCGTCGCCGACATCGGCGGTACGAAGATCGCTGCCGGGCTGGCCGAGCCCGGTGGCCGGCTGATCACCTGGACGCAGGTGCCGACGCCGCGCGACGTCGACGCCGAGCAGTTGTGGAGCACCCTGGAGTCTTTGCTGGTCAAGGTGCTCGCTTCCGTCAAGATCTCCGACCCGGCCATGCTCGCGGGCCTGGGGTGCGGCTGCGGCGGGCCGATGGAGTGGCCGTCCGGGTTCGTCTCGCCGCTGAACATCCCGGCCTGGCGGGGATTCCCGCTCAGGGACCGGCTCGCTGCCCGATTCGGCGGCATTCAGGTGCGAGTGCACAACGACGCCATCTGCGTCGCTGCCGGAGAGCACTGGCGCGGCGCGGGGCGCGGCTGGCGCAACGTGCTCGGCATGGTGGTATCGACTGGCGTGGGCGGCGGCCTGATCCTGGATAACCATCTGATCGGCGGCGCGTCCGGCAATGCGGGGCACGTCGGGCATGTCGTCGTCGATCCTGACGGTCCGGTGTGCGGTTGCGGCGGGCTTGGCTGCCTGGAGGCGATCGCGCGTGGTCCCGCTCTCGCGGAGTGGGCACAGGCACGAGGGTGGCGGGGCGATCAGCCGGGCATGACGGCAAAGGACCTGGCGGCGGATGCCGCCCAGGGGCATGCGGTCGCCCGGGCGGCGATGCGCCGGGCCGGCCGGGCGCTCGGCATCGCGATCGCATCCGCCACCAACCTGTGTGACCTCGAGGTTGTCGCTGTCGGCGGCGGCCTTTCCCGGTCGTGGGCGTTGCTGTCCGAGCCGTTGCAGGTGTCGCTCGCGGCCCATGCGAGGCTGGAGTTCGCACGGCAGGTGCGTGTGGTCCCGGCTGCTCTCGGCCAGAACGCGGGCCTGGTGGGCGCAGCCGCGCTGATAAGCGCTGGCGAACGCTACTGGACAGGGGACTAGCGCCCCAGCCGCGGCGGCGGCAGTTGCGGCGGCAGCCAAGGCCGGATGAGTGTGGACATTCATCCGGCTGCTTGGCCAGCGTTCGGCGGGCTAGTCGGTGGGCTAGAGGTTGCCGCGGCGAGCTTGCTCGCGCTCGATCGCCTCGAAGAGGGCCTTGAAGTTGCCCTTACCGAAGCCCTGCGACCCGTGCCGTTCGATCAGTTCGAAGAACACGGTCGGGCGGTCTTGAACTGGCCTGGTGAAAATTTGCAGCAGGTAGCCGTCCTCGTCACGGTCCGCGAGGATCCGCAGCTCCCGCAGCACGTCGACCTGCACCCGAGTGTCGCCGACCCACTCGCCGAGTGTGTCGTAATAGCTGTCTGGCGTGGACAGGAATGAAACGCCCGCGGCCCGCATGCCGCGCACGGACGCCACGATGTCGTCGGTCACCAGTGCGATGTGCTGGACGCCGGGACCGCCGTAGAACTCCAGGTACTCGTCGATCTGCGACTTCTTCTTGCCGATCGCCGGCTCGTTGATCGGGAACTTGACCTTGCGGGTGCCATCAGCGACCACCTTGCTCATCAGCGCCGAACACTCGGTCGCTATGTCGTCGCCGACGAACTCCTTCATGTTGGTGAAGCCCATCACCTGGTGGTAGAAGCTGACCCACTCGTTCATGAGGCCGAGCTCTACATTGCCGACGCAGTGATCGACGGCCGAGAAGTACGGCGTCTGCGGCGCCGCGACCAGCGGTTCGGCCGCGACGAAGCCGGGCAGGTAAGGCCCGGCGTAGTCGGCTCGCTCGACCAGGGTGTGCAGGGTGTCGCCGTAAGCGGCGATCGTCGCCAGGACAACCTTGCCGTGGACGTCTTCTTCGGCGTGCGGTTCCTCGACCGGCCTGGCGCCCCGCGCTACCGCGTACTGGAACGCCTCGCGTGCCGAAGGCACGCCGATGGCCAGGTCGATCACGCCGTCACCGTGCGCGGCGACATGCTTCGCTAGCTGCGACCCAGCGCGAACAGGGCTTCGCAGTACGAACCGCGCTTCGCCGGACTCGAGTACGTAGGCCGCCTCGTCCTTGCAACCAGTCTCCGGGCCGCGGTAAGCGACGCATCGCATGCCGAACGCGGTTGAATAGAAGTGCGCGGCCTGCCTGGCGTTGCCGACGGCGAGCACGATCGCATCCATGCCCGTGACCGGGAACTCATCGACGGGCGTCACGGCGCTCGCTAGGGCTTCCGTCTTCGCAGTCATGGGGCGAGTCCCTCCTAAGCTCGGTGTGCTGGCAGGATCGAACGTCCAAGACACGATGTGCAACTGATCGGAAGAAAGCTATGCAGGTTGTTCAATTCTCGTTGGCTCTAGGGCGGCGTTGCTGGACAGGATGCGGCAGGGAGCTGACTGGTGATCGATGAACTGGACGCACGCTTGATCGAGCTGCTCACTGCCGAGCCGCGGATCGGCGTGCTCGAGGCATCGCGGCGTCTCGGGATAGCCAGGGGTACGGTCCAGGCTCGGCTCGATCGGATGCAGGACCGGGGCGTGATCATCGGTTACGGGCCCGAAATAGACCCGGCCGCACTCGGGCATAAGGTAACCGCGTACGTCACGGTTGAACTCAGGCAGCCCGGCGGTCGGAATCAGGTCGCGGAGAGCCTGTCGCGGATCGGGGAGATCCTGGAAGTCCACACCATCACAGGGCCTGGTGACCTGCTCTGCCGAGTGGTCGCGCGCACGAACGCCGACCTGCAGCGAGTCATTGACACGATCGTGGAGGTACCAGGAGTAGTGCGTACTTCCACCGTGATCGCGCTGGCGACCCCGGTCAGGTACCGGACGACGCCGCTGGTCCGAACAACCGCGGCAAGCAGGGCGCCGTAATGCTCACCGGATGCCAGGCGCCGAGCCGCCAGTTCGGCGCGACGTCGCAGTGCGGCACCGGGCTATGCCTCCTGGTGTGCCGACTCTACGATTTCGGTGGCCAGGCTGCTGACGACGTCGATCAGCTCGCCGCGATCGGCTACCTGGTCGGCGAAGAACATCCAGCCCACGCTCACCCCGCCGATCGCCATCGCGGTCCTGACCCGTTCCCGCAACGGCGCGTGAGGCTCGGTCAGCAGATCGACCAGGGAGTGGATGCGTTCCTTGAACAACTCACCGCGGCTCTTGGCGGATGCCATGGTCTGAACCGCTGCCTGGTTCTGATGCAGCATGCGAAACGCCTGATCGCCTTCGCCGACGATATGCACGTACCGGTTCAAGATCTCGCGGCGTACCCGTGCCGTCCTCGGCTGCGAGCGGCCCCAGGCAATCAGCGCGTCCATCTGGGCGAAATAGTCCTCGACCAGGCTCCGTACGATGTCTTCTTTGGATCTGAAGTGGTAGTACAACGCGGCCTTGGTGACATCCAGGCGCTCCGCGATTTCCCGCAGCGATGTTCCTTCGTAGCCATGCTCGGTGAAGAGTTCGACCGCGACCTGCTGGATACGGGTACGCGTATCACAGCGAACACGCGGATCTGCCTGGCCTGCCTCGTCCCGTGCCGCGGCCGCACCGCGTGCCGCCGCTCCGCCGCGTGCTGCCGCCGTGCCCTGGGCCGCCGCCGTGCCCAGGGCCGCCGCCGTGCCCTGGGCCGCAGCCGTGCCCTGGGCCGCAGCCCGGTCGGCCTCACGCGTGTTGTTCATCGTGACGCGCCACCCAACTCGTATACCTACTTGACGACCGGTAAGTAAGCAGAATATGCTCTGACTCGTTAAGATACTAGCCGGTCGGCAAGTAAGGTGGCGAGTCCTCGCAACGCGGACTGCGCGCCCGAGCCGGTCATGTCGCCGGGCGCGGCGGTCGGCCACACGAAGTTCGGCCAAAACGGCCGGTCATAGTAACCGGTCACAATAAGTGGGCGCGCTGGAATGACGAGCGCGAGTTCACGGCTGCGTCAGATGCGCAAGGACGAGGGGGCTGAGATTATGGCAGCGGTCGAGGCGGCGGTCGGCAAAGAGGCCGAGCCCGGGTCCGGACGCAGGCGCGATGTCTTGATCGTACTGCCCGGTCTGCTGCTCGCGCTCATTCTCGCGATGCTCGACCAGCTGGTCGTATCGACGGCGTTGCCCAGGATCGTTGGCGAGCTCGGTGGGTTGAACCACCTGTCCTGGGTCGTCACCGCGTATGTGCTCGCTTCGACGATCACTACGCCGCTTTACGGCAAGCTTGGTGACCTGTACGGGCGCAAGAAGCTCCTCATCTTCGCGATCGTGATCTTCCTCGTGGGTTCGGCGTTTTCAGGTCAGGCCCATTCGATGGATCAGCTGATCGTCTTCCGCGCGCTGCAAGGACTTGGCGCGGGCGGGCTGATGGTCGGCGCGATAGCGACGATCGGTGACCTGGTCTCGCCTCGCGAGCGCGGTCAGTACATGGGCTACATGATGGCTGCGATGATGATCGCGATGATCGCAGGTCCGCTGGTCGGCGGCTACATCACCGACACGCTGTCATGGCGGTGGATCTTCTACATCAACATGCCGGTCGGCGGCGCGGCGCTCGCCTACATCATCGCGACCCTGCACTTGCCCAAGCACAAGGTTCAGCACAAGATCGACTATCTGGGGGCCGCGGTTCTCGCGGTTGGCGCCACGGCGATCGTGCTGGTGACCACCTGGGGCGGTACTCAGTACCCGTGGGGCTCGGCGACGATCATGAGCCTGATCGTGGTCGCTGTCGCAGCCGTCGTGTTCTTCATCTGGGTCGAGACCCGTGCGACGGAGCCGATTCTGCCCATGCACGTGTTCAGGAACCGCAACTTCGCTCTCGCGACGAGTATGAGCTTCTTGCTCGGCCTGGCGATGCTCGGCGCGATGACATTCCTGCCGCTGTACCAGCAGACCGTCCAGCACGCGTCGCCGACCGTCAGCGGACTACTCCTCATCCCGATGATGCTCGGGTCGACCATTACGTCGCTGATCGCTGGTCAGGTGACATCGCGGACCGGTAAGTACAAGGCGCTGCCCATCATCGGCGGCGCGGTCATGACCGGCGGCATGCTGCTGCTCTCCAACCTGGGTGTCGGGACATCGCGCCTGACCTCGATGTCGTACTTCGTGGTCTTCGGCATCGGGATGGGCTTCCTGATGCAGATCACCACCTTGATCGCACAGAACAGCGTCGCGCCGCGGGACATGGGGGTGGCGAGCAGTTCGCGTGCCTTCTTCCAGCAGATCGGCGGTTCTATCGGCGTGTCGATCTTCGGAGTGATCTTCACCAGGGCGCTGCACAGCGCGATGAGCAGCCGACTGCCTGGCGTACCGTTCAACGCCGCGGACACGAACTTCAACCCGGAGCTCGTGCGGCACCTGCAGCCGGTGGTTCGGGGAGCGTTGTTCTACAGCATCAGCCAAGGGATCCAGACCGTGTTCGTGTGGGCGGCACCAGCGGCCGCGATCGTGTTCGGCCTGGCGTGGCTGATCAAGGAGACTCCGCTGCGTGGTCGCACGGATACTCTCGAAGGTCAGCCGGCCGACACGACCGAGGGACGGCCGACGAACACGGCCGAGGGCGCGGCAGCGGACACTCCCGAGGACATGCCGGTCGCCGAACCCGAGTTCGGCACCGTCTGAACGACTGGCAGTCGCGGACTGCCGAAGCGCGGGCGCTCAGATAGAGCGCTTACCTTGACTCAAAGGGACTGAAAGGGGAGCGGTCCGGGCGGAGTGCCCGGGCCGCTCTCTTCAGAGTGCTCAGGAGAGTGCTCGGGTTACATGCCGCCGTATGGCACTGCGTCGATGATCTCCACGTTCAGGCTGCGTCCGTTGGGCAGATTGTAGCTCGCCGTCTCGCCGACCCTCTTGCCGGAGATCGCCGCTCCCAGCGGAGACCTAGGGGAGTAGACGTCGATCGGCGCGCCGCTTTCCTCGCGCGAGGCAAGCAGGAACGTGACCTCTGCGTCGTCGCCCTCGAACCTGACGGTGACCGTCATGCCCGGCCCTACCACCCCGTCTGTGCGGGGCGGTTCGCCTACGCGCGAATGCGTCAGGATGTGGGTGAGCTGGTGGATCCGCGCCTCTTGTTTGCCTTGCTCTTCCTTGGCAGCGTGGTATCCGCCGTTCTCCCGCAGGTCGCCTTCCTCTCGAGCTGCCTCGATCTTCTTGGCGATGTCGATCCTGCCCTGCCCGGAGAGGTGATCCAGCTCGGCCTTGAGCCGGTCGTACGCCTCCTGCGTCAGCCAGGTGACGGTGTCGTCGCGGGTCTCGGTCACAAGCACTCCTCGCATCCGCCTGCGGAGAACGACTCCGCTGGGCCCAGCCGGGCCCCTTCATCGGGGGTAATCCATCGAGACTACTTTGTCCATGCAACCCAGTTCAACCATCTACTGCTCACGGCGATAATTCGAATACAATAGCGATACAATACGGTTATTAACGTAGCGTTCCTTCGCAAGCTGCCATCGCAGCCGAGGGTCGGATCGCCGCATATTGCCGCAAACGGAAGTGCGGACCGGTAAGACCGGCAGAGGCTGGGTCTGGGGTCGGCTGGCTGGCTGGCTGGCTGGCTGGGCTGGGCTGGCGTGGCGTGGCGTGGGCTGGCTGGCTGGCGTGGGCTGGCTGGCGTGGGTGTGGCCGGGCGCGGTGTCAGCGGGGGGTGGTGTCGGCGGGCCGCGCCGGCGGGGCCGCGCCGGCGGGGGTGGTATCGGCGGGGCGGAATGCGAGCCGCCACCTTGCTTGTTGATGTCGGCGGCAGGTCGTCGCCCCGGCCCGGTCGCTGGCTTAGCGGGGCGGCCATGATGCTGCACGCTTTGTGATCAGCCGTCGAGGAGATGTCCGTATGCCAGAAGTAAGCCCTGACCCTGTCATGCCGAGCGCGGTGCGGTCAGCGCCGGAGAGTTCTGTCAACGGCGACGGCCAACTTCGGCTGATGGCTGTGCATGCCCATCCGGACGACGAGTCGAGCAAGGGCGCCGCGACAATGGCGCGGTACGTCAGGGCGGGCGTCGACGTCCTGGTCTGTACCATGACCGGCGGCGAGCGCGGTGACATACTCAACAAGGCGATGGACCGGCCGGAGATCCGGGCAGATCTGCCCGGCATCCGCCGGGCCGAGATGGCCATGGCGCGCGATATATTGGCCGTGCGCCAGCAGTTCATGGGCTTTGTCGATTCGGGGCTGCCAGAAGGCGACCCGCTGCCACCGCTGCCGGAGGGATGCTTCGCCGTGCAGTCGCTGGAGGTGGCGTCGGCACCGCTGGTCCGGGCCGTTCGTGAATTCCGGCCGCACGTGATCTTGACCTATGACGAGAACGGCGGCTACCCGCACCCCGACCACATCATGACCCACCGGGTCAGCGTCGAGGCGTTCGAAGCTGCCGCTGACCCCGACCAGTACCCGGGATGCGGCGAGCCGTGGCAGCCGCTGAAGCTCTATTACTTCGTCACCTTCCACAAGGCCAAGTTCACTGCGCTGCACGAGAAGATGCTTGAGCGCGGCCTGGAGTCGCCTTACGCCGAGCGGCTGGCGGACTGGTCCGACGCTACGGACCGCCGGGTGTTCGAGATTACGACCAAGGTCCCGTGTGCGGACCACTTCGAGATCCGCGACCAGGCACTGCTGGCGCATGCTACCCAGGTCGATCCAGAGAGTTCGTGGTTCGCATGCCCGGTCGAGGTTCAGCGGGAGGCGTGGCCGACCGAGGATTATCATCTAGCCAGGTCAGTGGTGGATACTGACGGGCAAGAGGATGACCTCTTCGCCGGGATCAGGGAGAAGGTGCGGCTGTGACCGTCCTGGCCTCTTCGCAGAGCCTGCTCGCACAGCCAGGGACCGTTGCGTTCCTCGTGATATTCGGCATGGGCGTGGTGCTTTACTTCGTCTTCAGATCCATGTCGAAGCACCTGCGCAAGGTCAACCAGGCGGCTCGCGATGAAGCAGAGGCAGCAGCCAGGATGCAGGTCGATCCGACCGCCCTGGCAGCAGGGTCGACCGCTGGCGTGTCGAGCACCAGCGGGTCAGCCGGGCCTGCCACAGGCGTGCCAGCCGCCGGCCACGAGCGTGCGGACTAGCTTGTCGTGGCAGGGGGCGGCAGCCTCGTCGTGGCACGGGCCGGCAGCGGCAGGCCGTAAGCCAGCAACAGCATCCCCGGGGCCGGCGACCAGTCCCGGCCGGGCAGCCTGCTGAAACCGGCCTCTTTATAGAGTCGCTGTGCCGATTCCATTTCAGGCTGCGTGCACAACACCAGGTGCCGTACTGCGTTCCGCGTCGCGCGCTCGATAACGGCACGCAGTAGCGCCCGTCCTACCCCAGCGCCCTGCATCTCCGGCAGAACGGCTAGCGCTCGGATCTCCGCTTCGTCAGGGCCGGTCACGACCGGACCGGCCTGCGGCCACGGCTGGAGCATGACCGTGCCGAGGATTCGGTCCGCGGTGCGACCGGATCGGCCGTCGTCCGGCGCCGTCTCAGTCGCCAGCGCCGTCTCAGTCGCCAGTGCCGTCTCCGCTTCCAGCGCCGTCTCCGCTTCCAGCGCTGGTCGTGGCCGTGACTCTGGCGCAGCCCTTGGCTCGACGGCCACCAGGACTTCGCCCTGGCCGTCTGAGCCGAGCCCGCGCAAGTGAGGCGCGTACCCGGAGTCCGTCGAGAGGAAGCCGCCCGCGTGGTAGGCGGCCGCCCTGATGTCGCCCACCTGGGGCATGTCTGCGGGGGTAGCGTCACGAATAAGCATGAGGCAAGCTAACCAGGCTGGCCACATTGCGGTCGATTCTCAGTCGCGATGACTGGCTAACGTCCACGATCATGGTGACTGGGCAATGGTGGCGGCTGACAGCGGCGGCTGGCAGCCGCCACGTGGCAGCGGTGCGCTGAGGTGGCGAGAGGATGACGGGATGAAGGTCTTTCTGTCCACGGACATGGAGGGAACCGCTGGCGTCGTCGACTGGGAACAGTGCGTTGGCACGGGACCGGAGGCGGCAGCCGGACGGCGGCTGCTGCTTGGCGAGGTGAACGCGGCCATCGAAGGGGCGCTCGCGGGCGGCGCGACCGAACTCGTGGTGAACGACTCGCACTCGACGATGCGCAACCTGCCCGCAGCCGAACTGGCAGGCCGTGCCTCCTATATCTCCGGGAGCCATAAGCCGCTGTACATGATGCAGGGACTGGACGCCAGCTTCGACGCGGTGCTGTTCATCTCCTATCACGGCTCGGTGGGCGCGCCAGCCGGCCTGTCGCACACCTACAACCCGCGTGCGGTAGTCGAGGCACGGCTGGGCGGTGTGGTGACTGGCGAGGCTGGCATCAATGCGCTGGTGGCTGCGCACTACGGCGTTCCCGTGGTGCTGGTGACGGGGGACAGGTGCGCGTGCGAGGAGACGGCGGCACTGATCCCGCAGGTACGCGTCGCGATCGTCAAGGAGCCGGTCAGCCGCGTGGCGGCGCATAGCCTGCACCCAGACCGGGCCTGCGCGCTGATCCGGGAAGAGGCGAGGGATGCCGTTATCAGCGCCCCGGCAGCGAAGCCTCCCGAACTCGGTTCGGCCGGCCTGGAAGTGACCGTGCGCACGACCGACATCGCGGAGGCCGCGAGCTGGGTACGGGGCGTGGAGCGTACCGGCCCCAGGGAACTGCGGTTCGTGGGCGACGATCCGCTAGCGGTCTACCGTTCGTTCTGCGCGGCCATCTTGCTCACCAGGAGCATCGCCGAAGTGGTCTGAGCGTGGCCGGTGTGAGCCATGTGCCTGCAGGGGAGGACGGGTTCCGGCTATGCGTCGACGGTCGCACGCCAGCTGATAGTCAGGGAACCGAGCGCCCTGGATAACCGTTTTGAGCAATAGCGACGGTTGCGGTGCCGCAAATCGCGAAGACTCTCCGGAATGGGCGGGCGCTGCCAGTGACATTTGGCGGTGTCCGGCATCGAATAGCCTGTTGCCGAGCGGCATCTCCGAACACCACGCCCGTCGCCCGGAGGGCATATGATGCGTATTCGGTCACGGCGGATGAAAATACTCCGTTGGGCCTCGGTCGCACTAGCCGCGGTCCTCGTCGTCGGCGCAGCCGGTTCCTACGTGGCGATCCAGCTCAAGCTCGACGCTGTTACGCGCATCAAGAAGATCGACTCGACACACCGGCCGCCACGGTACAACAATGCGCTGAACCTCCTGCTGCTCGGATCGGATACCAGGAGCGGACGAAATCGCGGCATCGGCGGGCTCGGCGGGTGTAATTGCTCGGACACGATCATGCTGGCCCACATTTCTCCCGGACGCGGGAAGATCGTCGTGGTCAGCATTCCGCGGGACACGATGGTTCCGTACTACGCATGTTCGCCGTGGAACGGCCTGCCGGGTCAGCAGGCCGACCCTTACGGGGTGGAGCGGATCAACCAGACCCTTGCCTTCGGCGGCCCGGAGTGCGTACGCGAGACCGTCGAGCAGCAGACCGGTGTCTTCATCGACAACGTGATCCAGCTCGACTTCGTCGGCTTCCAGAAGGTGATCAACGATGTCGGCGGCGTCAACGTCTGCGTGCCGTTCGCGATCGACAACACCATCTCGGCCAGTGGCGGCTCCGGCCTTAACCTTCCGGCTGGCGAGCACCACATCAACGGCAAGGTCGCGCTCCAGTTCTGGCGCACCAGGGAGAACATCGCCAACGGCTCGGACATCGCCAGGATCGCGCGCGACCAGTACCTGATGGCCCAGATTGTCAAGGGTGTGCTGCATAGCGGGCTGCTGAACAGCCCGGCGAAGCTCTACAAGGTGCTCGGTGACGTGGCGAGTTCGATGACGACCGACGCGAGCGATTCCGACCTGCTGCACATCGCGTCCAGCCTGAGCGGCATCTCGACAGCGAATGTGCAGCTCATCACGGCGCCCTGGGTGTCGTACCCGGGTAACGCGAACGAGGTGGAGTTCTCCCAGCCGGAGGCGGACGCGCTGTTCTGGGCGATCGCGCACGACACCAAGCTGCCCGAGGTACCGCGTCAGACTGGCAGGAAGGGCCGCAAGACGCCGAACCCGGCCGGTCAACTGCTGATGGTCAGCCCGGATCAGGTGAAGGTCGAAGTGCTGAACGGCTCAGACGCGGCCGACCAGGCGGGTTCCGCGGCCACCGCGCTGACCGGTCGCGGGTTCAACGTGGTCGGTACCGGATATGCCGCGACGACTGGCTATACCGAATCAGTGATCCAATACAGCGCGGCGGCCGAACTTCCGGCCGTCAACACTCTGGAGGCGCAATTCTCGTCCGTCCGGATTCAGCGCGTGGCAGGCCTGACGCCGGGCACAATCCAGGTGATCCTGGGGGCCGATTTCACGGCGCTCGCGCCGCCGCGACCGACTTCCCAGACGTCAATCAGCCAACTCTCCAGTTATTACGGCGGCATAACGGCTAACGTGTCCTGTCGTAACAGTGCGTTCTACGGCTACTACGACAGTCCGCCAGCCGGGCAGGTTCCGTGCGCGTGCTAGCCGGCCCGCGGGGGGCGGACCGGTCCTCATCGGCCTGCGGTGGCGGTCGGGTCTGACTCGCAAACGGCCTGACGCGCACAGGGCACTGATTACCTGGAGGAGTGCGTGAAGCAGCGACGGCCGCGCGGGCCATCGGCGAGCGGGCGCGCTTCGGGCGGACAGGATCCCGGCCAGCGGACGCCCGGCCAGCGGACGCCCGGCCAGCGGTCTCCAAGCGGGCGGGCGGTCGGCAGGCGGCGCCAAGGGCGGACGTCGCGCCGGATGCGGATCCTGGGCTGGACGTCGGTGGTGCTGACCTTCGTGCTCGTGGTCGGCGTGCTTGGCCTGTACATCACTGTTCGCGCCAAGCTCGACAGCGTGGGCCGGATCGCGATAGCCGATACGGCACACCGGCCGCCGAGGTACAACAATGCGCTGAACCTGCTCGTGCTCGGCTCGGATACCAGGGCAGGCCAGCGAGCCTCGATCGCCGGGCGGACGGCGTCCGGCTGTAACTGCTCGGACACGATCATGGTCGTGCACATCTCGCCCGGCCGCGGCAGGGTGGTCGTGCTGAGCATTCCCAGGGACACCATGATCCCGACCTACACGTGCTCGCCGGCGGCGGGAACGCCCGGCCAGCAACAGGACCTGAATCAGGTGGAGCAGATCAACTGGACGCTCGAGAAGGGCGGCCCGGAGTGCACGAGACACGCGGTCGAGCAGCAGACCGGGATCTATATCAACAACATCATCCAGCTGAACTTCACCGGTTTCGTCAAGGTCATCAATGACATCGGCGGCGTCAGCATCTGCGTGCCGTTCGCGATCAGCGACCCGGTGGTCAGGCTGGCGGACGGCAGCGAGCACGGCTCTGGGCTTGAACTGCCCGCCGGACGGCGGCACATCTGGGGCCGGGCGGCGCTGGAGTTGTGGCGCACGAGGTACTCGCTCGCCGACGGCACCGACACGGCCAGGATCGCCAGGGACCAGTACCTGATGGCGCAGGTGCTGAAGGGCGTGCTGCATAGCGGCTTGCTGGGCAAGCCGACCGCCGTATACAAGGTGCTCGGCGACCTGGCCGGCTCGATATCGACCGACGCCAGCACCGCGGATCTCGTCCATATGGCCAGCAGCCTGAGCGGCCTGTCGAGCGGGCACGTGCAGTTCGTGACCGCGCCGTTCGCGCCCTACCCGTACCCGCCCTTCCAGGAACAGCTCGCATTCGCGCAGCCGCAGGCCGGCACGCTGTTCGCCGCCCTTGCGCATGACGTCAGGCTGCCGAAGCCGGCCAGGCGGAAGGCCCGGCGAACCGTCGGCGTGCTCGCGCGCACACTCAGCCCGTCGAAGGTCAAGGTCACGGTGCTGAACGGCTCGGGTATCAGAGGCCAGGCCGCGGCAGCCGCGACCGCACTGACCAGCCGTGGCTTCCTCGTCCTCGGCACGGGCAACGCTACCTCGACGGGATACACCAAATCGGTGATCCAGTACGGTTCAGGAGCCGATCCGAGAGCTGTGCTAACCCTGAAGGAACAGTTTCCTTCGGCCACCACGGAGCAGGCTTCGACGCTGGCTCCCGGCGCGATCCAGGTCGTACTGGGTACCTCGTTCAGCCAGCTCGCACCCCCGGTCAAATCCAAGCCGACGGGTCCGTCGGTGAGTAACCTGACCCAGTCATTCGCCGGCATTACTGGGAATGTAAGTTGCCGCAATAGTGCTTTTTACGGTGCCAACACGGTTGCCGCTGCTGGCCCGGCGTCATGTGCCTGCTGACCACTCGTGACGCTAGTCGGGCAGTGATGCGGCTCAGGACGAGTTATTATCGCGAATTGAACGGCGGAATCAGCGCCAGAATCCGCGGGCACTATTGCCGTGCTGATGACGCCAAGAGCACATTACTGCGCATTAGTTGCCGGGGGCCGATATTTGCGCCTCCGGCGCGGTCCTGAGGGCTGGGGGAACATGCTGGCTGCACGGTGGAGAGTTCCCGTCATCGCGGTCGCGCTGCTCGCCGGGACCGTCGGCGCTCTTGTCACCTCGATCACCCAGGCAGGGGCGACAGCCCATCCGCGTGGCCGTCCGGGCGGATCGGCCACCGGAACCGCGAGGGCACTGCGCCTGGCAGCGACCTCGCGGGCGCCGTTGGTCACCGACGCGGTGCCTCGGAAGAGGTCCAAGCGCGGACTGCCGGCGCCGCCGCTCAGCGCCGCGATGCGCCGGGCCGACGCGGTCAGGCAGGCTCAGGCGCGCGCCTACCTGCGCAGAGTCAGCCCGCCTGCGGCCAGGGACCTGGCCGCGACGCAACGGGCGCAGAGCCGCGACTACTTCTGCGGGCCAGCCGTGCTGTCCGAGATGCTGGCGCAGCTGAAGGTGGTACTGCCGCAACGGGCCGCAGCCAGGGATCTGCGTACCAGCAGGTCGGGCACTGACTGGTCGAACTCACGGGGCTATCCGGTACCGAGGGTGCTCAACGCTCACCAGAAGCGGCATATCTACGTGGTGGTCGGCCTGCCGTGGACGCCGACGCGGGCGCAGATCAGACGGTACGAAAGGGACCTGGTGACCGACATCAGCCGCGGTCGGGGAGCGCCGATCGCCGGGAACGGGTATGAGGTGCCAGGCGGTCCGCATCTGGTCGGGCATCCGCCCGGTCAGGTCATCATGCACTGGTTCGATATCCGCGGCTACTCGCGATCGGGCGCGGTCACGGACTACGAGGACTCGGTGCACGGCGCCGCGAGCATCGGGTGGAGCGGGTCCGTCCCGGCCTATTCGTCCCTGTCGTCGGCTGTAGTCGTGTACATACTCGGGGCGCGCGGGTACGTCTGGTAGGCCGGTGAATCCGTTCCTGGCAGCCTCGGCGATGGCGGTCGCAGTATCGGCCGTCCTGTCCGGCTGCACCGTGGCGGGCACCGCTCATGCCCGTCCTGGGCAGGCTGCTGCCCTGTGCGTAGGTCGGCTCACCGCGAACGAGGCCGCTGCCCTGTCGCGTGCGGTCCCCGCGTCGCTGCGGCACGCGATGGTCCCGCTTGGCGTCGCCGCCGACGGTCAGGTCGCCTATGTATCCGCCTGGACACCGGGCTTCTCGGGTGTCGCGGCCCTGCGCTTGCGCAGCGGCGCGCTCCGTCCGATCCGGCGCTTCGGTGATCCGGCAACCGACCAGGCGGACGGGGCGTGGAGCGGGCGGTGGCTAGTCTGGGAGCAGACATACTCGCTGCGGAGCCTGGACGCTTTCACCGTCTTCGGCTGGGACTCGGTCACCGGTGCCGTGCGGCGGCTTGGCCACTCGCTGGCCGCACCGTCGGGGACAGCCTGGCCGAGTCCCTGGCACGCCCCGGCGGTGAGCGGGCACTACGCGGCCTGGGCGCAGGGCTACGGCCCGGGCGGCCTGGTCGAGCTCCGGCTGGCCGACCTGCGGACCGGCCTGGTCACCGTGGTGCGGAAGGGTCACCTTCAGGCGCCGTTCTTCGACGGCGGCTTGCTGGTCTGGCCCGAGTCGGACAGGCCCGGTGCCCTGACCACGCCGCATGCCTACAGCGTCGCCGAGGGCCGGCCGGTGCCCGTTCCCGTCGTGCTGCGTGCGGTTCGCGGGACCGACTTCGTCGCTGCGGACGGCACCAGGACCGCCTACCTGAATCCAGCGCTGACCGCGATGTACTACTCGCCGCGGCCCGGCTCGGCGGCCAGGCTGGTGCTCCGCCTGCCGCCCGGCACGGAGTTCGTCGACCTGGCGATCGGGCCGGGAGTCATCGCCTGGACGACTACCGAAGCGACCTTCCTCGCCAGTACCGTGGCCGGCGGCTACGTCCAGGTGACGCCGGAGTACGGCTATGCGGTGACCGGTCACGGCGGCGTGGTCCTGGTCGCTGACGCGCCGGAACGGAAGGCACCGCATCCGATCCTCGCGCTGCATGCGGTCGACACCGTGACGGTCCGGCCAGCCTGTAGCCGGCGGCGGCGCTAGGTTCCGATCCTGATGCTCTGGCGCTGCAGCAAGGAGTCGGCGACGCTCCGGGCGGGCAGCCGGGCTGACTCGAACAGGTGGATGATGATCGCGACATCGCCGTGGTCGCCGATCAGCCGGGACAGCGTGTTGCCGTACTTGTCCAGGGTCGGATTCTGGATCAGCAGGCCGTCCGCTACGCCAGGCACCGCGGAGTGCAGCTTGTTGGCCTGGTCGAGCAGGTCACCGCTCTGGGACGACAGCGCATAGCTACGCGCGTCCGCAGCGGTACCGAACTGGCTCAGGTAGATAGCCACCGTCTGGCCCGACGGCTCGACCCAGGCCAGTTGCACGGCGACCTTGAAACAGCGTGCCGCCAACCGGGACTTCTCCGCCGGATCGGACGGGTAGAGCTCGCGGATGTAGCCGTCGACGGAGAGCACTCGTGCGGTGAACTGGCCTTTAAGCCGGGCCGCGCCTGGCGGCAGGGGAAGCAGTCGCCTGACCAATTGGCTGGCGGACCCCGGAGTGGTGCTCGCGCCAGTGCATGGCCCGGCCGCTGCGGCGGCTCCCGCGCTCTTGATGGCCGCGCCGATCTGAGTCGAGCTCCTGCCGATGGCGAATCCGGTCAAGCCGCCGACGATGACTCCCGCCACGGTCAGGGCGAGCCAGCTCAGGTGTATCCACTTGGCGGTTGGTCGGCGGGCCGCCGGCCCGCTTTGCCCTGGCCCGCCTTGCCCTGGCCAGGACGGCGGCGGCATCCAGGTGTCGGGCGGGGTGAGCTGACGCGGCCGCTGCCCTGGTTCGCCCGGATTAGACATGGTGCCTCCTCAGGCCGCGGTCGCTGTTCTGAAGCTGCTTAAAGCTAGATGTAACAATAATTAGGCCAGTTCTGGATTTCCCCCCAGTGGCGCCGGTTGCCCGGCCTCTGCCAACCGGGACGGGGCATGACCAGCCGCGGCCTAACCGGGGGACCGGCTAACGCGGGTTTCCGCGCAGCGGTTCCGGCCTTCGGTGCCTGATGCGATCCGGTTCGGCCGCGAGGTTGGTTCGGGTTCTGACGTGGTCGTTTACTGGCGGCGCTGGCTGTGAGACTGCCTGCGGAGCGGGGCCGGAAGAACTGCTGATCACTATCTGCACTGACTGTTATGTGATCGTGATGATAGGCGGGTGCGGCCGGGGATACGCGGTTCTGGCCGGGACTGACCAGGCAAGACGCCGACGGCCGGGTGCGGCACGGGCGTGACTGGCCGGTGCCCGGCCTGCCGGGCTCCCGCGACCGCGTCTGGCAGACCAGCCTTATGGCAGCGCAACCGGCCCCGCGCGCAGGCGGGGAGACGTTCGCCCGCCCGGTTCAGGTGAACCAGCGGCGCTATGAGGCGGTGCGCGCCTACCTGCATGAGGGCGCCTCCCCGCAGGAGGCTGCCGGGCGGTTCGGCTACACGCCCGCCGCGCTCGCGTCGCTGGTCCGCGACTTCCGCGCGGGGAAGCTGTCGCTGTTCGCCGAGCCGGGCAGGCCCGGCCGCAAAAGCTCCCCGAAGAAGGACAGCGCCCGCGCCCGGGTGATCGAGCTGCGCCGCGAGGGCCTGTCGGTCTATGAGATCAGCGCCCGCCTGGCACTGGAGGGGACCGGCCTGAACCGCACCGGCGTCATCGACTTCGCCGCCTTCCCGGCCCGGATCGACACCAGGCTCGCCGGGCTGCTGCTGGTCATCCCCGACCTGGTCGCCCTCGGCCTCCCCGCCCTGGTCACCGCGGCCGGCTACCCCGGAACCCGGGCCATTCCCCCCGTCAGCCGGATCCTGTCCCTGCCCGCCCTGAAGCTGACCGCCACCCGCCGCGTCTCCCACGTCGATGACCAGCTGTGCGACGCGGGCAGCGCCCTGTTCGCCGGGCTGTCGGTCCTGCCGAAGAAGTCCGCGCTGACCGACTACTCCTACCGCCTGTCCCACGACCACCAGCGCAGGTTCCTGTCCGCCCTGGACGCCAAGATGATCTCCGCCGGGCTGGCCACCGGCAACGAAGCGATCTTCGACCTGGACTTCCACGCCGTCATGCACTGGGGCACCGACCCGGCCCTGGAAAAGCACTACGTCCCGGCCCGGTCCCAGCGCGCCCGCTCCGTGCTCACGTTCTTCGCCCAGGACTCCGGCACCCGCAACCTGGTCTACGCCAGCGCCGACATCTCCAAGGCCACCCAGAACCGCGAGGTCATCGCCTTCTGCGACCACTGGAAACAAGCATCCGGATCAGACCCCCGCATGCTGATCACGGACCAGAAAGTCACCACCCAGCAGATACTCGGCGAACTCGGCGAACGCGGCGTCAAATTCGCCACCCTCCGCATGCGCTCACCCGCCCTGATGAGACAGATCAGCGCCCTGACCAGCAACGACTTCAAGCAGATCACCCTGGACCGGCCCGGCCGGCACAACAAACCCGGCGTGCACGAGTCCGCCGCCGTGAAACTCACCAGCTACCCCGGCACCGTCCGCCAGCTCATCGTCACCGGCCTCGGACGCGAGGCCCCCACCGTTATCATCACCAACGACCACAAGATCACCACCAGGGCGCTGACCGGGCAGTACGCCCGCCGCATGACCATCGAGCAGCGCCTCGCCGAGATCATCCAGGCATTCTGCGCCGACGCCCTCTCCAGCGCCGTCAACCTCAACGTCGACCTCGACATCATGCTCTGCGTCCTGGCCCAGGCCCTCCTCGCCGCGTTCCGCGCCCGCCTCGGCACCGGCTACGCCAGCGCCACCCCCGACACCATCCAGCGCCGCTTCCTCGACACCCCCGGAACCATCATCACCAGCAGCGACGCCATCACCGTCCGCATCGACCGGCGCGCCTACTCACCCGTCCTGCGCCAGGCCGGCCTCCCCGCGGACACCACCGTGCCCTGGTGGCACGACCGCCGCATCCACTTCGAGTTCGCCTGACCCCACAAGGGTCAAAGACGCTGCGTGGAAATCCGCGCTAATCGGGTATCGGGTCGGCGCAGGGTCGAGTAGCTAACCGATGAGCCGCCTAGCCGTGCGCCGGGCGACCGCAGTCCGGGCACAAGCCGAACAGCTCGACGGTGTGCCCCACGTCAGAGAAGCCAGCCTCCTGTGCCACCTGGTCGGCCCACCGCTCCACGGCCTTGCCTTCGACCTCGACGCTGCGACCGCAGTTCCGGCAGGTCAGATGGTGATGGTGGGTGTCGGTCTGGCACCGGCGGTAAAGCGTCTCGCCGCTGGAGTCCCTGATCGTGTCGATCCGGCCAGCCTCGCTGAGTGCCTGAAGATGCCGGTAGACCGTGGTCAAGCCGACTTGCTCGCCATGGTCGCGTAGCGCGGCGTGAATCTGCTGTGCGCTGCAGAATCCCGGTAGTCGGTCGAGCACGGCGGCCACCGCTTCAGCTTGCCGGGTGCCGCGCACCCTGGTGCCGTGCGGCCTGCCGCCACCGGGACGCTCACCGATATTCACAACTGGCACGGTAGCAGCCGTACTGGTCACGTCGGCTCGGCTCGTGCAGTGCCCGTACCGGGTCCGGCGCGGGCTTCGGGCGCGAGAGAATGGATGCATGGCAGACCGACTGAAAGATGCGACAAGTCCTTATCTGCTGCAGCACGCCGGCAATCCGGTCGACTGGTGGCCGTGGTGTGACGAGGCATTCGAGGAGGCGCGCCGTCGTGACGTTCCAGTGCTGCTGTCCGTCGGTTACTCCGCCTGTCACTGGTGCCACGTCATGGCGCATGAGTCGTTCGAGGACGAGACGACCGCCGAACTGGTCAACCATCACGTCGTCGCGATCAAGGTAGACCGGGAGGAACGACCGGACGTGGACGCTGTCTACATGACGGCGACTCAGGCGATGACAGGGCAGGGCGGCTGGCCGATGACCGTCTTCCTTACCCACGACCGCGAGCCGTTCTACTGCGGTACCTATTACCCGCGTGAGCAGTTCCGCCGGCTCGTGCAGGGGGTCGCCCGGGCTTGGCGGGACAGCCGGGACGACGTGGCCGGGCAAGCGCGCAAGATGGCGGAAGCGCTCGCGGACAGCGCCGGTCTTCGGCCGGCCGCGAGTTCGCCGGAGAGTCCCGTCGATCCGCGGCTCGGCGACGCCGCGGTCGCCATGCTCGCCAGGCGCTACGACGCGGCTCGCGGCGGATTCGGGGGAGCGCCGAAGTTCCCGCCGTCGACGGTGCTCGAATTCCTGCTCAGGCGCTCTGAGCGGGCTGGTCAGGAGAGCGGTACGGGCGACGCGGCGGCGGCGGCCGCGCGGGCACTCACGATGGCCGAGCGAACCGCGGTGGCGATGGCTCGCGGTGGCATCTACGACCAGCTCGGCGGCGGTTTTGCCAGATACAGCGTCGACGCGGGCTGGGTCGTGCCGCACTTCGAGAAGATGCTTTACGACAACGCGCAGCTCGCGCGGGTCTACGCCCACCTGTGGCGCCGGTCGGGCGGCGCCGGTCAGGGCAGTGCCGACCTGGCGCGCCGGGTCGCGCAGCAGACCTGCGACTGGATGATCGCGGACCTGACAACCGGCGAAGGCGGTTTCGCCAGTGCGCTCGACGCTGACAGTAACGGCGTGGAGGGCGAGTTCTACGTCTGGACGCCCGCGGAACTTGTCGAGGTCCTGGGCGACGAAGAAGGCAAGTACGCCGCGCAACTATTCGCGGTGTCGGATGCGGGCACTTTCGAGCATGGCCGCTCGGTACTTCAGCTACCCGCTGACCCGGCTGATCCCGCCCGGTTCGACCGGATCAGGGCCAAGCTGCTCGCTGCCCGTGCGGCACGGGTCAGGCCGGCCAGGGACGACAAGGTCGTCGCCGGGTGGAACGGCCTGGCGATCACTGTCCTGGCCGAGGCAGGACTGCTGTTCGGCAGGCCCGACTATGTCGCTGCGGCTCGCGCGGCTGCCGACTTGCTGGCGACGGTCCACCTGTCCGGCGGCCGGCTGGCCAGGACCTCACGCGACGGCGTGGCCGGCCCCAGTGCGGGCGTGCTGGAAGATTACGCGTGCGTGGCCGCCGGATTCATCACCTTGTCCGGCGTGACCGGCGAGGAACGCTGGGTCGGATTGGCCGGCGAACTGCTCGACAGCGTGCTTGAGCGCTTCGCTGATGCCCGCGGCGGCTTCTACGACACCGCCTCGGACAGCGAGCGGTTGATCTACCGTCCCGCCGATCCGGCTGACGGCCCGGCGCCGTCCGGCACTTTCGCCGTGGCCGGTGCCCTGCTGAGCTACGCGGCGCTGACGGGCTCGGCACGGCACCGCGAAGCCGCAATCGGCGCGCTCGCCCCGGTCACCGAGATCGCGGCCAAGTACCCGCAGGCCGCAGGCTGGGGGCTGGCAGTCGCAGAGGCCGTGTTCGCCGGCCCCGCCGAGATCGCCGTCGTCGGGTCAAGGGACGATCCGCGGACTGCGGAGTTGCACGCGGCGGCCGCCTTCGGGGCGACGCCGGGAGCGGTGATCGCGCTCGGCACCGGAAACGGTGCCGTGGGCCAGGAGGGCAGCCCGCCCGCTGTGGCTGGCGGCGGGTCTGGTGGTCGGCCCGGTGCGGTGGCTGGCAGCTCGGCGATTCCGTTGCTCGCCGGCCGCGAACTCGTCGACGGACAGCCAGCCGCCTATGTCTGCCGTGATTTCACCTGCCGATTGCCTGTCACTACGGCCGAAGACCTGCGCGCGGCATTGCGTTAGCCAGAAAGCGGAGTGCGCGGAGCGCGACTAATGGAAGTTGCCCACCCGAGGCAGGGTATCCCCCAGCAGGCGGGCAAGGCATAATTCCCGGTAGCTGGAGAAACTGGCCCCGAGCGGAAGGTGCCGAGGTTGCGAACGTTGGCTCGCGGGCTGTCTCCCGCGATCTCGGGTGCTGTTGCGCTGAGTGTCGTCGCCGCGGCGCTGCTCAGTGACCCGCATGCGGCGTCGGTCAGCGGCAGTACGCGGTCAACGGCGCGGACGGCAGCGCGCGCCGTATCCGGGTCGGCTCAGTCCGGGGCGGCAGCGCGCGGGACCGGAGTCAGCGCCGTGGTCGGCGCGATTCCCGGGACCAGCCCTTCGCGAGGTGACTGGCAGCCCGGCACCGACCGTGCGCCGATCACCCTGGTGCTCACGGCGGAGCCGCTGCCGTCCTCGGACGCTGCGGCAGCACCACCGCCCGCTCCGAAGCGACTGCTCCAGGCGGACGTGCTCGTCGTGGCGCCTGGTCAGTTGCCTGCCCGGCTCGTGGCCGGGATCAGAACGCTAGCAGGGGTAGTCGCCGCCATTCCCGTCGCCGCGGGCCGGATCCAGGTCAATGGCGCCTTCGTCGATGTCCTTGGTGTCGACCCCGCTGAGTTCCGGCCGTTCGCCGCGAAGCCGACGGCCCTGTCGGCGACGTTCTGGCACAACATCGCGGCTGGCGGCATGGCCATCTCTTACACGATGGGCAAGGCTGACCGGCTGGCGCTGGACAAGCCGGTCCGGGTTACCGGCGTGCGCACGCTGACGATGCCGGTCGCCGGGTTCGGCACCGTGGGCATCGGCGGTGTCGACGCCGTCGTCTCCGCCGCTGCCGCGAAAACCTTGGGCCTGCCGGTCTCGAACGCGATCGTGATCAGTGCGCCTCGTGCCAGGCTTGACGCGCTGATTTCGAAGATCAAGAAGCAGGTCCCCGCCAAGGCCGCGGTCGCGGCGCTGGTGACTCAGGTCATCGTCGGTCACACGCCCGTGACCAGCAGTGCCGCTGGCGGCATCGGGGTAACCACAGGCCAGGACCCAGGATTGTCGGCCGTCCAGATTGCCAGGTTCCTCGCCGCGGCCACCAGCAGGATCGGCATGCCTTATGTCTGGGGCGGGGACGGGCCCACCACGTTCGACTGCTCTGGGCTGGTCCAGTGGTCGATGGCGCAGGCCGGTGTCGTGATGCCGCGCGTGGCTGCCGACCAGGCACGGACCGGACCGCTACTGCCGCTCAGCGAGTTGCGGCCGGGCGACCTGCTCTTCTACCACACCGATCCGACAGCGCCGAACTACATCTCGCACGTCGCGATCTACCTCGGCCATGGCCTGATGCTTCAGGCACCGGAGCCAGGCATGGACGTGCAAGTCGTGTCGGCCGACTTCGGCGCGGGGTTCGCCGGAGCGGTCCGGGTGTACCCGAAAGTCGCCGCCGCGGTAGCCGGAAACCCGGCAGGCTGACAAGGGCGCCGGCTGCGGCAGCAGGCGCCCCGAGATCCGTGTGCAGGTCGATCCGGTCCGTGTGCAGGTCGATCCGGGCGTATCGCGGCGAACCACCGAAGTAGGCCACGGGGCAGCGGGACTCGCCCGGGCTGGCGGCGGGCCGGGTCGTTGCACCCGTGTAGGAGGATGTGTAATCATCATTACATGAGTACAGAAGAGACCGGGCAGGATTCCGCGGTCGACCGGCTCCGCGGCTGGTTCACCGGACGCATGCCCAGTGACTGGTTTGACGGGGTGCTCGAAGTCACAGTCGACCGTGAGGAGATTACGGTCATCGTGCCGGTCACTGCGCCGCAGGTGGTGGCCGACGCTTCGGATACTGAGCGCCTCGCGGCCTGGGATGGGCGCAGCCGGCGGTTTCGTGAGGAGACCAGGCAGGAACGGATCGATATCGCCCGCGAGGCCGAGCAGACCTACGGCCGCAAGGTCTCGTGGGGAGTGCGGTGCGATGATCGGGTCGTCATGTTCACCACCTTCTCGGTACCCGTGATGACTAGGCTCCGCCAGGGGGAGCGCCTGGTGCTTGACACGCTGGTCGACGCCGGCGTTGCGCGCAGCCGTAGCGATGCCCTGGCCTGGTGCGTCCGGCTAGTCGGAGAGCACGAGGACTCGTGGCTCTCCGACCTCCGGGAGGCGCTGCGCAGGGTCGAGCAGGTACGAGCGGACGGCCCGCGCTCCTCCTGATCACGGCGGCTCGGTCGGCCGCCGCTGGGGCGCCTGACTCGGCCGGCCGCCGTCTGGCCGGTCAGCCCTGTGACCAGGCGGATATTTGACCTGGCCAGTACTGGGTACATTCCTCTAATCGATCCCGCGAGTCCGGGCGTATTTCGGGCTGCCCGGCGAGCAGTAACCGTGGCCGAAGGTTCGGGATAGGCGCATAGAGCTGGCGCCAACGAGGAGGAGTAGTCGTGGTGTATGAGGTGAGGGCCGCGTTGGTGGAGTGGAATCCAACCGCGGAGCGGCTCCGCGAGCTGACCGAGAAGATGCCGAACAGCCAGGTGACCGAGTTCGACAATGTCGTCGTCAAGGCCAGGGTGGATGCACGCAGTGCCAGGTCGACGTTCATCGTCGATGATTCGACCAACGCCACCAAGCAGACCATTACCCGTGACGAGTACACCAGGATCTCGGCCGAGCAGGACGCCTACATCGCTGGCCAGCACATGGTCGTCGTGGACGGCTACATCGGCTCGGATCCCGAGTTCCGCACGAGGGCGCGGCTGATCATGGAGGCGGCGAACGCGAACGTCGCCGGCATGCAGAAGCAGCTTTACTACCCGGTCGGCCCTGAGTACGACCCGCAGGCGTGGCAGCCAGCCACAACCGTGATTTACACGCCGAACCTGCCCGCCGCCGGCTATCCGGACGACCGCCTGATCGCCGTCGACCTCAACGCGAACATCACCCGGGTGCTCAACTCGGACTACTTCGGTGAGTCCAAGAAGGGCGGCCTGCGGATGTGGAACAACATCGTCTACAACCGCGGTGGCCTGGCCCTGCATGCCGGGTGCAAGGTCATGCCACGTGACGGAGACCCGACGTCGATCCTGATCGTCGGCCTGTCCGGTACCGGCAAGACGACGACGACCTTCACTACCCAGCTGGCAAGTAAGCCTGCTCAGGACGACTTCGTAGCGCTGATGCCGGGCGGCAAGGTCTACACCACCGAGAACGGCTGCTTCGCCAAGACCTTCGGCCTCGACCCCCGGTTCGAGCCGGCCATCTACCACGCCACCACCAAGCCGGACGCCTACCTGGAGAACATCTCGGTCGACGAGCACGGCAAGGTCGACTTCTTCGATACCTCCTACACCAAGAACGGCCGCACCACCTGGCCGTTCTCCTACGTCAACCCATGGCCGGGCAACGAGGTACCGACTGCGGAGTTCTTGCTGATCCTGAACCGCAACGAGAACATCGTGCCTGGAGTCGCCCGGCTCGACCGCGCCCAGGCCGCCGCGTACTTCATGCTCGGCGAGACCACGGGAACCTCGGCGGGCGGCAAGGACGAGGAAGGCAAGTTCCTCCGGGTTCCTGGCACCAACCCGTTCTTCCCCAGGAATATGGCTGACATGGGCAACCGGATGCTCGAACTGCTCGACAGTCACGAGCTGAAGGTTTATGTGCTCAACACCGGCCGGGTCGGCGGCAAGGACGAGGCGACGTCCAAGAAGGTGACGATCCCGTACTCCTCAGCGATCGTCCAGGCGATCGTCGAGGGCTCGATCAAGTGGGCCGCGGACCCTGATTTCGGCTACGAGGTCGCGGTGATGCTGCCGGGAGTCGACGACATCGAGATCCTCCAGCCAAGGCTGCTCTACGAGCGCCAGGGCAGGCAGCAGGAGTACGAGGCCACGGTCGAGCGGATCAAGCGGGAACGCAGGGAGTACCTGAC
The DNA here is from genome assembly GCA_035533915.1 of Streptosporangiaceae bacterium. Taxonomy (GTDB): domain Bacteria; phylum Actinomycetota; class Actinomycetes; order Streptosporangiales; family Streptosporangiaceae; genus Chersky-822. The sequence goes on from DATLSX010000072.1 coordinate 32,323, forward strand.
CTCTTTCCCGGGCCTCGATGAGGCCATCGTGAAGTCCATCGGCTGAGCGGCTAGCGTCTCACGGACGCCCGCGCGGAGGTCCTGGCGGCCCGGCGCGGGCGTCCTGCGTTCTCCAGCCGGATGGTGCGCGGCGGCTCCCCCGGTTCGGAGCATCCGGTGCATCACAGCGGCTGGTGGGACGTCAGTGAGGTACGATTCCTGCGCAGGTTCAAGCGCCCCATGGTACGAGGCAGGCGGCGAGCGGCAACGTGGGCCTAGGCCAACCGTGGTCTGGTGGCCATGTGATCCATACGGCGTGCTCGCACGTCAACTCTACGAGCCACGCTGGCCTGGGCCGAACTGGTCGCGCTGCTGGAATACGGTGCTAGTGAGTCGGTCGTTTCGTCGTGACCGGTTCGCTATCGGCCGCAGAGCGCCCAAGGCGACTGAGCTGGTCGGCGGCGGAAGCGAGGAAAGGTGCCGGATGGGTCTGCGTGATCTCGTCTACCGGCTCTACGAGCGGCGGCTCGGTGCGTCGCTCTCGCCGAAGGTAGCCCCCAGGCATGTCGGGGTCATGTGCGACGGCAATCGTCGCTGGGCGCGCTCCGCTGGCCTGCTCGACGTCAGCAGCGGACACCGCAAAGGCGCCGACAAGATCTTCGAGCTGCTGGACTGGTGCCGGGACGCCGGGGTCGAGGTCGTCACGCTGTGGCTGCTGTCCACCGACAATCTGGTGGCCAGGCCGGACGCGGAACTCGAGCCGCTGCTGGAGATCATCGAGGACACGGTCAGGGAACTCGTGGCTCAGCGCTGGCGAGTCAAGCCAGTCGGCGCCCTCGACCTGCTGCCCGTCGAGATGGCTCAGGTGCTGAAGGACGCTGGTGAGGCAACGGCCGAGTACCCCGGGCTGCTCGTCAACGTCGCGGTCGGCTACGGAGGTCGGCGCGAGATCGCCGATGCCGTGCGCTCGCTGCTTCAGGAACAGGCGACCAAGGGCACGACGATCGAGGAACTGGCTGAGGTGCTCGATGTGGAGCATATCGCCGAGCACCTGTACACGGCCGGCCAACCCGATCCTGACCTGGTCATCAGGACGTCAGGCGAGCAGCGGCTCGGCGGCTTCCTGCTCTGGCAGAGCGCTCACTCCGAGTTCTATTTCTGTGACGCCTACTGGCCGGCCTTCAGGAAGGTCGATTTCCTGCGCGCGCTGCGTTCTTATGCCGGCCGGCGCCGCCGGTTCGGCACCTGAGCAGGCAGTCCTTCCGAACGGACTGGTCGCGATCGCCGTGCGACAGTTGTCGCCTGTGACCGTTATTAGTGGTGCGCCGCTACTTCCATGAACGGGCATATCGCGGGTACCGTCAATGACTGACAGGTGGTGTGTAGCCGCCTGGCGGGAAGGCCCTCGAGATTCTCGAGCTTCGTGCCGTGGCACGCAGGCGTGATGAGCACAGGGCCGGAGCCCGGCCCGCGCTGGCCGGTCCCGGTCCCTCCGACACGTCTGTGTCCAACGCGGCGCCCCAGGGCGCTCAGGGGAGAGTGAGTGGCCATTTCCGCAACAGCACGCACAACGCGGTCAGACCCTACCAGCCGTCAGGCAGCAGCAGGCACAAGTAACGCGAAGCCTTCCGCAGCGCGGCCTTCCGGCACGCGATCGCAGCACCCACGAGTCAAGGCCAACCACGTCGTAGCGAGCGACACGCGCACATATGTGCTCGATACCAGCGTGCTGCTCGCCGATCCTGGCGCGGTTGGCAGATTCGCCGAGCACCGGGTCGTGCTGCCGCTGGTAGTGATCACCGAGCTTGAGGCTAAGCGGAACCATCCAGAACTGGGGTTCTTCGCCAGGGCCGCGCTGCGCTACCTGGACGACCTGCGTGCCAGCTACGGCCGCCTGGACGCCGACATGGAAGTCGGTGAGCTTGGCGGCACCGTGCGGGTGGAGCTGAATCACTCTGACCCTTCCGTGCTGCCGCCCGGGTTCCGGCTCGGCGACAACGACACCCGGATTCTGTCCGTGGCACGGAGCCTGGCTGGCGAGGGGCAGCAGGTCGTACTCGTCAGCAAGGACCTGCCGCTGCGGATCAAGGCCGCTGCCATCGGCCTGGCCGCTCAGGAGTACCGCGCCGAGTTGCCGCCAGACTCGGGCTGGACTGGCATGGCCGAGCTCGAGGTGGCCCCGGCCGAGATCGACCAGCTTTACCAGACCGGAGCACTCGACTCCGCCGCGACCCGGGACCTGCCCTGCCACACCGGCCTGGTGCTGCATTCGGGCTGCGCCGGCTCGGGCAGCGCGCTGGGCCGGGTCCAGCCAGACAAGTCGGTCAGGCTGGTCCGCTCCGACCGGGACGTATTCGGCCTGCGCGGTCGCAGCGCCGAGCAGCGGATCGCGCTGGACCTGCTGCTCGACACCGAGGTCGGGATCGTCTCGCTGGGCGGCCGTGCCGGGACCGGCAAGTCGGCACTCGCCCTCTGTGCCGGGCTCGAGGCAGTCATGGAACGCCGCCAGCACCGCAAGGTAGTCGTCTTCCGGCCGCTGTACCCGGTCGGCGGCCAGGAGCTTGGCTACCTGCCCGGCTCCGAGGCGGACAAGATGAATCCCTGGGCCCAGGCGGTTTTCGACACGCTGTCCGCGGTCACCTCGCCGGACGTGATCGACGAAGTGGTCGCCAGGGACATGCTGGAGGTGCTGCCGCTGACGCACATCAGGGGACGGTCGCTGCACGACTCGTTCGTGATCGTGGACGAGGCGCAGTCGCTGGAACGCGGCGTGCTGCTGACCGTCTTGTCGCGGATCGGGTCAGGTTCCCGGGTCGTGCTCACCCACGACATCGCCCAGCGGGACAACCTCCGGGTCGGCAGGCACGACGGCGTTGTCGCGGTGATCGAGAAACTCAAGGGGCATCCGCTGTTCGCGCATGTGACGCTGGTCCGCTCCGAACGCTCGCCGATCGCCGCTCTGGTCACCGAGATGCTGGAGGACGTCGCTCAGTAAACGGCGGCCCGGATCGGGCTGCGCTACTTGTCCGGGGACGGTACCGTGACGACCGTCATGAGCAACATCGACGACGCACATGTGAACGCGACAGTGACCCAGGGGCCGCCTGGTCCTGGCGCGCGGACCGGCGCGGCCGCTCCCGTTTCCGTCATCATGCCGGTACGCAACGAGGAGCGGGACCTGGCCGACGCGGTCAACCAGGTGCTGAACCAGGACTATCCAGGTGACATCGAGCTGGTGCTGGCGGTCGGCCCGTCCAAAGACAAGACGCAGGAGATCGCGGACCGGCTGGCCGCCGCGGACCCGCGGATCGTCGTGGTGGCCAACCCGTCGGGGCAGCGCCCGAGCGGGCTCAACGCGGCGATCAGCGCCTCCCGGCACGACTTCGTCGTCCGCGTGGACGGGCACGCGTTGCTCCCGCCCGGCTATATCGCCACCGCCGTGCGGACCCTGCGGGAAACCGGCGCGGTCAATGTCGGCGGGATTATGGCCGCCGAAGGGATCACGCCGTTCCAGCGCGCGGTCGCGTGGGCGATGACGTCACCGTTCGGCGTCGGCGCGGCCCGGTTCCATACTGGCGGCACTCCTGGCCCCGCGGACACGGTGTACCTGGGGGCGTTCCTGCGCGAGGCGGTCGACGGCGTTGGCGGCTACGACGAGCAGTGCTTGCGGGCTGAGGACTGGGAGATGAACCACCGGATCCGCGAGGCCGGCGGGCTGATCTGGTTCGAACCGGCGCTTGCGGTCACCTACCGGCCGCGGGCCAGCGTGAGCGCGCTCGGGTCGCAGTACTTCCACTACGGCCGGTGGCGCCGGGTGGTGGCACGGCACCACGCTGGCACGATCAACCTGCGCTATCTGGCTCCGCCCGGCCTGGTCGCCGCGATACTAGCCGGACTGGTCGCCGGCCTGGCTGGCGTGTCGGCCCTGGCAGCAGGTGCTGCTGGCTGGTGGCCGGCGGCGCTGGCCGCGGGCTTCGGGGTACCGCTGGCATACCTGGCCGGCGTGCTGGCGGTCACCGCGACCGCGGCACGGAAGCTCCGCGGCCGGGCGCTAGCCTGGCTGCCGGTCGCCCTGGCCACGATGCACATCTGCTGGGGGACGGGCTTCCTCACTAGCCCGCGGCACCTCGTCCCCGGCGAAGGTACTCGCGCCGCGGAACCGCGATCTGGCTGACGCGAGGCGGCCGCCGCCGCGCCGCGCTTTCAGCCAGCGTCGGCCAGCGCGGCCTCCGCCATCCGCAGGTCGCCCGGATGGGTGATCTTGATATTGCGCTCGTTTCCGGCTACTACGCGAACCTCGACTTCCGGCAGGTAACGCAGCACCATCGCGCAGTCATCAGTAGGGCTGAACTCGGCGGTGTCAGGATCGGCCGCCGCGAGGTCGTAGGCGCGGCGGATCACCGAGAGGCGGAATCCTTGCGGGGTCTGGCATCGGCCGAGTGACTGGCGGGGCGGAATCGAGATCATGACCCCGTCGGCCAGCTGGACGATAGTGTCGGTGCTCGGTACGACCACGCCGAGCGCCTGGCACTCCTGCAACCCGGCGACGCAGTCGGCGATGATCCGCTGGTCCACCAGAGGCCGGGCCGCGTCGTGGAAGAGCACATTGCAGTCTGGCCCGGAACTGAGCAGGTCGATCGCATGGCGCGTCGATCCCGGCCGGTCAGCGCCGCCGACGATGATGTTGCTCACCTTGCGGTAGTCGCGGCCAAGGATCCGTTCGGCCTCGGAGACGAGGCCGGCCGACATGACCACCACGATGTCGTCCACGCCCGGAGCGCGCTCGAAGGCCGCGACGGAGTGCTCTAGCAGCGTCCGCCCGCCGAGTGACTGCAACTGCTTGGGGGTCGTGCCGCCCAGGCGCAGGCCCGAGCCGCCAGCCAGCACCACTGCGACAGTACGCATGATCGGACCTTACCCACCAGTCGCCGCCGGACGACCACCACGTCCGTGAGCCCGCGGGTGTGATCCGCGGGCTGCCGGACGACCACGACGTCCGTGAGTCGGCGGGCCGGTGGATCGGCGGGGCCGGTGCGTCCGCGTTGTGCAGACGCTCCGCGTTCATCGTCCTCCGTGCGCCCGTGGCATCGACGTGATTAATGTAAGTAGTTGATTGGGCGCGAATAGTCACCGCGCTTGGGTTTTACGGAGGCTGTGATCTTCACCGGACTGAAGAGACCGGTCAGCGAGCCCGCCGAGACTGGTGTCGCGGCCGGGTCGGCCGGGTCGGCTGGCGGCCAGGCCGATCCGGCCCGCCGGCTCGCCAGCATCGGTGCCGGCGTAGCCGGTGCGGTGCGTGCCTGGCCCCGATCGCTGGCAGACTGGGCGGCTGGACGGGCGGTCGCCCCGAACTCGGTCACGGGCATCTCGCTGCTGCTCGCGCTCTGCGCTGCGGCCTGGTTCAGCGGCGGGACGGCATCCGACAACCTCAGCGGCACCGTTGCCCTGGCCGGCTGGTGGCTGAGCCGGGGAGTTGCCCGTCGGATGGCTGTCGCGCCCGCCCGGTCCGGTTTCGGCGGGACGGCAAGCGGTCCTGCGCGATCCAGTACCGACTGGCTCGTCCTGCCTGGCTTTACCTGGTCAGATGGCGACGTTGCCGACCTGCCGGATATTGCCGTCGGCGGTGACTCCGAGCGCAGATTCAACTGGCTGGCGGTATCGTGCTCGACTGCCGCCGAGTGCGCGATGTACGGAGGCATCGCGGCTGGCGGGGCGGCGGCCGGGTGGGCCGGAATGTGGCCGCTGGCGGTCGCGACCATCACGTGCGTCTCGGTGGCAGAGACTGTCTCAGCTTGCTGCCCGGCTGGTGCGGCCGGCGCGCCAGGTAACGTCCGGGCGCACGTTCCCGACGAAGTCTGGGGCAGGGTCCTGACTTGGTTCGCCCGCATCCGCAGGCCATCGGCCGGATTGCGGGTGCTGGTCGCCGGGCTGGGCCTTGCCGTACACGGGCCGCGGGTGGCCCTGGTCAGCGTTCTGGCTGTGCCGGTCCTTTCCGCCTGCTTGGCCGTGGCCAGTCGCGCGGCCAGGCGCGGGCACGCCAGCGGTGCGCCAGCGGACGGCGACTGCCTGGCTGACCAGGCACGGCTGAATGTGGTACTTGCCAGTCGGGACGACGGCGCGGTGGCCCGCTGGGCTGGCCGGCTGGTGCAGGGAAATCTCGCGCCGTTGCCGCCAGCCGTTGCCGCCATCATCGCTCTGACGATGCTCGCGTCACTTGGAATGGGGAAGCTGCCGGGAGTGATCGCGCTGGCGCCGATCATGGCGATGCTGCTCGCCGCGCCGGGGTCGAGCCATCCGCATGACGGCCGGGTGGACTGGCTCGTTCCCGCGCTGCTCTGTGCCGGGCAGTACCTCTACCTGGCGGCGCTGGGATTCGCCTGGTCGGTCCCCGGGCCGGTCATCTTTGCCGCCTGCTCGCTGACCGCCATCTGGCACGCGAGTCTGGCAGGCAGCGCGCCCGCGGCGGCCGAAGCGCCAGCGGACAGGAAGGAGCAAGTCGCGCGAATCATTTCCCGTCCGGCCGACGGCATCGGCTGGGAGGCGCGAATGTTCGCGGTCGCCATCGCCGGGATGCTCGGCCTTGCGGCGTTCGGATACCTTGGGGTGACCGCATATCTTGGAGTGCTCATCGGCCGGAAGGCCGTTGCCGGCTCCCTGCTACCCACGGAGGACGTGCGCCAGTGATCGGCATGGTTCTGGCGGCTGGCGCCGGGCGCCGGCTGCGTCCCGATACTGACGCGCTGCCCAAGGCGCTGCTGCCTGTCGCGGGCCAGACCACCATTCTCGAAATCACGCTGCGTAACCTGGCCGCTGTCGGCCTGAGCGACATCGTGATCGTCGTCGGGTACGCGGCGGACGCGGTCGCCGACCGCGTCTCCTCACTTGAGCGCGCCAGCGGCCTGACCATCGACCTTGTCCACAACGACCGTGCGCAGGAGTGGAACAACGCTTACTCGCTCTGGCTGGCCAGGGAGTATTTCTCCCGCGGCGTACTGCTAGTCAACGGAGACACGGTCCACCCGGCGAGCGTCGAGAAGTCGCTGCTCGCCGCCAGCGCGGCTACCAGAGAAGTGGAAGCGAAGCCGCTCGGCCGTCTGATCATCGCGATCGACGACATCAAGCCACTGGCCGACGAGGAGATGAAGGTCATGCTCGACGGCCGCGGCATGATGCGGCGGATCACCAAGCAGATGAATCCTGACGTAGCGCACGGCGAGTACATGGGGGTCACGCTCATCGAGCCGTCGGCCGCTGTGGGACTAGCTGACGCGCTCGAGACGACCTGGCGGCGCGATGCCGGCCTGTACTACGAAGACGGGTACGCTGAGTTCGCCGAACGAGGCGGGTATGTGCTGGCTGCGCCGATCGGCGCCGTGGACTGGGTAGAGGTCGACAACCACGCCGACTTGAGACGGGCCAGGGAAATCGCCGGCCGCTGCTAGTCTCGCGTGAGACCGCCGCGCCTTCGGGAGATCGCCGCGTTTTCGGGAGATCGCCCGCTGATCGCCCGCTGCCCCGGCACTTCCGGCGGTGCACGTCGGAGGAGAGTCATGCCCCTACTGGCGAGAATGCTCGCCGCGCCGCTGGTCATCGACGTCAGGCCCGGGGCGATAACCGGCCTGGCCGAACTGCTGGCCGACCGGAAGATCGCCAGCAAAGGCCGGGTAGCGATTGTGGTCGGCCCTGGTCAAGGCGACGGGATCGCGGCCGAGCTCGGGCTGGGCACCGACGAGGTGTTCCGGGTCCCTGACGGCAGCTACGACAGCGCCGTGGCGCTCGGGACCAGGTTGCGGGCCGGGGCACCGTACGAGGCGGTGGCCGGGATCGGCGGCGGCAAGACGATCGACGTGACCAAGCTGGCCGCGCACATCGCGGGCATCCCGATGGTCTCGGTCGCGACCAGCCTCGCGCATGACGGAATCGCCTCCCCGGTCAGCACACTCCGGCAGGAATCGGGCAGCGGTTCGTATGGTGTGGTCCCGCCGGTCGCTGTCGTGGTCGACCTGGACCGGGTCCGCCGTGCCCCTGGCATCCTCGCGACCGCGGGAATAGGTGACGCGGTCAGCAACCTGTCCGCCGTGGCTGACTGGGAACTGTCGGCGGAAATGACCGGTGAGCCGGTGGACGGCCTCGCGGTAGCCATGGCCAGGTCGGCAGCGCAGGCGGTGCTGCACCAGCCGGCTCCGAGCACGTCGGACGAGTTCCTGACCGTGCTGGCCGAGGCGCTGATCTTGTCCGGCATGGCGATGGCCGTCGCAGGTTCGAGTCGCCCGGCCAGCGGCGGCGACCACGAGATCATGCACGCGATCAACCAGTTCTACCCGGATACGGCGAGCCATGGTGAGCTGGCCGGCATCGGGGCGCTGTTCTGTGCCCTGCTCCGCGATGATCCGACGCAGTTCGCGGCGATATCCTCCTGCCTGGAACGACACGGCCTGCCCAGGCACCCGCGGGAGATAGGCCTGTCCAGCGAGCAGTTCGCCGCGGCGGTATACCACGCCCCGGCGACCAGGCCCGACCGGTACACGATCCTCGAGCGCCTGGCGATGTCGCAGGCCGAGGTCGATGAGCGAGTGGAGGAGTATGGCAGGGCCATCGCTGGCTGAGCTGAAGGAGAAGGGCCAGCCGCAGGCGGTGCTCGACCGGCTGAACGACGAGCACTGGCTTGGCCGGCTCTACGGCCGCAGACTCTCCCCGTACGCGACCTGGGTCTTCGCCCGCCTCGGCTGGTCACCGAATGCGGTGACTGCCGCGTTCATCGGGTGCGGTATCGCGGCGGGAGTCGTGATCGCGTTCGGCGGCCTGGGGACGGCGATCGCCGCCGCGGTGCTGATCCAGCTGTACCTGATCTTCGACTGCTCCGACGGTGAGCTAGCGAGATGGAGCGACCGGAAGTCCGCCGCGGGCATCTACCTCGACGGAGTCGGTCACTATCTGGCGGAGAGCGCGCTGCTGGTTGGCCTTGGCCTGCGAGCGCAGGGGCACCTCGGTGTGGCCGGCGGCTATGTCACCGCCGGGGTCGCGGCAGCGCTGCTCGCCATGCTGGTCAAGGCCGAGACCGACAACGTCGTCGTCGCCCGGGCCAAGGCTGGCCTGTCGGCCAGCCACGACGACGCGGCGCTGGCGCCCGCCAGGACGGGCCTGGCCCGGGCGCGAAAGATCGCGGGCGTGCTCCGCGTGCACCGGATCACCCATGCGGTCGAGCTTTCGCTGCTGATCCTGGTCGCCGCGATCGCCGACGCGATCCGCGGGAACCTGCTCGCCACCCGAGTGCTCGTACTGGCGTGCCTGATCGTCGCGGCTCTGATGGTGGCGGCGCACCTCACGGCGATCCTTGCGTCGAGGCGGTTGCGTTGAAACTGTCGATCGTGATCTTGACCATGGGCAACCGGCCCGCCGAGCTCAGCCGTGCGATCGACAGCACCGAGTCGCTCCGGGCAGCAGGCGCGGAGCTCGTCATCGTCGGCAACGGCGCCGACGTCCCGTCGGTCCCGGCCGGCGTGACGACGCTACGGCTGGAGGAGAACGCGGGGGTCGCTGGCGGCCGCAACGCCGGCGTCGAAGCCTGCGCTGGTGACGTGGTGCTGTTCCTGGACGACGACGGCTGGTACCCCGAGCCCGCGGCTCTCGGCGAACACGTTGCCGCGAGGTTCGGCGCGGACCCCGCGCTTGCCGTGCTGGCGTTCCGCGTGCTCGATCCCGAGGGCGGCACCGGGGCCCGGTGGCATGTGCCGCGGCTGCGGGCCGGTGACCCCGGGCGCTCTTCGGTGGTGACGACGTTCGCCGGCGGGGCCTGCGCGATCCGGCGCTCCGCATACCTGGAGGCCGGCGGGCTGCCCGACGCCTTCTTCTTCGCGCACGAGGAGACGGACCTGTCGTGGCGGCTGCTGGAGCTCGGCTACCGGCTCGAGTACGACGCGGACGCGACCATGTGCCACCCGCCGGTCCATAACGCCAGGCACGCGACCTGGTACCGGCTTGAGGCGCGGAACCGGGTGTGGCTAGCCCGCCGTAACCTGCCCTGGCCGCTCGCGGCCGGTTACCTGCTCGACTGGATCGTGATCACGGTGCTCCGCGAGCGGTCGGCCACGGCGCTGCGCGCCTGGTTCGGCGGCTTCGCCGAAGGCTGGCGGCTCGATCCCGGACACCGCCAGCCGATGTCTTTGCGCACTGCCTGGCGGATGACCACGTCCGGGCGTCCCCCGCTGATCTGATGAGTCAATGGTGCTGACTTCCCGCCGACTTCCGCTGACTTCCCCCGACTTAGAACCACTTTCGCGCCCGATTTGCCGGGTATCGGGTGAACTAATTCGAGTGAAGTCGTCGGGCGGAGCCTGAAGGGCGCGGGCTTGCAGCGGGCGGAGTCCGGTTAGTCGGTCGTGGCCGGGGTGACCGGGGCGGATCTGGACGTTGCTGGCCCGGTCGGCGAGCTTGGCCTCGCGGGCGAACTCGATCGCCTCGCTGAGCCGGTCGGCCGCAGGTGGCTGGCGCGTCCCGGCTGGCCTACGGCGCGGGGCAAAGGCGGCTCGGGTTCTGGCGGCTGAGGATCTGACGGTCCGGGCGGTCAGTGGCCGCCGAGCGGGCCGGCGAAGGCAGGAGAGTCGTGGCAGACGTTCGTACCCGCGGTAATCCCGCCGTCGGCTTTGTTGACGTTGGCCAACGATGGCGGTGACTTCCTGCTGCCGGCCTGGGCTCTGGCTGGGGACCGGCCCGGCCTGGCGCCAGCCGCTCGCCTGGTCGCGTTCCGGCCGGCCAGGTAGCGCCCCGCGCGGCTATGCCGCGTGTGCACCTTAGGCAGCCGCTCGTCATGGGCAACGGCCTCGAAGAGGGTGCGCGCCTGCGGTGACCACTCTACCCAGTTGGTGTTCTTCGGATAGAAGATGACGGGCACCGCGATGAACCTGACGTCCCGCAACGGCAGGTTCTTCAGGCTCTGAGCCAGTGAGATCATCTTGGCCTGGGTCAGCCCGCTGTCGGTCGTCAGCGAGGCCGCGAGGTCGCTGACGATCTTGTAGACCTGGGCCGGGTCGCCGAGCAGGTTGGTGTGCTTGACGTCCTGCGCCACGGCGGCGAGCAGGTACTGATCTCGCAAGATCCGCTCAAGATCTGATCCCATGCCGATGTACCGCACCCGCCAGTATGCCAGTGCCTGCGCTCCGGAGACATGATGCAGCCCTCTGGGCAGGTGCAGCTTGGAACGCGGGTCGTTGACCGGATATGGCAGGCAGATGCTGACGCCGCCGAGGTCATTGATGACCTTCTCGAAGCCGGTGAAGTTGAGCTCGACGAAGTGGTCGAGCCTGATATGCGTCGTCTGCTCGATCGTCTTCCACAGGCACGCCGGGCCGCCGGCCGCAAAGGTGGCGTTAACCTGCTCCACCTGGCCGGGCTGCGCGACCTGGCCGGGCTGCGCCGTCTGGCCGGGGACGCCGGGAACCGGTGCGCATTGGAGCACGGGAACGACGGAGTCCCTCGGGATGCTCAGCACGGCGGCTCGTGCCCGCCCGGGGGACAGGTGCAGTACGAGGATGGTGTCGGACCGCTGGCCGGGGATACGGGCGCCGAACCTTGAGTTCCGGCCGGTCCGGCTGTCCGAGCCGATCACGAGTATGTTCTGCGCGTCGCCGTAGCTGGCCGGGCGCTTGCCCAGATCCGAGACGGTGACATGAGCGATCTTGCCGAACAGGTCGCGGTATGCCGCGTAAGCGGTGAGTGCGGCGGCCACGACGACGCACGCGATCGTCACCGACGTCCACGCTAGGGCGCGGGAAGCGCGCCGCCTGCGCGGCACGTGCTCCCCGGCGTCTGGTCCCTCGCCCCCGTGCGCCATGGCTCTCGGGGATGGTTCTTGCCTGCTAGAGGCGCTCTAACCGCTCAAGCCGCAAAACCGTCGGCAACGCCCGGGTACAGCGCCGTGCTGAGTCTCAGCCTCCGGCGCTGACGTAGGCCGTCCCGTAGTTCTTGCAGATGTTGGTCGCGCCGGTGTAACCGCCGAAGGCCTGGACCAGGTCGCCGGCAGGCTTGGTGCCCGGCGGTGCCAGGGACTTGAAGTCCGATCCAAGGACCAGGTTGACGGTGCCCGCAGGTACCGAACTGACCTGCCGCAGTGTCACGTTGGTGCTGAGCTGGGCGGCGACGGTACGGGCAGCGGCCAGTTCAGCGGCGGAGCCGTACTGGACCACCGACTTGGTGTAGCTGTAATCCGCCGCGCCGCTGGGGCTCGTCGCGCTCGACGCCCCGAGGACATGGAAGCCGCGCCCGGTCAGCGCGGCCGCCGTCGTGCCGGCGACGCCGTTGACGCCAGAGCCGTTGAGTACCTGGACGTTGACTTTGGACGTGCTGAGCAGTTGCGGCGGCGTGACCTTGCCCTTCTTGCCCTTCTTGACCTTGTGGATCGCGGGAAGCTTGACGTCATGCGCGACCGCCGCGAACAGCTTCGGGGTCTGGGTCGGGTCGAACAAGACCCAGTTGGGATTGGGCTGGTAGGTAATCGTAGGAACCTCGACGAACTGGATCGACTTCCTGGTGATCCCGCTCATGCTGGTCGCGATGGACAGCAGCTTGCCCGGCGTTAGCCCCGTGTCCGTGGTCAGCGCGTGCGCGTCGACGATCGCCTTGATGATCCCGTAAGCCTTGGTCGGGCTGCTCAGGACGTGGCTGCTCAGGATCTTCTGGAAGAGGGAGACCATCAGCAACTGGTCACGCTGGATGCGTTGCAGGTCGGAGCCGAGGCCGAAACCTTCTCGCAGCCGCCAGAAGTCCAGCGCCTGGTATCCGTTGAGCCGGTTTCGTCCGGGAGAAAGCCGCAGGCGGTCGTAGTAGGTCGGGGTGACGGCGTAAGGCACGCATACGGTCACCCCGTGTACCGCGTTGATGACGTTGACGAAACCGGTGAAGTTGAGCTGAACGAAGTCGTCGATATGGATCTGCGTCGTGTTCTCGATCGACTTCCACAGGCAGCCTGGACCGCCGTTAGCGAAGGTCGCGTTGAGTTGCTCTCCGCCACTGGCCGCCGTCTGGCCAGAGAATCCTGGCTCGGGTGTGCAGGCCAAAATCGGCACGACCGAGTCGCGCGGGAAGCTCAGCACGTAGATGTGGCTCCGGCCCGGCGAGATGTGCACCACCATGACGGTGTCGGAGCGCTGGCCGGGAACGTAGCCGCCGATCCTGGCGTTCCGGCCGGACCGGCTGTCCGATCCGATGACCAGGATGTTCAGTGCGTTGTTGTACTTGGGCGGGCGCTTGCCAAGATCGGTCACCTGGATGTGGTGGATTCCGTCCCAGACATCGCGGTACTTCACGTAGCCGTACAGTGTGCCGGCTACCAGCAGCACCGCGAGGCCCATGGCCGCCCAGCCGGTGAGCATCAGGCCGCGTGAATAGCGGCGTCCTGTCCGGCCGCGGCCTGAATTTCGGCCGCGACGGGAGTACCCGGAGCGGGGCGAGCCGAAGCGCGTCATCGAACCTCCGAGCGGAACCTTCGGCTGGCGCGACGGCGACCAGCCGGTTTTCGCGCCCCATGGTACGCCGTCCGCAACGGGAATATCGCCACTAAGCGTAATGAGCCATCTCATCGGGTTAGTCATGGACCTTAGGGTGACGGCTGATACTTCTGCCACGAACGCAACGCTCGCCCTGTGCGGCCGGGCTTCCGCCCCCTACAGTGGAGGCCGTGAGCCTGCCCGAGCCGCCAGCCGCTGACACCAAGGACGTACCAGCTCGGCCTGACGACAGGCGAAGTCCGCGGCAGCAGGCGCCAGCGGATCAGGCGCAGGGTCAGGCCGAAGATCCGGGCAAGGCCGAAGAGCCGGGCAAGGCCGAAGAGCCGGGCAAGGCCGAAGACCAGGGCCGGGCCGGTGCCGCGTCGAGCATTCCGCGAACCGGGCTTCGCGCCCGGCCGCGCCGGCCGAGACTCTCTGCCGTGCGGGCCGTGACCAGGCGGGTCACCACGCCGGCGGTGCTGGCCCGCGCGCTGGCCAAGCGCCGCACCAGAGCCCGGCCGCAGCGGACCGAGCGCTGGGCCAAGCTCCGTGACGCCGCGGGCCGGACCTTCGGACGGCTCACCGTCGTGCCAACGATCGGCGTGATTTCCTGGCTGCTGCCAGGGTTGCCGTTGCTCCTCGCGGGTCAGTTCAGGCCCGTGCCGATGCTGTTGATCTCGGCACCGCTCCTCGCGGCACTCGCGGTCAATGTCTTGCACCGAGTCCCTGCTAGCTGGCCAGCCGAGTTGCCCGGCAAGGCACGAGACCGAGGCTGGGCGCCGTGGTTCGGATTGGTCGGCACGGCTGCGGCGGCTGCCGGTTTCACTGTCTGGCAGCTCGCGAAGAACTCACCGTCGGTGATCGCTACCCGAAGCCCGGGTGCCGCCTTTCAGGCCGGCTACTGGATCGCGCAGCACGGCTCACTGCCGATTCCCGGGTCACTCGCGGCCTTCGGCGGTTCGCACGCCAGCATGCACCTGTCCAGCATCGGCTTCTACGAGTCCGGGCACTCGATCGTGCCGGCAGTTGCCGCTGGCCTGCCGATGCTGCTGGCTGGCGGGTTCTGGACTAGCGGCATCGGCGGCGGGGCGGTGGTCGGGCCTGTGCTCGGCGGTCTTGCCGTACTCGCCTTCGGCGGACTGGTCGGAAGGCTGGTCGGCTTGCAGTGGGCTCCGGCGGGCGCGGTCGCCCTGGCGGTGACCGTTCCTGAGCTCTATACCAGCAGGGACGCGTTCAGCGAGACAGCGGTGCAGGTGCTGCTGTTCGGCGGGCTGAGCCTTGTGATAGACGCTCTTGCCAAGGGTCAACGGGCCACTACGGAACCGCAGGCCGTCAGCACCGCCGTTGTCGCGGCGGCCGGGCCGCAGGACATGGCCCCTACCCGGCCGCTGGCGCGGATAGCACCGTCAACGGTGCCTCGCCGGATCGTAGCCTTCGCACGGGCTCTCACCTGGCGCAAGCTCACATCCCAGGTCGAGGGAAAGATCACCCCCGAGCGGATGCTCGGCGGCCTCGGCGGCCTCTCGCTCGGACTGACCAGCCTGCTGAGCCTCGGCTCGCTGGTCTATCTCCTTCCGGCTATCGTCGTGGCCGGAGTGCTCCTTGCGGCCAGGCGGGCTGTGGGGATTGCGTTCAGTGTCGGGCTTTGCGTCGGCTGCGGATACGGCCTGGCCGCCGGCTATCTGCTCGCGCGCCCGCTCGCCGAGTCGCTGGCGCCTACGCTCATGACGATCGGGCTGTACGCTGCGGGGCTGGTGGTGCTGACTGCCGGCGTGCTGCTGCTGCTGCACTGGTCACGAGCGCGCCGGATCACGAGGGCTGCGCTCAGCAAGCGGCCGTTGCGGTGGCTGCCTGGCCTCGGCAGCCTGGTCGTCCTCGCCGCGGTTGCGGGCCTGGCTGCCCGGCCGTACCTGCAGACCGTGCACGGAGTGCTCGGCCGTGCGCAGGCGGACTACATAGCAGCGCTGCAGCGGATGGCCGGACTGCGGGTCGATCCCACCAGGTTGTACTCCGAAGACACGTTGTACTGGGTGAGCTGGTACGCCGGGATCGCGACCGTCCTGCTGGCCTGCTTCGGCGCGGCGGTGCTGGCGCGCCGGTGCCTGCACGCGCTGTTCACCTGGACCGACACCTCGGGTACGAGGCTGAACTGGGCGCTGCCGCTGGCTGTGGTACTGGGTGGCTCGGCGGCCGTCCTGTGGCAGCCGTTTACGGTGCCGGACCAGCCCTGGGCGAGCCGTCGGCTGGCCCCTGTCGTGCTGCCCGGGGCGATCGTTCTCGCGGTATGGGCGGCGGCCTGGCTCGCCCGGCGAGCCAGGGACCGCGGCGCCGGGACGGCGACAGTGGTCCTCGTGAGCGCGTTCTGCATGGGGGCGATGCTGCTGCCCGCGGCGGCTACGTCGTTCGGCCTCGGGCTGACGCACTCCGGCGTCGGCGGCGGCCTGCGGCCGAGTTCGGGCGGGATCGCCCAGCGCGGCGTCGGCAGCGGGCAGGCTGATGCCGTACGCGGCATGTGCGCAGCCATCGGCCGGTCCTCGTCCGTTGTGATCGTGGACCGGCGAGTCGCCCAGCTCTTCACGCAAGTGATCAGGGGGATCTGCGGCGTGCCCGTCGCCTGGATCTCGCCGGGTGCCCCGGCAGCCGATGTGGACGCGGTGCTTGGCGGGATCACCAGGGCAGGCCGTCGGCCGGTGGTACTGGGTGCGAAGCCCGGGCAGGTGGCGGCGTTCGGCGGACAGCCGACCCTCGTCATGAACCTGCTGACGACGCAAGACCCGCATGAGCTGACCCAGCCGGGCGGAGCGCCCTGGCGCGCCAAGTACGTGGTCTGGATGGCCGTCGCTGACACTTCGGCTACCGGCATCTGAGCGGTCCGGTCGGCCTACGCTGGTCTGATGGAACACAGGCAGCCGGGGGTCAGGTCCAGACGGATGGCGTCACTGGTCGTTGCCGGGCCGGCCGCGCTCTGCCTGCTGCTCGCCGCGTGCGCCACCGGCGTCGCGGCACCACAGCCGTCGGCTGGCATGCCCGGCTCGGCAAGGCCGCCGGGGAGCGGCCGGCCAGGCGCCGTGGTGACCGGGGCCGCGACCGGGGGCGGGGCGGGCTCGGGTTCGGTCACCCTGGAGTTCGCTGGTGATGTGCATTTCACCGGCCGCACCGCCGGGCTGCTGCGGCACCCGGCGACGGCGTTCGGGCCGATTTCCGCGCTGCTCAGATCCGCCGACCTGACGGCGGTCAACCTGGAGACCGCCGTCACGACACGCGGCGTGCCCCAGCCGAAGACCTACCACTTCCGTGCCAGAGCTGTGGCGTTCACGGCACTCCGCGATGCCGGCATCGACGTGGCGAACATGGCCAACAACCACGTGCTCGACTACGGCCGCGTCGGCCTGGCCGACACGCTCGCAGCGGCGCGGAGCGCACAATTTCCGGTCCTGGGCATCGGCAAGAACGCGACCGCCGCCTGGTCGCCCTATGTCGTCACGGTCAAGGGCATGAAGATAGCGTTCCTCGGCGTTTCCCAGGTCGCCGAGCTGGCGTCGTCCTGGGTAGCAACGGGTCGGCGGTCCGGTGAAGCGAATGCTATCAACCTGCGCGAAACGCTCGCTGCGGTACGGGCGGCGCGGCGGATCGCCGACGTGGTCGTCGTCTTCATGCACTGGGGCACGGAGGGCGAGGCCTGCCCAGATCCGAGTCAGCTGGCGCTGGCACCGAAGCTAGCGGCCGCGGGCGCCAGCATCATCATCGGCTCGCACGCGCACATGCTCCAGGGCTCCGGCTGGCTCGGGCACACGTTCGTCGCCTACGGCATGGCCAACTTCCTCTGGTGGGAGACGTCGTTCAGCACGGCCACCGGGGTGCTACTGCTGACCCTGCACCGGCATGCCCCGCTGACGGCGCGTTTCGTGCCCGCGACGGTCTCGGCGACGGGCCAGCCCATCGTGGACCGGGGTCTGGCCGCCAGCCAGGCGCTCGCGCATTACCGCAGCCTGCGGGCGTGTGCCGGGCTGACCGCCCGCCCGGGGCGCTAGCGGGTGCGGGCCGCTGGGTCTGTGCGCTGCGATCTGGGCGGGCTGTTTGATTTGCCACACGTCGCCGATGCCCGTACAGTAAAGGAACCGACGCGGGGTGGAGCAGCTCGGTAGCTCGCTGGGCTCATAACCCAGAGGTCGCAGGTTCAAATCCTGCCCCCGCTACTGTTTCCGCAGGTCAATAGCCCTTTTCAATCCGGGGAGGGCCTTCTGCGTTGCGTGCGCTAACGAGATTGCTAACGTATTCCATCAGCAAGGTGGCGCTGTCGGCCTTCCTGGGCCTGAAACGTGCAGTTATCGGCATATCGACGTGTCCTGAGGGGTTGTTGGGTCTAGGGGGACAGTCGGGACTGCCATCTCTGGGCGTCTGGCATGGATCGCCCAGAGATGGCCGTGTCGCAACGAACGCACTTAACGCAGCCGCTAGCTGAACGCAGCCGGGTCGACCTCCGACCCGTTACCGGGCAAGCGTGGCGGAGGGCTACCGCCAGCGCCTATCCCCCCACGATCATGATCTGGTCGTGCGCAGTTCGCCCTGTCTGACTCGCTGGCGCCATGATGGCGGAAAATCTCACGCGCAGGACGGAACTGCCACGATTTCTGGCCCCGTCTCGATCGTCACGACGCTCCGTGACTATTCCGGGATCTCACTAGGCCTCAAGGCGCTCAGATCGCCGACTCTGCGCGCAGGCGAAACTCCGTCGGTACTGGTCCCCCGCATGCAGAACGACCCGTTCCGGGTGAGGCTTGCGATCTACCTCATCGCGGCAGAAGCGGGCGTTGTGCCCTCCGCCAAGCGTGGATAGTCATGCAGGCACTACCGCGGTAGAGCAGGCGGGTACAGCGGACCTATAAGTGCCCAGGGAGATCACAGGCCGAGCATCAGTGGCGTGCCCGGGATGTCACCGGCGATCAGCGCCGCCAGTGGTGTGGCGATGTCACGGGGTGAGAACAGGTCGGTTCCGCCGTATTCGGCAATGTCTCCGTGCCGCCACCATCGCATCCCGCTGATGTGCTCGGCGGCCAGTTCGTCATCGGACAGCGCGCCACGGGGATAAAAATTCGTGGTGCGGACGAGGAAGTAGTCGTTGACCACCCCGTCGTAGCCGTCCGCACGGCAGGGAGCGGCGGCCTCCTGGTGCCAGACGTGAGGCGGGTCGGCGTCAATGACGAGTCCCGTCTCCTCGTGAAGCTCCCGGCGCAGTGCCGCCAGCGGCAGTTCACCGGGCTCGATGCCGCCGCCGGGGGCCGCCCATACGACCGTTGCGCCCGTCGGTACAGCTGGATGCGGGAAGCTGAAGCGGCACAGCAGGACACGGTCATCATCGGCCAGGATGACCGCCCGGACGGCATGTCTTAGCCTCGCCGTGGCAGGCGTCTCGTTCACGTACAGATGATCAGGGCGCCAGCGCACTGGCCGCAAGCCGGTCCGGGCTGTGGTCACTGAGCGCGGCACGACAGGACGTTCAGCGATGCGTCGAAGCCTCCCTGGGCGCTGACCGATGTCACTAGTGGTCAGTACCGTCTGGCTTATGGCCAACTTCGCGGTCAGGCTGGTGCATGGCCCAGGCTGGGACGCTAACCGTCCGATCCGGGCGCAAGATGGCTGGGACCAGCACGCGGCTTTCATGGACCAGCTTGTGGATGACGGCTTCGTAGTTGTGGGTGGCCCTGCCGGCGACGGCGAGGAGACGCTGCACCTGGTCGAAGCCGCGGCCGAGAGCGAGATCAGGGCCCGGCTCGGGGAGGATCCCTGGGCGTTGGCGGGGCTGCTGGAGATCGGCACGATTGAGGCATGGGCACTTTGGCTCGACAGCCGCCGGGCGGGACCAGGGCAGGGATAACGCTCACCCTGAGCCGCGACCCCGTCGTCTTCGCGGAGTACGGAGCCGAATGGGCGGCGCGCGGGCCGGCGCGCTTCCGGAATCACTGACACCCGGCCATCGGCATGTCCAGTCGCCGCCGCCGGGACCGGGTTCCCACCCAGCGTGCAGATCCGGGCTTCTGAGTGCCGTAGCCAAGGATGACAGACCAGCCAGGGGACGCGCCGAACGAGCCGTACGCGCGTGAGACGATCGATGGCCAACCGTGACAGATCGTGGCGGTCCCTTATGCGAACAGCGGACGCGCTCTAACAACGACTTGGTGCGCGATAGGACTTCTCGGGCGTAGCGGATGATCGCGGCGTGTCGGTCCCGCGAACGTGAGCGGCCGCGCGGAACGATCTTGATGTGTCGTCAAAATGGGCCCGCGCGGCCTTGTCGCATCGTATCTGGAC
>DATLSX010000073.1:0-4717 GCA_035533915.1 Streptosporangiaceae bacterium
GATGGACTTCAGCCCCGCGGGCATCCGCGTCAAGGTCAGCGCGGGCAGCGCCATCCGCGCGGGCTTCCTCACCTGGCCGCAGGCCACCGCCTGGCTGGCACCGGGCCTGACCCCACGCAGGCGGCAAGTCATCGATCACGCTGGGCAGGCCCTTGCTGGTTACCGGGCGCTCGGGGCCGCGCCCATGCCCGGCGCCGGCGACCAGGCCCACGATGCCGCCATCGGCGAACTGACCCGCATCATCAACGCGGCAGTCGACGAGGTGGTCGGCGCGGCCCTCCACGCACACGAACCCGGCGCCGGCGGCAACCATCCGGACCCGGACGCTACGGCTCTCAACCGTGCCGGGGAACTGCTGGCCGCTCTGCCGGGCAGCGCCCCCAGCCACACCGCGGCAGGAGCCGGTGCCGTGGC
The DNA here is from genome assembly GCA_035533915.1 of Streptosporangiaceae bacterium. GTDB lineage: Bacteria > Actinomycetota > Actinomycetes > Streptosporangiales > Streptosporangiaceae > Chersky-822. The sequence goes on from DATLSX010000073.1 coordinate 415, forward strand.
GGAATCCGCGCCCAGCACTCACCCGGGTCCGCTTGGGGAAGCCGCCGATGCGCGACCTGATCTCGCCCGGGCTTTCGCCCCGGCGCGGGACGCGGAACTCGACGGCGGGTTCGAGCAGATGATTGACGCGCTCACGGAGCATGTGCGCCCCGCGCCCGGGGCCGCCAGCGCGGAGCCCGGCGGGCCGGCGTTCGCGGACATCAGAGCCGCCTTCGCCGGACTGCGGGAAGCGCTGGGCCTGCCAGCCGAGAACTTCCGGCCGCCCGCCCCGGCCGCGCCGGTCCCAGCCCGTTCAGACGCGGACAGCATCCTGCGGATGGCCGGCGCGCTCGCCGAGGCCCACGCCTGCGCGGGCTGGTACAGCGGCGCACCGGAATGGCAGCGGATCAGCAAGGTCACCGGCGCCGCCCGGGCGCTGATGACCACGATCCGTGAGGCAGCGGGGGACTACTGGGCCGAAGTCAGGCGCGACATCCGCGTCCGGGGATTCATCCGGACCGTCACAGCCCGCGTCGCACGCACGCTCTCTGGCGCGGCCGAAACGCTGGCCCGCAACCTTGACCAGAACGGCCGCGGCCACACCCCAGCGTGGAGGGCCGCCCAGCACCTCCACCGCGCCGCCACCGACTGCGCCGCCAGGCTCATGGGCCAGCCGGGAACTGGCGGCACAGACCGGATGTCCGAAGTCGCCGACATCATCGCCAGCCTTGGCCGCACGCCGGCGAGCCAGGGAACAGGTGGCCCCATGCCGGTCCGCCGCAACGCTCACATCGGCTCCGGTGCCATGACCAGCCCACTCACACTCGTCCGGGCGTGCTTCCCTGGACCGCTGACGCACAGGCCAGCGACCGCGAAGGAGCGCCGGGCCGGCCACCAGCCCTGGGTGCGGGACACCGAGGGCAGGCACCAAGGCTCCAGCCAGCGACGCTAGGGCCGTACCGGGCATCAGGGCTTGGGCGCGATTCGCTGGATGGGCATCCAGTCGCTCGGTCATGCGTGATGTGAGTGCGCCCGTTACCCCAGTCGTTGGTGATGGACAGGCCGACCAACCGGGTACGCAGGCGGCTATGGGGGAGCGTCCCGGCGGGCAGATGCGACTGGCGGTGATGCGGCCGGCCCCGGTTGAAGACGGACAGGCATGCCGTCAGTATGCACGGGCACGCTGGACTGAATCCCGAGAACGCGCCCGCTTCTGCCTCCGATCGGCCATAGGCGGCTACCTCCAGGTCAGCTGTCAGCGCTCCGAACGCCGAATCTGGATCCCTATGAATTCAGCAGCCTTTCGTGCTGTGCTGCGTGCAGATTGTCTTTTCTGATGACGGGATCGTGCGCTACGTAGCACCAATCCAGTCAGTGGGCTGGGCGCCAGGCGGGTGTCCGGTATCGTTTCGGCCGAACGGATCGCCGCCGGCCATGCCAGCGCCGGCGTCTGAGCGTTCGTCCGGGGAGCTCCACACCGCGCGCCCTCCGGCTGATCTCCGCGCGGATAGCCGACGCCGGATCGGGGACTGTCCGGGCAAGGCGGGCACCGGGCACCCCGATCGGTCATCCTGCGGTCAGCTCCGTCACCGAGTTTCCGCCGCTGTTGGTGACCCAGACGTGCGTGCCTTCGGCGGCCATCCCCCACGGGCCGTGGAAACCGTATTTGGCGCCAGTCAGGGTCGCCACCCAGCTGCCGTCGCCTGCGTTCAGCTCCGTTACCGAGTCGCCGCCAGCGTTGGCGACCCAGACGTGCGTGCCGTCCAGGGCGATCGCACGCGGGATGCTGAAGCCGTAGCTGGCGCCGGTCAGGGTCCGTACCAGGCTGCCGTCGCTAGCGCTCAGCTCCGTCACCGAGTTGCCACCGCTGTTGGCGACCCAGATGTGGGTGCCGCCGCCGGCGATCCCAGCCGGGTAGCTGAAGCCGTAGCTGGCGCCGGTCAGGGTCCGTACCAGGCTGCCGTCGCTGGCGTTCAGCTCCGTCACCGAGTTGCCGTTCGTGTTGGTGACCCAGACGTGGGTGCCATCGACAGCCATCCCAACCGGGCCGTTGAAGCCGTAGCGGGCGCCAGTCAGGGTCCGCACCGGGCTGCCGTCGCTGGCGTTCAACTCCGTCACCGAGTTGCCGTTCGTGCTTGCGACCCAGACGTGGGTGCCGTCGGCGGCGATCCCAACCGGGCCGTTGAAGCCGTAGCGGGCGCCAGTCAGGGTCGCCACCCAGCTGCCGTCGCTGGCGTTCAGCTCCGTCACCGAGTTGCCGGGAGGATTGGTGACCCAGACGTGGGTGCCGTCGGCGGCAATCCGGTTCGGGGCTTTGAAGCCGTAGCTGGCAGCTGAGTACACGCGGGCAATGCTCGCGGATGATCCGTGCGACTCCGGCATCGGTCCGTGCAATCCCGACGCCACATATGCCCCTATCAGGACGGCGACCAGCGCGGTGGCACCTGCCGCCCAGGTCCTACGGATCTTCCTGCGGCCAGGCGTCGGGCCCCGACCTGGGCTGACGTGCATCTCGGGGACCGGCTTGGCGGGGGACGGTGGTGCGGTGGCAGGTGAGGTGGGCCCAGGGGGCGGGCCTGGGGTGATTTGCCGGTCGGCTTCGGTCACCGGGCGGCGGGTCGCCGCGTGCCGGGCGCTGGCGCGCAGGTCGGCTGCCGCTCGTATCGTGGCCCTGCTGCCGCTGCCCGCATGCCCGGAATCTGGCTGCCCTGGACCCAGCCCGCTGGCTCGCTGACCGCGCGCCATGTGGCGTGGCGGCGCTTCAGCCGCAGGGACGTGATCAAGGCGCCGCCGGATAGCCACCGCGAGCCTGGTGGCGGCTTCGCTGAATGTGTCGCTGTCGCCAAAGAGGTCAGTGCGCTGCAGCGACGCCAGCGTGCGGCCGGCGCCGATGTCGATGTCAGGGATGTCGCACTCGTCGAAGCGGACCGGGAAGAGCCAGGGACGGTCCGGTGAGCGCCGCCGGAATTCCTCGATGGCCAGCAGGAGCTCCTCGTTCTGGTAGCTCTTGTCGCGCATCCGGCTCAGCCGGGAAAAACAGGCCAGGAACGCTAGCGCGTCGTCAGTGATCGCGCGCCGGATGACCGCGCGCCAGTCCTCGCCGGGCAGCACGTCATTCCTGTCACGCCAGACCGGAATCCCAGCCGCCTCAAGTACACGCTGCAACCTGTCGGCATGGGCCGAATCCTCGTGCGCGTAGCTGATGAAAGCGTGGCCAGCGACCCTGGCCGTTTCGGTCACGCAAGACAGCTTATGAGGGGCACCGCTGGTCTGACCAAGTCAGCCGATCACCCTCGGAGCCCTCGCCGGATCGTTGATCGGGGTTTAGTGGCTGGCAGGAGGCTTGCGCCGCGACACGTCGTGCGGGTTCCGCGACTCGAAGGTGAAGAGTGTCCAGGATTCGGCGTGTCTACACACGTCCGGACTTCTGGAGCCCAATCGTGATCGCCGACCTGGACACTCTCCTGACCGCACTTTACGTGGAACTGACTGACCGCATCATCCCCGTGCGTGGGCTCACCCGGCGCGGGCCGGGCGGGCAGCCGGTCGCAGGCGACAGAACCCCTATCTGTCGACCGCACCGAGCCTTGGTGTCGACGATCACGGAATCCCCCAGGGTTGGGCGGTCTCAGAGCCAGATCGCGGCACAGCTACAGGCCGTGACCAATATCTCCGTGCAATGACGCTGGCGGTCGTCAGCTTCCGGTCAGCGTCAGCCATTCGAGGCGCTGTGCAGCGAAGCCGTCGGCGGGAATGACATTGAACGTCGCCGTAAGGGCCATTGCGGGATATCCGGGTGCGGTCAACTGCAGATCGACGTGCCACTGTCCGTCCGGCATGCTCCAGGGCAGCTCTTGGTCAGGTGAGTCCATGAGGGCGCCGGGGGGCATCGGGCCCGTTCGCGCGACATTGATGAAGCTGGATGCGCCCTGGGCGATGGTCGCTGATGCCTGGCGGGCAGGGTGCCAGTACAGCCGGGCGGGTGGCGGGATCGTGGCCGCGCCGGTTGGCCCGGTGATGCCGGTCATGAGGACGGTGGCGTGATCGAGTTCATGGTGGGCCCGGACCTCGATCGCCAGCATCGTACCGGCGTGGAGCCCGTCGTTGAGCGGGATGGTCCGTTGGCTGAGCGAAACCGGGAAGGGACCGGGCGACCGGGTGTCCGCACGAGCCGCAGGCTGGGCTGCGGGCATCGGCTGCCGCGGCTGGCTGTCTTGTCGCACAGGTGCCGTACCTACCGGTCGGCGTGAGACGTCTTGGCGTGCTCGCATGGCTTGCTTGATCTGGTGAAGCGCGCTCAGGTGAGATCCGTCAGCGCCGGGCG
>DATLSX010000074.1:0-12920 GCA_035533915.1 Streptosporangiaceae bacterium
TGGGCCATCAGCTCGTCGCGGTCGCCGTGCCGGCCGGCGGCCAGCGCGCGGCCGAGGCGGGCCACGTCGTCGTCGGAGGGGATCTCGGCGGACCCGACGAACAGCCCGGATTCCCCGGCCACGCTCACCCGCGGGGCGGGCCCGGCCGAGGCGGCCTCTTCGCGCGACAGCGGCCGTGGCCGCAGCGAGCCCCGGTTGCTCGCCCCGGAACGGCCCCTCCCCGATACTGGGGACTGTGCCCACCATCCGAGCAACAGCCGCGCCGCCCGCCGCGAGCGCGCGGGGATGACCGCGGCGAGCCGTGCTGACCCGTTCACCTCGGCAGAAGCGTTGGCGGCGCTGGAAGAAGCCTGCCTGGCAGCCGGCCTGCGCCACGAGGGCGCGGAGCTTATGAGGCTCGGCGAGAACGCTATCTTCCGCCTGACCCACGACCGAGTGGTCGTCAGGATCGCCCGCAACCTTGACGTCCTGGATGACGCGGCGAAGGAAGTCGCCGTCGCGCGCTGGCTGCGGGACGCCGACGTCCCCGGGACCGAGCCCGCCGATTACGCTCAGCCGATCATCGCCCGCGGCCGGCCCGTGACCTTCTGGAAGCTCATCGACGACAGCGGCACTAAGGCGACCACCGCCGATCTCGGCGCCGTCCTGCGCTGCTTGCACGCTCTCCCGGTGCCCGGCAGCCTGCACCTCCCGGAGCTCGACATCTTCGGCAGGGTTGGCGAGCGCATCGCCGGTTCGGCCGACCTTGCGGAGGCCGACCGGTCCTTCCTGGCTGGCCGGCTTGCCTCGCTGCGGACCCAGTATCAGGATCTCCGCTTCGGGCTGCCGCCCTCGGCTGTGCACGGAGACGCCCACCAGGCCAACCTGATCAAGCGACCCGACGGCGCGGTCATCCTGATCGACTTCGAGCGGTTCGCCTTCGGTCACCCGGAGACTGACCTGTCAGTGACGGCGACCGAGTACCTCATCGGCTGGCATACCGATGAGCAGTACGCCGACTTCGTTCGTGCATACGGGTACGACGTCATGGACTGGGACGGATTCCCGGTCATCCGCTCGATCAACGAGCTGAAGATGACGACCTGGCTGATGCAGAACATCGGCGAGAGCGCCCGCATCGCCGACGAGTTCCGCACGCGCCTCGCGTCGCTGCGCGACAGCGACGCCACACGCGACTGGCAGGCCTTCTAGCCTGATGCGCGCCATTCCTTATGAATGCATAACGTCGCTCTAGATGGACACGGAGGAATCGGATGAGCCTGACCGTAATCCGTGGGCGATGTCCAAGACGCGGTGACGTTCGTTGTGACTGCTCCGGTCGACCAGGATCGGGCCGCCGGGACAACCGGCGCTCTCGTTACAGCTAGTGACAGCTCGACGGTTGCGCAGCATACGATATCCGCCTTATTGAAGGATTGGTGCAGGCGCTGCGGCCTGGTCGTAGCGTTCAGAGGTCCGGTGGGCTGACTCTCGAACCGCCTGCCGGCCGTTCGCGGCCTGGCTCGTCCGCAGCGACAGGCAAGGCGGCGAGCCACCCCTCGCGACTCTCCTCCGGGGCGGGCGCGGCGGCGAAGTCCGGCTCAAGCTCTATCTCACGATGATCTTGATCGCCGCGAGAGCCCCGCACGACATCGAGAACGTGCCCGCCCGGGCCTGGGCCGAGGCGCTCAACCTCGACGATCCTGCCGGCCTGGGTGCCCGGCGCATCTCCGACGCCCTGCGATGGCTGGACGACCAGCGCTTCATCAGCCTGACCTCACGCCGAGGCACCCCGCCGACCGTACGGCTGCGCAGCGCACTCGGAGACGACACGCCGTTCGACCGCGGCCGGGGCGTCTACCTCAGCGTCCCTGTCGGCCTGTGGGAACACCACTGGATCACCAGGCTCTCCGGCACAGGCCTCGCACTCCTGCTCGTGCTCCTGGACCTCCAGGGCGGCAAGAGCGCATCGAGCCCGCCGTCGCTGCCAGGCCCGCTGCGCCGCCGATACGGCCTGTCAGACGACACATGGACCCGCGCAAGCCGCGAGCTCAAGGAACTCGGCCTGCTCCAGATCAAGAAGCAGCCGCACGGACGGGACTTCGACTTCCGGCGAATGCGCAACACCTACTGGATCGACAAGGCGATGCTCAGCGCGCCGATACCTGACGCCGACATGCACCCACTGCCAACCTAGCCAACCACCGACCGGCAAACCCTTGCCAACCAGGTTCGTCACCAGCACTAACCAGGGCAGTCGCCCTGATCCTCCTGATTGAGAATCCATGTAGACGTTGCGGGTGATGCCGCGTAACTCTAGCCGATCAGCAGCGAGGGGTACTTGCCCCTGACCAGCTCGCGGAAGGCCCGCACATCCGCGTCACCCGCATACTCGTCGAGGTCGGTGCACAGGTCGCGGATGTAGCGAAGGTACCGGCTCGACTTGAGGCTGCCGGCCAGGCTGATGGCCTGCGTCGCAAGCTCGACGGCGTGGCCAGGCTCGCGCTGCTGGCAGACGCTCGCGGCATGGACGAGCCGGATGAAGGCGAGCGTCCGCACATAAGCCGGGTCAGTGAGCTCCTCCGCCCTGGCGATGAATTGCTGGGCAGTGCGAGGGCTGCGGAGATCCCGGAAGCAATGGGAGCCCTCGCCGGCCAGCTCTGCCGCGTCAAAATAACTGATCCATTCCGGATCATCGCCGGTGAGACGCCCTTCGAAAAGGCGCTCAGCCTCGCGCAGAGCCTGCGAGCACGCTGCTCCGTCGCCGTCTCCTGCGTGGGCTCGTGCCTCCATGGCCAGGAACATCGACATGGTCGTCGCGCTGGCAGCACCTCTCGATCCCTCCTGCGCCGCCCGGGCCAGCTGGACGGCCTGGCCGAAGTGGCCGAGATACGTCGCCTGGTGACTCATGTTCGACAAGAGCCGGCTGCCCATCATGCGATCATCAGCCGCCTGGGCTAGCCGGAGGCCCTGCAGCAGATACCTCTGGGCCAGTCCGTGACTGCCCACGTCATAGGCAGTCCATCCCAGAAGCTGCGCGACCTCGGCGGCGGCAGAGAAAAGATCGCGGCCGACCTTCTCGCTGAACTTGCCCTCCAGCAGCGGATGCACATCATGGGCGAAGTACTGGGCCAGGGCCGCCCGCGCGTGCCCGCCGCCGAACTGGAAGTCCATGCGCATGAAGAGCTGGACCGTTGTCCTGACCGCGGCTACATCAGATTCCCCGACGCTGATCCGGGCACCGGCCCGCGCGGGCAGCGGCTCGGGCCGCGACAGGAGCCAGGCCAGCGCGGGCTGAGTCCATGCGTCCGGGACGATGGCGGCGTCCAGCCCGCGCGCGTCGTCCGCCAGGTCACGGCGGGTCAGGTCAAGAAGCTGCTGGCCCGCGGCCGGCCCGTCGGGGGGGTAGTCCAGCGCGGTGTCCAGGACTGCTGTTGCGCTGCCTAAGCTGCCCATGCCGATATCGGTCAGGCCCACCCGGAAGCCGACCTTGCGGCTGAGCGCCGTCGCGATGAACCCTGCCGTTGCCTGGCGCGGGGTGACCCCGTCCAGCCAGCGTCGCACATCGACGTGGGTGCATTTCAGGTCCGCGCCCTGTTCCTGGGCGATCCTCCGGACATGAGCGGCGAGGTTCGTGTTGGAGAAGCCAGCCCTGCGCATGACCGCGGCGAGCAGCGTATTCGGCTCTCTCGGCATTCCTCTTGCCCTTCGGGTCCGGCTTGACGCAAGCGGACGGGTCTCAATATATCGTGCCTGATCAACCGATAAATCACCCCCGAAAAGCACCTCCCGAGCACAAAGTCACGGGCCCGATCACGCTGTTGTGCTCCCCCGCTCACGCGGTTCCCTGGCATCAGCCCGAAGCTCCCGCTTCGGGTGGCAGCCGGTAAGGGTGGCGCAGACGCGCCGGACAGCGGAGCGGACTCATGTTGATCGTCGTATTTCTCGTAACCGCCTTTGCCGGCGCGAGCATGGTCGGCCTGATCGCAGTGGTCCGGCTGAGCATCGCACGCGAGGATTCCGACCACTCGCTGATGCGCAGGCCCGCGTCTCGCACGTCGGCCATGACCCGCCGCATCGTCGGCACGCACGGAACGTTCCGGCCATGACCGAAGTAACGGCGGTCCGCGCCGGGCCTGCTTGCACAGCAGGCCCGGCGTCGCCGCCAGGCCGCAGCCAGCACCAGGTTCCCAGTGATCAGATCGGAGTCCCCGTGAACATGACAGCGAGTCTGAGCAGCGTGCCGGCGGTCGACAGGACTGAGCTGGGCCCGCTCGCCTCTCCCCCGGGCGTCGTGGCCGGCACGGCCCTGAAGGCGGCGCGGCTATCGGCTCGCCTCACCCGATCGGAGCTGGGCGAGGCTACCGGCACCGACGAGGCAGCCATCGCCGCGTGGGAAGACGGCGCTGAGCCGCTGGCCGCGGTGCCCTATCCCGTTTTCGGGCGCCTGGAAGCGGCGCTGACCGGCAGCGCAGAGCCCGGCCTGGTCACCGACCTGACCACCGCTGCCTGGTGCGACCTCGTCATAGCGGCGGTCGCCGATGCGCAGGATGTCAGCTGCCTGATGGCCGACCCGACAGCGGCCGAGGACGCGTTCAGCGAACTGCTCGCATGGTCCGTAGGCGGCCACCGCCCGGCGCGTTACCACCCGTTTATCGGCCCAGGACCACTTCTGCAGCCTGCAGACATTAGCCTGATCGGGAGCACCATCCGGGAACTGGGTCAGACGCAGAGATTCCTCAGGCCATACGCCGCTTAACGACTTCACGCGCCAGGGACCACCGCCTAGCGCTTCGTGGCGAGCCCGGCGTAGAAGGTGGTCCTGCGCGGGTCCGTGGCGAGGTAGCCGGGGCGCCAGGTAGCGCCGCTGACGACCCCGGGTGCCATGAGCTCCAGTCCGCCGAAGAAGCCAGCGACCTCCGCCTGCCCCCGCGGAGCGAACGGCGCTGCCGCCGTCCCGTAGATGCTGCCGGCATCCTCGACCGCCGCCGCGGCGATATGGTCGCTGGCGGCGTGGGAGAGAACGAGCTGGCTCCCCGGCGCCATAGCACGGGTGAAGGTCGCGACTATGCCGCTCGGATCGTCATCATTGGTCACGAAATGCAGGACAGCTGTCAGTATGACCGCCACGGGCCGGGCCATGTCGATGAGCGAGAGCAGGTCGGGATGGCCCAGCACGCTGCTCGGCCGGCGCAGGTCAGCTTGCACCGCCAGGACCGTCGGATGGTCGGCTAGCGACGCATTCAGCTCCGATATCACCGAGGGATCGTGATCGACGTAGACCACCCTCGCAGCTGGCGCGATCCGGAGGGCCGTCTCATGCACGGCGCCGGGAGCAAGGAGGCCGCAGCCGATGTCGACGAACTGCCGTATTCCGCCGCACGCGGCCGCCAACTGCACGGCGCTCTCCAGGAAGCGCCTGTTCTGGTAGGCGGCAGTGACCGCGCCGGGAGTTATCCTGAGCAGCTCTCCGGCGGCGTCACGGTCAGCGGGATGCCCATCTCGGCTGCCTGCGAGGACGCTGTGGATCCCGGCGACGCTAGGCATCGCGGCCCTGGCCCCAGGACGGGACAGCCCGTGGCGGCGGCCGCTGGGCCGACTGCCCGCCTGACCCGCATGACTCGTTCGCCGGGCGCCCTGGTGTCCGTTGTGTCATGCGGTCTTTCTCTTCGCTGTCATGTCCTGGCCATCTCGCCGTGAACGGAGCGGTCACCATTCCCGCGCGATCGGCCATGTCCTGCGGCAAGATCGGCCGACCGAGCCAGGCTGACATCACGCCCAGTCGCTTGCCAAGGATCCTATGACTGTCATCGAACGCTTCCTTCGAGCGATCAAGGGCTGGAGCATCCGGATCAGCGCACGGAACGTCTGCCCATACCAGTCGTCCGCGCTGATCGCCGCAGACGCCGTACCGCAGCGACAGCTCTCGGACCAGCAGCAGGCCCCGGCCGTATTCCTGGAGCGGGTCGTCCACGGCACGCGGGCCGGATGGGGCACCACCGTCGAAAACCGCCACGTGCGCCACCGAGGCGTGCCAGGCGATCTCCACGGCGAACTGGCCACCACGCCCGCTGGCGGTATGGCGGAGCGCGTTAGAGCCCAGTTCGGTCGCCACGCACATAACGTCATCACGCGCGGGACACTCCGGCAAGAGGACGGCGAGCCACCGGCGCAGCGCGGCAAGCTCACGCGCTTCCCCTGGAAACACTCGCCGCCAGCGTAAGCCCGGCGACCAGGCCCCAACTGACGGGAGCGCGGCCGAGGCTGCCACCCTGGCAGATGGAGGGTACCCGTGCTCCTGGAAGCAGTTATTCGCGAGGTCAGCCAGCTCCGGGATATGGCCACCTTGGACGACTGTGGGCTGTGGGGTCAGCGCCGGATCGGTCATGCCAACCATGATACAGATAGCATACCTGCCATGGTAGACATAGTCTGAGCAGGGAAGGTATAGCAGGCGTGGCTACCGTGCCAGTCGTGGCATACCAGGTCGACACCCGCTCAAGCGTGCCTTCTTATCAGCAGCTCGCCGCTCAGCTCCGCGCGGACATCGACGCCGGGCGGATAGCGGCGGATGACCCGCTGCCGTCGATTACCCGGCTAGTCCAGGAAACCGGGCTGGCGGTCGGGACGGTGCGCAAGGCGATCGGCGTGCTGGTCGAGGAAGGCCGGGCGTACACGGTGCCGGGCCGGGGCACGTTCGCCTCGCGACCTGCTGGTTAACTGCGGGCTGCGGCTGATCTAGCAGTCGAGAACGACTCGGATCTGCCTGGTCAGGTCGCTACGCCCGTCCCGTCGGCCACGTAGCTGGCCAGCGGGGAGCGGATTTTCGCTGGAACGAAGCCGTGAACGCACCGGACACGCTGACATGCCTCGCAGGCGCCCGCCAGGCACCGGCCGACCGCATCACAGCTGCACGGCGCGACGCGCTCAGGGCAGTCCTCGAACATGCCATGGCCGTGACGGTCGACCGGTGGCAGCTGATTCCAGCCTGCCAGCCACAGGAACGTCTCCATGACGGCCTCCACGCGCCTCGCCCGCACCGAGTCGCCTGCCTCGCGCGCGAGCCGGATGCCGGTCATGCCTCGGCAGGCGTCGAGCGAGACCTGGTACAGACTTGGCCGGCCGAACACCCGGTCACCGGAAAACGGGCCCTCACGGGCCTCGCCGCAGGCCCAGGCCAGCAGGTCCAGCGTGCCGCGTGCCCAGGCGAATTCCATTCGCCCCGCCGTCGGCGCGGAACCGTCGCGCCATGGGTGCCGCTGCTGAGCTAGTAACGCCCAGGGGTACGCCTCCTCGACCTCCGAGCGAATTCGCGCGAAGGGGACGCCGTCTGTGAGGTGGCGTTCTTTGGATTCTGCATTCCACAGAGGCAGGGCGTCGATCTCTCCAGTCATCCACTCCAGGGCGAACCTGGCCTGCATGACCTGGCCGCCGGGATCGGCCGCCGGGCCAGCCAGCTCGGCGGTGGCCCGGGCCTCGGCGAGCATCTCGGCCCGACTGAGCGGGCGGCCGGGGGCCGTGGTCAGCGTTACCGGGGACGGGCAGGCACCGGTGAGCGCCCAACGCCACGCCAGCGCAGTCCGGCCCGCGGCGCCCTGCTCCCCCAGACTGCGGGCAAAGACCGACCAGAGCTGGGACGGAGACCTGGCAATGGACTCCGGCAGCTCATCCAGGAGATGGAGCATTCCCACGTCACCCACGGTACGCGCACGTTGACGGCCCGGCCATGCTTATGACTCCAGGTCTCCAGTAGGACGGTCACGGGATCTGCCCTGCCCCCACCCTCCGCCAGCGAGCCCAGATCTCGGTCTATCGCGGAGCGTGATTGGCTATCGGCTCTTCCATATTGTGGATCACCGCAGAACGCCGATTATTCGCGCTCTTCGGTGCTGGACTGCGGTTCAGTTGCTGGACGCCGATCGTCTGGTTCTGTGCGCGCCGGGCGGTGCCGTCAGTTGTCCTGTTGACGTGGATCTCGCTCCGCTGGCCCAACACTTGGGGCCGGCGTCCGTAGTAACTGGTATGGACAGCTACTGGATGATGGTGAAGGTGCATCGCGAGGAGCTGCTGCGGGAGGCCGGGCAGGACCGGCGGGCCGCCGTGGCTCGCCGCGCGGCGAGGACCCGGCAGGCGGTGCCCGGTGCGGTACGCGGGCTGGTGGTCTGGCCGGCGCGCCGGCTGGCAATGGCGGTCGCCCGGTTGCGGCCTACGGCGGCGGGACGGTGATCCGGGCGTGATGAACGATCCGGGCGTGATGAACGAGAATCAGCCGGCGAGCGGCAGCGTGGTGGTGAGTGACCAGCCGGTCGCGGACTTCAGTCACCTGACCGCGCCGGAACAGCTGGCCGTGATCAGCCGGATCGAGAACGTGGCGCTGGTCATCGTGCCGGAGTCGCTGGCGGCCGCCTACGCCGCGATCTCCTTGTCGCAGGTAGCCGCCACCATCTACGTGCCTGACGGCGCGAGCGTGCGAGTGCATACCGGCGTGCTGGTGACGGGCGGCGACGGCATCGGCGCCGCCGGCGATGTGCTGGTCATTACCGGGCTGCTGATCATCACCAGCGCGGTCACGGGTGAGGTGCCGCAGCGGATCCACGTGATCGGGTCGGTGCTCGCCCCGCGGGGCAGCGAGGCGGCTCTGGGGCCTGCCCTGGCCGGCGGTACCGGCGGCGTCACCTACTACACGCCCTGGGACGGGCAGGACATCAAGGTGCTCAGCGGCCAGGTGAGCCTCTCCGGCGCGATCCTGGCCAACCCCGCAGGACAAGCTGACGACATGCTGATCGCCGCCGGGCAGGTGGTGATCGCCGGCGAGGTCACCACGGTGGGCTACCGGCAGGTGATCATCGCCGGGCAGATGGCCGCGCCGGCGGCGAGCCGGGACGTGATCGAGCCGCGCACGGTCGTGCACGGGCAGGCCCTGTGGTACCGGGGCGAGGACCCGCGGGTCTTCTCCGGCGATACCAGCCTCGGCCCGGACTTCTTCCGCCTGCTCGATCACCCGGTCAGCCTGGTCGTGCTCGGAGACCTGACGATCGCTGCGGGCGTCACCGAGGCCGTGATGCGGGAGAAGATAACCGGCATTTCGGTGTCCGGCGACGCCACAGCGCCGCGCGAGCTCGTGGGAGTGCTGCAGGTCCTTGCCAGCGATGTGTTCGGGGAAATCCTGGCCGGCGATGGACCGGGAAGCTGAGTTCGGTCGCCTCTACGAGGCGCACCGTGCCGCGGTGCACGCCTACTTCACTGGCCGGACCGGCGACCCGCAGTTGGCCGCCGACCTGATGCAGGACGTCTTCCTGCGGGTCTGGCAGCACCTGGAGAAGCTGACCGGCATGCCCGACGGCCGGCACCGGGCGTGGATCTTCACCGTGGCCCGGAACCTGTCGGTCGACGCGCACCGGCACCAGCACACCCGGGCCGGCGCCGAGCAGGCCCTGGCCCGCGAGCCGCCCCCCGTGCTGCAGCCGGCCAGTACCCCTGTCATCGCTGCCGAGCGCGCCGCGGTCGTGGGCCAGGCAATCAGGCACCTCCCCGAGCCACAGCGGATCACCCTCACCATGGCCGCTGCCGGCGAGATGACCAGCGCTGAGCTCGCCGCCGCGCTCGGGGTGCCCGCCGGCACCGTGCGCTACCGGCTGTCGCTCGCCCGGCGTGCCGTGGCTGAGGCGCTCGACCGCTACGATGACCCCGCGGAGAACACATGATGATGAACCTCGACGACGACATCGCAGCCTGGGCCGCCACCGTCCGCCTCCCCGACACCCAGGCTGCTGCCGTCTTCCAGCAGATCGTCGCTACGCCGGCCCCGGGCCCCCCGGCCGCTCCGCGGCTTGACCCGTCCTGGTGGCGGCACTTCACGGCCGACTTCACCGCACGGATGGTCTCCAGCACCCGCCCGGTACGACAAGCAGTCTGACACCGCAGGCGGATGCCGGACGGAGCCCAGGCTGCTGCGGTATGAGCGAAGGCGAGCCGCTGACCGGGGGGAGCGTCACTGAGGGGATCGTGCGGATCGGGGACACGGTGCGCAGGCCGCTGCGGCCGTTCAGCCTGACCGTGCAGGCCTACCTGGGCCACCTGCGCGACGTCGGGTTCGCCGGCGCGCCGCTTCCGCTCGGCGTGGACGAGCAGGGGCGCGAGATCCTGTCGTTCGTCCCCGGTCAGGTGCACCGTCACCCACTGCCGCCGGAGGCGGCCGGTGACGACATGCTGGTAGCCCTGGCCCGGCTGATCCGTAAGCTCCATGAGGCGTCGGCCGGGTGGGTGCCGCCGCCCGGCGCGGTGTGGGGCGGGACGCCTGCCAGCCAGGGACAGGTCGCCGGGCGGGCCGAGCTGGTCAGCCACCGCGACTACGCCACGGGCAACGTGGTCTTCCGCGGCGGGCTGATCGACTTCGACCTGGCCATGCCGACCACCCGGCTGTATGACATCACCAACGCGCTGTGGTACTGGGCGCCGCTCAAATGGGGCGATCCGCGAGACCGGGCGCCCGCGCTGGCTACCACCGTCGTGCACCTGCTCGCCAACGGCGTGCGGCTTAAGACCGTCCCCTCCCGGCTGACCGTCGCCCACCTGCAGCGGCTACTGGCCGAAGGTGCCCGTCCCGCCGGACCACCACCAATCCCCAGCGGCGAGGCCGGCGACCCGATCGAAGTCGACCGCCTGGTCAACGGCACCGGCCTGATCAGCCTCGCCGGACGCCAACACCCCATCGGCTATCACTTCGCCGGCCGACGCCTGACCGTGCGTCTCGACCACGGCCTACTCCAACTCGTCCAGGACGGCATGCTGCTGCGCAGCCTGCCCAACCCACTAACACCCTCAGAGCTGGCACGCATCCGCGACGCCCGACCCGCCGGACCACCACCCCAACCAGCAGCCGAACCCGTCCAAGTCGAACGTCGGGTCAGCAGCCGCGGCGCCATAACCATTGCACGGCAACGCATTCACATCGGAATCGTCCACGCTGGACGAACCCTGACCGTCGAGTCCGCCGACCATACCTTCCGCATCTACGACGGCGACCAGCTGCTGGCCGAGACCGGCCGCACGACCACCAAACCCATCGCCCGATTCAAGATCCGCAAACCAGAACCCCCGCGTCAGCGTCACCCGGCACAAGGATCCGCTATTTGGCACTGATCGTCATATCGAGGGTGGAACTCCGGTACTGGGCCGTGCTGGCGGTGCAGTCCGGGGACCGGGTTATTGAGGTCGCGCACCAGCTGGGGGTGTCGCCGCAGAGCCCGCACAGCTGCATGCGTTCAGCTGCCCGGTCCTCTAGCGGTAGGGCGTCATATCGGCCCGGGGGTAGCGCGTTTGGGTGTCGGCCAAGGTTTGCTCGTCCCAATACGGATCGCCCGGAGCTGGGAAGCCGAACACCGACCGCTCCCGGGGAGAGGCCCGCTCGACGATCTCGAACCAGTCTGACCGCGTCGCGCGCTCGGCCCAGGCGACCCGGCCGGTCCAGCGCGGTGCCCACACATCGTAGTCGGCGAGGAGCGCAAAGCGGGTTGATCGTTCGCCGGTCATGCGCGACCCACGGTGAAGTACGTCGGACCGAAAAGCGAACAGGGTTCCTGCCGGACCGGTCATCGAGACCTCCTCCTCGGCGAACATCCCCTCGGGGAGGTAGTTCGTGATGTCGTGATGCCCAGGGACCGGCCAGTACGGGACGCTCTGCCCGACCGACAGCGGAACGATCTTGGTAGGGCCGTCCTCATCGCCTACGTCGGACAGGAGCATCCAGCTCAGCATCTGCGTGGCCGGCTCGGAGCGCTTGGGCACGACGAGGCTGTGGTTGACGAAGTCGCGGTGGTGGCGCTGGTCGTAGTCGACGGCTCCGGCGTACTTGGCCCACAGGGACGCCTCGTAGAGCCGCAGGTCGGCTGAGCCCAGGAAGCGCTCCGCCAGGTCGAGCAGGTCCGGGTGGAAGGCCAGTCGGTTCAGGTTCCAGGATCGCCACGGTCCGCTGACTTCGCCGGCCCACTGGTCCGTCGCCAACCACGCATGAGCAGCTGAGTCGGCGAAATACACCTCGGGCCGCGGGTAGTGCAGCCACAGAGCTTCCTGGGCCGCGGCCAGCTCGTCAGCCTCGAGGAAACCCTCGAAGAGCAGGTAACCCCGCTCCCGCAGATCCGCCAAGCAACGGTCGGGCACCCTCATCCCCGCACCCTAGCCGCCCTCGCAGTTCGACCGCACCGGCATTTCGACAGTGCAGCGGCTCAGGGTCACCGCCGAACCCGCCGATTGGGCAGACACCCTCCCCGCGGGCTGCCGACGCTCCTGACCTCACTAACCCCCGGTTGTCCAACCCGACCCGGGTACCCTGACCGCACGAGATCATCTAGCAGGAGGTGTTACGGATCATCTGACATCGATCCGTAACGCATCAACTGGAGCTCGACACCTGTGGTCAGACTCGCGGCAGCAACTCGTGACAGCACCCGCCAGCAGCTGATCGAGGCTCAACTTGGCGGACTATGAGTCCGCTACCGGGACTCCTTCGGTCGCCTTACAAGCGAGAGATCCGCACGGAAGCCCATGCCTCTGTGGCCCCTGGCCGGGTTACCGGCGATACAAAGCGAAGCAGGCCCCCAAAATGTGCCCGAAGCTCCAACTGTAGGGGAGAACCCGCAGGCCAGAAGCGTGGTTGGCCCGGATCTGTAAACCGTCGCCGATCCAGCAATGACCTGGCACTTTCTGAGCTGACCTCCTTGATAGATCACAAGCGGTATGCAGATCGTCCCGATCTGCACGACCTAGCAGGAGATCATCAACCAGCGAGTAGCCGCGCAGATCGGCGGGAGTGTGCGCGTCCCTCGAGACGAGCGCCGATCACGCAATGTAGTGAGAGACGTCCGCGGCTCCGAAGTCTGAGCGCCGAATCGGCGCCTGGGTGGTGGCCGTCACTTGCGTGCGACGCAAAGGCGCCGGGCCTG
>DATLSX010000075.1:0-38020 GCA_035533915.1 Streptosporangiaceae bacterium
TGACGCATGGTGCAGGTTCCGCTATCCTTCTTCGTGCCGTCCTCAGCAGGCGGCGCAAGGCAGGTTGCCCGAGTGGCCAAAGGGAGCGGTCTGTAAAACCGTCGGCTCAGCCTACGTTGGTTCGAACCCAACACCTGCCACTAGCAGCGGGAATGCCCGTTGACCAGCGCTGATCGTGTTCTGGCGCTGATCTTGGTGTGTCCGGTCGTGTCCGGCTGGAACCGGCCTTCTACGGCTGTCTGCGGAGAATACGCGGAGAAGTTTCACGTTCCCGAGTACCTCGGCGGCACGACGCAGGACGCTCCGTGAGTCCACCAGCGGTAGTGCGAGGCCAAGCATGACGCTATCGCCATAACGGGAACTGAGCGCACACAAAGGCGACAACTCCGATCCGGTGGCGGACGTACCCTTAGGGCTTAGCACAGGAGAACCCTTGCTTTGCTCCGGCCATATGCAACCTTGCGGGGTTGACTCGTGTTCTCGGCTTCCAACCTAAGCCCGTGAACCTATGGGCTAGGTCGGGCCTGTCCAGGTTGACCGTGAAGGTAGGTCCCAGTGCCGATCGACTTCTCGAAGCTCGCTGCTAGCGGGCACGCTCCACTGGTCTCCCCGCGAGACATCTTTGCGTCGCTGCCTGGTCGTGCTGTCGGCTTCGGATACCTGCGTGACGTCCAGGGCCAGGTTTTGGATGCCTGGGAGAAGCGTCGCACGGAGCGGGATCTGCTTATCAAGATGAACACTGGCACTGGCAAGACGGCCGTGGGCCTGCTGATGCTGCAAAGCTCGCTGAACGAGGGTTGCGGCCCCGCTCTGTACGTGTCGCCGGACAACTATCTAGCCCGACAGGTCCGGCAGCAGGCCCTCGCCGGCCTGGGGATGGAGACGGTTGATGACCCGGAGTCCTCGGCATACTTGTCTGGCAAAGCGATCGCAGTGGTGAATATCCACAAGCTAATCAACGGCAAGTCAGTGTTCGGCGGACCAGCGAGCACGCGAGCCAGACCGCTGAGGATCGGCACCTTGGTGATCGACGACGCGCACGCTGCGGTCGCCAAGACCGATGCCCAGTGCACCGTCCGTATTCCGTCCGAGAGCGCCGCCTACCGCAGGCTGCTCGAAATGTTCCGCGCTGACCTAGAGCGGCAGAGTACCGGTGCCGTACTGGACGTCGAAAGCGGCGCTCCTGGGGCGCTCGTGGCAGTGCCGTTCTGGGCGCTTGCCAGCAGAGCGGCACAAGTCGCCCGGATTCTGCATGAGATCCACGACGAGGAGGACCTCAAGTTCACGCTGCCTTTCGTGATCGACGTGCTGCCGATCTGCCAGGCGGTCTTCACATCCGCGGCCCTGGAGATCAAGCCGCCGCTTCCGCCGATCGACACTGTCGGGTCATTTGCGGCGGCTCAGCGGCGGATCTACCTCACAGCGACCCTCGCCGATGACAGCGTGCTAGTCACCCACTTCGATGCTCGCCCGTCTAGCGCCGAGAACCCGATAACGCCGCTATCGGCAGCCGATCTGGGTGACCGGATGATCCTTGCCCCCCAGGACATTGTGCCGAACCTACCCGATGATCAAATCCGCCGCGCCATCCGTGGTCTTGCCGACGAGGTCAATGTGGTGGTTTTGGTGCCTAGCAAACGCCGTGCCGACGAGTGGGAACACCTAGCGGACATCACTGCTGCCGCCGATGGAATCGAGGCCGCGGTCGGCCAGCTGGTATCTGGCCATCATGTTGGCTTGGTCATCCTGATCAGCAAGTACGACGGGATTGACTTGCCCGGGGATGCATGCCGGGTTCTGGTTGTCGACGGGCTGCCCGAGGCCTACGGCGGCATCGAGCGACGCGAAGCGGTCATCCTGGGTGAGAGTGACGCAATGGTGGGCTGGCAGCTGCAGCGCGTCGAGCAGGGAATGGGCCGAGGCGTTCGTAGCGCCGATGACTTCTGTGCCGTTCTCCTCCTGGGTCCGAGACTTACTCAGCTGATCGCTGACCCCCGCAACCTCGCAAGGTTCGGGCCCGCGACCCGCGCTCAGCTTGAGCTGTCTCGCCAGATCGCCGAGCAGATACAAGACACCTCGCTGGCGGAGATCATGACTGCCGTGCGCCAGTGCCTGAGCCGGGAACCAGGCTGGGTGGCAGCCAGCAGGAACGTTCTGGCTGGCATCAGTTACGGCCCTGCCCGGTTGGACCCAATCGCCGTTAATGTCCGTGCCGCGTTCAACGCAGCCGCGACGGGCCAGTATCGGCCCGCTGCAAGTCTGATCGGCGAGGCAATGAACTCGACTAGCGACGAGCGGGTCAAGGGTTGGCTAGGCGAGCAGCTTGCCCGTTACACACAGCCTCTCGACGCGGCGCAGGCTCAGCAGATTCTAGCTGGCGCGCTGAAGGTCAATCCGCGTGTCACGCGCCCCCTGGAAGGGGTCAGCTACAGCAGACTGTCGTCAGCTGCCGACCAGGCGCGCGCCGCCGCCGTGTACCTGTCTGCGCGCTATCGCTCCCGCAACGCTCTTATCGTCGGCGTGGAAGCCATGCTCGATGACCTTGTCTGGGACCCGGAGCGCACGAATGCGTTCGAGGACGCCATGGAAGACCTCGCGTCGCACGTAGGCTTTACCGCCCAGCGTCCAGAACGCGACACCAACACCGGACCAGACGTGTTGTGGTCGATCGGCGATCGGTCGTATCTGGTCATCGAATGTAAGAGTGGTGCGACTGCTGACCGTATCTGGCGCCGCGATGCGGAACAACTCGCGCATTCGGTGAACTGGTTCGCAGAGCACTACGACCAGACATGCCACGCCACGCCGGTCCTAATCCACAAGGTCAACTTGTTTGAGCACAATGCCTCAGCTCCACCCGGTACACGCGTCATCGTCGCCGACCAGCTTGACCGACTACATGCAGCTGTACGCGGAATGGCAGTCGCTCTTGGTGATGCGGGCACCTGGGGTGATGCGGCAGCCGTTGGAACTCAGCTCACTCACCACCGGCTCACGGGTACATCGATCCTCACCGCCTACGCCGTTGAAGTTCGCCGCGCTTAACTGGGCAGTGAGGCAGGTTTCCGCCAATGACGCAGGCGGCAACTGTCCGCAGGGACTGGGAGAATACCCGGCATGACTGCCACAAGCCGTCGCGGTGACTCACCGAGTACACGTCCGCGACCTCTGGGTATGTACAGGCCGCGGTCGCACAAAGTCGAAGCCTGGGCGATGACGGCTGTCCAGACAGATGTAGAGGAGCTGGGCTGGATCTTCTTTCGCCGCGACGGTGGACGGGAATATGGCGTAGACGCCGACGTGGAGGTCGTGACCGAGAGCGGGATTGTCACCGGGAGGATGCTCGGCCTGCAGATCAAAGGAGGACAGTCTGCCTTCCGCCGTCCCACGCGGGATCGGAAAGGCTGGAACTTCCCCGATCGGCCAGAGCATCTTCACTATTGGCTAGGCCACAGATACCCGATGATCGTGGTGCTTGTTCGGCGCGACAGTCCGCCTGTCTGGCAGGTGGTTCGTCCTGGAACTGTCCACGAAGCCGCCAACTCCTTCACGATCATGGTACCGAGCAGCCAGCGGATCGATCTCGCTTGCCGTGATCAGCTCGTCGCCATCTCAAGGGAACCGACCCTGATCGAGTCATTCGGCACGCATTGTGCGGTTCTGCCGCCGTCAGCCGCACGGGTAGTCCGCCGTGCAGCAGAAGCCGATCAGGTATCAGCTGCCCGGCTCGCTGAGCGCCTTGCTTCTCGCCGCCAGCAGCCAGCGGCAATCGTCGCTTGGTTGACCAGCAGCTTGCCTTCCTGGCTGACAACCAGCGTGGCCGCCGAGGATCTGTGGCTGGCCACCGGCAGCTATGCCCATGAGCACGGGTTCCCGTCAGAGTCTGGCACGGCATTCGCCCTGGCCTCCGACGTCGGCGAAACTCTGTCGGCACGCGCGCGGGCGATTGCTGGGTTGGCGCTGCTTCACCATGACCGCCTCACTGCGCGACGGTACCTCGATCAAGCGCGTAGCGCTGGCCAGGTGCTGCTGGCCGATATCGGCCTTGCCGATCTGCAGAACCCCGACGGCCACCCCCTCCCCGTCGCCATCCCGGCCTCGGTGCGCAATGCAACGCCGGGGGCACTTGACGGTGAGCCCGCTGTGCTGACATTCCTCGCCGGACAGGCTTTGCGTAAAGGCAGCCTGCTTGAGAGCGTCCGACTTCGGGAGCCAGCGTCGGCAGCGGCCGGGCCACAGGACACGGCACTACGGCTACAGTTCGCCGACGCGCTTCGCCGCCAGGCTCTCACCCACCCCGACGGGGCTAGCCGGGAGCTGGCGCGTGCGCTAGGGCATGCCCAGGGGCCGTCGAGGAGCGCCGCCGGTGGGATGGCCCTAGTGCCGAGGCGTTGGCGGCGGTGCTCGACATTCAGCTGATGTCTAGCGACTGGCCCGCGGCGCTAACCGCCGCCCTTCCCGAATCCCTTGGCGGCACTGCCCGCCTGAACGAGGCGACCTCCCCTGGGGTTGCTCGTCGTGGCGCCATTGCCGCGCAGGCGGCCGGCCGGGTCAGCGCATATGAATACTTCATGCAGGCCCTGCCGGACTCGCCATTCCGCCGAAGCCTGCAAGACTCCGAGACCTCTGAGACGCGCTCGAAAGCAGATCAACGCCAAGCCACCGTGCCGTGCCTCGGCTTCGATTTCAGCCGTCGTGGGCGGTCTGCCGTTCCCGGGCCTCCCGGTGACCGGAGCCTGCCCATGGCCAGTTAGTGCCCACTGCCAAGCGAACGCGGTCCGGCTCCCAGGCCCGACTTCAGCGAGGGACTGACCCATGACCGCCATGATCAACGGCCGGGACCTGGTGATGGTGGCCGGGAGGGTGCCGGGGATCTGGTTCGCGTCCATGGCCAGCACCTCCTCCTTTCTTTAGTCTGCTGCTTCGCGTTCGGGGACGCGGGCAGCCTCAACTGTGACGGCCTGGGCGTGCGGAACGCGCGGCATCGGCGCGTGCAGGACGGCTTCTCGCTGCCGCGCTTCCATCTCGGTCTTCCAGGCACCGACTGGTGCCGCGTCGGGGTCGTCCGGCTCGACCTGCAGGGTGGTGATGCCGGCGGCCCGTTCAGCCGCTTCCCGGGCCTTGCGCATAGCGGCGTCGTCGAGCCGTTCGCTGATGTCGCGGAGTTGCGCGGCGATGTGATCGATCCGTTCGGCGTGCGGTCCGAGGTCGGGCCAGCCAGGCAGGCTTGCTTGAGCTGCGGAGGGCTGTGGCTGAGGCGCGGCTGGTTCGTGATCTGCGGGGCCGGTGCTGAGCGGTTCGATGTGCTGCTCGGGGTAGCGCCGTCTCAGTTCGGCGTCGGCTGCGACGGCGCGGTCCCGGGTTGGCGCGGTGGCCCGTTCCCAGGCGTCGTACGCGGCCTGGGCGTCAGCCAGCCGGTGCGCGAGATCGCGGGCGGTGTCCTCCCACCGGGCCAGCATGTCTGCCCGGTCGGCCAGGCGCTGCCGCGCTTCGTCGGTGCCGCCGGCTGCGGCGGTGTTGCGGCGGGCGCGGTCTGCCTCGATTTGCGTCCGGCGTATTTCGGCGCGGACGATGGCGAGGTCGTCGCCTTTGTACGGTGGCGCCCAGGCCATTTCTCTGGTGAACGCCGAACGCCACGCCCACAGTTTGCCGTCGCTGTGCTCGCGCAGGCTGCCGGGCTGGTAACCAAGCGCTTCGGCAGCGGCCTGCCACGAAGCGCGGGCTTCCGGTGAGTGCGGGCCGGGGCGGGAGCCGATCGGCTCGCGCGGATGGGTGCAGCCCCACAACTCCCGGTACGCGGCGACCTGACCGGCTCGTTGCTCCCATTCGATCCGGTCCAGGGGGTGCTCGGGCACCGGGCCGAGGGCTTGCGCCCAGGCGGGCGGGTGCTCGGCGACATGCTCGCCCAGCCGGTGCTGCCGCTCGTCCATCGCGGCGGCCAGCTCGCGGGCGTACCGGTCCGTGTCGGCATGCCCGGTGTCGGGTACCTGTTCTAGCCACGGCCGCGCCGCGAGCGCGGGCATGCCGGTGATCTGCTGCCGGATCCGCCAGTCGACCACTTTCGCGACCGACTCGGCGTCCTCCAGCGGCCCGGATGCGACAGCGCGGCGCAGGGTGGCGGGTCCGTCGAGCCCGGCGGCCTCGGCTTCTCGCAGCGATCGCCACAGCCATGTCGCGGCCGGGTCGTCCAGGGCATCTGCTGCCTGGGTCTCGGTGAGCGCGTCGCGGACAGCGGCCTGGTAGTCGCGCTGCGCGGCCTCGCGCACCACGTCCTGCCATTGGACGTTCAGCACGTCGAGGCGATCAGCGTCGGACCAGGCGGCGTCGCGGGTGTCGGTGGCCGAGAGCTGCCGTCCGTCGCGGGCCAAGCACTGCCCGAGCACCTCCTCAGCGGTCGCGACATCGGAGACGGCCTGCCCGGTGTCAGGCCCGAGTCCGGCTCGTTCGCGGGCGAGCCGGTCATACCGGGCTAGCTCAGCAGCGGGCTCGGGGCCGGGCGCCGGGTCAGCGGTCCGCCACTCGGTGATGACCCACGCCTCGTTGCGTTCCCGGCCGCGGGTCAGGGCAACGTTGACCGTCTGCCGGTCTTCCCCGCCCGTGAACACGGCGATTCCGGAATCGACCGTCTGACCTTCGGCCGCGTGGAACGTCACCGCGTACGCCAGTTGCGTGTCCTCGCGCAGGTAGGACCGGCTGAGCCAGAACGGAGCCGACCACAGTTCGCCGTCGGTGGCGGCATCGCGGCCGGTCAGACGCCTAACCTCGACTAGCATCCCGGAAGCGCCCGCCTCAGTGCTGGTGATGCGCAGGATGTCCCGGTTGGCCAGCGTCCGGCCGGGCTGCCCGGCGTCGATCCGGTTGGCGTTCCTGCGGGCCATGATCCAGTCACCATCCGACGCCTGAACGCCATCCCGCAAGCGGACGGCTGACCCGCCGCTGACGACGCCCCAGGCGATCAAGTCGCCCCGGACCCGCCGGGCGAGTTCAGCAGCCATAGCGTCGGTTGCGGCCATCAGGATGGTGTGCTGGCCGTTGAGCCGGTCGTGCAGGTAGGCGCGGGCAGCGTCTTCCAGGATGTCCTCGGCCCGGCCAGCGCGGAGCCTGCCGTGCTGCTGGTATTCGGTGAGCACGGTCACGTCGCCCTCGCGCAGCCGCAGCGACGCCTCGGCCTCCCAGGCGTGCCGGAACCGGCCGGCCTCGCTGAGCTGGACATGGCCGAGGGTTCCGGAGAGCAGTGTCATGCCGCCGCCGGTCTCGACGGCCTGGAGTTGCATCGGATCGCCGGTCACCACCACTTTGGCGCCGTGCAGGACGGCGCGGCGCAGCACGGCAGCCAGGTCGGCCACCGGCATCATCGACGCCTCGTCCAACGCCAGCAATGTCCCGGGCCGCAGCTCGATCGAGTGGCGGGACTCGCGGGCGTGCTCGATGTGGCCGAGCCATTCGGCGGTGTTGTACGCCTCCAGCGCAACATCGTGCCTGGCGGCCTCGTCGCGGATCACGTTGCGCGCGTTGCTGGAGGTAGTCAGCGCGACCACCGGTCCCATGCCGGCGGCTGTCCAGATCCGGGCCATCTCGACAGCGGTCCTGGTCTTGCCGGTCCCGGGCGGGCCGATCATCACCTCCCCGCGGCGGGGCGAGGTCAGCACGAAAAACGCGGCGGCGGCCTGGTCCATCCGCAGCCCGCTCCCCGTCACCTCGCTCATGGCCGCGGCCGTCGTGATCTCCGGCTGGAGCCGCGCCTCCAAGACAGCGCGGTCAGCGCCGAGCAACAGCGCCGCGACATCCGGATCAACCCTTGGCGCACCGGTCGCCTGAGCCTGCGCCGTGAGCTGCTCCTCCAGCGTGAGGTGAGCCTGGGTCGCGTACTGCTCCGCTCCGTGCGGCCGGAACACGCTCTCCCCATCCGAGCGGCGCAGGCCATCGGGGACGCGAGGCCATTCCGGAGCAGAAAGCAACGCCACCGCCTCCCCCGACCTGCCACTGACCACGCGGTCGGCCAGTGCCTCCAGCGCCGCACGGCCGGCCATCGCAGCGGCCGGCAGCGCCTCGCCGAGATGCCGGATCAGATCCGCCCTGGTCCATGTGGTCATCTTGCCCTGCACGGTAAACAGAGCCTCAGCCATGACACGGCGGGCCTCGTCCTCGGTCAAGCCGCCAGGACCGCCGGGCTGGCCGGCGGGAACCCGGATCCGGACCCGCTCCTGCTCGTGCGCTCGCTCTCTCGCCTGCTCCCGGATGCGCTCTTGGCCACGCTCCCCGGCCGCGCGTGTCTGGGCCCGGCCGATGTCGCGCCGGATCTGGTGCTGAGCTTGCTCCTCGCGCTGCTCCTGAGCCTCCCAGGCGCGGAGCAGGAGCAGTCCTGATCCGGGCGGGCCAGCCTCTGAGCCGCGCCGGGTCACGAACCTGGCGAACCTCACAATGCGCGCCAGCTCCGGCTGATCCGGAGCGCGGCCGTGCTGCCGCGCGAACTCCGAAACGATGCTCCGCGCCACTCGGAAAACCTCAGCGGACGGCCCAGCTTGCTCCGCCGCCAGCTCATCGGCAGACGCTGCGCCGCACTGGCCTTGCCCTCGCGCCAGGCGGGCCGCCTTGGCCACCGCGTCCGGGATCGCGGCCAGTTCGCCGACATCCCGGTCACGTGCCATGGCCTCCCATTCGAGCAGCTTCGCGCGCAGGTCAAGCGGCTCGCCGGGCTTGGGCGGCCGGGTCCGCAGCGCGACATCACGCTGGATGCGGAACATCTGCCGCGCGTCCGGCCGCCGGCCATGCTCGCGCTGCCGTTCCTCCGCGATCCGCCGCGCCTGGCCGACGATCGTCTGACGGCGAGAGGAGAACGCGTCCATCAGCTCCTGGCTGATCCCGGCGATCTCCCGGCCATGCCCGTCCCGGCGCGGCACCCACGCCACCCCGAAGACGTGGGTCAGCGCCGCCTCCATCTCGGCCGCGGCGACCGCGGCCGCCGCTCCCTGGAACCGGTACAGGGCCTTGGAGTCGAGCTTGCGCCACCGGCCGTCCCGCTCGGTGACCACCTTGGCAAGCACCAGGTTGTGCACATGCAGCTGCGGGTCC
This sequence comes from Streptosporangiaceae bacterium, assembly GCA_035533915.1. Lineage (GTDB taxonomy): Bacteria > Actinomycetota > Actinomycetes > Streptosporangiales > Streptosporangiaceae > Chersky-822. Next base: position 9,073 of record DATLSX010000075.1, read on the forward strand.
CCGGTGCGGGAGGTGTGCTGGCGGAAGGACCCGACAATCCAGTTCCGGGCGTGCTCCCATTTACCCAGCCCAGCCGTCGTCTCGGCACCCGTTCCTCGGTGATATCCGGTACGGGTCAGGCCGGCTTCGTCCTGGAGGTACTCAAGAGCCGCCGCGTTGCCGACCATGATCGCCTCCCACACATGAGCGGCCTGGCGTTCATAGTGATCAGCGTCGGCAGAGTAACCTGCCTGCCGTTCCTGCTCAGCTTTGGCCAGCAACCCGCCATAGAACAGCGTGACCGACTTGGACACCGACACCGTGACATCCCAGAACGGAACCGCATGCCGGGCCTGCGCCTTGGCCAGCGTCCGCAGCTCTGCCCTGCGCGCCTCGCTGGCATGCGGTTCGGCCGCGACCAGCTCACGGTAGATGTCTTCCTCGGGCACGAACCGCTGCGCCGCCCGGCCCAATCGGGCCTTGCCCGACGGATCGCGCGGGTCCGTATGCTGCCCGAACAGCGCCTCGAACACCGCCCGGTCGATCACCGCGCCTTCCGCGAACCCCAGAACCGCCAGGCCCCGCCCAGCCCACACGCCCGGCGGCTCGCCGCCCTTGTCAGCAGGCGCCAGGTAATACTCCAGCGGAGAACCCACCGCGCCATCACCAGTACCGATCTGCAGCCACGGGTATGAGGCATCGAACCCCGGGTTGATCTTCAGCACAACAGCCATTCAGTGGCGGCCCCTCCCGCTGCGCCCGCAGGGGCGCGGCGCCTTCACCATGATCATTAGTTAATGCCAAGGTGTACGGTGATGCAGATCAATGTTACGATGGCAACCGAACATCAGCAGGGAACGGCCCTGCGGGCTGGAAGTTGATCTTGAACGCAGCCGGGCCGGGACAGTGATCGGCGTTACGCGGCTCGTGATGGTTGTCGGTGCCGTTGATTAGGGTCGCCCAGAGGCGGCCCGGGCGTGAGGAGGGCAAGGATGGTGGTTACGGTCGCTGTGAGTGGTCCTGACAACGTCGGCAAGAGCACTCAGATCCGGCTGCTGGCCTGCGAGCGAGGCGTGGCGAAGGCTGGGTCGTTAGACGCGCATGATCCACGCTGGGAGGACGCCCGGGCGGGAGGGCTGGCGGACTGGTGGTTCGGGCGCGCGGCCATCGAAGAGGTCGTGGATGTGCTGGCCAGGTCCTATCTAGCCCGCTCGGCGACGACGGTTACCACGGGCGCGGTACAGCTCGTGGACCGGGGCATGCCGATGCTGGAGGCCAGTGTCGTGGCGACGGCCGCGGTTCGGGAGCTTCTTGGCTACGAGGCGGCGGTCCAGCGGGCCAGGGAACTGCTGGCCTCATACCGGGACGAGATGGACCGGGCCGGTGCTGGCGAGTGGGGCGTCCTGCTGTTACACGCGGCCGAGCCGGAGGCGGGGACGGCGCGGGTGCTGGCTCGTGAGCGAGAGGTCACCCAGCGGTACGCCGCCTATCAGCGTGTTCTGAATGAGCACTTGCATGCGCTGGCTGGCGCTGGCCGGTTCGCGCGGACAATCGTGGTGGGCGACCAGCCGATCCTGGACGTGCAGCATGAACTGCGTGTGCTGCTGCGCGACCGGCTCGGCCTTTCTGTTCCGGGCCTGGCTTTGCACGAGGTGCACGTGACGGCCCTGGGCGGGTTGTCGGAGTCGGGAAAAAGCACGGCGGGTGCTTACCTGGCAACCCGGCACGGGTATGCCCGTCTGAAGATCGGCTACTTGCTGGAGGTCGCCGCCGCGCGGTGCGGCATCGCCGACGTATACGCGCTCGACGAGGTCGGCATCGCCGAACTCCTGGTGCTCGGCCTGGAGATGTACTGCGCGGCCCACCACTTCCAGCGTCACGTGTCGATCGAGAGCCTGCACCGCGCCGGCGTGACCGTCGAACTGGCCAAGCTGCTCGGTGATCACTTGATGGTGGTCTACCTGGACGCCGCTTCAGGCGTGCGTGAGGCCAGAAGCACGGCGGGACCGGCGGACGTCCGCGAACGGGACGCTGTGAAGCGCTCCCGGGGTGCCGAGCGTATCCGCGAGCTTGCCGACGTGGTGATCGACAACAACGGCCCGCGCCTAGCGCTCTGCCGCACCCTGGACAGCATCGCGGCCAGCAGCCGCTGGCGTCGGGCCGTGCCACGGCGGATCGCCGTTGCCGACCTGGGCTTGCCGTCCCGGCTCGCCGCCTACCTCGATGCGTTGCTGGCACGGATGGCCGATCCGGCGGCGCCTCTGGCGTCGCTGCTGGCGGTGACTGGTAGCGGTGCCCGCGGCAAGTACCAGCACGGCTGGTCAGACCTGGATGTGCTGGCGGTGGCTGAACAGGACGTACTCGGCAGTTTGCGAGCAGTGCTGGGCGAACTTGCCGGGCAGCTCGGCGGCGTCAAGCTCGGATTCACGATCTTGTCGGCCGCCGAATGCGCGGCGGGGGCGGTCACGCCGCGGCTGCTGCACACCTTCAGGCTGATCGGCACCGGGGTCCTCCCGGTTTTGTGGCATGCCGAAAACCTGGCGCTGCCGCGCCCCGATCAAGAGACTGACGCATTTGCCAGCCTGGCCGATGGGGTAGCGGCCGCGATCGAGATCCGCCGGCAGCTTCTCAGGCCCGAACTCGATCTCCGATCCTTGTACAAGGTGACGGCCCTGGTCGCAAAGGTCGGGCTGCGCGCCGAAGGCGAAGAACACCCCGGCGATACCGAAGCTTTCCACGCGATCCTCGACCGGTTCCCGGCGTCCTTTACCAGCCTGACCGCTGGTGTAGTGGCAGCGGCTCGCCACGAGGACCAGGCCGCCGTCCAGCTCGCCCATGCCGTACTGGCATGGTGGCTGGACACCCTGCCTGCCGCCAGGCCGGGCACTCCGCGGTGACCGCGGCCCGGCATTACCACGCGCCGGACGGGACCTTCCGCAAAGTCCTGCCCCGTGATCAGGCTCGCCGCGAGCTGGCCGGCCAGCGGATGGTGGCGGAACTAATGCCCGTCCCCCGGCTAGTGGGTACCCGGCAGGCCATCGACGGATGCGAGATCGTGTACGAAGATGTTTTCGCCTCGGGGCGCTGCGTGAGCCTTCTCGCCGACTGCATCAACACCGCTGACCGCGACCATAGTCACCTGCCCGCAGTACCGGCACTGGTCAACCAGGTCTGCGACAGCCTGCTGGCCGCCGCGCAGGCAACCGGCGCAACCAGGACGCTCGACGAATGCGTGCCGGACCTGCACGCAGCGCGGCTGGCTCCACGCGGGCGGCTGGACCGCTGGTACACCCACACGCCTCAGCCGACCTGGGTGGTTGATGGGCAGCGGCTCGGCCCGGCTGATCTTGCCACCCGGACGCTGGTCGCCGACGGGCGGAAAGCCGGACCGGGCTGGCCAGTAGACCTCCCAGAACTGCGCTCAGCCTTAGCCAGGCACACCCGCTGGGTAACCGCCATCACGCAAGGCGACGTCACCGAGCCAAATATCTGCCAGCCGCTGTGCTGGCTGGATTTCGAGCACGCCGGGCGCAACGCCCTCGCCAGCGACACCGCGAACTTCCTGTGGTACCTGCTAGGCATGGGCGGCTGGTTAGTGCCCGCCTACCAGCCCGGCGTGTACGCGCGCACACTTCGGGCCCCGGTCCCGCCGATAGCCACCCCGGTCATCGGCCACTTGCGCGTCACAACCCGCTCGGTCGAAATCATTAGCACCTGGCAGACAGGCGCAGGACGGCACGCCGCGCTCAGCACGCTGCTGCACCGGCTCGCCGGCGACCTCGGGACAGCGCTGGCACCCGGCGGCGACGTGACAGCCCGGCTCCGGCCGTTCCTCGCGCTCCGCATCCTCGGAGTCATCTCCCTGCGGCAGATGAGCGGCCCCCACGCGATAGCATGCCTGGCCAAGCTCGCCGAACTGTCGAACCCCGCCTGGAACCTGACCGGCTGGTGCGCCACCGTCCCGGTCACCCCCTGCCCGGCCGGCGATACTGGTTCGCCAGCCGAGCCTCGCATCCGCGACGGGAATGGAAGCCACCCGAAGGAGCACCATGACCATTCGCGTCCGCGCCCTGCTGATCACGCCGGACGGTGACCTGCTGACCATCCGCCGAGTGCGACCAGGCCAGGAACCGTACTGGGTCCTGCCCGGCGGCGGCGTCGAGGACGGCGAGAACCAGGAGACAGCGCTGGCCAGGGAACTGCGCGAGGAGATCGCCGCGACCGCCGACATTCACAGCCTGATGTACACGCTCGACCACGGCAGTGACCGCCAGTACTTCTACCTCGCCCGCGCACGCTCCTGGTCCGCCAACGCCGCCGACCGCAGCGGACCGGAGTTCAACGATCCCGCTCGCGGCGAATACCAGCTCCAGCCCGTCCCGCTGACCGCCGTAGCACTAGAGCGGATCGACCTGAAACCGGATGCTCTTGCGCAGTTCCTGATCAGGCACCTGCGCGAAGGCACCGACCTCTTCGCCCTGCCCGATCTCCGCGCCACCCAGGCGTAGCAACAGAGCAACGTCTACCAGACCACCAAACGCCGACATTTAGCAGCCTCGGCATATTCGGCCGTCCTTGACTCTCGCGCAGCGCGCCAAACGTGACCTCCCGAAGGCGCAGGACGTATTGCCCAGTTCCTTACGGCGTGGTGTTCTCAAAGTGAGGCGCGCTGGGAGGCTGCACGTGGCCGGGAACAAGCTAGATCAGTACCCTTTCCCCATCGCTTATCCAGCAAGGCTCTTATCCATCGCCGAAAACCCAGCCGACCAAATCGACGATGCTCAGCACTTCGTGGAACTAACAGCCGTGACACTCGGCGTGCTGGCCCTGGGATGGTGCCAGGCCCACTCGATCTGCCCTGATGGCGTCCGGAATTGGGAGAAGAAGCTTGATCCTTCCGGGATTGCGCTCGGCACCTGGATCACGATGATCCGGTCAGCAGTCAAGGCGATGAGAGACCAGCCGCACGACCCGATCGCTCGCGCGATCCGCCTGGCCGCGAACGCGGCCTTGCCCGCACTGGAAAACTACAACCCGATACGCAACGTGTACGCCCACGGCGGCAAGCCACGACTCCGCCCGGACCGCCTCACCGCGATGAACGAACTCGGCCCGGGCGCCTCTGCCATCCTCGATGCCGTCGCACCGCTCACCCAGATCAGGCTCGGACGGATCCTCACCTGCCAGGCACGAGGGTCGTCATACCAGGCTGAAGTCGACGTACTTGCCGGCCCAGCCGAGCCATTCCCGTCAAGACGGATCAGCAGCCCCGTCCTATTCGATGAAGCCAGCGTGCTCGCCTATCACGGGACAAGCCTGGACTTCGCCGTCGACCTGACGCCCTACTGCATATGGCAGCACTGCCCGGCATGCAAGCATCACGAGCTGTTCTACCTCCACCAGCGCAAGAAAAGGAAGCACTACTACTTCAGCTTCTCCACGGGCCACGAGCTGGTCAGCAGCGGAACCACAGCACGACCAGCGGCAAGGCCGCCGGCGGCGCTCGGCATGCCACCGCTCGGGTCAACCCGGGCGTCAGCCGCGGCGGGCTGGCGGGCCAACTGGGCAGACCTAGCCTCTCGCCCCAGACGGATAGCTGCCCGGCTGATCGACATCGCCTTGACGGCCGTGCCAGCCGCCGCGGGCTATATCGTCGCTCGCACTGCCGGCGTCTCTGTGCTGATCTCCGCGCTCGCGGTCGCGGCCCCGCTCGCGCTCCTCTACGAGCCGCTGACGGCCCTCACTAGCGGAACGCCCGGCAAGCGGATAACTCAGATCGAAGCCGTATCAGTCTGGGACGGCAGAAGGCTCAGCCGCCCGGACACCATCCGGCGGGCTTTGACAGTCAGCGCGCAGCTCTTGTGGCCGCCGCTGATCCTGCGGAACCTCGCCTGGCTGCTCTGGGATCCAGCGCGCCAGTGCCTGCACGACCGCGCCGCCGGCTCGATCGTGATCACAGGACGATCCCGCATCGGTTCTCGCCGCTAACCGCCCAGCCACCGCGGCTTCTTGCAAGACGGAAACCTGCTGCAGCCTAGGAACGGCTTGCCAGTATCCCTCGCGCGGCAAAACACAGACGGCGAGCCACAACTGGTGCACACCCGGCGCAATAGCAACTGCTGACCGCCCAGAACGGCTATCACCCGCCGTCCCGGCTGCGATCCATGATTCCGGCACCGGCCGAAAAACCCGTACACTACGTGCCTGCAGCCTCGGAACGGCGGCTTGGCGATTGGTGCCTGACAATGCATCGGAGGCCCGGCCGCCACCGCTAATACCAGCACCGCCGCCACGATAACCGCGATTAGCACCACGAACCTCGCAATCATCGCCCGACCTTATAGCCATAATCGGCTGCACGATACGTTCCGGCAAGCGACGTTCGTGAGCCGTTTCACCAGCCGCCCAGTTCGGGCCCGTCGATGTGAGCGGGGGCTACGTCCCATCGCGGCTCAGGCGTGGTCGCCGCACGATCGATCGCGGTGAAGATCATGCTGAGCGCTTCGGCCTCGCGGCTGCCCGCCGGGAAGGCCGACGCGGCGGCGGCGGATGCTTCCAGCAAGGCATTCTGTGCCTGGCCGCGGTCACCGCGCTCGACGGCGAGCGCGGCCAGCGTTGCGCTGTCCAGCGCGTCGTGCAGCGCAGGTAGATGAGCTGATGCCTCGTTAGCTCCGGACGTCATTGGCCTGCTTCCCAGTCTGCTTCGATGGCGCCCCATTCGGCGTCCCAGGCGTCGACGGTGGCGGCGAGTCTCGGGCAGTTGTCGGTGTGGCCGACTTCGTCGTCGGCGGGACCGTTGCTGAGCCCGTGGTCGCTGATGGCGCGGTCGCAGGAGCCGCAGGTCCAGGTGACCGAGCGGCCGTAGCGGCGGGCGTGCTCGGTGTCCGGGTGCCCGGCGGCGTAGGTGAACGCGGCTTCGGCGACGGTCTCGCCCGCTTGCTGGGCGTCGCCACCAGGAACCAGGCCCATGGCGGTGCCGATGTCGTGCCAGGTGTGGCCGGCTTCGCGGGCGGCGCGGACGTAGCTGGCGGCCTGCTCGCTGGCGGCCAGTTCGAGCCGTCGGCTTGCGGTGAGCCCGGCCAGCGGGTCAACGTCGGGCACGGTGGTGTGCGCGCCTGGGTACGTCGGGCGGGTGATGGTCTGGGCTCCGGCGGCGCGGGCTAGGTCGTGGGTGGCGCGGCGGGCCAGGTTACGGGCGGCCCGCCGCTGGTCGGCGGGGTCGGTGCTCATGCGATCCGCCTCATCTTCGGCTGGCTGGCCTGGTGCGGGGTGAAGTCAGGGGCAATGCCGGTGCCGGTGGCGGGGCGGTAGCGGCATGAGGCCTGGTAGCCGGGCCGGTCGAGGTGGTCTTCGTCGAGGCCTGCGGCGGCGGGCCAGTCGTGGCGCTGGGCCTGGTGGCGGGCCAGTGTCGCTGCCCGCCGCTCGGCTGGGGTTCGTTCGGGCGGGGTCTTGTCCCACCAGACGTCCCAGAGCTGGCAAGCGAGGAGGTGGAAGGCGACGGTGACGGTTTTGCTTTCGCCGCGGACAAGGCGCTGAACGACGTACGGGGTGACGTGCAGTGCCCGCGCGATCCTGGTGGCGTCGTGGCCCATCGCGACGAGGGATCGCATCCGCCAGGCCGTACCGTTGGCGTCCATTCGGCACATCACGGGCTTGACCGTCTTGTCTTGGGCTGGCCGCCCGAACTGCCCGGTCATGACTGCCTCCTTGGGCACGCGACGAGAAGTTCCGCGCCGACCCACGCATCCGGCGATCCGGAGTCGGCCAGCGCCGCGGCCCGGTCGGCCAGCAGCGTGATCAGGTCTTCGGGCAGCAGGGAGTCCTGCACGTCGGTTGTGATGGCCGTCCTGAGCAGCGCTCGCGCGAGGTCTTGGGTGCATGGGTCGGTGAGCACGTCGGTGGCCATGACGTGATCGCCGTTGAGGACGCAGGTCAGCAGCAGGTCGCAGGCAGCGGCTGTCTCGAAGACTGCGCTGGGCCATATGGCCGCGACCGCGTCCGCTATCGCCGTGAACTCGTCGTAGGGCAGTGCCCAGGCCGGGCACGTTCCACCCAGGGCATCGGCAACGACTTCGGCTGCAACGCCGGCGCGGGCGGCGAATTCTTCCTGGGTCTCGCCGTAGGTGATCATCACAGCTCGCAGCAGCGACGCTGAGAGCTCTGCCACCCGGTGCTCGACCGGGTCTTCCAGCGCGAGCTGACCCGTGGCCGGGCGCTCGCGGGCCGGGCTCATGCTGATCTCCGGTTGCCGGGCTCGGCGCTGGATGGCTCGCCGGTCACCTTCGGCGGTGAGCTAGCTGGATCGGCGCGGTCAACGCGGCTGGCTGCTTTCTGCCTGAATGGTGTTTGGTCTAATACCGTTTCGCCGGGCTGGCAGATGCGCAGGCCGGTGAGCCTGCGGACGCATCGGGTGATGAGAGTGGGGGCGTGGTGGGGTAGCTCGCCGTGGCGGTCTTCGCCCCGGACGCTGACCACTACCGTGATGAGAACGACCGCTACGGCAGTCGCCGTGACGGCAGCGGCGGTGAGTGCGATGAGAATCACTTTGGGCTCCGTTGTGAGTGGTGCATTTCCTGGCGCACTCATCAAACGGCGGGAACGGACTGGCTAGGGGGTCTGCGGACTAGGCCCGTACTAGTCCGGTTGGTAGTCCGCCTAGCGGGCTGGTGACCGCTTGCCTAGGCTCGGGACTGTTAGCTGATCAGGCTGAACGTGAAGGAAGCGACTGGCGATGACGAGCACTCGGCCGAAGCTCAGAGCTTTACGCGAAGAGCGCGGCTGGACTCAGCAGGACGTGGCGGACCAGGTCGCGCGGATGGCGTGGCTGCGCCGACACGAGCGGGTGGGCGTCAACGCCGACATGGTCTCCAAGTGGGAGCGCGGCCAGAAGCGGCCGACCCCGCTGTACCGGGACATGCTGGCCGAGGTGTTCAGCGTGGACGCTCACGACCTCGGTCTAGGCGGTTCAGCCCCGGCCGAGGCCGCCGTGCGCGGCGACGTCGACGGCAATTCGCTGATCGAGATGCTCGGCGGTGCCGCGTCACTGCTGGACCAGCTCGGTGCCGCCGGGTCGATCTTGCAGCCACGGATGTTCGATGTATGGAAGGACGAGCTCATGCAGCGGCGTGCGCTTTTGAAGCTGATGGGTCTCGCGACCACCGCGGGCGTGGTGCCCGCGCTTGACCGGGACTCGACCCGGTCGGGCAAGGCGACCCCGAGCGACGTGCAGGACCTGGACCATCTAGCCGACCGGTACCAGGCGCTGTATCACTCCACGGCGCCGGCCGTGCTGATGACGCCGGTCGTGGCGCACCTGGAAACACTGCGCGACTTCCTCCGGCAGGGCGCCTCGGCGCAGCTGCGGCGGAAGCTGTTCGCGAACCGGGCCCGGGTGGCGACACTGGCCGGGCGGCTGGCGTTCTTCGACCTGAAAGATTCGCTCGCGGCGCGCGGGTTCTACAACCTCGCCTTGGAGTCGGCGCGGGAGGCGAACGATCATCTGCAGGCCGCGGCGGCGCTCGGGCACGTGGCGTTCATCCCGGCCGCCGAGTTCTGTTACAGCGCGGCGCTGGACTACCTGCGGGCCGCGACGAGCCAGGTGAACAAGCATCCCGACGGCCGCCTTGCGTCCTGGTTGTCGGCGGTGGAGTCGGAGATCCGGGCCGATGCTGGGACGCATGCCGAGGCGCGGGCGGCGATTGACCGGGCGCGGGAGAGGCTGGCCAGTCCGGGGCTGATCGTGGATCTGCCGTGGTTTGACTACTACGACTCGGCCCGGCTGTCGGGGTTCGCGGGGTATGCGCTGCTGCGGGACGGGCAGTTCGAGGCGTCGAAGTCGGCGCTGACCGACGCTGCTGGGCATCTGGCTCGGGCGGCGGTGAAGCAGAAGGCTGTGTTCCTCGCCGACATCGCGTCCGTGGAGCTGGCGGGCGGGGATCTGGACGAGGCGTGCGCGAGCGCGGGCGAGGCCGCGGATTCGCTGCGCCGGGCTGGGTATGCCGTGGGCTTGGGGCGGTTGCGGGAGTTCCGCCGGTCGGTGGAGCAGTGGGCCGGCTCGACGCCGGTGCGGGCGCTGGACGAGCAGCTCGCGGTGCTTTGACTGCACAGGGAAGGATGGGGCGGTGGCGATCCGCGCGGTGTGGTTCGACGTTGGCGAGACGCTGATCGATGAGAGCCGGGAGTACGGGACCTGGGCGGACTGGCTCGGGATACCGCGGCATACGTTCTCGGCGGTGTTCGGGGCCGTGATCGCGCGGGGCGGGGATTACCGGGAGGTGTTCCAGCATTTCCGGCCGGGGTTCGATCTGGAGAAGGAACGGCAGGCCCGGCTCGATGCCGGGATCGGGGAGTTTCTCAACGGGCATGACCTGTACCCCGATGCGCGGCCGTGCCTGGCCGCCTTGCAGCAGGCCGGGTACTTCGTGGGGGTCGCGGGGAACCAGACTGAACGGGCTGGGCGGTTCCTGCGGGAGCTGCATTTGCCATGTGACGCGCTGGCGACATCGGATGAATGGGGGGTGGGCAAGCCGAACGTTGGGTTCTTCGACAAGCTTGTCGCCGTGTCCGGGCATGAGCGGCACGAGATCGCGTACGTCGGGGACCGGCTTGATAACGACATCGCGCCTGCATCTGAGGCTGGACTGATCACGGTGTGGGTGCGGCGGGGGCCGTGGGGTTACATCCTGAGGCCGAGAGAGCTGATGATCGCGGGCTCACTGCCTGAGGACGCGCCAACGCGGACGGTGGCGACGCTGAGCGATCTGGTTACCGACCTGAACGCCGGGCGGATCGCGGACACGGATCGGAGTGGCTAACTCCGGGCGCCCAGGGCGGGTGAGGCGAGGAGCGAGCGCTGCCCCGTGTATCTGAGGTGTCATGTTCCGGTGCCGTCCGCCGGGTCGCTGAGGGCTCCGATGTTGTTCAGGAGCTGTTCCTGCTGGCTGGTGAGCCGGCCGGTGCGGTGTTTCTTGCGTTGCTGGTACAGCCATGCGCCCAGGGGCGTGTGGAAGGTGGCGTTGAGGTGGCCGTGCTGGTTTTTGAAGTCGGCCGCTTCTTGGTATCGGGCGTGCCAGGTGTCCTCGCGGGCGTTCCAGCAGAACGCGATCTGGTCGAGCAGCCGGATCTGCTCGCTGGTGAGCCGGGCCTTGCGGGCACGCTGGGAGGTGACCCATGCGCCGAGGTCGATCCCGGCCGGGGTGAGGGTTCGCCGGGGGACCCGGGTGTGTCCGTGGGCGGCGTGGAATCCGGCCAGCGCTTCATAGGCGGAGTGCCACATGTCGGCGCGGCGGAGCACGATGTCGGCGTTCTCCAGCAGCGTGATCTTGTCCGCGCTCAGTTTGCCGGTGCGGTGCGCGGCGCGCTGGTTCTCCAGCCAGACCGCCTCGGGACAGCCGGGCGGAAGGTAGCGCTGCCCGCCGCAGCTGTCCAGAGCGTCGGCGAGCTGCCGGTAACGGCGCATCCACCGCTCCTGGCCGGCGTCCTGCCCGGCGCCGATCTTCTCCAGCAGCGCGATCCGGTCGGCCGCGAGCGTGCCGTAGCGCCACGCTGACCGCTGGCTGGCCAGCCAGGCTGCCAGGCCGGTGCCGTCGGCGGTGCGGACATCGGCGGGTACCTCCAGGTGGCCGTGCTGGTCGTGCCAGGCGCACGCGTCCTGGTAGGCCTGCATCCAGGCTTCGTCCAGGACGTCCCAGATCATGCCCAGCTCGTCGAGGGCTGCCCTCCGGTCGGCGGCGAGCTGGCCCCTGTTGCGCAGCACCCGCTGGCTGCTCAGCCAGGACCCGAGCCGGAACCCGCCTTCGCAGATGTAAGCGGTCGGGATGCCCAGGTGCCCGTGCTGCTGCTGCCAGGCGCGGGCGTGGCCGTAGCCCTCGTACCAGGCCGGGGTGGCACCGTCGACGATGCGGATGCGCAGCGCCTGAAGGGCCTGGGCGACGGTACCGGGCGGGGCGTGCACCACGATCTGGCCGGGCAGCCCGGGTTCTCGCCCGCTGGCAGTGCTGGCTCGCGCGGCGCGGGCATCGCCGAGCCCGGCGGCGAGGGCATCATCGTGGGCGCACAGCGCCCGGATCACCCGCAGCACGTTCTCGAACCGCCCGCCGTCACCCTGGCCGGCCGCGGCGTCGCCGTCAGAGTCGGGGAGCAGGGCGGGCACGATGATGGTGGCGGTCCCGGCGTCGTCGTGGCGGCGCAGCGCCCGGCCGACCGCTTGCACGATGTCGATGACGGACGTTTTCGGCGCGGCGAACAGCACCGAGTCGATGGCGGGCACATCCACGCCCTCGCCCAGGCAGCGGGCGTTGGCGACCACCGACCAGCCGCCCTGCGGGGGGTGCCGCAGCCGGTCCAGCACCATCTCGCGCTGGGCGCTGCTCATCTCGCCGTGGACGAACCTGGCCACGACCGGCCCGCCTGGCCGCTGTCCCTGCGGCAGCAGCCCCACCGTCGCGGGCAAGGTGGCGGCGAACTCGCGGGCCTGGGCGATCCGGGGCACGAACGCCAGGGTTCGGCGCAGCCCGAACCGGGCGGCGGTCATCGCCAGGGCGGCCTGGGCGGCGGCCATCCGCACCGGCACGCCGCCCTCGCCGACCAGGCCGGGATTGCCCTCCAGCAGCTGGCGGACCTGGCTGTCGGCCAGGGCGGCGATCACGATCCGGTAGTCCTTCAGCCACCCGTCGGCGATCCCGCGCCGGAACGAGTAGGCATGCAGCACCGGGCCGAAGACCGCCTCATCGTCCATCGAGGCGACCAGCAACTCGCCGCCCGCCGAGATCCCGGTCCCGACCCTGGGCGTGGCGGTCAGGTACAGCCGCCGCCGTTCGGGCATCACGTCCGGGGCCAGGATGGCCGCGGTGGCCTTATCGGCGGCGCCGGCGAGCCGGTGCGCTTCATCGCACACCGTCAGCTCGGCGACCTGGCCGGCCCGGCGCAGCGCCTGCGCCAGCCGGTGCGCCGAGTCATAGGTCCCCACCACCAGCACCCGGCCCGCCGTGTCCGCGAGCCACTTGGCGATCACCTCCGGGTCGGTCGACACCGGCACGGCCAGATCCGCCGCCCGCACGCCGCCGCCTGCGACGGTGTAGTCCGAGCACACCGCGAACACGTGGTCCACCGGGCATCCCGCCGGCCACGCCCTGATCATCTGCGCGGCCAGCGCGATCGAGGGCACCAGCAGCACGACCACCCCGCCGCGCCCGGCGACCTCGGCCGCGGCCCGTGCCGCCACCAGGGTCTTGCCGGTCCCGCACGCCATCCGCACCTGGCCCCGGCCCCCGTCCCGCAGCCCGGCGATGATCGCCTCCACCGCCTCGGCCTGATACGGCCGCAGCGCCGTCACCGGCCCGCCCGTATCGTGGGGAACCTCACCTGGGCCGGGCCGAGCCGCACCGATACCAGGCGGTGCCACTCTCCATGAGCCGGTGACACGGGGCCTACTGTCCTAGTTCCTGGAACGATCCGAGTGCAGCGCTAGCCTCCGTCAGGTGCTGTCGGCCGTGGATCGCTGCGGCGTAGCGGAGCAGGGCGCTTACCTGGTCCGGGCTCGGAACTGAGCCTGCGACGACCTGGGTTCCCATGGTGGCGGTGAGGTTCGGACTCTGGTGCGCGACCGCGTGCCTGGCGGCGAAGCCGGGGACATGAAGCAGCACGATCGCCCGCGATGGGCATTCGGAGCCGCTGGCCGGCGTGGGTACCTGAGGGGTCCGGAGGAGTTCGGGGTAGTGAGCGAGGTAGGCCAGTTCCCGGTCTCGTTCGGCGGCCGGCGGCCAGCCCATGATCAGCAGGAGCCGCCACTGGCCAGTCGCTTCATCGGCCTGATCATGTACCTCGGCCAGAGCAGCTTCCAGCCGCCTGTGCCAGCGACGGGTCGTTACTGCGCGTACGGCCTGGTACTCGGCGTGCGCCCACTCCGCTGGCGAGCTGAACTCATCGCCGGAATATGCAGGCGCAGCCGGCAGCAGCGCGATGTCACGAACCTGTGCCGTGGCGTAGATCTGCTCGACCGCGTCGGCCAGCGCGGTTCTGGCCGCGGCGGGGTCAGCGTCCAGGCAGATCGTCTCGGCCCAGGCCCGGGACGCGGCACCCCATGCCTGATTCGGCACGGGCACGCTCCGCCATGGCAGCTTCGAGGACGAGATGGCGCCGATCAGCTCGTTCTCCATCACGGTGTCCTGCTGCGCCGCGACCAGTGCGCACGCGACCGCGGCATGAACGCGCAGCCCAGGCGGTCCCGCAGCCACCCGCGCCCATTCCTGCGCGGCATCAGCGCGGTCCCGCAGTTGCTGCCAGGCGGCCGCACCCGCCTGCCGCGCCGGCTCCCATCCCGGGTCACCGCCCAGGGCTTCGATCAGCGCCAGCACGTTCTCGTCGGTGAACGGCGTGCGCGCTGTCCACCGCAGGCATGCTGGCCAGTCGGCTGACGGGGCGGCTTGCTCCAGTGCCTGGGTCCAGGCCCTGGCGGTGATGATGTGCCGGGCGAGATCGAGGTATGCGGCTGCCCGGCCGTGCGGCCGCACCTGGGTGGTGCAGGCCCGGCACAGCTCAAGCCCGGCAAGCAACCCGGCCTGGCGGCGGGTCAGCGGGCGGCCGTCGGCTACGGCGCGCCGGACTCGAACGCAGCCCGCAAGCGTCGCGCCGGGCGAGACCGGATGCCATTTTCCTCCTGGCCTGATCCGCGCGACGTCGAGTTTGACCGCCGCTAACGGCGCGTCGGGCAGGCCCGCATCCTGCAGTTGCTGTGCTGATGGCAGCCAGCCGGAAAGCACCTCGAAGTAAGGGCCCGGCGACCGGGTGCCGCGCGTGCTGGTGCTCACCGGAACTCCTGCCGATCGCTGTCGGCGGCCTGCGCGCCCAGCTCAGTCGCGTTGCCGGGGCGAGGAGCCGCCGGATGTGGCTGCCTGATCATGGGGAACATCTGCGGACCGTCGGGCAGGCAGATAGGCGGGCCGAGGTCGCTGTACCCGTGCCGTTCGTACAGCCGCCGGGTGCGCTGGCTGGAGGCTTCCAGATACGCGGCCACCCCGGCCTGATCGAGCAGCCGGTGGTGGGCGCGTAGCAGAGCGGTGCCGATACCGCGGCCTTGCTGGCCGGGCCGGACGCCGAGCAGCGCCAGGTGGTGGTGCGCGGCCCCGATCAGGTGCCGGCTTTCCAGCGCGGCGTCGAACTCGATGAACCGCGACGTCCACGGGGCGGTGACCTCTCGCAGCCGCTCGGCGTAATTGTCCGGTGCCGGAACCGACAGTTCACCCATCGAGAGCCATAGCGCGGCAGCGGCGCGGTCGGGCGTGGTGTGCACGACCTCGTTTGCCAGGGCGTGCTCGACGAAAATCCGGAAATAGGCGGGGAAAATACGGCGGCGGCTGGCCTCGTCGCTGATCAGCCACCGAGAAGGCGGCAAGTCGAAGAACGCCTCCGCGATGACCGCGCTCAGCGCCGCCGCGTCACCGGGTTCAGCACGGATGACCCCGATCACCGCGACCCCTCCTCGGCATCCGCAGCCAGCCTGGTGGTGACCGCCTGTGCACCGAACCCGATCACGGAATACAACTCAGGCCTCCGAGCTTTGAGCACCAGCCCCCAGCCCAGGCCGACCACGGCCACGGCAGCGTAGCTGGCGGGGAACGCCCACGCAGCCGCGTCGCCGGGCGGGACGCCGAGCAGGATGGCGTAGTTGCGGACCGCGAGCACGACGATCGTCAGCAGCAGGCCGGCCGACAGCAGCGGGGCGATCAGCCGCCGCCACGCGGTTTCGCCCCGGCTGCCCCGCGCGAAGAAAGCGACCACGGCGACAGAAGTGACCGCGAGCAGCAGCATGATGCCGAATCCCCCGGACGTGCCGAGCCAGAAGAACAACCTCGACATAGGGTCCTGCCCGGTGGCAGAGTAAAACACGATCACCGCCAGCCCGGTCGCGCTCTGCAGCAAGGACGCGGCCTTGGGAATGTTGTTGGCGCCGGTCCGGCCCAGCGCCGCCGGCAGTACGTTCTCCCTGCCCAGCGCGAACACATACCGCCAGACCACGTTGTGGAACGCCAGCGCCGCCGCGAACAGCGACGTCAGGAACAGCAACTGCGCCGCCTGCGACAAAGCGCCCCCGCCCAGGCCGAACAACAGCCCAGGCCCTTCCTGAGCCGCCGCGGCCACAACATGGGCGGTGCCCGCGTGGACGGCCATCGCCCAGCTCGCTCCCGCATAGACCACGGCGATCAGCCCGAGAGCCAGGAACGTGGCCACCGGGATCGTGCGCCGCGCGTTCCGCGCCTCTTCGGCTAGCACGGGCGCCTGCTCGAATCCAACGAACCCGAGCACGGCCACCACTGCCAGTACCCCGAACGTCCCGACCCCGGCGCTGGTCAGGCCGGCCGGCGATAGCGTCGCGAAGCTAAGGTTCCCGCCTGCCGGGTGCGCCAGCCCGGCAACGCTTTCCGCTACGATCACGGCCAGCTCAGCGGTCAGCAGCACGCCGAGCACCCGCCCGGTGATGTCGACCCGTAGCTGCCCGAGCACCGCGATGATCGCCCAGGCCAGCAGCGCCCACGCCCACCACGACGCGTGCACGCCCAGATGCGCCGCTGCCTCGGCGGCGGCTGCCGGGCCGAGCGCCCCGTACAAGCCCACCTGGAGGAACGAGTACGACAGCAACGCCACCAGCGCGGCCGCCACTCCGAACACCCGGCCGATCCCTTGCGAGATGAACGCGTAAAACGCTCCCGCGTTCTGGATGTGCCGTGCCATCGCCACGTACCCGACCGCGAAGATCCCGAGAATGACGGCGACGGCCAGGAACGCGGCCGGGATCCCGGTCAGCCCTGTGGTCTGGTACGCGGTCGGGATCACCCCGGCCGCCACCGTTAACGGCGCGACCCCGGCCAGGACGAAGAACAGCACCGCGAGCACCCCGAGCCGGTCCCTGGCCAGCGCCCGCGACAACCCGCCCGCCCTGGACCGCCGCGCACCGATCTGCGACATCGGATACCTCCCTGTATTTCGGTGGATTTACTCATCACATTCGCTGCGCCAGCACCGCGCTGTCGACCCCGGCCTGCACCTGGGCTATCAGCGCCCGCAGGTCCGGGCCTAACTGCCGCACAGCGGTCTCTAGCTGTGCCCGCCCGCCCGCCGGCCCGAGCGGCAGCACCCGCGAACCCAGGCCGCATCCGACCGCCAGGCCAGCCAGCACCACGTCTGATGCCGCTGGCTGACGGGCAGCGTCGAGCACTGCCCGTACCCGGATCAATGGGGCGAACGCGCAATCCGAATCCGACGGCACCCATCGGCCCCCGCGTCCCCACCGCCGCCCCGGCGCCCGCACCAGATACCCCGACCCCGCCAGCCGCAGTGCCACACCCTCAGCCGCGCTGCGGGACAGGTACGCCAGCCACTCGCCCACCTCGTGCTGGTCCCGCTCGCTCAGCAGCAGCCCGACCACGTTGCACGCCAGCTCATCCCGTGGCAACGCCCGGTCGGCCACCACCACATCAGGCACAACCCGGACCCGGCCGGCCAGCACCAGCTCAGCCAGCAGCCCGCCAGCCAGCCCGAGCCCCAGCGCCCGCGGCTGCAAGAACGGCCGGCCGGAAACGTCATCATGCGCCAGCAGATACAAGTCATCAGCCAGCAACCCAGTCCCGGCAAGCTGGATCATGACCCGCCCGATCCGCCGCGCGCTCCGGGGTTGGTCCAGCGGAGTTCGAAGTAGACGCAGCGCCCGTATTCGTCGCCGCGCTGACCCCAGCGATACGCCAGGCAGGCGACGATCTCCATGCCTCGCCCGTCTTCTGAGCTGGTGTCGACTGATTTCGGGGCGGGTGTGCTGGCAGAGCCGTCGTCACGAACCTCGATCCGCAGCGAGCAAGGTCCACGGTAAACGGTGACCTCGAACGCGCCGCCGTTCCGGGACTCCGAGTGCTGCAAGGCGTTGGTGCACAGCTCGGAAGTGAGCAGAACGGCTTCGTCGAGTTGCGGGCAGCAGTCGCCGAGGATGTCCTTGACGAACGCGCGAGCACAGGACACCTGGTCGTTACGGCCGGGGAACCTGCGCCGGACCGGCTGGGTCACTGGCCATTACCAGCCTGTTCGATCAACGCGAGGTAGACGAAGTTCGCCGTGATCGCGTCCCGGCACACAACCTGGAGCAGCGCCTGGGCCAGATCCTCGCCCGCGTTCTCGGCCAGCCAGCGGGCAGCGGCGTCGATCACCGCGATCGCCTGGACCGGCGTGATGCCGGGCTCGCGCTCGCGCAGCACGCTCAAGGCGGCCAGCCGTTGCGCCGCCGACGGCGCATCTGGGTGGCTGCGCGGACAGCGCCGGGCCTCGTCGTCGCCGAGCGCGGCGGCGCCGTTCTCCAGCGTCCAGGCCAGAGCCCGCTCGGTTACCTCGGCCGACCGGAGCGTCGCGAACACGAGCGCGATGCGGCACCAGTCGTCGACGATGTGGGACAGGAGGTGGGCTCGGGCCGGTGTCATCCGGAGCAGGACGGCCGGGACCTGACTGTCGGTGGCCGGGTCCGCGACCGTGCTGCCGTCGGCTTCGACGATCTGCCCGTTATCGAGTTCGGCCCGGAACAAGGGGTCCGGGTGCGGCTGGGTAGGGTTCGCCATGGGTCTTCGCCCTTCTGCGTAAGGGTGAGGATCAAGGCCTGGGTCGGTGTTGACGCACCGGCCCGGGCCGCCTGACTGTCAATCCTGGCGGCGAAGCTGGCCGACTTGAAGGTCCGCGAGGCAGTCCGGTTTTGCCTCGGAAAGCTAGTCCGTTAGCTAGTCCCGCCGCTGGTTAAGGTGCTGTTCGCGCTCCTTTCCGCCTGTTTTCTGATGCAGAAAGGTTGCTTCCAGCTTCTCTGTGCTCACTGGCCGACCTCTGGACCGTGGTGCTCGACGGACGTCTGCACCCCTGAGTCGAGGGAACCGGCTGGCTTGGGCATCCATCCGTCCACACCCGAGCGGATTACCTGGTCCCGCCAGTCCGCGCCATCAGCCATCGTGTGCGTGGCGATGGCGTCGGCGACGGCGACGGCGACGGCTTGCCCGATGCCTAGGGCCGGCCGCTGATCAGGCTCGGCGTTTTCGTGCCGGTTGGCGGCCACCATCTGGTCGAGTTGCTCATCGATGCGCCGCGACCGGTCGCGGGCTTCGGTGAGCTGGGCGGCCTGGGGGAAGGGCTGGCCGACGCTGGCGCGGGCGTGGGCGATCTCGGAGCGGGCTTGCTCGACGCTGTCGAGCGCTTCCTGCTTGCTGGCTTCGAGCCGGTGGAGCCGGTTCTCAAGCCGGGTAACTAGCCCGGCCGCGTCCGCCGCCCGCACATCGGCAGCCGATAGCTGCAAGGTTCCGCCAGGGACGCCGTCGAGGCTGATCGTCACCTTTGTGCTGCCCAAGGACACCTCGGTCATGGCCATGAGCCCGAAGCCGCCGAGCGACCCGGGGTGGGCGACGCGGGCACGCAACCCGGCCAGCTCGGTAACCTCGCGCGCCAGCAACTCCTTGAGGTGCTGCCCGGCCTCAGCCCGCTTACGATGCTCAAAGTCCCCCACCGTCATCACGAACGCGTCACCGCGAGTATCGCGCCGCCGACTGATCGCGACGTCGATGTCAGCCGCCCGCAAGGTCAGCTCCTTGATCCGCCGCTCGTGATCGCTGATCGCGTGCCGGAGCGTGTCCTGATTACGGAGCCAGGCCCGTTCGGCACGCTGCAGGCGGACGAGGCTGGAGTCAGCTTCGGCCTTGTCCATGAGCAGCGGGTTGCCGGTGGCCAGCGCCTTGACCTCGCTGAACGACAGCGCGGTGTCTCCGATGTCGCTGATCTCCCGCGAGTCGAGGCGGCCGTGCATAACTTGCCCTATGAAGGTCGCTTTACGTTCGAGCGTCTGCCACGAGTAGCCGTCGAACGACTGCGCGGTGCAGTACCGCATGATCTGGATCTCGGGGTTGAGGTTGCCCTGCCGCAGGATGCGGCCTTCGCGCTGGGCGACGTCGGCAGGCCGCCAGGGGGCATCGAGATGGTGCAGGGCGATTGCCCGGTCCTGCACATTGGTGCCGACCCCCATCTTCTCGGTCGACCCGACCAGCACGGCTACCCGCCCGGTCCGGCACGCGGCGAACAGCTGCGCCTTATCCCGGTCGGACTTCGCCTCGTGGATGAACCGGACCGACTCGCGCGGAAGACCACGGGCCACGAGCTGCTGCCGCAGATCCTCGTACACATTCCAGCTAGGCCCGGGCGTGCCCAGATCGCAGAACACGAGCTGCAGCGACCCGCGCACCGGATACGCGGCCCCGTCCGGCGCCCGGTACTCGCGGTCGCGGTGATCACGCCAGATCGCGGCGATCCGCTCGGCCGCGACCGCCGCCTTACCCGGCGTTTCCTGCTGCAACCCGACCAGGCGCAGGTCAAGCGCCGCCCGACGGCCGTCACCGCTTATCTTCAGCATGTTGTCCTCGTCCGGGCCGACCGCGCGGCTGCGCACCTGCTCGGCTCGGTCGCCGAGCTGGGCCACGTACTCCAGCAGCGCCTCCGACGGCTCGACGGTCACCACCTCCGGCACCCGGCGGCCGTCCTCGCGGGCGGTGACCGCCGGGACCGGCAGGTTCAGGTCAGCGGCGGTCTTGATGTCGGCAGCGACATGGAGCATGCGGAGCATCTCGGGAGTATTGGCGAACCGGGCGAACCGGGACTTGATCCGGAAGTTGTCGCCGCCCTCGGGGGCCAGCTCTACCTGGGTGACGACCTGGCCGAACGTCGCGGCCCAGGAGTCGAACACCGCGATGCCTGCGTCCTGGAGCAGGTCCGGGCGCAGGTACCGCTGCATCACGTACGCCTCGGTGACCGAGTTCGCGATCGGGGTGGCAGTGGCGAAGGTGACGACCCGCTTGCCGTTGCGGCGCCGCAGGTAGCCGATTTTCATATCCAGATCAGAAGCCCGCTGCGAGCCGTCGATCGCCGCATCTGATATGTTTGATGCCGTTCTGAGGTTTTTATACCCATGTGCTTCGTCGATGGTCAGGTAGTCAATCCCGGTGGCCTCGAACGTGATGCCCGGGTCCTTCGCCGAATCGAGCTTGGCCTTCAGCCGCTCCTCCGCCCGCAGCAGCGCGCCTTCCAGCCGCTTGACGGTGAACCCGCCGCCGCCTTTCTTCGCGACGGCGAGCCATTCGCGCAGGTCCGCAAGCTCGCGGTCCAGGTAGGCGCGCTGCTCGGCAGCCGACAGCGGGATGCGCTCGAACGCGGACCGGGACATCACCACGCCGTCCCAGTTGCCGGTCGCGCAGCGGGCGACGAACCGGCGCCTCCCGTCGCCGGTCAGGTCGTCCCGCCCGGCGACCAGGATCCGGGCCGAAGGGTAGGTCTGAAGCCATTCGCGGGCGAACTGCTCCAGCATATGGTTCGGGATGACGATCGCGGGCTTGCGGACCAGGCCAAGCCGCCGCAGCTCGGTCACCCCGATGATCATCTCCGCTGTCTTGCCCGCGCCGACCTCGTGCGCGAGCAGGACCGCGGGCTCGCCGATCATCCGGGCGACCGCGGCAACCTGATGCGGGCGCGGCTTGAACGTGACCGCCAGACCCGGCAGCGACAACTGCGCGTGGTCGTAGCTGCGCAGCACCAGGTTGTTGAACCGGTCGTTATAGGCACGGGCCAGCTCCCGGGCGCGGCCCGGGTTCTCCCACGCCCACTCGGAGAACCGCTCGGCCAGCTCGGCCGCCTTCTCCTGAGCGGCCACGGTCGCGTCCAGGTTCAGCACCCGCCGCTCACCATCGGCGGTCTTGACCAGATCACGGACCTCGACCTTCCGCTGCTCCAAGATCGCCTGGGCCAGCGCCGGCGCCGGGTAGCGCGCGGTCCCCCAGGTCGACGTGGCCAGCACCGAGTGGCCGTTGCCGCGCACCGCCCACACCTGCCCGCCCGGATGCTCAACCTCCAGGCCACGGTCATCCAGCGTCTCCCGCAGGAACTGCTCGACGTAATGATCGGCGATCCAGGACGCGCCCAGCCTCGCGTCAATCTCACCGGGTGTCAGGTCGCGGGGGATGACCTTGCGCAGCTCGGCCACGTTGACGGTGAACCGGGCATCGTCATGACTGGCCTGCTCCGCCGTGCGCAGCTTGTCCCGGACGTTTCCCGACAGGTACTCCGCCGCCGGAACCAGCCGGCCAGTCTGCGGGTCATCGAAGACCAGCGTGCCGAGCTGGACGCGGGCCTCGTCCTCGCTGGTGCCGAGCAGCCGGGCGACCTCGCCAACGCGGACCTCACCGCAGGCATCCAGGCAGATCACCAGCGCGTCGGCCGGAGTGTCGGCCCCGAGCTGAGGCGTTCGGGGTGCGACGACGCGCTCCCGGAAGATCGCCGCCTTGGCGGCCCGCTGCCCTACCGGGTCGAACTCCTCCAGGGCCTGCACCAGCGGCGCGAACGGATCATCGCGGAACCCGCCCCGGACCGGCTGGATCCGCGCCATCACCGGCTCCCCGGTGACCGGATCGACCCGGCCGGTGCGGCGCAGCGTGTACCGGTTCAGCGGCCCGTAGGTACGCAGATAGCCGTCGTAGACCTGGTTCAGCGTGGTCCGCAGCTTCTCGATCCGAGGGCTGTCGTCGCGCGATGCGGCCTCGGCGTCGAGCAAGGCCCGGACAACGTCGCGCAGGCCGATCAGGTGACGCAACTCGGCAGCCTGGGAGCGGGGCACCTCGTGCCGCACCTCAGAGCCTTGCTCGACCCGGGTGAAGACGCCATCCGCGCGAGCGCGGAGGAAGCCGTCCGGCTCCGCAGAACGGCTGACAGGACCAGGTTCCTGGGCGGGGTGCGAGTGGATCCTGGTTGCCGGGGTCCAGGTCAGGCCGGCGGCGCGGGCCTCGGCGGCGATGCCGTCGAGTGCCCGGCCGAGCGCGGCGGCCAGCCCGTCGGCCGTGTCCATGCCGGCGGCCGGGCGGACCACCAGGTCATCGGCTCGGTAGACACCGTGCGCGGTCGCCAGCTCGCCGAGCACATGCTCGGGGTGATCCAGGAAGTACTGGTTGACCGGTACCTCGACGCCGTCCAGCTCGACCATCCGGGCCTGCTCCCAGGCCGCACCGCCGGGGTCGCGGTCTGCTTCGCGGCGGCGCAGGATCAGCAAATCCGTCACCACGCCCGTGCCCGCCGCCCGCTGATGCGCGCCACTGGGCAGCCGCGCCGCCGCCACCAGATCCGCCAGCCCGGCAAGCTCGCGGCGCGCGGCCGGATTGCGGGCATCCATCGTGTACCGCGAGGTCAGCACGGCAACCAGGCCGCCCGGCCGGACCAGGTGCAGCGACTTCAAAATGAAATGGTTATGAATCGCGTGCCCGCCAGAGTTGTAGCTCTTATCGCGGAGCACGGCCTTGCCGAACGGCACATTGCCGATCGCCAGATCGTAAGCCGCCTCGGCGTCACGGGTATCGGCGAACGACTCGGCCCTGATGTCAGCGTCCGGATGCAGTGCCCCGGCGATACCCGCCGTCACCGGGTCAAGCTCAATCCCCGTCACGCTTGCGCCGGGCGGGGCGAACGCGATGAAGTTGCCCGACCCGCAGCCCGGCTCAAGCACCCGGCCGCCAGTGAAACCCAGAGCACGGGCACCCTGCCAGATTGCCTGCACCAGGGCCGCATCGGTGTAATGAGCGTTCAGCGTCGTCCGCCTGGCCGCCGCCAGGTCCGCGTCCGACATCAGCCCGGCAAGCTGCTCCCGCACCCAGGCGTACTCGCCGCGCGCCTCATCGAACACCTCAGGAACCGCACCCCAGGCCGACCACCGGGCAACCACGGCCTGCTCATCCGGCGTCGCCACCCGATCTGTGCGCTGAAGCTCGCGCAGCAGCGCCAGCGCCGCCAGGTTGGCGCGGATACGGCTGACCGGGCCGGATGGCGCCAGGTCAGCCTGCCCGGCCGGGCGGAACGAAGCTAGCTGTCCTGGTCCTAGTCCTCGGCTCCCGGCTCCGGTTCGAGCAGGATCATCTCGTGCAGGACGATCTCCTCGGCCCGCCGCCTCGCCTGGCCGAGCCCGCCCGCCCGGTCCAGGTACCCCTCGCCCGGCGGCTGATCGCCCGCGAACCGGTCGGCCAGCTCGGCTATCCGGTCTGACGCCTGGTTCCCAAGGTCCGAGAAGAAGCTGTCCGGATTCTCGATCATCGCGTACCGGCCCGGCAGCCACCTCGCCCAATGCCTTTGGGCCATCGACCCGTAGTGATTCATCTGCTACTCCCGGCTGTTCCTCGAACCACGGCAACATCTCCTGCACATACTCGGAATCCGCCGCACTGCCCTGCCCCGGCAGGCTAGCGGGCTTCCGCGGGCGGCGGGCCCGGCGAGGAGCACGACCGGCCTGACGGGCCACCGAGTCAGCGAACAGCCGCTGGTCTTCCTGCCACCAGTCCTCGCCGAACAACGGCTCGCCAACCGCGTCCCACTTCCGCCGCCGCGCCATCAACGGCCTCTGCTCAGCGACCAGCACCCAGCCCGCTCGACAATCGATCCCTGCACGGCCGTATCCGATCTCATAGACTTGTGATCTGCATCACCGTTATATAGTACTGAACTAAGGAACGAATGCCAATGGCACGTGGACCGACAGCAGCCGCTTCGCTGACGCACGGAGGGCCGAATGAGAAGCTCACCCTCGCCGAGGTGTGCGCCGAGTTGCGGATCGAGCGCTCGACGTTCTACGACTGGCGAGCCAAGGGCCGGGCACCCAGGTGCCTAAAGCTGCCCAACGGGGAGATCCGCATCACCCGTCGCGACCTGGACGCGTGGCTAGAGACGCGCCTGGTGTAGCAGCCGATGCAGCCGAGTCCTCGGAAACCGCAGCCGACGTTAACGCGGTCGGCTCGCGGGAGTCGTTTGCGGTGAGGTTCTGGAAGATCCGCGCCTACAAGGGAAAACGTGGCCGCACCTACTCAGTTCGCTGGACCGTTGCAGGCCACGAGTTCCACGACACGTACGGCACCAGCACACTGGCCGAAAGCCGACTGGCCGAACTGCGCACCTTCGCGCGGAACGGCGTGGCGTTTGACGTAGCGACCGGCCTCCCGGTTCCAGAGATCAGGCAGACCCAAGCACAGGCCGAAGTCGCGAAACCGCACGAGGTGAGCTGGTACGAGCACGCCATTAGGTACGTGGCCAGGCGATGGGACGGCCTATCGCCCAACTCCCGGCGATCGATAGCCGAAACACTCGCGACCATCACTTCCCTGCTAGTCGTGCCAGATCGAGAACGGCCAAGCGACGAGGCGCTACGACACGCGCTGTACATGTGGGCGTTCCGGAACCAGCCAGACCCGCCAGAACAGGCCGCCAGTATCCTTTCCTGGGTTGCCGAGAACTCATTGCCGCTCTCCGTCCTGACCGACGACGACATCATGCTCGACGTGCTCGGCGCGATAGCGCGCAAGCTCGACGGCAGCCGGGCCGCCGCCAACACCGTCGCCAGGAAACGAGCCGTCCTCAGCAACGTCCTTGACTACGCCGTAGGCCGCGGTCTGGACGCCAACCCGCTGCCCCGAGTCACCGGAATGTGGACCACCCCGAAGACCACGGAAGGCGTCGTCGACCCTCAAGTCGTCGTGAACCGGCGTCAAGCCGACGAACTTCTGATCGCAGTCAGCTACCACGGCCGGATCGGCCCCCGGCTCGTCGCGTTCTTCGCTTGCCTATATTTCGCCGGCCTACGCCCCAGCGAAGCCGTCGAACTGCGCATCGACCGCAGTCTCGACCTCCCCAACGACGATGGCTGGGGAACGCTCTATCTACGCGAATCGGCGCCAACAGTGGGCTCCGCATGGTCAGCGTCTGGCCGCCGCCGCGATCCCCGCCAGCTCAAGCACCGCGCTGAGGAAGAAGTCCGACCCGTACCGTGCCACCCAACACTCACCGGCTACATTCACCGGCACATCGAGGAGTTCGGCACGGCTCCCGATGGCCGCCTCTTCCGCGGCGAACGCGGCGGCGACCTATCCGAGAGCGTCTACGGCCGAGCCTGGCAAAACGCCCGCCTCCTCGCATTCACCCCAGCGGTAGCGAACTCATCTCTCGCCCGGCGCCCGTACGACCTACGCCACGCCTGCCTATCCACCTGGCTCAACGGCGGCGTCGAACCAACCCAGGTCGCCGAGTGGGCCGGCAACAGCGTCCAGGTCCTCCTCCGCGTCTACGCCAAATGCATCGCCGGCCGCGACGAGATCAACCGCCGCCGCATAGAAGAAGCTTTCCGCGACGATCCAGACGACTACTGAGTGAGAAGCTCGGCTCCACGAACCCAGGGATCGTTGCCTATAGCGGTTGCGCGAAGCTCGCTTCGGGCAGAAGTTGATGGGCAGCAGCAGCGGCGTCGCGGACTTCTCGCGCCCCCAGCTCCGTGATGAGGTCTGCGAGCACGTACTGCGGCTGCGGAGCGGCGTCGGTGCCGACGTACGCGGCAACGCTAGCCAGGAAGTCAGGCGGGGCAGTCATGTCGGCCGCTCCACAGGCGGCAAAGGACAGGACCGTAATTTGCTGGCAACGCTGTCAGCGCCAACCTGCTGACACGGAGTCCAGGCAGCCACTCAATGCGGCATGAGTGACCTGGGTTAGGGCTTCGGGCGAGCGCTGTCGCGCCGCCGTGGCTATCTGAAGCCAGTGATCAGCCCAGTCATCCTTGTGGTAGTCCCACCAGGCCGACCTGACCAGCGCGGTGTGGGCAGGGCCTGTGAGCCATGTCGGCGCGGCGATCACGGCGATGTCCTTACCCGTTAGAGGAAGTCTACAACGTATCTGGCCGCCAGATACCTGATGACATCGAGATCAGTACAGTCATTGGCGCTTCGCCGACAGATTTCGGTTAGTAGGTCAAGGATGCTGAAAGATGGGACACGCGCAGCACGCGCTCGTCCGCGCAAGACGATATCGTCACACCACAGTGGGAGCGCTGAATCCGCGGCGAGGCGGATCGCATCACGGGCCAACACCAGGGACTTTAGGTGTTTGTGGCGTTCCGAGTTGTTGCCGCTATCGTGCTCCGTTTCGGTCTTTGAGTCTTGTTGCGTGGTGCCGCCGCGGGAGTGCGGGCATGGTTTTAGCCCGCGTGTCGCGGCGGGGACGGCGCGCGGTTCCACGGTCCGGGGCCCCGGCGGGCGGGGCGGTTTCTCCTTCCTGACGGTTCCGGCTGCAGCCGCGGGTTATGAGAAGCCGGGCGCGAATACGGTGACCTGCGGTTTCCCGGTGACGGTCTGCTTGGTCGCGGTGGCGTGCCGGAATTTCGGGCGGGCTTTCTGAACGCGTTCTGAGTGACGCTGCCGCCCTGGGACGTTCAGGGTGTGCAGCGCGGCGCGGGCGGCGGCCTCGGCTGCGGCGGCGAGCGATTCCAGCGACGATGAGGCGGTGACCTGGGATGATGTCATGGAGCGGACCGCGTGGCGCCAGACGGCCGTGAAGGATTCCTCGTCCGCGGTGGCCAGGGCATGGCTCTGGCGGCGCAGCGCGCGGGCGGCGGCCGTCTCGCTGCGCAGCGCGGCGGCGGCGCTGGCGCGGACCAGCTGGGTGGCGGTCAGCCAGGCCCAGGCTTCCTGGATGACCAGCCGCGGGGACCCGGACCGCAGCACCGGGCCGGAGGTGCGGTCCCCGGCGCCGGCGATGGTCGCCTTGTCCTCGCCGAAGGTGGTCTCCGACGCGCTCCACCTGGTCAGGTAGGTGTCCCGTACCTGGTCCGCGGGCGCGGCCTCGTGGTCCAGCAGGGTGGTGATCACGGTGCAGGTCTCCGAGACCTCTTCCGTCCCGCCGCCGCGGGCCAGGACCGCGTTGTGCTCGGCGGCGCGGACCGGGAGCCGGTCTTCTTTCTTCCCGGACGGGGCGTTCAGCCAGGTCAGGCGGGATCCGTCGGGCAGCCAGCCGCCGCCGGGCTCCAGCGGCAGCGCGAGCGTGGCGCTCACCCGGGCGACGACGTGCCCGCCCGCGTCCAGGATCGCCGTGATCAGCTCATGGCCGGGGAAATTCCTGTCGAAGCAGATGACGCGGCCGGCGAACAGGTCCGGGCGGCGGCGCGCCAGCCGCTTCAGCAGCGTCTGCTCCCCGGCCCGCGTGCTCCCGAGGATCGCGCCGAGCATGGCGCGGCCGGCGCGGGCGGTCAGCGCCACGATCCGCAGCTGCGGGAACGGCGCGGCAGCCTCGCCGTCCTGCTCCGCGGTGCCCGTGCAGCCGAACATCGCCCGGTTCGCCGGCGTGTCCGCCAGGTTCACCAGCATCCCGTCGGCCGCGCACACCGCCATCCCGGCCAGCAGCACCGCCGACGGCTCGTCATCCCCGATCAGCGGCCCGGCCGCCTCCCAGAACACGGACTCCATCACCTCCGCCGGCACCAGCAGCCGCCATTCCGTGACCACTTTCCCCGTCGGGACGTGCCATTCCAGGGCGAACGGGACGTCCGCCAGCAGCCCCGCCAGGCGGGCCAGCGCCTCGCAGTACGACCCGTCCGGCATCAGGGTCATCGCGATCATCAGCCGGATCACCAGCGGATACGACATGATCCGCCGCCGCTCCCGCTTCCTCAGCCGCCCTTCCGCGATCGCGGCGTCCGCGACCGACTCGATCACCCCGTCCGCGAGATGACGCTCCAGTTCGCCCAGCCGCACCAGGTCAGGAAGCCAGGCGCCCGCCAGCACGCTCCCGTCCCGGCGGACCACGGCCGGGGCCGTCACCACCGGGCGGCAGAACACCGCCACCTCGCCGGCCGACGGCTGAGCATCCCCCGCCATGACCGTCCCCCCGCGAACCCGCAGGCCAGACGCCCGCACCACCACAGTCCCCGCAGGCGTGCCCGCATCCTGGCAGGCAGCGATCCGGCTTGCATCAGCAACGTCAGGCAGATAAGAAAGCACAAGGGCTCCTGGAAAGGGGTGGACTTCGACACCCAACCCTTACCGGGAGCCCCCTCCGCGTCCAAACCAGCGCAAAATCCCAGATCACAGCCTCATGGAGCCCAGCGTGCCTTAAGTCTCTGGTGTTG
>DATLSX010000076.1:0-36558 GCA_035533915.1 Streptosporangiaceae bacterium
GCCGAGCACCAGGGCCAGGTGCTCGGTCCCGTCCATCGAGTTCAGGTAGCCGATCGCCTGCCACTCCCCGTAGGAATTCGGGACGCTGGTCTGCACCACCCGGCTGACCATCCGCTCGGAGTACCGGCGGGACTCGATCAGCTGGGCGATGGAGATCAGCGCCAGGCCGTGCTCGTCGGCGAACGCGCGCAGCCCCGGCGGCCTGGTCATCGTCCCGTCATCGTTCACGACCTCGGCGAGCACGCCGGCCGGGGCCAGCCCGGCCAGCCTGACCAGGTCGACCGCCGCCTCGGTGTGCCCTGGCCGGCGCAGCACGCCGCCGGTGGTGTACCGGAGCGGGAACACGTGCCCGGGCCGGACCAGCTCGTAAGGCTCGGTCGCCGAGTCGACCAGTGTCCGAACCGTCCTGGCCCGGTCGGCCGCCGAGATCCCGGTGCTGACGCCGTCGCGCGCGTCGACGCTGACCGTGAAGGCGGTCCGCATCCGCTCGTTGTTCTGCGTCGTCATCAGCGGCAGCTGGAGCCGGTCAAGTTCCTCGCCCAGCATCGGCACGCAGATGACGCCGCTGGTGTGCCGGATGGTGAACGCGAGCAGCGCGGGCGTGGCCTTGCTGGCGGCGAAGATGATGTCGCCCTCGTTCTCCCGGTCGGCGTCATCGACGACCACGACCGGGCGGCCGGCCGCGATGTCGGCGACCGCGCGCTCCACGCTGTCCAGGACAATGCCGTCGACCTGGTGCGGCGCCTGACCGGTCATCGCCCCGCACCGCCCGCCAGCAGCCGCTCGACGTACTTGGCGATCACGTCGACCTCGAGGTTGACCTGGTCACCGACGGCTGCCGAGCCGAGAGTGGTCCGGGCCAGGGTTTCCGGGATCAGGCTCACCTCGAACCAGCCGGCCGGGCCACCGGCCCGCGAACCCGCGATGTCACTCACTCCGGACACCGTCAGGCTGACGCCGTCGACCGCCACCGACCCTTTTTCAGCGATATAACGAGACAGTTCGGCGGGGATCGAGATCCGCAGCACCTGCCAGCGGTCCGCTGGTCGGCTTTCGGCGATCACGCCTGTGCCGTCCACGTGACCCTGAACGATGTGCCCGTCCAGGCGCCCGCCCGCTGGCACGGCCCGCTCCAGGTTGACCGGCCCGCCGGGCGACAGCGCCCCCAGCGTGGACCTCGCTAGCGTCTCGCCCATCACGTCCGCGGTGAACTGGCCGCCGTCGGTCGCCGTCACCGTCAGGCAGACGCCGCTGACGGCGATCGAGCTGCCCGGCGCGGCGCCTGCCGCGACCAGCGGGCCGAAGATGGTGATCCTGGCCGAGCCAGCCAGGTGGTCGAACCCGGCAACCTTGCCGAGCTCCTCAACGATTCCGGTGAACACCGCGCCCTCCAGCCTTCTCCAGGCTCCGGGGGACGCGAAAGACGCTCAGGACACCGCCATGCGGCCCGCAGGGCCAGGCCGTGCCGCGTGCTGCCTCCCATCCGGACTTTCACCGTCGGCACCGGAATTCCACCGGTTCAGCCGGCCGATGGACTCGGCCGGGTCGCGGACTGTCACCGCCGGTTCGGAGTTTCACCGACCCCGGAGCACGCTTAACTGCGCCAACCAGTATGCCATCACCGGTATTCCGGCTGGAACTGGCTATCTGGTGGCACTACTGCCGCTGCCGCGCCGGGCGAGCGCGTCGACGGTCACGGCGGCGAGCAGGACCACCGCGGTCCACATGTCCTGGGCGGGAGCGCTGAACCCGAGCAGCTGCAGGCCGTTGTAGATGACGCCGACCACCAGGCCGCCGAGCACCGCGCCGATCATCCGGCCCCGGCCGCCGAACAGGCTGGTGCCGCCGATGACGGCCGCAGCGACGCCGAACAGCACGTACTGGCCGCCATTGAAGTTGCTGGACATCCCGCCCAGTTGCGAGGCCCAGATGATCCCGCTGATTGCGCCGGTGACGCCGCAGAGCACGAAGGCCACGACCCGGATCCGGCTGAGGTTGACGCCAGCCCGCCTGGCCGACTCCGCGTTGCCGCCGATCGCGTACACGTACCGGCCGAACCTGGTCCGGTTCAGCAGGATCGTCCAAGTGACGAGCAGCACGAGGATCACCAATACGACCCAGGGCACTCCCTTGACGACAGCGAAGCCCACGCCACGGTTCGAGTTGCCGATCAGAACGACAGCCACTCCCGCGATGGCCATGACCGCGATCTTCAGGATCGTCACGGTGATCGGCGGCGCGGCGAGTTTGTGCGCCCGGCGGCGGGCGTCGCGCGTCACCATGAACACCGCGAACAGAACGACGGCCGCGATCATGACGATCCAGCCCGCGGCCGGGCTCATGGCGCCGCCCTCGATGTCGTTCAGCACGTTATTGGAGAGCCGGATCGTGCCGCCCGCGTTGGGCGCGGAAAGATCGACGAGCGCCAGCAGCAGGCCGAGTCCGCCGAGCGAGCCGGCCAGCGTGACCACGAACGACGGCAGCCGCAACCAGGTGACCAGGACGCCCTCAAGCCCGGCGAAGAGGCCGGAGAACGCCAGGCCAGCCAGCACGGCGAGCCACCACGGAACCCCGCCGGACAGCGCCCACAGCGTGATGACCGCGCCGCAGGCGCCGTTGTAGCCGACGGACAGGTCGATCTCGCCGAGCAGCAGCACGAAGACCTCGGCCATGCCGAACGTCACGATGAACGCGGCCTGGGTGATCAGGTTGACCAGGTTCCCGGCCGACAGGAACAGCGAACTGCGGATCTGGAAATAAGCAACGATCGCGATCAGGCCGAAGACGACCGGCAGGATGCCGCTCTCCCCGCTGCGAACCCGCCGCAGCCAGACCCTCGTGTATTCGCCGAGCGAGTCGGCGATCAGGTCAGGAGAACTGCTGGCCAGAACCGCCTCGTCGGTCGCGCCCTCCATCCGCTCCGCGTCCGTCACCAGGGCGACCGGGCCGCCCGGTTCCTCATCGGAATCGCCGCGATCCGATGTCATGGCTCAGCCCTCCAGACCGCTGGTCACTCCGCGAGACCCCGCGGGCTCGTCTCCGCCGCCGTTGCCGCGACGGGTAGACGCGCCGGTCGTCATGATGTCTACGACGGACTGACGGTCGAACTCCGAGGCCGGCCCCTGCGCTACCAGCTTGCCCAGGTACAGCACCGCGATCCGGTCGGCGACCCGGAAAACGTCGTTCAGGTTATGCGAGATGACTACCACCGCGTGCCCGCGGCTGGCAAGCCTGGTGATCAGGCCCAGCACAAGCTCGGTCTGACTGACGCCGAGCGCGGCGGTCGGCTCGTCCATGATCACGAGCTTCGCGTCGAGCATGACGGCCTTAGCCACCGCGACCGACTGCCGCTGGCCGCCGGACAGCGATCCCACGGTCTGCCGGACCGAGCGGACGGTCGTGACGGCCAGGTCGGCGAGGGTCTGCTTGGCCGTCTTCTCCATGGTCATCTCGTCAAGGAGACCGAGGCGCAGCGGCTCATGGCCGAGCATCATGTTCTGCACGATGTCCAGATTGTCACACAGCGCCAGGTCCTGGTAGACGGTGGCGATGCCGAGCGCGGTGGCATCCTTCGGGCCCCTGATGTGGACCTGGCGGCCGTTCCAGAGGATCTGGCCGCTGCTCGCCTCCCAGATGCCGGCCACGCACTTGATCAGCGTGGTCTTTCCCGCGCCGTTGTCACCGACCAGCGCGGTCACCTGACCGGCCGGGATGTCCAGATCGACGTCGGTGAGCGCGTGCACGGGACCGAAGCTCTTCCCCACGCCCCTGAGCCTCAGCAGCGGAGCCGAGGGGTCGGTCACGTCCTGCTGGCCGATATCTGCGCCGGGCGGCGCCCCGCCCGCTTGCGCGGACGGGGCGTCGTCTGGCTGGCCGAGGTTTACCACTGCCGGAGGCCTTCGCTGCCTCGAGCGTTCATTACCTACCCCGAGATCCCGGCGGCCGTGCAGGCTGCCTTGTACTTGCTCGTGCACAGCTGCGATGCTGGCACGAACTTGTCGGCGATCACTGTCGAGTTCATATTCGACGTGGTCACCCAGGTTGGCGTCAAGAGCACCGACGGGACGTCCACGTTGGCCTTGGAGTCCTTCGTGGTCTGGCCGTTGGTCAGCGTGGTCGGAACGGCGACCCCGGCCCGCAGGTACATCGCGAGCGCGGCGGCGGCCTGGGCCTCCAGGTAGATCGGCTTGTAGACGGTGCCGCACTGGTAGCCGGCCAGGATGTTCTGCAGGCCGATCAGGGTCGCGTCCTGCCCGGTGACCGGGAAGGACTTCGCCTTGACGCCCTGGCGCTGCAGGTACGTGATGATCGGCGCCGCGTTCTCGTCGTTCGGCGTGAGCACGGCGTTGATGTTCTTGTGCGCGGTGAACTGCTGCTGGAACTCCGTCAGCGCGGTCGGCGGATCCCAGGTTCCTGGGGCGTTACCCACCTTCACCCACTTGCCCGAGCTGAAGAACGGATTCATGATCGCGTTGTAGCCCTGGGCGAAGAGCGTGGCGTTGTTGTCGGTCGCCGCGCCGTACATGACGAGCACGTTCGGCTTGCTGACATGCCAGTCCGCCGCGCACTGCGCCAGGCCCTGACCGATCTTGGTCCCGACCAGGACGTTGTTGAAGCTGACGTAGTAGCTGCGGCTGCCGCCGAGGGTCAGCCGGTCGTAGTCGATAACCGATGCGCCGTGGGCGGCCGCGTACTTCTCGATCTGCCCGCCCACGCCGGAGTCAAGCGGGTCCATGATGAGGATGCTGGCACCGTTCGTGATGGCAGTCTGCGCGTCACTCAGCTCCGTGGCATCGCTGCCCTGCGCATTCTGGACGGTGAACTGACTGGCCGAAAGTCCCGCGGCTTCAAGGGCTTTCGTCAGGTAAGGAGCGTCGAATTCGGTATAACGCGACGATGAAACGGTATCCGGCAGGATCACCGCGACTTTGCCCTTACCAGCCGCGGCAAGCGGCTTCAGCTTCGCCATCACAGAGAACGTGCGGTCGAACTGCGAAGCAGCGATCGACGGGGCGGATACGCTGCTGGAACTGGACCCAGAGCTCGGTGTGCTCGGCGACGAACTACACGCCGCGCTAACGACCGCCAGGCTCGCCGCTATCGACGCCCAAGCGAGATTCCTGGTTATTTGGTGCAAAGAGACCACCCGTTTCCTTTTGGCCACTTGCGGCCGCCAATTTACGGCGCCAGTCTGCGGTGCCCGCAGCGGCTCCCTTATAAGGTGAACTCTAGGAGATAAAGGGTGAACGTAGTCGTTAACATACGACCGTATCCATGAATATTCCGTAAACGCCTCCGCATCATGGGCCGCTCCCCGCGGCCGAGGACACCATGCCGCCGGCTTGACCTCTGGCGCAGCCGACAGCCGATGGTCGCGCCGCTTCCTCGCTATTTGCGCTACTCCGGCGCCAGCCGGTAGCCGGCCCGTGGCTGGGTGAGGATCAGCGGCGCACTTCCGTCGTCCTCGAGCTTCGCCCTCAGCCTGCGGACATAGACCCGCACGTACTCGGTCTCGGTTTCGTAGCCGTGACCCCAGACCCGGCGCAGCAGGTGCGCGTGCGTCAGCAGTTTGCCTCGGTTCGTGGCTAGCTCACGCAACAGGGCGAACTCGGTCGGTGTCAGATGCACTCGCTCGCCCCGCCGGAACACCTGCTCCGCGGCCAGGTCGATTCTCAGCTGGCCGATGTCGATGAGTTGCGGCACCCGGTCAGCCGGCGTGCTCGGCCGGGTGCGCCGCAGCGTCGCAGCGATCCTGGCGAGCAGTTCCTCGATGCTGAACGGCTTAGTCATGTAGTCGTCGGCACCCATGTTGAGCGCGGTCACCTTGTCTCGCTCACCGCCGCGCGCGGACACGACGATGATCGCCACGCCGGACCGCTCGCGCATCAGCCTGCACAAGTCGAAGCCGTCGACTTCGGGCAGCATCAGGTCGAGCAGCACGATGTCCGGCTCCTCGGTGTCGAGCAACTGGAGCGCCCGCGACCCGTCAGTGGACACCACCGTGTCGAAGCCGCGCACCGCGAGATTAGACCTGATCAGGTCCACGATGTTCGGATCGTCCTCGACCAGGAGCGCGCGCGTCCTAGCGACCTGCTCGGCCACGGGCAACCGCCCCCTTCCGCAACAGTTGCCTGGGCCTGGTGCCAGGCGCAGACACTGGCAGGTGCTGCGGATCGTCACCGCCGAGCGGCCCCGCACCGTCCTCTACCGGAAGCCGCACGACAAAGCCAGCACCGACCAGGGATGGCTTGACCTCCAGCAGGCCGCCATGCGCGGTCACGATACCTTTCGCGATCGACAGCCCGAGCCCAGCTCCCGCGGTCCTGGCCTTGCGCCCGCGCCGCGGCTCGAACGGTGCCGCCGCGACTTCGGGCGGCAGGCCGACACCCTTGTCGCAGACCGTAATGGCGACCGAGGCCGGCCCGGGCTGCTCAGCCCGCACGGTCACTGCCGTGCCCGGCGGATTGTGACCGACCGCGTTGCCCAGCAGGTTCACGAAGACCTGTTCCAGCCGGTCGTGGTCGGCCCAGACCACCGGAAGGTCGTCCGCGCACGTGATGTGCACCATCGGGGCGCTGTCCGGCGGCAGGCAGGCAGCTGCGGCCTCGAGCACCAGCCCGATGTCGCACCAATCCGGTTGCAGCCGCAGGATGCCGAGTTCGATCGCGGAGAAGTCGAGCAGGTCGTCCACCAGCCGCCCGAGCCTGGCGGACTCGGTGGCGATCCTGGTCAAGAACCGCTCTTGTGACTCCGCATCCCAGGTCACGTCGGTCTGCAGCAGGCTGCTCGCGTAGCCGCGGATGGCGGTCAGCGGCGTCCGGAGCTCATGACTGAGCCTGGACAGGAAGTCGCGCTGCAGCTCCTGCGAGCGCCTCAAGGCTGTAGCTTCCTGGAGCGCGGTCACGGCCTGCTCGCGTTCGAGGGCGAGCCGCAGCGAGTGGGCCGCGTCTTCCACCAGCACGGTCGCTTCCGAGGTGGGCGGTCCGTCACTCCAGCTCGCGAGCAGCACGCTCGGCCCGCCCGGAGCGGCGAACGTGACCGCCAGGTACCACTGGCCGTCGTCGGACGGAATCGGCTGTGCGGTCCCGTTCCGCATCTGGCTGGTCAGCGTCTGCAGCAGCGGCGCCACGGCCATGCCGGGAGCCGTCTGTGCCAGGTCCCGCGGGCCGGTGCGCGAGGCGCTGCCGCGGCAGCGCGGTCCGCTCCCGCCCTGACTATCCGGCCAGGTGAGCAAGGTGACATCGTCGGCCTGCAGGCCCCGGCACAGGGCCTGCAGCGCCAGCCCGAGGCCGTCGCCGACCGCGATCGGGCCAGCCAGCGTCTCGAGTACTTCCCTGATGGTTTCCAGTACCCGGTTGCGCTCGGTGACCTCGTCAAGCAGCCTGTCCCGTTCGATCGCGCTCGCGGCGTAACCCGCGTAGACAGTGACCAGTTCCAGCTGGTCCCGCTCTGGCTGGCCGGCCGTGTCGCGGAAGACCGTGATCACGCCAGCGAGGCCCTCCCTGGCGAGCACGGGAACAGACCAGGAACTCGCGACTCCGGCGGCGACGGCCAGTCCGGTGAACGGCGCCCAGTTGGCCCGGGCATCCGAAGCGATCACTGTCCGTGCCGTTGCGGCCGCCGTCCCGGCCGGACCGCCGCCCGGTCCGACCGGCAGCGATGCCCACTGCTGACGCAGCGGCTCCGGCAAGCCGGACGAAGCCGCGCATTGCAGTTCGGCACCGGCGACCAGGTGGATGCACAGGCGTTCGGATCCGAGCGCCGCGCCGAGCGCCGAAAGGATCAGCGACAGGCTCGACGACGGTTCGGCGGCGACGAGCCTGCCGGTCAGGCCGTGCAGCCTGGTGAGCTGACGCCTGGCCGAGGAATCGAGTTCCTGGCCGGAGAGCAGCGCGGCCATCTCGTCGGGATGGACCGAACCCGGGTCGACTTCGGCCGCGACCCGACCGTGCCGCAGCACCACGATCCGGTCGGCGAGCCGGAACATCAGCTCGATGTCGTGGCAGGCGATCACGATCGTGGTGCCCTGCTCGCGTAGCGCGGCGATGAGGTCCTCGACCTGGGCCGCGTGCCTGATGCTGAGCGACGCCGTCGGTTCGTCGAGCAGCAGCAATGCTGGCCTGTCCGCCATCGCCCTGGCGATCGCGACGAGTTGCCGCTGGCCGCCGGACAGCGACCGGGTGATTCTGGTGGTGTCGGTCAGCGGGATGCCCAGCCTGGCGAGCACCGCCGACGCGTCAGCGTGCAGCCGGACGTCGGACACGAGCTGGCGGCGGCGCTCCCTGCCAAGGAGCAGGTTGGACGCGATGTCGAGGTTGTCACAGAGCGACAGGTCCTGCCAGACGACGCCGACACCGTGCTTGGCCACGGTGAGCGGGTCCGCGGGCAGCGACCGGCCAGCCAGCAGGATTTCCCCGCCTGTCGGCGTGATGTCACCGGCCAGGCAGCGGACCAGCGTGGTCTTGCCCGCACCATTCTCTCCGGCCAGCGCCACCACCTCGCCTTGGCCGATCGTGAGATCGACACCGTCGAGCGCGCGCACCGGCCCGAAGCTGACTGCCAGCCGCGAGACTGACACGACAGGCACAGCCTGCGGCATGCTTGCGATATCGGCTGATGACGCGGTCATCCCCATATTGTGCTCTGAGCTGCGGCAAATCTGGTCAAGCGACCTGCGATTACGGCAGCTTCCAGTCGATCTCGTCGGCGCCGAGGTCCTGAAGCAGGCCGCTGGCCCGGCTGAACGGCCGCGAGCCGAAGAACCCTTGATCAGCAGACATCGGACTCGGGTGAGCGGACTCGACCCTGGGCACTTCGTCGAGCAGCGGAGCAAGGTTCCGCGCGTCCCTGCCCCACAAGATCGCCACGAGCGGCGCGTCCGGGCGCGCGACCAGTGCCCTGATCGCCTGTTCGGTCACTGCCTCCCAGCCCTTGCCGCGATGGGAACCTGGCTTGCCTGGCCGCACGGTCAGCACCCGGTTCAACAGCAGTACGCCGCGCTCGGTCCACGGCGTCAGGTCACCGGTGGACGGCGCCGGGTAACCGAGGTCCGTGCCGTACTCACGGAAGATATTCACCAGGCTGCGCGGAATCGGCCGGACCGAAGGCGCCACGGAGAAACTCAGGCCCACCGGATGCCCCGGAGTCGGGTACGGGTCCTGGCCGACGATCAGCACCCGGACCTCGTCGAACGGCTGCTTGAACCCGCGCAGCACCAGATCGCCGGCTGGCAGGTAGGTACGGCCCGCAGCGACTTCGGCCCGGAGGAAGTCACCTGCCTCGGCAATCTGGCTGGTCACCGGCTGCAGAGCCTGCGCCCAGCCAGGATCGATGATCTCTTCAAGCGGCCGTCGCGTCACGGCAGATCACTGTAGTGCAATCCGGGGCGGCGGCCCGGCTTAACCGGTGCGGCCGGGCAGTTCGGTTTCCTCGCGGCCGGAGACCTCCGCCATCCGGCGGGCGAGGAATTCCCGCTCCGCCGCGTTCTGGGTGCGGTCGAGCGCGGCGCGGTAGGCGTTCAGTGCCTCCGCGTCGCGTCCGAGCCGGCGCAGCAGGTCTGCCTTGGTCGCCGGCAGGTAGCGGTAACCGTCGAGCCGACCGTCCTGCTCGAGCGAGCCGATCTCCTCCAGCGCCGCCACCGGGCCGCTGACCATCGAGACCACGACGGCGCGGTTGAGCGAGACCACTGGCGACGGCCAGGCGCGGAGCAGCCGGTCGTAGAGTACGAGCAGTTGCGGCCAGTCCGTCGCGGTGTAGCTGGGTGCCTCCCCGTGTACTGCGGCGATGGCCGCCTGCAGAGCGAACCTGCCGGGGCGCCCGCCGCGCAGCGACTCCACCACGAGAGCCGAGCCCCGCTCGATCGCCGCCCGGTCCCACAGCGAACGGTCCTGCTGCTCCAGGAGCAGCAGGCTCCCGTCCGGGCCGGTCCTGGCCGCCCGCCGGGCGTCGGTGATCAGCAGCAGCGCGAGCAGCCCGGCCGCCTCGCGCTCGTCTGGCATCAGTTCGCGGACCATGTGCGCCAGCGAGAGAGCGCGGTCGACCAAGTCAGGACGGACCAGCCCTGGCCCGCCTGGTGCGGTGTGGCCGGTCGTATACAGCAGGTGCACCACGGTCAGGACCGCGTCGAGCCGGTCGGGAAGTTCGGCCGCACCGGGAACCCGGTAGGCGATCCTGGCCGCCATGATCTTCTTCTTCGCCCTGGTCACCCGGGCGGCCATTGTCGGCTCCCAGACAACGAAAGCCTGGGCGATCTCCGCGGTACTGAGCCCGCAGACGAGCCGCAAGGTCAGTGCGACCTGCGCCTCCCTGGCTAGCGCGGGATGACAGCAAGTGAAGATCAGCCGGAGCCGGTCGTCGCCGATCACGTCCGCGCCGTCAGTGACCGGGCCGCGGCCGCCGCCTGCGGACGCCCCGGGTACCGGCCCGTCGGGCGACGCCCGCGGGACGACCAGCAGCGGCAGCTTGGAGCGCAGCGTGCGATCGCGGCGCAGCAGGTCGAGCGCCCGGTGCCTGGCGGCCGTGGTCAGCCAGGCACCCGGGTTGCGCGGCACGCCCTGCCGCGTCCAGGTATCGAGTGCGGCGACATAGGCGTCCTGCACGCACTCCTCGGCCGCGTCCAGGTCACGGGTAACGCGGGCGGTAGCGGCCAGGACGAACGCCCACTCCTGCCGGTGCGCCTGTGCCACCGCGGCACCTACCTCGGCGGCACTCACCGCGGGATCGGCCGTACCCGGCGGGTGGCCAGCACCCGCCGGGTCGGCCGTACCGGCATGATCGGTCGTCACCGTCGGCCCGGGTCAGCCACCCGAGGTATCCATAACCGGCCGCACCTCGACCCCGCCGAAACGAGCGGGGCAGAGCCTGGCGATCTCGATGGCATGGTCGAGATCGCGTGCCTCGATCAGGTAGAAACCGCCGAGAGCCTCCTTGGTCTCGGTGAACGGGCCGTCGGTCACCACGTCGCCCCGGATGGTCGTGGCGGTGCTCGTCGGCTCCAGGGCTTCGCCGCCGAGGATCTTGCCGCCCCGCTCCCCGACTTGCGCGGCGAACCGGCCGTGTGCCTCCATCGTCTGCTGAGATACTTCCTGGCCGCCCTCGGCGTAACCACTCTCTGCCTCGTAGATCAAGATCGCGTACTGTGCCATGGCCTGTCTCCTTCGAGTTGTGTCAGGTTCCCCACGCCACTCCCGACGAACGAGACTGCCGGGATTCGACAGCGTCCGGCGACGAGATTTTCGATTGGCGGCGCGGCCGGTCAGGCGGAGGCGCCGTGGCCCGCGGCGTCAGCCGCTGATCTCAGGTACCGCACCGCGGCGGCCGGGTCCTGCGCGCCGAACACTGCGGTGCCAGCCACGAAGACGTCCGCACCCGCCTCGGCGCAGCGTCCGATGGTCTCCTCGCTGATCCCGCCGTCCACCTGGAGCCAGATCTCGCCGCCATGCCGGGCGATCAGCTCACGTGCCCGGCGGACCTTGGGCAGCACCAGGTCGAGGAAGGGCTGGCCACCGAATCCCGGTTCCACTGTCATCACCAGGAGCATGTCGATCTCGGGCAGCAGATCAGCGTAGGGGTCGACGGGAGTACCCGGGTTGACCGCGAGGCCGGCGCGGGCACCCGCCGACCTGATCATCCGCAGCGTCCGGACGGGGGCAGCAGCCGCCTCGGCGTGAATCGTGACGTTCCGCGCGCCGGCCACGGCATAATCCGGCGCCCATCGGTCCGGGTCTGCGATCATCAGATGGCAGTCCAGCGGCACGGCCGCATGCTTGAGCAACGCCTCCACGACAGGCAGTCCGATCGTCAGGTTGGGGACGAAATGACCATCCATGACATCCACATGGAGCCAGTCGGCCACCCCGGCGACGGCCGAGACCTCATCGGCGAGCCGGGCGAAATCAGCGGACAGGATGCTCGGAGCTATTTGCGTACTCATCAAGCCGGAGTCTACGAGCGGGATGCGCCGGGGCGCATCGCGGCCCCTGGTGGCCTTGCGGGGTAGCCTGTCGTACCCCTCCGCTACGTTCGCTCAGGTATTCGAATGCTGACCGAAGGGGGTCATGTGCCACTAACCGAAGCACCAGAGCGGCTGCTCGACCGGGTACGCAAGCTGCTTGCACAGGCCGAGGACGACGGGGTCACGCCAGCCGAAGCCCAGGCGTTCACTGCCAAGGCCGCCGAGCTGATGGCCAAGTACGGCATCGACCGTGCGCTGCTGGCGGCTGACCAGCCGGAGACTGACCAGC
The DNA here is from genome assembly GCA_035533915.1 of Streptosporangiaceae bacterium. GTDB lineage: Bacteria > Actinomycetota > Actinomycetes > Streptosporangiales > Streptosporangiaceae > Chersky-822. The sequence continues at coordinate 12,243 of DATLSX010000076.1, forward strand.
CAGCGAACCGGATACTCGACATCGATAACCCCTGGGCCAGGGAGAAGGCTCACCTGCTCTGCGGGCTGGCGGCCGCGTTGCGCTGCCAGTGCATCCTGCTCGGCGGCGGCAGCCGTCCGGGCAGCCGGGTGCATATCTTCGGGTTCGCCTCCGATATCGACCGCACCGACGTTCTCTACACCTCCGTCCTCATCCAGATGGCGCACGGCCTGGCCGGTGCCCGAGTGCCCGAGTGGAGCAGCAGCCCGCGTGCCTGGCGGCGTAGCTGGCTGCTCGGCTTCGCTACGGCGGTCATCTCCCGCGTCCGCGAGGCCGAATACGGCGCGGTCGTGGCCGCGACCAAAGCCGGAAATGCCAGTTCGGACCGGACCGCCGTGGTGCTGGCCGACCGTTCGCTGATCATCAGAAAGCACGTGGAAGACGCCTACCCGGTCACCCGCAAGGCCAAGGTGACCTACAGCGGCAGCGGATACCGGGACGGCTACTCGCAGGGCCAGCGGGCCGACATCGGCACCAGCCGCATCTCCCCCAAGTCCGGCCGCGCGCTCACCGGATCATCAGCCGCGCCCCGCTGACCGCGGGACGGCACGCGCAGCAGGGCGATGAAGATGGCGTCGGTACCGTGGCGATGCGGCCAGAACTGCGCATACTTCGCGTAAGGTTCCGGACAGCGCAAGCCAGGAACCTCAGGCAGGAATGCCGGGGCGTCGAGTACCTCCACATCGGCGTGCCGCGCGAGAACATCCGTGAGCACGTCCCTGGTCTCGGCCACATGCGGGGAGCAGGTGACATAGGCGACCACGCCGCCTGGCCGGGCTGAGCCGAGCGCTGCTTCCAGCAGGTTCCGCTGCAGCGGTCCGAGTGCGGTGACGTCATCAGGGCCACGCCGCGACCGGGCGTCCGGCTTGCGCCGCAGGCTGCCCAGTCCGGAACACGGGACATCGGCGAGCACCCGGTCGAACGCGCCCAGCCGCCAGGCCGGGGCCGTACCGTCCGCGACCACCGCGTGCGCCGCGGGCGCCCGCCGCGTGCCGCCGATCGCCTCGGCAGCCAGCCGGGCGCGGTGCTCGTGCATGTCGGCTGCCACCAGGACCGCGCCGCGCCGCGCGGCCAGTCCCGTCAGCAGCCGGGCCTTACCGCCAGGTCCGGCGCAGATGTCCAGCCAGGCATGATCACGGCCGACGGCCACCCTCGTGAGCGCGAGCACGGCGAGCTGGCTGGCCTCGTCCTGTACCCCAGCCCGGTGCTGGGCTACCGCGGCCACCGCACCAGGGTCGCCCTGGGTCAGGTATGCGCCGAACGGTGACCACCTCGCGGGCAGGGCACCAGCGGTGAGAAGCTCATCGCGGCTCGCCCGGCCGGGCACGGCGGCGAGCGTCACGACCGGCCGGTCCTGGTCGGCGGCCAGCGCGGCCTCGGTCTCGGCCAGCCCGCCGGCCAGGTCCTCGCCGAGTGCCTCGGCCAGGGCCGTCACGATCCAGCGCGGGTGGCTGTACCTGACCGACAAGTGACCGACGGGGTCGGCTGCCCGGTCCGGCGCGGCGATCTCGATCCACGACTCAAGGTCACGCTGTGCGATCCGGCGCAAGATCGCGTTCACGAAGCCGGACGGCCGCCGGCCGGCGACCGCGACAGCCAGGTCGACGCTAGTGGCGACCGCCGCGTGCGGTTTGGTCCCCATGCCGAGCAACTGGTGAGCGCCGATCGCCAGGACGTCGGCAACAGCCGGATCGATCCGGTCCAGACCGCGGTCGGCGCACAGGCTGATGACGGCGTCATACGTGCCGCGGTTCCGCAGCGTCCCGTACACAAGCTCGGTGGCAAGCGCGGCGTCCTGGCCGCGCAGCCCGCGCTCGCGCAAGGTCGAAGCGAGCAGCAGGTTGGCGTAGGCGCCGCGGCCGGTGACCGCCCTGAGCACGTCGTACGCCGTCCGCCTGGCCGGATCGGCCGGCGGAGCTTTAGCGGCCTGGCTCATCTCAGCTGAGCACCAGGCTCGGGCCAGCGCCCCTGATACCCCTGGCCCAGTCGGCGGCAGGCATCCGGCGCTTACCCTCGGGCTGCACCTCGCCAAGCCGCACCGGTGTAGTCCCGGTCCCGACGATGACCTCGTTACTCCGCACCTCGATCGCCCCCGGGCCGAGCGTGACCGGTGCCTGATCCGGGCCGGCTCCGGAGACCTTGGTGACCGGGCCGACTTTGAGGCTGGCACCGTTCAGAGTCGTCCACGCACCCGGGGCGGGGGTGCAGGCCCTGATCAGCCGGTCGATAGCCGGAGCTGCCAGCGCCCAGTTCACCCGGGCATCCGCGCGGCCGAGCTTGGGTGCGCCGCTGACCCCGTCCGCTGGCTGCGGCCTGGCCGCGAGCTCACCGGATTCGATCCCGTCCAGGGTCGCGACCAGAAGCCCGGCGCCGGAGACGCTGAGCCGGGCGAGCAGGTCGCCTGCCGTATCGGTGTCCTTGACCACCTCGGTGACGACGCCGTACACCGGGCCAGCATCGAGGTCCGCGACCAGGCGGAACGTGGTCGCGCCGGTGATGTCGTCGCCGTGTAGCAGGGCATGCTGCACCGGGGCGGCCCCGCGCCAGGCTGGCAGCACGGAGAAGTGCAGGTTCACCCAGCCATACGGCGGGATGCGCAGGGCAGCCTCGGGGATCAGGGCACCGTACGCGGTCACCGGGCAGCAATCCGGCGCGATCTTGGTGAGCCTGGCGAGGAACTCGGCTTCCGACGGCCGCCTGGGCTGGAGTACCTCGATCCCGGCCGCCCTGGCCCGCTGGGCCACCGGGCTTGCCGCCACCCGCAGCCCGCGACCAGACGGAGCGTCTGGCCTGGTGACAACGGCGGCCACGGTGTGCCGTGAGGCCAGCAGGGCCTCCAGCGACGGGACGGCGGCCTGCGGCGTGCCGGCGAAGACCAGGCGCATCCGCTACAGCGCCTGACCGTGGGTGAGATGCGGGGAGATCTTCACTGCGGGCACCGTCTCGCCCCACCACTCCGCGGCGCGGATCTCTCTCATCGCCAGCCTCCGCTGCTCGGCATCGAGCCGGTCGATGAAGAGCACTCCGTCGAGGTGGTCTGTCTCGTGCTGCACGCACCGGGCGAGCAGCCCGCTTCCCTCGACCGTCACCGGCTCGCCGTGCATGTCGAATCCCTTGGCGACCACGCCGTATGACCGCTTCGTCGGGTAGGCCAGTCCGGGGAAGGACAGGCAGCCCTCGTCTTCGGTCTCCTCGTCGCCGGACAGGTCGAGGTCGGGATTGATCAGGTGGCCGAGTTCGTCGTCCACGTAGTAGGTGAACACGCGCAGGCCGACGCCGATCTGCGGGGCGGCGAGCCCGACGCCCGGGGCGTCCTGCATGGTATCGGTCAGGTCGGCCACCAGCTTGCGCAGCTCGACGTCGAAGTCGGTGACCGGATCAGCAGGCGTGCGGAGCACGGGATCTCCGAATAGGCGGATCGGCTTGATGCTCACCGGCATTTCCTCCTGGCACTTGTCCCGGTGGGGCACGCGATTGGGGCTCGTCCAGTCTACGAACTCGCCGGGCTGCTCAGTCGCTCGCCGGGCTGCTCAGTCGGCGGTCGCCGCCGGAGACCGCGCCTTGAACGCCGCCTTCCTGGCCGCCCTGGCCACGCCAGGATCGGGATGATGATCGCCCAGCGCGGTGAGCAAGCTGGTCACCCCAGGGTGCGCGACCTCCCATAGGCCGGCCACGATCTCTGCCTGGTCCTGCGCGGGCAGATCAGGCAACAGCTCGGCCACCACGTCCTGCGGATTCGCCTCCTCCAGCAGGCCGGCCCCGAGATCGACGAGCAGCCAGGTACTGTCTTGCGGATCGAGCCGCACCTCCTCACCGTGCTCATGCAGCCACACAGCCGCGTGCGCCCGCAGCAGCGGCCGGTCGAGTGCGGCCCTGACCTGGTCAAGCGCCGGCCGCCCGATCCGGTCGAGCACCGCGAACGCGGCCCCGCGCTGGCCCGGAGAGCCGTCAGCCGCCGCGTCGATCAGCTCAGCGGCAGCAGCGGCCGGCTTGCGGGCAGCCAGCCAGGAGGTGATCTCAGCCTCGCCGTCCTCGGCGTCGCAGCTCGCCAGCGCGGCTAGCAGGCCCTGCGCTCCTTGCCGGTCAGCCGTCCCGAGCACCGGCACGTGCCAGCCCTGGGCACGAAGCCTGCGGTGCACTCCCCAGGTACCCAGCGGTGACAGCGCGACCGTCAGGCTGCCGTCGGCGTCCTCGGTCCCGAGCTCGACGACTCCGAGGTCGGCCAGTGCCTCCAGTGCCAGGGACAGCGCCGCACCGTGGTCCGGGGCGGCCCGGTCGGCCGGTCCGTCCGCCTGCGCCCGCGCGGCGGGCCGGGCGGACTCCCGGCGGGTTCCCGCGGCCGCGGCATACGCGTCGAACAGCCCGTCCATCCCGACCGGATCGCCGACCGTGTACAGGGCGGTAGCGATGCCGTCTAGTTCCTCGGAGTCAAGGACCACGGTCAGAGCGGCATCCCAGACTTGCAGGACTAGCTCGGTCGACCCGGTCGCCAGCACGCGCGCCAGCGCCGGCGCGCCGGCCGCCGACGCGGTAAGCCGCGCCGCGGCGGCCAGCACCCGCCAGGCGGCGGCTACCTCGCGGGGCGTCATGTCCAGGGCGCTGGCAGCAGCAGCCACCATGTCATCCGGCAGTTCCTGGCCGGCCGTCAGGTCGTCCGCCGCGCACGCCCACTCGTCCAGGTCGCGGGCAGCACGCAGCAGCGGTGCCACCCGGGCAAGCCCGGCGAGCTCGTCGCGCGGCGCTAGGCGCACCGAGGGCAGCTTCCTGGTCCGTCCCGCGACGCCGTCCTGCTCCGCGCCGATCAATCCGACTGCCTGAGCTGCCGCAACGCCGTCTGGCCGCAGCAGCGCTCGCCGCGGTGTCCCCTGCCTCTGCCGTGAACTTGCCACCCAAGCACCCTATGGCCTGAGCGGCACCACGTCAGATCAGCTCCATCGGGTCGAGCTGAAGTCGCACCGATTGCGGGTCCTTGCGCGCGGTACGCTCCGCCTGCGCTGCCCGGAGCGCGATCGCGAGGGCGGTACCCGCCGGCGCTGGGGCTCTGACCAGGTAGCGCACGATAGGCACCGCAGGATGGGCCGGGTCAGGCTCCAGCGGTACCGGGCCGAGCACGTCCGCGCCTTCCGGCAGCGCCGCCATGGCGAGCAGGTCCGAGACCGCGGGTGCCGGACCGGTGAGTGCCGCCATCCGGACTGTCGGCGGGAACCTCAGCTCGGCGCGTTCGGCCAGTTCCCGCTCGGCATGCGTGACCGGGTCCCACCGGATCATCGCCTGCACGACGGCGAGGTCAGGGTCGGACATCATGATCACTTTTCCGCCTGCGGGCGCCGGACGGACAAGTGCCGCCGCGTTCATCCACCGCCGGAGTGCCTCCTCGGCCGCACGCAGGCTCGGCCTGCCGAGCAATGCCCAGCCGTCCAGCAGCACAGCCGCCGCGTAACCACCAGGGGCTGCCGGCTCCGCACCGGGAGTGGCGATCACCAGGGCAGCGCCCTCCGGAGCCGCGTACCGGACGCCCTCCCCGCTCGACGTCAGCACGGTGACTCCGGGGAACGCCCTGCTCAGCTCCTCCGCGGTCCGGCGCGCGCCGGTGACTAGTGCACGCAGCCCGGCGTTTCCGCACCTCTCGCAGGTCTGGTCGGCACCGGACCCGCACCAGCCGCAACGCAGCGGCTGCCGCGGCCCCGGCAGCGCGACCGGCCCGCAGCAGGCACGGCACCGCACCCGCGCGCCGCAGCGCTGGCACGCGACCGCCGCCAGGTAGCCGCGCCGGGGAACCTGGAACAACACAGGCCCCGCAGCCAGTGCCTCCCGCGCGGTACGCAGCGCCAGGCTGGGAATGCGCGCGGTGCGCGCGGCCTCGTCCCGGGCCAGCTCGGCATCGTCCCCGGCAGTCTGGACCAGCGGCGCGTAGCGCCGGACGGTCGGCCGGCTCGCGGCCAGCGGCTTCGCCCACCCGCTCGCCATCAGGTGCGCGGCCGCCGCGGTCAGCGCGAAGCCGCCCAGCAGTACCGCCGCACCGGACCGGTGCGCCCGGATCAGCAGCACGTCCCTGGCATGCGGGTAAGGCGCCCGCGGCTCGGCGTGCAGGTCGTCGCCGTCGTCCCAGATCACCACCAGGCCGAGCCTGGCTACCGGCGCGAACATCGCCGAGCGGGTGCCTGCCACGATCCTGACCTGCCCGCGCAGCACGGCCAGCCACCGCCGGTAGCGCTCGGCCGGGCCGAGCTGAGCGGCCAGGCTGACGTGCGCCGTGCTGTCCAGGACTTCGGACAGCGCGGTATCGACCTGCGCCAGATCCCGCGCGTCAGGGACGACGATCAGGACGCCCCGGCCGGCCGCGCTCGCTGCCGCCACCGCGTGCGCGATCTCGGCCGGCCAGCTCGTGCCCGGCAGCGCCGACCACACCGCTCGCGGCGATCGGCCGCCGGAAAGCGCGGCCAGGAAGGCCGGGCCGGCGGAGTACCGCTCCCACAGGTCAGCACTCGCGGCCGCCGCACCAGCCGCCGCCACGGTGACCGCGGCCCCCGTGCTGCTGGCCGCCCCGGCAGTCCCGGTCCGGCCGGCCTCGGCCGCGCCGTGACGGGGCGGGATGGCCAGCCGCAGCACGTCCGCCAGCGTCCCGCCGTACCGGTCGGCGACAGCCCTGGCCAGGCCGGCGATCTCCGGCGTCAGCACCGGCTCCGGAGAGATCACCCGGTGCAGGGCTGCCAGTTTGCCCGCGTGCTCGCTCGCCGCCGTGCGCTGCACGAGGTAGCCGTTGGTGAGGCGGCCCGCGAACCTGACCCTTACCCGGCAGCCGGGCACCGCGGTCTTCGTCATGGACTCGGGGACCAGGTAGTCGAACAACCGGTCCAGGTGCGGCAGCGAGACGTCGACTGCCACCCTCGCGACTGGCAGGTCGGCAGCGGACAGCGACTCGGCGGCGGACCGGCAGGTCACAATCCGGCGGCTGCTCGCAGCGCGTCCGTCTTGCTGGTCCGCTCCCAGGTGAAGTCGGGTTCCTCGCGGCCGAAATGCCCGTAGCTCGCGGTCCGCGCATAGATCGGCCGCAGCAGTTCCAGGTCCCTGATGATCGCGGCCGGACGCAGGTCGAAGACCTGCAGCACGGCTTCCTGGATGCGCTCGAGCGGCACGTGCTCGGTACCGAAGCACTCCACGAACAAGCCGACCGGCTTGGCCTTGCCGATCGCATAGGCGACCTGGGCCTCGCACCGCTCGGCCAGGCCAGCGGCAACGACATTCTTAGCTACCCAGCGCATCGCGTACGCGGCGCTGCGGTCCACCTTGGACGGGTCTTTGCCGGAGAAGGCGCCGCCGCCGTGCCTGGCCATGCCGCCGTAGGTATCGATGATGATCTTGCGGCCGGTCAGCCCGGCATCTCCCATCGGACCGCCCACCTCGAACCGCCCGGTCGGGTTCACCAGCAGCCGGTAGTTGGCGCAGTCAAGCTCCAGCCCGGCAAGCACCGGCTCCACGACCCGCTCCCTGATGTCAGGCATCAGCAGCGCCTTCAGGTCGATGGCCGGAGCGTGCTGAGTCGACACCACGATCGTGTCCAGCCGCACCGGCTCGTCGCCGGAGTACTCGATCGTCACCTGGGTCTTGCCGTCTGGCCGGATGTACGGGATCTCGTCGTTACGGCGCACTTCCGCGAGCCGGCGGGACAGCCGGTGCGCCAGCATGATCGGAAGGGGCATCAGCTCGGGCGTCTCGTGGCACGCGTAGCCGAACATCAGTCCCTGGTCCCCGGCACCCTGACGGTCGAGTTCGTCCTCGCCCTCACCCTCGCGGTGCTCGTAGGCATGCGTGACGCCCTGCGCGATATCGGGCGACTGAGCGCCGATCGAAACCGAGACGCCGCAGGACGCGCCGTCGAAACCCTTGGCTGACGAGTCGTATCCGATATCGAGGATCTTGTCCCTGATCAAGCCAGGGATGTCGACATAGGTCATCGTCGTCACCTCACCGGCGACGTGCACCTGACCAGTGGTTATCAGCGTCTCGACCGCCACGCGGCTGTGCGGATCGCCCTTGAGCATCGCGTCAAGGATAGCGTCACTGATCTGATCAGCCATCTTGTCGGGGTGACCTTCGGTAACCGACTCAGATGTGAATAGGCGACGAGCCACTTGGCACCCTTTTCTTCCGCGGCGGGGTCTCCCGCAGTGTAACCGGGCGCACGCGCCGGGCGTGCGCGAGCGAGACAGGACGGCACGGCGGGTCACGAAAGTCGGTCAGCCACCTGGTCCCAGATCACGTCCGCGAGGGCCTCCTTGGGTCCGTGCGGCACGGAGATGTGCGCGCCGTCCGAGGCGAGGATCTCCGCCTGGTTGTCTGTGGTGCCGAAGGCCAGGCCGTTTCCGACCTTGTTCACCACGAGCAGGTCGCAGCCCTTGGCCGCGAGCTTCGCCTGCCCGTTCGCGATCAGGTCGCCGGTCTCGGCGCCGAAGCCCACCACCACCTGGCCGGGACGACGCCGTTGCCCGGAGATCTCGCGCAGGATGTCCGGGTTCTCCGTCAGCACGATGGGCTCGGGGACCGCACCGGTCTTCTTGAGCTTCACCTCGCTTCTGGTCACCGGCCGGTAGTCGGCGACGGCCGCGGCCATCACCACCGCGTCCGCCTCCGGCACGCTGGCAAGCACCGCGTCGCGCAACTGGCGAGCGGAAGTGACCTTGACCACGCGGACGCCCGCGGGATCGGGCAGCGCGGTGTTGGCGGCGACCAGCGTTACGTCGGCGCCGCGTGCCGCCGCCGCCCTCGCCAGCGCGTACCCCTGCAGGCCCGATGACCAGTTGCCGATGAAGCGAACCGGGTCGAGTTCCTCCCGCGTGCCGCCGGCCGAAACGACGACCCGCCGTCCGGACAGGTCAGGCGTCAGGGCCGCGGTGCCTCTGGCCAGCACCCGCAGCGCGGTGCGGTACAGTTCCGCTGGCTCGGGGAGCCGGCCCGGTCCGGTATCGCTGCCCGTGAGCCTGCCAGACGCGGGTTCCAGCACCACCGCTCCCCTGCCCCGCAGGGTGGCCACGTTCGCCGCGGTCGCCGGATGCTGCCACATCTCGGTATGCATGGCTGGCGCGAACACGACCGGGCACCGGGCCGTCAGCAGCACATTGCACAACAGGTCAGGCGCGAGGCCGGAAGCTGCCCGTGCTAGCAGGTCGGCGGTGGCCGGAGCGACGAAGACGAGATCGGCCTGCCGACCCAGCCGTACGTGCGGTACCTCGTGGACTTCGTCCCACGGGCTGGCGCCGGCCGGATGGCCGGACAGAGCCTGCCAGGTAGCGGCACCGACGAATCGCAGCGAATCCTGTGTCGGGACGACCCGGACATCATGTCCCGACTCGGTCAGCAGCCGGAGCAGCTCGCAGACCTTGTAAGCCGCGATGCCGGCCCCGACCCCAAGGACAACGCGCACCTGGGCTCGCGGGTGAGGCGTCAGGGAGCCGGGATTTCCAGCGGCTCGGCGCGCAGCATGCCCTCGGCGATCTCGCGCAGCGCGATCGACAGCGGCTTCTCCTGCACGCGGGTCTCGACCAGCGGGCCGACGTACTCGAGCAGGCCTTCGCCGAGCTGGGCATAGTAGGCGTTGATCTGCCTGGCGCGCTTCGATGCCATGATCACGAGGCCGTACTTGCTGTCCACCACGTCGAGCAGCTCGTCGATGGGCGGGTTGATGATTCCCTCGGACACCTGAGTACCTGCCACGTTCTGCCTTCCAGATCGCACACCGCTAATTTGGCCGGCTGGGCCGTCATCAAGGCTACCAGCTGAGCGCACACATCCTCGACCGATGTATTGACAAGCGTGATGTCGAACTCGCTCTCGGCCTTCAGCTCGGCGCGAGCAGCGTCCAGCCGCTGCTCGATCACCTCGGCAGGCTCGGTCTCCCGGCTGGTGAGCCTGCGTACCAGTTCTTCCCACGACGGCGGCGCCAGGAACACCAGCAGCGCCCCGGGCAGCGCGGAACGAACCTGCATCGCTCCGGCTACGTCGACTTCCAGCAGCACCGGTATCCCGGCGGCGAGTCGCTCTGCGACGTGACCGCGCGGCGTGCCGTAGTAATTGCCGGCGAATCGCGCCCACTCCAGCAGTTGACCGGAGGCGGCCATTTCGTGAAACTCACGCTCGCTGACGAAAAAGTACTCCCGGCCGTGTTCCTCGCCGGGCCGTGGCTGACGGGTCGTCACCGACACCGAGAGCCAGATATGCGGGCAGTCGCGCCGGAGTGCCTGGACGACCGTGCCCTTGCCGACGCCGGACGGCCCGGAGAGCACCGCGAGGTGCGCGCCGGCGGGCAGCGGGCAGCCGGTCACGCAGCCAACTGAGCGCGGTGCGCCCGGCGTGCGCGCGGGGACAGGAATTCCGACTTGCGAATCCGGCCCAGAAGTCGGATCAGCCACGGAGGTGCTCCCCCTATCCCCGCGCGTGCCGCCTGAATCAGACCTCGCGGAACTCGTTCTCCAGCGCGATCCGCTGGTTGGCGCCAAGGCCGCGGACTCGCCGCGACTCCGCGATACCGAGCCGCTCCATGATCTGCTTCGCACGGACCTTGCCGACTCCGGGCATGGACTCTAGCAACGCCGACACCTTCATTTTGCCAACAATGTCGTCGGTCTGGCCCTCCTTGAGGACCTGCGGCAAGGTTGTCGAAGCATGCTTGAGCTTGTTCTTGATCTCCGCGCGCTCCTTGCGAGCCTTAGCGGCCTTCTCAAGAGCAGCTGCCCTCTGATCGGGGGTCAGGGGAGGAAGAGCCACGCTGGTCACCTCGGGTTTCGTATCGAAAAACTCTGTTTGCGAGGGGAAACTAGCGAGTTCGGCTCGCCAGGGCAACGCGAACCCCCGTTTATCGCGTTACAATTCGTCCATAATTACTCACAGTACGCCTTCTGGTGCCTAGTGTAACCGATTCGAGGTCATCCGGCCCTCGAAATGGCGTGCGCACCGCTGCGGCTACGAACAGCTTCTGACGGTTCGAACGCCCAGATGAGACGCGATGACAGCAGCCGCTCCTCCCCTAGTTCGCCGGAATCGGCTGGTGAATGCCAGGGCCGCAGGGCCTGCCCGCGCTGACCCGTCCGGCCAGCCGGTTCGTGCCCGCCGGCGGCCGGCCGTTCGCCGCTGATCCTGGCTTCCTCACACGCTACTACCTGTCTGCGCGGCAAGCGCTTGGCGGCTGGACGTCAGCGGGCTTGGTGCGCGTGTCCGCGGTAGGGCCTTCGCCGGGGCCAGAGGCCGCCCATGGCCACGAAACCAGGCCAGGCCGGCGGCGAGGACCGCCGGCCTGACGGATCGGGCTGGTGACGACGTGGCATCGGTTCTCACTCACTCGCCTGGGCACTCGCGGCTGCCGGGCCCGTCACCGCACGAGCGGGCCGTCAGCTGACCGCGCCGGCCCGCTGGTTGCGGCGCAGCGCAGCCCCGACAGCGGCCGCGGCCGCACCTGGATCTGCCGCGCTGGTGATCGGCCGGCCGATCACCAGCAGGTCCGCACCGGCGCTCAATGCCTGCTCAGGCGTCGCGACCCGTGCCTGGTCATGGTTCGCCTGGCCGGACGGGCGGACTCCCGGGGTGATCAGCATGATGTCCGGCCCGACCTCGCGCCGCACCGCGGCCACTTCCCTGGGGGAGCAGACCAGGCCGCGCGCCCCGGCCGCGACCGCCAGCGCCGCGAGCCGCAGCACGGCATCGCTGACCGGGCCAGCCATGCCGATCTGCCGCAGGTTCGCGTCGTCAAGCGAGGTGAGCACGGTCACTGCGACGATCTTGGTATCCGGCAGAGCCTGCACCGCGGCCTCGATGGCCGTGGCTCCCGCGGCCGCATGGACGGTCAGCAGTTCGGGGCGGACCTTGGAGACAGCGCGTGCCGCTCCGCCCACGGTCGCCGGGATGTCATGCAGCTTCAGGTCGAGGAAGACGTCGACGCCGCGCGGGCCGCGAACTGAGGCGACGGCATCGGGTCCATATCGCAGGTACAGCTCAAGCCCGACCTTCAAGGTGGTGACATACGGGGCGACCAGGCCCGCCCAGTGCGCGGCGGTATCGAGATCGGGCGCGTCGAGTGCGACAGCGATCGGGGCACGGCTCGTCATGCTCTGCTCTTTCTCTTTCCTGCGGTCGGCTCCGCTAGGCTGCGGACTTTCTGGCGTGCTGTCTGCCCGGGCGGCCGGTCACGGGATACCTGTCCGGCTCCGAGCGGTCGCCCGCATCTCGTGAGCCAGGCCGACGACCTCGGACAACCGCGCGATATTGCGCCTGGCCAGCTCCTCGTCAAGCTCGCGCAGGATACGGGCGCAGGCGGACGGATCGTGGAAGATGGCGGTTCCGACGCTGACCATGGATGCCCCGGCCAGGATCAGCTCGAGGGCGTCCCTGCCGGTCATCACGCCGCCCATCCCGATGATCGGGACATCGGGAAGCGCCTCCCTGACCTGCCAGATGCAGCGGACAGCCACTGGCCTGATCGCCGGGCCGGACAGGCCGCCGGTCAACCCGGCCAGGACCGGGCGCATCGACTCGGTGTCGATGGCCATCCCGAGCAGGGTATTGATCATGGACAGGCCGTCCGCGCCGGCCGACACGCACGAACGCGCGATCGCCACGATGTCGGTCACGTCCGGCGACAGCTTGGCGAATACCGGGATGTCGTACCGGGTCCGCGCCTTGACCGCCTCGATGACTGAGCCCGCGTCCGCCGTGTCGCAGGCGAACACCTGACCCCGGTGCTCGACGTTCGGGCACGAGATGTTGACCTCGACGGCTGTCACCCCGGCCGCGTCAGACAGCCGGGCGGCGAGCTCTGCGTACTCGTCGACCGTGCTGCCCGCGATCGATACCACAGCCCTGGCACCCCTGGAGAGCAGCCACGGCAGGTCCCGCTGCAGGAAGGCGTCGATGCCGGGACCTTGCAAGCCGATCGAGTTGAGCATCCCGCTGTTGGTCTCGGCCATCCGGGGGGTCGGCCGGCCAGCCCTCGGCGCGAGCATCACGGACTTGGTGACGATCGCGCCGATCTTGGATACGTCGATGAACTGCGCAAGCTCGCGGCCCGAGCTGGCACAACCAGACGCGGTCAGGATCGGATTGGGCAGCTCGACGTTGCCGAGCCTGGTGCGCAGGTCAGGCGCCATGACCTTGCCTCCGCCCCTGATTGCCCTGCTGGCGGGGCTGAGATACTGCCTTCGGGCCCTGCCTGGGTCCCGGCTGCCCCGGCCCCGGTCCGGCCGCCTGCCGCCGCTGCTGCCTGCCCTCCTGCCGCTCCGCCTTCCGCGAGTTCATCCCGGCCGCCCCAGGCCCGGCCAACCCGGTCTCCGCCGGTCCGGCCCCCGCCTGCCCGGCCGCGTATCCGTTCGTTGCCTGACCCGTCGCCTCCTGCCCAGCCCCGGGCTCCCCCGGCGGATCTCCCGCCGCGGACCTGGGCAGCCGCCTGGGCCTCGGCTCCCAGCCAGGAGCCCCGAACGCGTCGAACGGGATCGTGCCGACGTCGTCCCAGCGCACCCGCTCGCCGCGGAACACCGGCCCGTCCACGCAGGTACGCACCATCCGGGTAATCCCGTCCGTACCCACCACCGGGAGCACGCAGGTCATGCACACGCCGATGCCGCACGCCATCGACTCCTCGACCGCGACCTGCACCGGGATGTCATACCTTCGCGCCAGCGCGGTCACCTGGCGCAGCATCGCCATCGGCCCGCAGGCGTAGATCACGTCAGTGCGGGCCTCGTGGATGACCTGGCCGAGCATGTCCGTCACGATGCCGCGCACGCCGAGTGACCCGTCGACCGTCGTGATCGTCGCGGAGCGGCCGGTCCGCCGTGCGGTCAGCGCGCCGAACACCCGGTCTCCGCTGGCCGCGCCGAGCAGGAAGTCCACCGAGCAGCGGCGCTCGCGCAGCCGGTCCGCGAGCGCGAACAACGGCGCGCTGCCGTAGCCGCCGCCGACGAGCAGGCAGCTCACCGGGTCCCTGGGCACCGGGAACGGCCGGCCGAGTGGTCCGGTGAGGTCCAGCACGTCCCTGGCCCTGCGCTCGGCGAGCCACCGGGTGCCCCGGCCGTGCACGGCGAAGACGAACTCCACGGTCCCGCCGTGGTCGGGCCTGACGTCATGGATCGAGAACGCGCGGCGGAGCAGCATCGAGGTATCCGGGCCGCCGACCGCCACGGCGACGAACTGACCGGGCTTGAACCGCGCGGCGATGCCGGGAGCGACGATCGTGATGGCGTGGTAGGCGTCCACCCGGCGCACGGTCAGGACCGTACCGCGGACGTGCAGCGGGCCGGACTCCGACTCGGGCTCGGCGGCCGTCATGGCTGCTCGCCCGCCCGGTCAGCGCCGCGCAGCCGGGCGGCGTGCTGCTGAAGTGACCGCACCCCTACCTCGTTCCTCATGATCGCCTCGATTCCCTGCACGATCGCGGCCAGGCCCGCCATCGTCGTCACGCAGGGCAGGCCCCGCCGCACGGCCGCGGTCCGGATCTCGTAGCCGTCCCGGCGCGGGGCAGGCTGGCCTGGGCCGCCGAACGGCGTGTTCACCACCAGGTCCACCTGGCCGGCCAGGATCCGCTCCACGATGGTCGGCTCGCCGTCCGGGCCGTGGCCGTCGCTGTGCTTACGGACGATCGTGGCATGGACGCCGTTGCGGCGGAGCACCTCGCCGGTACCGCTGGTGGCCCAGATCTCGAATCCCAGGTCAGCCAGGCGTTTTACCGGGAAGATCATGGCTCGCTTGTCCTTGCTGGCGACCGAGACGAACGCGCGGCCTTTGACCGGCAGCGGGCCGTAGGCCGCGGACTGAGACTTCGCGTACGCGGTGCCGAACAGCTCGTCGATCCCCATCACCTCGCCGGTGGAGCGCATCTCGGGGCCGAGCAGCGTGTCGACGCCGGCTCCGGTCACGTCGGCGAACCTGCCGAACGGCAGGACGGCTTCCTTGACCGCGATCGGCGCGTCCAGCGGCAGGCTGCCGCCGTCACCGGACGGGGCCAGCAGGCCCTCGGCGCGCAACTGCGCGATGGTGGAGCCCAGCATGATCCTGGTGGCCGCCTTGGCGAGCGGCACCGCCGTGGCCTTGGACACGAACGGCACCGTGCGCGAGGCGCGCGGGTTCGCCTCCAGCACGTACAGCACCCCGGCGGCGAGCGCGTACTGCACGTTCAGCAGCCCGCGCACGCCCACGCCGCGGGCGATCGCCTCGGTGGAGTGCCGTACCGCGGTGACGTACTCGTGCCCGAGCGTGATCGGCGGCAGCGCGCAGGCCGAGTCGCCGGAGTGGATCCCGGCCTCCTCGATGTGCTCCATGACGCCGCCGAGGTACAGTTCCTCGCCGTCATACAGCGCGTCCACGTCGATCTCGATCGCGTCGTCGAGGAACCGGTCGATCAGGACCGGGTGCTCGGGGGTGGCCTGGGTGGCCCGCCGGACGTAGGCCTCCAGCGTCGGCTGGTCGTAGACGATCTCCATGCCGCGCCCGCCGAGCACGTAGGACGGCCGCACCAGGACCGGGTAGCCGATCTCCGCCGCGATCGCTGCCGCGTCGGGAACCGACAGGGCGGTCCCGTGCCGGGGAGCGAGCAGCCCGGCCGCGGCGAGCACGGCACTGAACTCGGCGCGGTCCTCGGCCAGGTGGATCGCCTCGGGCGAGGTACCGAGGATCGGGATGCCTGCCTGGCCGAGCGCCCTGGCCAGCCCCAGCGGCGTCTGGCCGCCGAGGGAGACGATCACGCCGGCCACCTCGCCGGCGGCCCGCTCCGCGGCGACGATCTCGAGCACGTCCTCCAGGGTCAGCGGCTCGAAGTACAGCCGGTCCGAGGTGTCGTAGTCGGTCGAGACCGTCTCCGGGTTGCAGTTGACCATGACGGTCTCGAACCCGGCCTGCGACGCGGCGAAGCAGGCGTGCACGCAAGCGTAGTCGAACTCGATCCCCTGGCCGATCCGGTTCGGCCCGCTGCCGAGGATGATCACCTTGGGCCGGGCCGACGGGGGTACCTCGGTGCACTCGTCATAGCTGGAGTACAGGTACGGAGTCGATGCCGCGAACTCAGCGGCGCAGGTGTCCACCATGTGATAAGCGGGACGCACGCCGAGTTCGTGCCGCCGGGTGCGGACCTGCGCTTCCGACTGGCCGGTGAGCTGGCCGAGCTGCGCGTCCGAGAATCCGGCTGACTTCGCGGCCAGCAGGTCGGCCTGGGTGAGCGAAGAGCCAGCGCGGGCGATTTGTCGAGCATGCTGTTCTATGCCGTTGACCTGCTCGATGAACCAGGGATCGATCCCGCTGGCGACGGCGATCTCAGCCACGGTGGCGCCGGCGCGCAGCGCCTGGTGCAGCGTGGCGATCCGCCCGTCGTGCGGCACGGCGCAGCGGGCGGTCAGCTCGGCGGCATCGCCGGGCGGCTCGCGCCAGCTCAGCGGCGCGCTGGGCTGCTCGAGCGAACGCAGCGCCTTCTGCAACGCCTCGCCGAAACTGCGCCCGATCGCCATCGCCTCGCCGACCGACTTCATGTGCGTGGTCAGGACCGGGTCGGCACCGGGGAACTTCTCGAAGGCGAACCTCGGGACCTTGACCACGACATAGTCCAGGGCAGGCTCAAAGCTGGCCGGGGTCTCGCCGGTGATGTCGTTGCGGATCTCGTCCAGCGTGTAGCCGATCGCCAGTCTGGCCGCGATCTTTGCGATCGGGAAGCCGGTGGCCTTCGACGCCAGGGCGCTGGACCGGGAGACCCGCGGGTTCAGCTCGATCACGACCATCCGGCCGGTCCGCGGATGCACGGCGAACTGGATATTGCATCCGCCGGTGTCCACGCCGACCGCCCGCAGCACCTCGATCGCCAGGTCGCGCATCTTCTGGTACTCGCGGTCGGTCAGCGTCATCGCCGGGGCGACCGTCACCGAGTCACCGGTGTGCACGCCCATCGGGTCCACGTTCTCGATCGAGCACACCACCACGACGTTGTCGTTGCGGTCGCGCATCAGCTCGAGCTCGTACTCTTTCCAGCCGAGGATCGACTCCTCGAGCAGCACCTCGGTGACCGGACTCGCGTCCAGCCCGTGGCCCGCGATCCGGCGCAGGTCGGCGGCGTCCCTGGCGATGCCCGATCCGGAGCCGCCGAGGGTAAACGACGGCCGGACGACCAGCGGGTAGCCAAGGTCGGCCGCGGCCGACTCGCACTCTTGCATGGTGTGGCAGACCGTGCTGCGCGGCACCTCGCCGCCGAGGCCGGTGACGAGATCCTTAAAGATCTTGCGGTCCTCGCCGGCCCTGATGGCGTTGATGTCGGCGCCGATGAGTTCCACCCCGAAGGCGGCCAGCGTGCCCGCGTCGTGCAGCGCCACCGCGGCGTTCAGCGCGGTCTGGCCGCCGAGCGTGGCCAAGATCGCGTCCGGCCGCTCGGCGGCGATCACCTTCTCCAGCACGTCAGGGGTGATCGGCTCGACGTACGTCGCGTCGGCGAACTCGGGATCCGTCATGATCGTCGCGGGGTTGGAGTTGACCAGGCTGACCCTGATCCCCTCTTCCCGCAGCACCCGGCACGCTTGAGTGCCCGAATAGTCGAACTCGCATGCCTGGCCGATGACGATCGGCCCTGAGCCGATCACCAGCACCGAATTCAGGTCAGTGCGCCTGGGCATCGCGCCGCCCCCTTCCCGCCGCTCTTCCCGCCGCTTTTCCCGCCGCTCGCTGACTGGCCCGCATCGCATGATCGCGGTCGATTCTCAGCCGACGCGGCTGAGAATCGACCGCGATCATGGAGAGCGGCACGCCCGCCCTCATCTGCCTCGCCCCATCAGGTCGCAGAAGTCGCCGAACAGCCCCGCCGCGTCGTGCGGTCCTGGTGCCGCCTCCGGGTGGTACTGGACGGCGAAGGCCGGCACGTCGAGCAGCCGCAGCCCCTCGACCACGCCGTCGTTCAGGTTGACGTGCGTGACCTCAGCGGCCCCGAACTCGGTGCCGAACCGCACCGCACCGCCACCAGCCGCACCGCCACCAGCCGCACCGACTTCTGGCACGCGGCCGCCGGGCATGGCCACGGCGAAGCCGTGGTTGTGGCTGGTGATCTGGACCCGGCCGGTTCGCAAGTCCTGCACCGGCTGGTTGACGCCGCGGTGGCCGAACCGCAGCTTGTAGGTATCGAGCCCGAGCGCGCGGCCCAGCATCTGGCTGCCCAGGCAGATGCCGAAGAGCGGGACGCGAGCGTGCAGCACGCCGCGCATCGCCTCCACCGCGTAACCGGACGCCGCCGGATCGCCTGGCCCGTTCGAGAAGAACACGCCGTCCGGATTTACGGCCAGGATCTCGCCGGAGGTAGCCGTCGCCGGCAGCACGTGCACCTCGCAGCCGAGCCTGGCCATCGCCAGCGGGGTGGCCGCCTTGATGCCCAGGTCCACGGCGGCCACCCGGTACCGCACCGGCGTGCCCGGCGGCGGGCCGATCACGTAGGCAGCCGGGGTGGTCACCTCCCTGGCCAGGTCGGCCCCGGTCATGCCGGGGCTGGCGAGCACCCGTTCGATCAGTTCAGCCGGGTCGGTCCCGGCCGAACTGATAGCTGCCCGCATCGCCCCGCGCTCGCGCAGGTGCAGGGTCAGCGCCCGGGTGCCGCTGATCGCGATCGCGGTGACGCCGCTTTCCCGCAACTCGTCGTCCAGCGAGCGTGCTGCCCGCCAGTTCGACGCGACCGGGCTCGGCTCGCGGATCACGAAACCGCTGACCCAGATCCGGCGCGACTCGTTGTCCTCGTCGTTGATGCCGGTGTTGCCGATGTGCGGGGCCGTCATGGCGATGATCTGCCTGGCGTAGGACGGGTCGGTCAGGGTCTCCTGGTAGCCGGTCATGCCGGTGTTGAACACCGCCTCGCCGAAGGCCTCCCCCTCCGCGCCGTACGCGGTGCCGCGGAAGACCGTGCCGTCCTCGAGCACCAGTACGGCAGGAAGCCTGCTCGCCTCGGCCGCCGGCCCGGTGGTCATGGCGCCAGCCTCCCGTCCAGCACAGTGGGCCGGCCGCGCAGGAAGGTCGCGACCACCCTGCCCGGCAGCTTCATCCCGGCAAACGGCGAATTGCGGCTGCGCGAGGCGTGCTCAGCCGGATCGACCGACTGGACCGGCGCCGGGTCGTACAGCACCAGGTTCGCCGGGTATCCAGCCGCGATCGCGGTTCCGTGCCGCAGGTCCGGCTGGTCGCCAGCCGCACCGCCGGCCCGGCCTGCCGGTGGCCAGCCAGCATCGAGCCGCCCGATCGCGGCCGGCCTGACCGACATCCGGTCGGCAACGCCAGCCCAGTCGAGCAAGCCGGTGCTCACCATCGCCTCATGTACTACCCGCAGCGCCGTTTCCAGACCCGTCATGCCGAACGATGCCTGGGACCACTCGGTCTCTTTGGACTCGACCGGATGCGGCGCGTGGTCGGTGGCGACGCAGTCGATGGTGCCGTCCGCCAGGCCGGCCCGCAGCGCGGCGACATCGGCCGCCGTGCGCAGCGGCGGGTTCACCTTGTAGACCGGGTCGTACCCGGCCGCGAGGTCGTCGGTCAGCAGCAGGTGATGCGGGGTCACCTCGGCGGTTACCCGCCAGCCCTTGGACTTCGCCCAGCGGACGATCTCCACCGAGCCGGCCGTCGACACGTGGCAGACGTGCAGTGCCGAGCCGACGTGCGCGGCGAGCAGGCAGTCCCTGGCGATGATGGCCTCCTCGGCGACGGCCGGCCAGCCGGTCAGTCCGAGCCTGGCCGAGATCTCGCCTTCGTTGACCTGCGCCCCTTTGGTCAACCTGGGTTCCTGGGCGTGCTGTGCGATCACGCCGTCGAACGCCTTCACGTACTCAAGTGCGCGGCGCATGATGGTCGCGTCGGCGACGCATAGCCCGTCGTCGGAGAAGACCCGGACCCGGGCCGCCGAGTCGGCCATCGCGCCAAGCTCGGCCAGCTGCGCCCCGCCAAGGCCGGACGTGACCGCGCCGACCGGCCGGACGTCGCAGTGCCCCGCCTGCCGCCCGAGCCGCCAGACCTGCTCCACCACCCCGGCGGTGTCCGCGACCGGGTCGGTATTGGCCATGGCATGAACCGCGGTGTACCCGCCCAGGGCGGCCGCCGCGGTCCCGCTGGCGACGGTCTCGGCGTCTTCCCTGCCCGGCTCGCGCAGGTGGGTGTGCAGGTCGACCAGGCCGGGCAGCATGACCAGCCCGTCCGCGTCCAGCACCCGGGCCGGACCGCGTGACTGGCCCGCCGGCGTCACCTCCGCGATCGCCCCGTGGTCGATCAGGATGTCGGCAGGTTCGCCGCCCAGCGGCCTGGCCCCTTTGATCAGCCAGCGGCCGTCCGGCCCGGCCTGTGTCGTGCCGCTCATGGCCGCAACTGCGTCCCGGCCGCCTCAGCCGGGACGGCCGGGACGGCCGCCTCAGCCAGGGCGTCGGCATCGTGCCTGGCCGCCCGGGCGGTCGCGGCCGCCTCGGCGGGCTCGCGGGACCCGCTGAGCAGCAGGTAGAGCACGGCCATCCGGACTGACACCCCGTTCGCCACCTGCTCGACGATCGTCGACCTCGGCGAGTCCGCGACCTCCGCGGCGATCTCGACACCGCGGTTCATCGGCCCGGGGTGCATCACGATCGCGTGCGCCGGCAGCAGGGCCATCCGGTCGCAGTCCAGGCCGTACCTGCGGCTGTACTCGCGAACGCTGGGGAAATACGCGTCGTTCATCCGCTCGTGCTGTACCCGCAGCATCATCACCACGTCGCTATCCGGAAGAGCCGAGGAGAAGTCATAGCTCACCGAGCATGGCCAGGTGCCGACCGAGACCGGCAGCAGCGTGGGCGGCGCTACCAGCGTGACGTCCGCGCCGAGAGTCCGTAGCAACCAGACGTTCGAGCGAGCCACCCGGCTGTGCAGGATGTCGCCGACGATCGCCACCCGGAGTCCCTCCAGGCGGCCAAGCCGGCGCCGGATGGTGAACGCGTCAAGCAGCGCCTGAGTGGGGTGCTCGTGGGTTCCGTCACCAGCGTTCAGCACGCTGCCCTTGACCCAGCCGGCTAGCCGGTGTGGTGCACCGGAGGCGCTGTGCCTGATCACCACGGCGTCCGCGCCCATCGCCTCGAGCGTCAGCGCGGTGTCCTTCAGGCTCTCGCCCTTGGCCACGCTGGATCCCTTGGCGGAGAAGTTGATCACATCGGCCGACAGCCGCTTGGCGGCGGCTTCGAAGGAGATCCTGGTTCTCGTCGAGTCCTCGTAGAACAGGTTCACGACCGTACGGCCGCGCAGCGTCGGCAGCTTGGGAATCGGCCGCTGCGACAGGCTCGCGAACTCCTCGGCGGTGTCCAGGATCGCCACCGCGTCGTCGAGGCTGAGGTCGGCCGCCGAGATCAGGTGCCGGTTCACCGGTCCGCCTCCGGGCCGACTTCGAGCGTCACCGAGTCCTCGCCGTCAGTCTCGGCCAGCAGGACCCGGACCGCTTCGAGCTTGGAGGTCGGCAGGTTCTTGCCGACATAGTCCGGCCTGATCGGCAACTCGCGGTGGCCCCGGTCGACCAGCACAGCAAGCTGCACGGCCCGCGGCCTGCCGAGATCGCCGAGCGCGTCAAGCGCCGCCCGCACGGTCCGGCCGGAATACAGGACGTCGTCCACGAGCACCACGACCTTGCCCTCGATCCCGCTGGCCGGCACCTCGGTATGACCGAGCGTCCTTGCCGGGCGCAGCCGCAAGTCGTCCCGGTACAGGGTGATGTCCAGGGAGCCGACCGGGACGCGGATTCCCTCCGTCTGCTCCAGGCGGGCCGCCAGCCGCTGCGCCAGCGGAACCCCCCTAGTGGGGATACCGAGCAGCACTACGTCGGCAGCGCCATCGGTCCGTTCTAGAATCTCGTGCCCGATTCTGGTCAGCCCCCGGCGGATTTCGTCCGCACCGAGAACCGTCTTGCCCCCACGCGCCGGCGGCTGGGGCTGAACCCCGGCGGCAGTACTCTGCCCAGCCATCAATAGACCCCCTTCCCCGCCTCACGGGACGGGTCTTAAAGGACGTCGAACGGCCCTAACCTACCAGCACGGCAAGATCCAGCCGACGGGGCCACGGGCGAGCGCGGCACCCCGCCGCGAGCAATGTGTTCTTGATCACATCCTGGCACCGTCAGCCAGCCGGGCGATTTGCCAGTTCATGTAGATACTTATACGTTTACACGACGACAGTGTCTAGCCCGCAGGCGTTCGTTGTTGTCTGCAACTTAGTTAACAAGCTGCCCCCTTGTAGAAGTAGCAGACGTAAGTTGACATGCTTTTTGCCGTTCGGCTTGACCTTGTCGTGCTCTCGGCCTACCGTCACTGTCCGTAACCATCACTCTCTGAGGACCGAGGCCAGGAACCGGACCATGCCATCTGACTACGCGAAGACCCTAGGCGCACGGTTGCGCGCCATCCGTACCCAGCAGGGGCTATCCCTGCACGGCGTGGAGGAGAAGTCCCGAGGCCGATGGAAGGCCGTGGTGGTTGGTTCGTACGAGCGAGGCGACCGCTCGGTCACCGTACAGAAACTTGCCGAGCTGGCCGACTTCTACGGCGTTCCGGTTTCCGAGCTGCTGCCTGGGGACGCCGCGCCGGGCGTGCTGACTCCCGCGCCCAAGCTCGTCATCGACTTGGAGCGGATGGCGCAGTTGCCCAGGGAGCAGGCCGGGCCGCTTGCCCGCTACGTGGCGACCATTCAGAGTCAACGCGGCGACTACAACGGCCGGGTGCTCTCCATCCGCCAGGAGGACCTCAGGTCGCTCGCTGTGATCTATGACAAGACTCCGGCAGACCTCACCGAGGAACTCATCAGCTGGGGCATCCTCGACTCGACCGCACGCGGGGCGATCGAGTCCGTCTAAACTACCGCACCATCAAGGCTGCGACCTCAAGGCAGAGCTGCATTGTCAGTGGCACTTCCAACCGCCCCTGAACAGGTCCTCACATCGCAGCGGGCAACGACAGCGGCAGCGGCGTAGTCACACCGAGCGCAGTCTCCGCCAGCGAGACGAAGGTCGCCGCATCCCGCAGCAGTTCGTCGGCCTCGCGACCGGAGACCGCACGAGGCAGGCCAGCCTCGGCAGCCGCACGTTTCCCCGCCCCGGCGGCAAAGAACGCGGCCCATTCGCTGAGGGTGGGCTCTACCCGCGGAAGCATCTCCCAGACGCTCCGCGGGCGCTTGCGGCGCGGCGAAGGCGGCTCAGCGCGGGCCGCCACGATCGCCGCGGCCGCGCGCAGCGCCGCGAGGTGGGCTCCGACGTACCTGCCGCCCGCTGACACGTCGCCTTCCGCCGACACAAGCCCCTGCCGTGCCGACTCAAGCAGCGCAAGCGCAGATGGCGCAACCCTGCACCGCACCCGGTCCGGACGAACCTGAGCGATCGTATTCATGGCACCGTCCTCCACTTCCGCGGCGGGTGGGCCGGGCGGGGAGCTTCCCCACACCACGCCCGGCCGAGTCCCGGCGACCCGAGGGGGCTGGGTCTCCGGGCTTTCCCACCACAGTATTCGAACATAGATTCGGTCTAGTGTCCATCCGTCTGATGTTACGTTCGAAACTAGTGGAGGGGTCTGACAACGGCGCCGCCCGCCACGGTGCGCCCGCCGCCGCGGAACCGCCGCGGTGCGCCCGCTCCGACCAGGCAGGCGCGAGCCGCAAGCGCGCGGTCGCGTAGGCTAGCCGGGATGGCCACAGCCACGGTTCTGCGGGAACTTCGACCGCGCGAATTCCTTCGCGATCTTGAAATCCCGCTTGCCATTTATGCTGATGCGATGGACGCGGCTGCTGCCACCTTGCCCGGACGCCGGGACCTGATGCGGCGGCACACCGGGTATCCGGGATTCCGCGCGCTGCACGCGCAGCAGGCGTCAGACGGCCAGGTCGTCGGATTCGCCTACGGCTTCCACGGTCAAGGCGGCCAGTGGTGGTATGACGCGGTCTGGTCCGCGCTCACGCACGCGGTCGGCAGGTCCTTGGCCGCCTACTGGCTTGCCGACTGCCTGGAGGTTGCCGAGGTGCACGTCGACAAGCGGCATCAGCGGTCGGGGGTCGGCACGGCGATGCTGCTCGCCCTGACCAGCGGGAGGCCAGAGCACACCACGGTCTTGTCGACCCCGGACCGGGACTCGACCGCGCGCCGCCTGTACCGGCGAATGGGCTTCACCGACCTGCTGACCGGCTACAGCTTTCCTGGCGGCAGCCCGCCCTACGCGCTGATGGGGGCCGTGCTGCCGTTGCGCGAGCCCGCGTCGGCTACGGATTGGTCCTTGTCTGCGAGTCCGAGCGTCTCGTAGATCTCGGTGGT
>DATLSX010000077.1:0-26483 GCA_035533915.1 Streptosporangiaceae bacterium
GAGAACGTGCGCCACGAGGCGCTCATTATCCGAGTGGAGGTGAAAGACCTTCGCCGCTGTCTTGTCGCAGCAAGGCGGTGAAGCTGGGGGCAGCCTGACCTGGGAGACGCCGGGGAGGGTGGGAAGCAGCCCCGACAACGACGGGACGCGCTGGGACTTCCGGACGGCGCGGGTCCGGCTAGCGAGGCGGGAAGGTGTACGCGAGGAACCAGTGTTGTAAAGCTCCTCAAGGTTCGCGCCAGCTCAAATCCGGTAGATATGGGCTGGGTCGCGGCGCGTCTTCACCTCTGTTCTTCTGGGGGTGGGGAACTCCTGGGCTGGTTAGTTTCGCTGGCAGGGAGGCCACGGTGAATGCCTGCGGCGTAACCGTGGCGAGGCCGCAGGGGCAAAGCTGGGCACCTAACCTGCCGATCGGATGTGGGTGAACGTGGGAACCGTTCCGGGGTTCCCGTCCCGGCCTGCTTTCCGGGCAGGCCGGGCGGGCTGGCGCGTCGTCCGCCGATACCCCCGGGCGGGGCGGAGTGCCCGTAGTAGTCCGGGCGCGGGAAAGCCGCGTACATGGCGAAGGGGCACAGCGGGTTCATGCGTGTTTGGCGGATGTAATGGCAGGAGGCGCTGGTGAATACTGGCGGGACGCTGTGGCCCGACCCGTGGTCGGCGGAGCAGCGGGTACTGCGGATGCAGGCCAAGCTGCATCGCTGGGCGGCCGGTGATCCCGGCCGCCGGTTTGGTGATCTGTTCAACCTCGTTTGTGACCCGGATTTCCTCACGGTTGCGTGGGAGCGGGTGAGGGGCAATAAGGGTGCGCGCACTGCGGGGGTGGACCGGGTGATACCCCGGTTCATCTCCGATAGCGCTGACATCGCGGCCTTCCTGGGTGAGGCCCGCGAACGGCTGAAGGCGGGGGCGTTCACCCCGCTGCCGGTACGGGAGCGGCTGATACCTAAGGCCGGGCAGCCGGGGAAATTCAGGAGACTGGGTATTCCCGTCGCGGTGGACAGGCTGGTGCAAGCGTCCATGAAGCTGGTGCTGGAGCCGATCTTCGAGGCGGATTTCAAGCCGGTCAGTTACGGCTTCCGCCCGGGGCGGCGAGCCCAGGACGCGATCGCCGAGATACACTACCTGTCCTCGGGCACCCGGAAATACCACTGGGTGTTCGAGGGCGACATCAAGGCGTGCTTCGACGAGATCTCGCATGTCGCCCTCATGAAGCGGGTGCGGGCACGGATCGGGGACAAGCGGGTCCTGGCCCTGGTGAAAGCATTCCTCAAGGCGGGCATCCTGTCCGAGGACGGCGTTTCCAGGGACACCAATACCGGCACGCCCCAGGGCGGAATCCTGTCGCCATTGCTCGCCAATATCGCATTGTCGGTGCTGGATGAGCATTTCTGCTCCTTGTGGGATTCCCGGGGAGCGGGATGGCGGCGTAAAGCGCACCGCGCGAAGGGCGGGGCCACCTACCGGATTATCCGTTATGCGGATGATTTTGTGATCATGGTGTTTGGCTCCAAGGCGCACGCGGACGCGCTGTGGGATGAGGTCGCGGCGGTGCTAGCCCCGATGGGGCTGCGCCTGTCGGAGGCCAAGACCCAGGTCTGCCATATCGATGAGGGGTTCGACTTCCTGGGGTTCCGCATCCAGCGGCGCGCCAAGAGGGGAACCAGCAAGAAATACGTCTACACCTATCCGTCGAAGAAGGCGCTGGCCTCGATCACGGGCAAAGTGCGGGCAATCACCAGAGCAGCCAATCACCAGACGCTGACCGACCTGCTGCGCCAATTGAACGCGGCGCTGCGGGGCTGGTGTAACTATTTCCGGTACGGCGTGTCGAAAAATACGTTCAGTTATCTGGGCGCGTTCGCCTGGCGGCGGGTCACTCAGTGGCTGCGCAAACGGCACAAAGGGATCAACTGGAAGGACCTCTACCGGCGTTTCCTGACCGGTCCTCCGAGAGGGCGCCCGGCAGAGGGCGCCACGATGCTGTTCAAGGCCGAGGCGGTGGAAGTCACCCGGTACCGCTACCGCGGGAACCGCATCCCCACGCCATGGGACAACATCGACACCACGGCAGCGTAACCAAGCCCTGCGAGAACTCGTGGAGAGCCGGATGCTGGGACAACTGGCACGTCCGGTTCGGGCAGGCGGTCCGGGGAAACGGGCCGGGGGAAACCCCGGAACCGCGCCCCGGGCCGACCTCACTGGCCAGGGGCTGGTGCCGGGCCATCCGGCCGCCGTCCCACTCCCTACCTGCTCGCATTACTCGCCACCGTGTACGGCTGCGCCGTCACCGACCTCATCGACCTCGCCGACCGCGAGCATCTCCCGCCCGCCGACCTGCTCATCCTCGACACCTACAACGCGAACCGGACCGAGCGCACAGATGAGCTGGCCAGCGCCTTGAGGATGCCGCAGCCGAAGACATCGTCGCCCGCAGTACCGGTCGCCTCGGCTGCAGATACCGGGCGAGGCGTATCCGGTCTCCGCGGCGGCGCGTATCCGGCGCCTTTGCCGGGCGCTGCCGCATCAGCGTCCCAGCGCAGGGCTTACCGTTGGATCCAGGAACCTGCTTCGCGGGAATCCGGGATCGAGCGAGAGGTGCTCATGACGGCGCACGAGGGGAGCGAGCACGCCGAACGCGCCGAACGCCGGGACATCGGCGAGGCGACGCTGGAACAATTCCGCGCTGATGTGACCCGGCTGTCGCATGAGTACATGACCGGCGAGCCGTTCCTGGCCTTCCTGGAGATGCGCCGGGTGCGGAACCGCATGCACGACGCGCTTGAACGCCATCTCTGGCCGCCGGATGCGAGCGAGTTGTACCTGATGGCCGGATGCCTGAACGGACTCATGGCGTCCGCCGCCACCAACCTGGGCTACCCTCAGGCGGCCGAAGAGCTGATCCGATCCGGCTGGGCTTATGCCACCATGATCGATCACCGGCCGCTTATGGCCTGGCTGCGGCTGGACGGCGCCTACGCGGCGTACTGGAGCGGCCGGCCCCGGCAGAGCCTCGCACTGGCCGAGCGGGGCCTTGACTACCTCGCCGACGGGCACAACGCCGCGCAACTCCACCTCTATCGCGGCCTCGCCGCAGCGCACATCGGAGACGCTGGCACAGCGCGTCGCGCGATAACCGCCGCCAGCGAGGCACGGGAACGGGACCACAACGACGAACTCCTGCAGATCGGCGGCGAGTTCGGCTTCTCCCGAGCCGCCCACCACTACTACGCGGGCTTCACCCTCACCGATATCCCAGGGGCGGCGGCAGACGCGGTCACCGAACTAGAGCACGCCACCGAACTGTACGCGGCCGGGCCAGGTCCTGGGGAGGACTACAGTCACAAGTGCCGGATGCTCGCGCACACAGACCTCGCTACAGCCAGGCTGCGCGCAAGACAACTCGACGCTGCTGTCACTGCGCTGGAACCAGTCCTTACCCTCTCGCCGGGCAATCGGACCGCCGTGCTAGCACAGCGCCTGACGGCGGTGCGCACCGAGCTTGCCGACCCGCAGTTCCAAGGATCTCCCCAGGCACGCGAACTTGACGAGAGGATTGAAGAGTTCCGCCGCGAGACGATCGTCACCGAACTGCACACGTTCAATGGCAATCCCACCTGACTGCAGCCTCACCAGCCCTAGCCACGATCCACGTGCACCGTCACGCGCCGACGGTCCGGGCGGAGAGACAGGCCTCATCATCGATGGCGAGCTGGCCGACCTGCGGGGCCGCAGCATGGAGGAATACAGCGAGGTCGAACGCTGGGAGGCCTGCAACATGACACCGATCTCGGCCCGCCGCTGACCCGGCTGATCGATATGTGCGGGCGCATCCCCCGTGACCACCCGGCGCACGAGGCAGTCGAACACGCCCTGGCTGCAACGTGGTCGCTGGCCGCCACCACCAAGCTGCCGCCCGGGTCGGTGCGTGTCCGCACGGCGTCACCGGGCAAGGCGCGCCTGGTGCGCGTGAACGGCGATGGGTGGACTCTGATCGGCCGGACCGACGGCCCGGTCCTGCTCCTGGCCGACGCCATCCCGGCCATCCCTGTCGACATCGACGACGCACCTCGGCTCCAGGAACTGCTCACCGCCCTGACCGCAGCCGCCGAGCGCGCTGCCCGCTGACCTCCCGCTGCGACGCGACACAGGGCCAAGCACCGCGCTGTGAGTCCCGCACCGATAGCGGGACGGCAGCAGCGGCTTCGCCGAGCGCTCTGGGGGTCAGCCTGGCTGTCCAGCGTGAAGTGATGGCCCGAAGTGAACGGTACGGCACCGCTGCCGACCTGACGATGATCCATGGCAGGGACGTCGGGCACGGGCAGCACGGTCAAGCCGGAGGGGCCAGGTGACGAAGGTCACGGAGGGACTCCGACCTCTGTGGTGCCGACTGATACGCAGTGCTATGTGTCAGCCGTTCCTGCTGCATTCAGGGCCGACGGCTGTAGCAGGACCTGGAGGAGCCCGTGACTCCCATCGGTGCGCCAGGACTGCCCGGTAGCGTCAAGGTCAGCGACCGTGGCCGGACTCAGGCCGGTGATGACGTCAGACTTGAGCGTCCGGAGCACAGCGACCGGGCAGGGGAAGTATGACGCCACGTCGGAAAACGGTGTCACCGGCGGCCAGTCCCGGTCACCGACAAGCCGGCGGTAGTTAAGGTCGCCCTTGAAGATCGTCAGCGATGCCTGCTCGAACTCGCTGGCCAGGTCGGCGGGCATGCGCCGGTAGCACCATGGTGCGCAGTAGAACTCATGCGTGTACAGGCCGAGCCGGCCCTCAGCCATCGCGGTGTGAACCCGGTGGGCGATCGCCGCCGCGCCGCCTGACGTCCTGGCGAGCCGCCGCAGGCAGGCCAGGACATCGGCGGTCGTCGCGTCGGACACGTAGTACGGCCACGGCTTGACGTGCAGCATGACCGCACTGGCCTGCCCTTGCTGCAGCAGGTGGTCCATGAGCACCAGGTCAGCGAGCAGTTCCCGGCCTGCGTTGTCGGCGACGATGACGACGCTGGCATCAGCTCCCAGGGCTGCCCGCAAGTCAGCGCTGTCGTCCGCGACGAGCATGGATGACCCCTGCTCCCGCGCCTGCGGTGACCGGCCGATCCGGAAACCCAGGTCGGCACGGTTACCCCACAACGACGCGAGCAGCGTGGCCGCGCCTCGCTCACCGGCAGGTAGCCGCTGCAGGTCATCGAGAGCCGCCAGGTCAGGTTCCAGCCCCGGGTCGGCGAGCTCGGCGGCCTTGAGATCCTCGAACGGGTCGACCCATCGCCATGGGCCGGGCTCAAAGAACCCGACCGCGTCCAGCAGCCGCCGGTAGAAGTACGACTCCGACCACAGGAACGGCACGTCCAGCCACGGCATCCCGAAGTAGCCAGCGCCCCACAATGACCAGGCTTCCTGGTCGTGAGCATGGGAGCCAAGCGGCCGTATGACCCCGCAAGAAATCTCTGTCAGCAGGTCATCCAGCGCGCGGCGCTGGGCAGGGCCGTACGGGCGGGCGTCCCGGATCTGGGCGACGAGCTTGGGCGTCCGGTCGTGCCAAACACCCCAGGCGAATCCCTGCGGATCGTTGTTCAGCAGTTCCGGCGGCCAGCCGGGCCGGGCGTCTTCCGGCGGGGTCAGCATGCGCTAATTCTCCCCGCTCACTGTAGGGATACTGACTTGCACGGTCCCGGCAGCGCCTGCCGCGAGGACGGTTCGGCCGCTCGCGTCCGGCCCGGCTGCCTCGGGGGGCATCGACACGCACTTCGGCAACCTGCTTCTACCCGGACAGCGACCACAACCTGATCATGTCATCGACCGCTGCCAAGACGAGCACATCGGGATCGACGTGACGCGGCGCCGCAGACCGTATGGCAGGCGAACTCGACTGCTGTCCGGCGACCTGACCCTGGAGGACCTTCCTGCCTCCGGGCGGCTTTCCGGCGGCAAGGGCGCGGCGATCATGGCCGCCTGGCCGCAGGTGCTGACTTGGCGGTCGATGATCCGCCTGCGTAAGGATCTGCCGCTGGCCGCTGGCCGCTGGCCGCTGGCCGCTGGACCAGTCGGCACGCCCGCTAAGCCGCTGCCCGTCCCCGGAGAGGTCATCGCCCGGCTGAGGCCATGGGGCGCCCCCTCCCCGGAGTCTCTTGCGACGGCGGTCGCGTACGGAGCAAAGTGATTGATGCCGACACCCGGCCTGCGTGACCGTCCCATCTCGGTACCGACGTCATGCTTCCGACGGCACCAATACAGCGCTCTCCTCGAGCCGGCGCAGATCCCCTCATCCACGATTTCGCTATCCCCGCAAACCGGTCTGGTGCTCCTCACAGGTCAGGTCAGCGGTAGCCGTACTGCGACCGAAGCCGATCTGATCATCGCCGGACCCGCCCACAAGCACAGCCCTGCCGCGTGGTCTCAAGAAAGGTACTGGGAACCGGTTAGTGCGCCTGCGCCGGTAATGGCACCTCACAGCGGGTGATACTGCGGGAATCACAGGTTCCCGGCACTGGGAGTGACCAGCAGATCACCTTCCGGGAGAGTGGTGACGGCTGCCAACGCCGAACCTCACAGGGTCACGGCGGCCTGGAGGTGACATGGAGCGCGTGCTGGTGACGGGGGTGGCCGGGTTCATCGGGTCGCATCTGGCCGATCATCTGCTGCGACGCGGGGTGGCGGTTACCGGGCTGGACTCGCGCTCGCCGGCCAGCGACCCACGGGCGGCCGAGAACCTGGCTGGGCTGATCAGCCACCAGAGTTTTCACCTGGTGGTTGCCGATCTGGTGACGGCTGACCTTACGCCGCTGCTGGAAGACGTGCCGGTGGTGTTTCATCTTGCCGCGATGGCCGGGGTACGCCGGTCATGGGGTGATCGGTTCGCGGACTACCTGGCCTGCAACGTGATCGCCACGCAGCGGCTGCTGGAAGCGTGCGCCGCCGCGGAGGTACTGCGGATGGTGACAGCGTCCTCATCAAGTGTGTACGGGCACGCCGGCACAGGTCCATCAAGGGAGGACGACCCGCTGGCGCCGGCTTCCCCGTACGGGGTGACCAAGCTGGCCGCCGAACGGCTGTGCGCCGCGTACGCCACGCGGCGCCAGGCCAGCACGAGCGTGGTCGCATTGCGGTATTTCACGGTCTATGGTCCGCGGCAGCGGCCTGACATGGCGATCAGCCGGATCCTGCGGGCCGCGATGTCCGGGCGCGGGGTGCCGCTGTACGGCGACGGCACGCAACGGCGGGACTTCACCTATGTCGGCGACATCGTGGCGGCGACGGTGGCCGCCGCGACCGCCGATGC
The DNA here is from genome assembly GCA_035533915.1 of Streptosporangiaceae bacterium. Classification (GTDB taxonomy): domain Bacteria; phylum Actinomycetota; class Actinomycetes; order Streptosporangiales; family Streptosporangiaceae; genus Chersky-822. The sequence goes on from DATLSX010000077.1 coordinate 7,279, forward strand.
GCAGATGGCCGTGGTCAACATCGGGTCGGGGCGCAGCACCATGCTCAGTGAAGTGCTTGACCTGGTGGCCGCGATAACGGGCACTTCTGTCCCGGTGCTGCACCGGCTGGACCAGCCAGGGGATGTGGAAGTCACCGCTGCCGACCTGACCCGTGCCCGGGAGCTGCTGGGCTATCAGCCGTCGACCGATCTGGCCGAGGGTGTCAGGCAGCAGTGGGCGTGGCTGGCCTCCAGGCAGCATGGCCCTGCCCGGGTGACTGCGGACGCGGCGGCGCAGTGATGCTGGTGCTGACCGCCGGTTCGGCGAGCGAGCTGTTCACCGCGGCCTGCCGGGCGGTGCGTGCGATGGGCAGGCCGGCCTCGCCGCGGCAGATGGCCACCCTGGAGATCCTCGGCGCCAGCTTGTGCCTGACCGACGCCAGGCGCCGGTTCGTCGACCTGCCGCCAGCCCGCGTGCTCAATCCCGCCTTCGCCGCCGCGGAGGCGGTGTGGATCTTGTCTGGTTCGGATGATCCGTGGATCTACCAGTACAACCAGCGGCTCTCCGGTTACGCCGATCATGGCCGGCTGATGGGCGCGTACGGGCCGCGGCTGCGCCGCTGGCACGGCACGGCGGATCAGCTCGACCAGGTCCGCATGACGCTGACTGAGGACCCTGATTCGCGCCGGGCCGTCATCCAGCTGTTCGACCCCGCCGCCGACTTCCGCGGGTACAAGGACGTCCCGTGCACCCTGGGGTACCGGTTCTTCCTCCGCGACGGCCGGCTCCATATGCACACCACGATGCGCAGCCAGGACCTGTGGCTGGGGTTCTGCTACGACATCTTCACCGCCACGCTGCTGCAGGAACTGCTCGCCGGCTGGCTCGGAGCGGACCTGGGTGAGTACCGTCACCATGTCGATTCGCTGCACTTGTACGCGCACGACCTTCCGGCCGCTGAGCGGCTGCCCTCGGTGACCGAACCCGGCCCGGCAATGACACCGCTGGCCGTGCCCTGGGATGGGCTTGACGATTGTCTTCGCCGCGTTATCTCCGGCGAGCCGGTCACCGGGTCCGGATGGGCGGAATTCGCGGGAGTGATGGCCAGCTACCGCGCCTGGAAGGACGCCGACCGGCCCGGGGCGCGCGTGACCGCCGCGCGCCTGCCCGGCCCGCTCGCCGCGGCGTTGTGCCGCTGGTATGACCGCCTTGAGCACGGCGACCGCATCCCGGCTGGGCCGCCGCAGGCAGGCGAGAACCGGTGAAACGACGCTGGCGTCCCCCCGTGGTGCTCGGTGTGTGCTCGTTCACGCATGATTCCGCCGCCGCTCTCGTGGTGGACGGGCATATGACCGGGATGGCGGAGGAGGAACGCCTGTCCGGGGTCAAGCACACCCGCGACTACCCGGAGCAAGCGGTGGCGTGGCTACTGGCAGAGGCGGGCCTGACGGCTGCCGACGTGAAGGTTGTCGCCTACAACTTCGCCGGCCACCGGTACCTGGCCGGGGTGGCGGGCAGCATCGGCTACCTGCTGAGGCCGGCTACCCGCCGGCGTGCGATGCCGCGGGCGGCCAGCTTCGCAGTGGTTCACGCCCGCTACCGGCAGCGGATGCGTGTGCTGCGGGAGAAGTTCCCGGGCGCATCCATCCGCAGCGTGGCCCATCACCGGGCACACGGGCTTTACGCGCTCGCCGCTTCCGGGTACGAGGAAGCCGCCGTGCTCATCACCGACAGCCTCGGCGAGACGTGCACCACCTCCATCGGCCACGGCCGGGCCGACGGCCACGGCGTCCGTTACCGGATCGCTGAGACAATCAGCGACCCGGCGTCTTTGGGCTATGCCTACGGCGCGGTCACCGCGCACCTGGGGTGGCGGCGCGGTGACGAGGAAGGCACCGTGATGGCGCTGGCCGCGCTCGGCGACCCGGCCCGGTTCCGCGACCTGATGGCCTGTGCCATCGCGCTCACCCCGACCGGTTTCTCACTGGATGCGGGCTTGTTCCCGCTGCGGGTGCTGCGGCACGGCTCGGCGCGGGTCACCACGGCATTCATCCAGGCGACCTGCCGGCCCCGGCGGCCGGATGAGGAGATCAGCCAGATACACGCGGACCTGGCGGCCGCCGTGCAGGAACGCACCGAGCAGGTGATGGTTCACCTGGCCCGCCGCGCCCGGCAGAGGACCGGGTCCCGGCTGCTGTGCGTGGGTGGCGGGGTCGCGATGAACTGCGTCGCCATCGGCAAGATCATTGACTCTGGCCTGTTCGACGAGGTCTTCGTGCCGCCCGCGCCCGGCGACTCGGGCACCCCGGCCGGCGCCGCCATCGCCGCCTGCCTGGACATCGTCGGCTCGATGCCCGGCGGGGTCGAGCACGCCTGTTACCTCGGACCTGCCTATTCCGGCTTCCTTCCGGATCCGGTCCCGCTGCCGGGCCTCGCTGCCCGCCAGGTGGCCGGCCCGGCTGGTTTTCTCGCCGCCCGGCTCGCCGACGGGAAAATCGCCGGGCTGTTCCAGGGCCGGCTAGAAGCCGGGCCGCGCGCCCTGGGCAACCGGTCCATCCTCGCCTCGCCCCTGGTACCCGACGTGGCGAAGCGGCTGAACGCGGCGGTGAAGTTCCGCGAGCCATTCCGCCCGTTCGCCCCCGTCGTGCTGGCGGACAAGGCGGCCGACTACTTCCGGCTTGCCCAGCCCAGCCCGTACATGTCGATCGCGGCGCCGGTCACCGAGCTGGCGCAGCGGGTGATCCCGGCGGTGGTCCACGCCAACGGCACGGCCCGCGTGCAGACCCTCACCGCGGGCCAGAACCCGTTCCTCGCGGAGGTCCTCCAGCGTTTCGCTGACCTGACCGGGGTCCCGGTGCTGATCAATACCTCGCTGAACGTCAAGGGCAAGCCTATCTGCGGCACCCCGCAGATGGCGCTGGACTGCCTGGCCTCCAGCGGCCTGGATGGCCTGATGCTCGACGGCGGCTGGTGGGTGAGCAAGTGAGGATCGGCTACTCGTGCTGGGGGTTCCTCGGCCCCGGCATCACCGACACCCCCGACGGCGGGCGCAGCCACCGCCGCACCCTGGTCGACGGCCTGATCCGCGCCGGCCACGGCATCGTCTTCCTGCAAGCCAACCGCGACCTGGCCGAGGCCAGCCACGACCTGACCGGCAGCTACACCTGGAACAGCGGGCTGCCCGGCATCGACGCCTTGTTCCTGGAATGGCGCTGGCCCATCCCCGCCCGCAACACCACCGCCTGCGGCGCTCCCGGCCACACCTGCGACCTGCACCGCCAGGACCAGCTCCTCGCCTGCTACACACGCGGCCAGCGCGTGCCGACCGTGATCTGGGACAAGGACCTGCAGCTCCCGCGCCGGCATCCGCTCCGCGCCCTGCCGAACGTGGCCGTCTGCGAGCCGGGGCTGCAGCCTTCCCCCGGCGCGGCAAGCCTGCTGTTCCCGGTCGACGACGCCATCCTGGACGCCGCCAGCCCGGCCGCCCTGGCAGCCGGGTCGCGACCGCTGCCGCTGGTGTACGTCGGTAACCAGTACGACCGCGACGCCGCGTTCGGCGCCTACTTCGCACCGGCCGCCGCCCAGTTCGCCCACCGGGTGGCCGGGAAGTGGACCGGCACCAGCCGCTGGCCGCACGTGAACTTCACCGGCCGCTGCCCCTTCAGCGAGGTCACCAGCCTGTACCGGTCCGCCCTGGCCACGGTGCTGCTGGTGCCGGACCGCTACGCCCGGGCCGGGCAGATGACCCAGCGGCTGTTCGAGGCCGTGCTGGCCGGTTGCCTGCCCATCACGCCGGCCAGCATCGCGTGCGCCGGCCGGTTCACCCCGCTTGTCCTGCACGCCGCCGACGGGCAGCAGGTCATCGACCGGCTCCAGCACATCCAGGCCGCTGGAACAGCCTGGCATGTTGAGACGCTCGCGGCCTGCCTGGAACGGCTGGGCATCTTCCGCCTGTCCCGCCAGATCGCCACCCTCAACCGCTTCCTGGAAAGGCTGACCGATGCGTCCTCCGCGCGCCTGCCCGGCACGCCCGCCCGGCCCCGGTAGGCTCACCGCCCGTGGACCGGATCGCGATCACCGGATGCGGCGGCAGCGGCAAATCCCACCTGGCCCGCGCCCTTGGCGCGGCCCTCGGGATCACGCCCGTCCACCTGGACACGCTGTACTACGACAAGGACTGGAAGCCGCTGCTCAAGGACCAGTTCGCCGCCCTCCAGCACGACCTGGTCGCCCAGCCACGGTGGGTCATCGACGGGAACTACGCCTCCAGCCTGCCGATCCGGCTGCAGGCCGCCGACACGGTGATCTTCCTGGACCTGCCCGCCCGGTCCTGCCTGGCCGGGATCGCCCAGCGGCGGCTGCGGCACGGCGGCGGCCAGCACGACGCGATCGGCGTGTACGACCGGATCACACCGAACTTCGTCCGCTACATCATCGGCTACCGGCGGCAGATGGCCCCCCGGGTTCGCCGCCTGATCGCCGAGCACGCCGGGGATGCCGAGCTGATCGTGCTGCGCAGCCGCCGCGCCGCCCGCCGCTATCTCGCCGACGTCACCGCGGCCGCCACCACCGTCACCTCGCTGTCCGGATAGCCTCCGTCCAGCGCATCGCCGCCGTCCGGCGGTGCCGTGGCCGGGACACGCGATGAGCACCCCAGCCAGCCCATTCACCGACCCGGCGCTGGTGAGCGGCCCGCTGTACGCATCCGCGGGCCGGCTGGCGCGCCGGACCGGTGCCCTGCACCGCGCCAGGGTTAGCGGGCGGCACGCCGGTCAGGTGATCGCCGACCTCGCCGCCGAGGCGGTGCCCCAGCCCGGCGCGAGCGCCCTGGTAGCTGACATCGGCTGCGGCCGGGGCACCACCACGCGCATGCTCACGCAGCGGCTCCCGGCGGCGGCAGTCGTCGGCGTCGATATCTCGCCCGCCATGCTGGCCTCCGCCCGGCACCGGCTGCCAGCGGAATCCCGTGCCGCGCTGGCGCGCGCCGACTTCCACCACCTGCCGCTGGCGGACGCCAGCTGTGACGTGGTGGTCGCCGCATTCTGCCTCTACCACTCCCCGGCTCCCGGGCGCGTGATCAGCGAGATCACCCGTTGCCTGCGCCGCGGCGGCACGGCGATCCTGGTCACCAAGTCCGCTGACAGCTACCGCGAGCTCGACCACCTGATGGCCGCATCTGGGCTTGACCCGCACGCACTGTCCAGGCCGAGCCTGTACCAGGCCGCGCACAGCGGCAACCTGCCCGCCCTGGTGTCCACGCGCCTGCGGGTCAAGCGGGTCATCCATCACGCCCACCGGTTCACCTTCGCGAACTTGGCGCATGCCGCCGAGTACCTGGCGACCTCCCCGAAATATGCGCTTCCCGCCGAAGTGGCCGCAGATCCCGCGGGACTGGCGGCCGTGCTGCGGGAACATCTCCCCGATCACCCGGTCACCGCAGCATCCACCGTCACCTACCTGGTGGTCACCCGGCACGCAGACGATGCCGCCACATCGGCCAGGCACAGGAAGCGCTACCACTACGCTGCCGTGCGGGAGCGAGCCGAGCAGAACTACTTGTGGCTGGCCAGCCTGGGCGGCCCGATGCGCCTGCCCCGGCTGCTCGCCGTAGAAGGCCAGCATCTGGTCTTCGAGCACGTCAGCGGCAGGCATGCCCAGCCCGGTGACCTGGTGGGACTGGCCAGCCACCTCGGTGCCGCGCACGCCAGCGCCCACATCACCGAGCTGCACCTCGCCGGACTGAGCGAGCCGTTCCGCACCAGGTCGGGTCACCAGATCCCGGGGTTCCTGGGTGCCCGCCTGGCCGCCGTCGCCCGTGAGCTGGGCTCAGGCTCGGTTCCCGGTCCCGCGTTCACCGCAGGCCAGGCGGCACTCCTGCTGCGCGATGCGTGCGACGGCCCGGCGGCGTTCTACAAAGACGCCAACCCGCGCAACTTCCTCATCACCCCAGCCGGGCCAGTGAGCGTCGACTTCGACGAACTCACCCTGGCCCCGTTCGGATACGACCTGGCCAAGCTCGTCGTGACCCTGGCCATGACCCGCGGACCGCTTCCGGCCCGGCAGATCACCAGCGCCATCGACGCCTACAACACCGCCGCCAGCCGGCACCGCCCGACCGGAGCCCTGACCTGGGGAAGGTTGATGAGCTTTGCTGAGATCCACCACATTCTCACCGCCCGTTTCCTCGGCCGGGCAGGCTACCGGCATAGCTGGGACACCCTGCGGCCCGGCCGGCCTGGCTGAAGGAGCCCCGTGGCCGTCAGCACCGAACTGATCATCGCCCGGCACGGCGAGGCGCACTGCAACCTCGCCGGGCTCGCCGGCGGTGACAAGACCTGCACTGGGCTCACCAGCCGTGGCCGCCAGCAGGTGGCCAGCCTGGCCCGCCGGCTCCGCGAGGAGGACCAGACCGGGACGCCGGTCAGCGCCCTGTATGCCGCGCCCCGGCGCCGGGTTCAGGAAAGCGCCGAGATCCTCTCTGGCGCGCTCAGCCTGCCGGTCCGCACCGAGCCCGGCCTCAGCGGCCCGCGGCACGGCGAAACCGACGGGCGCAGGTGGGAAGACATCAAGACCGCCTTCGGGGGACCGCCCCAAAGCGATCCGGACCGGCCATATGCGCCAGGCGCGGAAACCTGGCACGAGCACCTGGCCCGCGTCACCGCGTGCCTGGCCGGCCTCACCGAGCGGCACGCCGGGCAGAAGATACTCATCGCCGGGCACGCCGAGACCATCGAGGCCGCTTTCACCCTGCTTCTCGCGCTGCCGCCAGACACCTGCACCCGCGCGGGCTTCGCCGCCGACCATGCCTCGCTCACCCGCTGGCACATGCGGCGCAACCGGTACGGCCAGGCAGTCTGGATCCTGACCGTCTTCAACGACACCCGCCACCTCCCGGTGCCCGCTGATGCCTGACCCGACGGGCACGCTGCACCATTTCGCCGAGCAAGCCCTCGGGCCATGCGAGGTTGCTGCCTCGCCTGCGGGCAACCCCGGCAGCGGGTTCGTCGTCCGGATCCGGGACTCCCGCGGATGCGAGTATGTAGCCAAGCGCCACACCACCGCCAGCAAGCACGCCCGGGAAGTCCACGCCTACCGCCACTGGGCACCCGCGCTCGGCACCGGCACCGCCCGGCTGCTGGCCGCCGATGCCCAGACGATGACAATCCTCATCACCGGCCTGCCCGGACGCCCCGCCGGCGGACCCGGCGATGCCCGCTACTGCCACCGCCAGGCCGGCGCCCTGCTGCGACTCTTCCACGACGCAGAACCGGCACAGCCGCTGCCTGGCTTCCAGCACTGGCTCCACGACCGTATCTCCTGGTGGCACCAGCAGTCCGCGCCGCTGCTGTCCGCCGAGGACCAGCGGGTCATCGATCATCACCTCACCGCATTGCGGGCGCTCGGCGCCCCGGACGGAGGCCCCGGTCATTTCGACTTCCAGCCACGCAACTGGCTTGTGGACCGGGACGGGACGGTGCGCGTGATCGACTTCGAGCACGCCCGCATCGGCCTGCAGGCCCGCGACTTCACCCGCCTGCACTTCCGCTACTGGGCATCCCGCCCGCGGCTGCGGGATGCGTTCTTCGACGGCTACCAGCGCTGGCCGACCGCAGCCGAGCAGCAGGCGGTGATCAATTGCGGCGCGATTGACGCTCTCACCGCCCTGGCGCGCGGGGCGCAGACCGGCGACTCGACCTTGGTTTCCCACGGCCGCGCCGCCCTGGCGCGCCTTCGCGACGAAGGCTGACGTGCCAGCCGAAGGCACGCCCGAGGCCATCTTGCGCCAGCTCCAGGCACCGGATCCGGTCGGCCGCGACCTCGCGCTACTGCGAACCCGCCTGTACCGGTTCAGCCATGATCGGCGCCACTATGTGCTCATAGAAGCGCTCGAGGAACGGCTGCTCGCCGGGCACCCGCCCCGGCCGTTCACACTGGCGTACGTGCGCGAGTCCCTGGCGGCCATCCGCACGACCGGCCTGCCGCTGGACTTCAGCGGCGAGGTGGCAGCCGCCGAGAATATCGACGTCACCGCTGAGCTGGCTGCCCGCACCTCATACACCTGGCAACGGGTGCCTCGGACGGCGGCTCCGGCCGCCGTGGTCATGATCGTGGGAGCGCCACGGTCGGGCACCAGCCACTTGTTCAACCTGCTCGCTAGTGCGGGGCCATTCGGCTACTTCACCACGGCATCCTGCTGGGCCTGGCCGGTCCGCAACCTCCACCACCCCAGGAGGCACCTGTTCACCCGCGCCAGCGGCGCGGTGCTCAGCGTGGACAACAAGCGCACGCGCGTCATCCCCGGCCTGGTAATGCCCGGTGAGGCTGAGGACATCTGGGCACGGGCTATACCCGTGTACCGCCACATCGCCGGGCACCGCTATGAGATCACCCCGCCCCAGCCCGGTCAGGTGGAAATCCTGAACGCGGCGGCCAGCGCACACCTGGACTACTTCGGTCGGGCAATGCTGCTGGCCAAGACGCCATTCAACTCGTTCCGCATCCAGCAGATCGAGCGATTGTGGGGCGCCGCGGTGAGGTATCTCCATATTGTCCGCGATGTGCGCGAAACCGCGAGCTCGATGCGCCGTAACCGCTTCGAGTTCAGCGTCGGCGGGCACTTGCTCGGCGCCGAGGACGCATGGTCGATGTTCGTGAACGCCGTGCGGGACAATGCGCCCGCCGACCGGACGATCACCGTGACGCACCGCGAGCTGCTGGCGAATCCGCACCGCACCCTCGCACGCATCCTCGGCACGCTTCGACTCGCCCAGATGACCTGAGCGCCACCGCCGTTGGCGGAACTGACCGCGAGCCTCATTCTGCGGGCGGCGACTCCCATCGGGCCGATGTGTCGCCGGCCTGGAGGGTGCGCAGGCGGTAGGCGAGTTGGTGGCCGGAGAAGGGCCTGGTCCGGGCAGTGCGGATGTAGGGGCTGAGGCCGGTGATCTCGCGGATGGCGACGAGGGTGTCCAGTCCCGGCCAGCTGCGGATGTCCCATCCGTACGTGGCGGTGAACGCCTCGATGTCGTCCTCGCCGGCCCGGCCGAACCTGCGGCGCATGTAGTAGATCTGGATCAGGTCCCATTCGCGTGGCCCGGTCGCGACGTGATCCCAGTCTCCGAGGATGACCTCGCCGGAAGTAGCCCGCATGAGATTGCTGATGTGAGCATCCCCGTGGATCAGCCCTGCGGGCAGGGGGAAGTCCATCCCGGACCACTGGCGGCGGAGCGAGGCGATCCGGTCAGCCAGCCAGGACCGGCTTGGTTCCGGCACGGAGTCCGGGGCTTCTTCCATGGCGCTGGCGACGCTGGCGAAGGGATCACCAAGCCGTCTCAGCGGGTGCGGCGGATCGCCCTGCGCGTGCAGGTCGCGCAGCAGCCTTCCGATGTCTGCTCCGGTCGGCGCGGGCGTATCGGTGGTGGGCACGTAACGCCAGACGGACACGACATGTCCGGCTATCACCAGCGGCTGGTCCTCGATGCCGGCCGGGACAGCGCACGGGAACCCCCGGTCAGCGAGCCATCGCGTGACGGCGATCGAGGCGGCGACGCGGTCCAGCGCCCCCGGGTTGGTGGCGATCCGGACGACCAGGCCCGCCGATGGCAGCGCGAAGTTGGCGTTGCTGTGCAGGCGCAGCAGCCTGGCGTCATGCACGGGAACTCCCAGGTGCGCCGCTGCCGCCTCCAAGACGGCACGGGTCTGGTCATAAATGCTGTCGCGGCGCATCCGGGGATACTGCCCTGAGTCATCTGGGTGAATCGCCCAGGACCGGCCGTGCGGCCTCGGCAAGCTCGCGGACGGCGGCCGACGTGCGGTAAGGGTGCAGGGCGCTCAGCACTCGTGCCAGCGCGACCTTGACCCGGTCAGAGGCGAGCTGGCCCGTGATCGTGACCAGTTCGGCACCGAGCTGGCATGCCCTGTCCACGGCATGGTCCTTGCTCTGAACGTGGCCGATCGCCTGGACGGCCAGCGAGAACGCCCTGGGGCGGCTCAGCCGGCGCGCCCGCATCGACTCCTCCGCCGCCGGGATGGCCTGGTCGCCCATCCCGAGATTGATCAGGCAGCGGGCCTGGTCATGCCGCAGATGCTCGGCACCGTAGAAGCGCATCCACTCCGGTTCCCCGCTGCCGCCGGCCTTCGCGGCACTGTCCTGGGCAAGGCCCAGGACAGTGAGTGCCGCGGTGCGATCCCCGGTCATCGACAGCGCGAGCGCGTGCTTGGCCAGAATGAATGACCGCGCCCGCGGCGCCGACCGGCTGGCCATGGCAGCGGCGCCGCTGCTGTAGGCAACCGCCCGATCAACATTCTTCTCCCGCACATCCAGCTCACCGAAACGAGCAAGCACCCAGGCGACCATGACCGGGCTGCCGGTCTCCTGCGCCAGGGACAGCCCGGCCCCCAGGAGATCACGGGATGCCCTGGCGTTCCCGGCATCCAGTTGCATCGAGGCCGCGCGCAAGCTGAACTCAGCCGCCAGAGCGCACAGATCACCGAAGACAGCCTCGCCAGCCGTCGCGTGCAGACGCGGCCACACGAGACGCCGCAGGTAGTCCATGGCGTACGCACGCGCATCCCCGCCGCCGAACTGCCGTTCGTGAGCCGTGAGCGCGTCGAGCACGCCGCGGATCATCGCGACGTCAACGGCAGTGGCCGGCATTGCCGCGAACCCCGCCGAGACAACGGCCGGTTCCTGTCCGGGCACCCCGTCCGCCCCGTCATAGCCAGTAATACCTACAGAGACTGGACAGGGCCGTATCGCTTCAGAGCCGTAGCCGCGGGACGGAGCAGAACCACGAGAATGCGGCTCGAATGAGGGGCCACCGGGCTGCCAGGGCAACGACGGAAGCGCTGCCATCCATGACGAGGCTGCGGGCGCGGGCTCGCTGCGGAGCGGACCCTCCGGCAGAACCGGCCCAGCGTGCTGGCTGGTCCGCAGCCTGTCCTGCGGGTCTTGCTCGTGCACCAGGCCGACGGGGGCAGTCTTGTTGATGACGAGCCGGTCGGCGGGGGGCATGTGCTCGTAGTCGGCCAGGTCCAGGAGGTCGGGGACGGCGCACTCGTAGATGCTTGCCAGCAGTGACAGCAGGTAGGGCGTGGGCCGGCGTCCGGCAGGCCTGGCCCCGGGGCCTGGCCAGTTCTCGTACCCGCTCAGGTGCGGGGCGGTCATCGCGACGGTCGCCCCGCCCGGGTCCAGCCCGGCCCTGGCGGCGTAGGCGCTGATCCGCTCGGCGGCCTCCGTCTGCGACCAGCCGTAGGCGTGCCGCCACGCGGCCCTGGGCCGTAGCCGGTAGCGGCGGGCGAACTCGACGGCGATCTGCCGGTGGCTGAGCCCCAGCGCGCGCATCTGCTCGCGCAATGCGCGCTGCTCGCCCCGCAGGCTCGTCTTCGCGTACGTCATCCTCCACTTCCGCCTTCCCGCCATTGCCCGGCATCGCCGGACTCGGCGTCAACAGTAGCGGCCTGAACAGTGAGCGGCATAAGACGCGATGTGCGGCGGGAGCATCTCTTCCCCGATTGTCGTGTTCAAGCGGCTCAACGGCTCTTCATGCCGGGAATCACACATTCCCGTCGCCGGAGGCGCTTCCGGCAGCCGCAACCGGCAAGCTGAGACCACCTGCCACGGAATATCCGGCGCCCTTCCGGAACAGCCGCTGACCGCAGGGTTACCGCCGATTTGAAAACGGCCAGCCGACGGCCGGCACACCAGTACCGCTGGCGGTCTGCTTAACCGCCAGCCGCGCACGTTATCCGGGAGGACTCACGTGACCGACACTAGCCCGGACGTCGCGCGCCTCGCGGGCGCCGTCGCGGGGCTGTTCGATCGTCCGCTCACGCACAACCGCCCGCCAGCCTGGCGGGCGTGGACACCTGACGGGCTCCTGCTGCTGTTCGAGAGCGAGCACGAGGACGTCGCGCGCTTGCTCGTCGTGCTGCTCGCCTCCCACCTCGGCCCCCGGCCAATCCTCCTCGAATCTCCGGACGGAGCCGAACGGTACTACCGCGACGGGTGCTGGCAAGCCACTCCGGATGACGTGAGCGACGGTCCCGCGCGACGGCGCCTGCGCCTGATTGTCACTAACGCCAACCCACGCGGCGCGTAACCCGGGATCGCTGGCCGGCTGCTCGTCGAACCTCCTGCCGGACACATCCTCGCCAACCGCCGCGCCGCTGGCGGGGACCAAACCCCGCCCGTTGCCGAAGACGAGAAGGACACCGCTGTCAGCAATGGCCGGCCGAAGACCGAGACAGCAAATGGCCATGCGATACAGCGGAAACGCCTTCCGCCCGCGGGCCAGTGTCTGTGCAGGTCGCCGCCGTAACGGCGCTGGGAACCACACGTTCCCATCACAGGGAGTGACCTGCTGGTCACCCCTTTGCCAGTGTGTGAGCCTAGCCATTCCCCGCTGATTTCAAGCCCTGCCCGAGGACGTGACCTCCCATGACACCCCCCGAACCGCAACCGCACGCAGTCTTCGCCGCGGCCGGCAACCGCGCCCACGCCGTGCCCAGGCACGGAATCCAGGACTCGCCTGCGGGCCACCCCCGGGGGCAGCGGTGAGCACCCCGGCCGGGCAGCATGACCCCGACGGGCCGAACATCGCCCGCGTCTACGACTACCTCCTCGGCGGAAAGGACAACTATGTCGTTGACCGAGAAGCCGCTGAAGCCGTTCTGCGGCTAGCGCCCGAAGCGCGGGAAATCGCCCGGGAGAACCGCGCGTTCCTCGGGCGGGTGGTGCGTTTCCTGGTTGGTGAGGCCGGTATCCGGCAGATTATTGATATCGGGACCGGTATTCCGACCGCCGGGAATGTGCATGAGGTCGCCCATCAGATCGATCCGGCTGTGCGGGTGGCGTATGTGGACAATGATCCTATTGTCCATGTGCATGCCAATGCCCTGCTCGCTGGTCAGGGCAGCACCAGCATCGTGCTGGCCGACCTGCGCGATCCGGCGGGCATCCTCGCCTACCCCGAGATCCGGGAGCTGATCGACTTCCGGCAGCCGGCCGCGGTGCCCATGATCGCGATTGTCCATTTCATAACCGATCAGGAGGGACCGGGCGAGATTATCAGCGCTTTCCGGGAGGCGGTCGCGCCGGGAAGCTTCTTCGCGCTGTCTCATGCCACTGCCGATTTTCACGATCAGGCCGTCTCAGGCGGTGCCATGGAGGTTTACGCGAGGGCTACCGCGCCGCTGGTGCCGCGCAGTCATGCGCGGGTCGCGGCGATGTTCGAGGGCTGGGACCTGTTTGAGCCCGGCGTGGTGCAGGTGCCGTTGTGGCGGCCGGACGGCGCGATGCCTCGGCCTGGTGACCTTGCGAGGATCGCCGCGTACGGTGGCGTCGGCCCGCGTTGCGGATGTAGGCCGCCAGCGCGTGCAGTTCCCGGAGCCGCTGCAGGATCGGGAGGGAAGGCAGATGCGCGGGGTCAACGTCGTAGGCGGCGCAGAATGATCGCCATTCGGCTTGTGGCCGGCCGAAGCGGAACCACATGCTCGTCGGTGTCAGGTCCAGTTCGCGCGGGCCGTAACTCACCGAATCCCAGTCACCCAGGAGGACTCTGCCGGGAGTGTGGAGGAGGTTCCCGGCGTGGGCGTCCCCATGCACGAGCCCGGTGCCGAGGGCCGAGAAGCTCTCGCGGTATTGCCGCTCCAGTTCATCGGCCCTTGCTAGCAGCCAGTTCCTTTCGCGTGCCGGGACGGCGTCCCCGCTGCTCAGGTCCGCCCGCAATGATCCGAGCAGATTGGCTTCGGGAAGCGGGAAAGGGGACGGCGGCAGGTCGTGCAACTGCCGCAGCAGGTGACCCAGCGTTGTCGTGTCACGGCCTGTTCGCGCGGTGACCGCCGCGTATCGCCAGAACGTGGCGACGTGGCTGGGCACGATAACCGGCTGGTCGATGTCGAGCGGTTCGACCGAGGGGAATCCCTGGCTCCGCAGCCACCTTGTCACCCGCACGGCGGCGGCGAAACGCTCGAGAACCGCCTCGTAGCTCGCAGGGGTGAAACGGATACGCGCGACCACGCGCTCGCGGGGCAGGTGGTAGACCGCGTTGGCCCGGATGTGCAAGGCGCCGCCAGCTGGTCAGCCGTCGCCCGCCTCTGCCAGGGCGCCGAGAAGCCGCAGCCGTTCCAGCGCGATGGCGCGGGACGGGATCTGGGCGGCGCCGGCTGCCCAGTCCCGCCAGACGGGCCAGCGGTCCCGGTCGTAGTCCTCGTGGCCAAACTCGACATCGTCCAGGAGAAGGCGGCTCGCGGCCTCCATCTGGTCCGGCCGGCCCAGGCCAGGCCACGGCAGGTAGTCGATGGTCCAGGACAGGCGCGGCGTGCCGCCCTCGGCGCGGTTCATCAGGTGGGCATGGAAGGCGACCACGTCGCCCGGCTCGGTTTCCACCACGATATGCGGCCACTCCCAGTGCCCGAAGCCGGAGATGGCGGGGTCGGCGGCGCGGTACTCGCAGAGCTGGCGCTCGAACTCGGGCAGGTGCGAGCCTGGAATGAGGCGCAGCGCGCCCGTCTGGGCCGTGCGCGGCTCCAGGTCGGCCCAGAAGGTCACGCCGCCGATATCGGGTCCCTGGCGGGTATGCCAGGTGGAATCGCCGGTAAAGCGGGTGGCGATCCCGGCCGAGGGCACGGTCGGGCTGCCGAGCAGCTCGGCTGAGGACCCGAACGTCCTGGGATCGTCGGCGATGAGCGCCAGGCTGAACGGCGCGCGGCTGGCGGCGAGGGGCAGGTAGTCGCCGCTGATGCCGCCCAGGTCGTCCGGCTCGGTGGCGATCTGGCCGAAGGCGTCAGTCAGGGCGTCGCTGACTTCCTGGCGGAGCGTGGCCGCCTCGGCCGGGGTGAGCAGGCCGCGCAGCGTGACGTACCCGAACGTGCGGAAATGCAGGATCTGATGGTGGGAAAACATGACAAAGCTCCTTGTCGGCTCGACTGGTCATGGACACGGGGCGAGCCGGACAGGAGGAGCCCGGGCAGATCAGTTTCAGACGCAGGTGCGCATGCTGGAAAGCCTACTCCGCTTCGCTCGGCGGCCAGAGCCGTTAGGTCGCCGTCATGGCTCCGGCTCCGCCGGCCGTGTCCTGGTCGCGCCAGCGCCCCCGGCCTGCGCCAATAAGGGTGGCCGGGGCGGTGGACGCGGAGTTGCCGAGCGCGTCCGGTGCGGTGCCTGGCGAGCGCGAGCAGCGGCATCACGACCAGTCGGCGCCCGCGACAGCCGGCGGTGGTGCCGGTCGCCGCCGCCCGGCTGGCTGCCCTCGCGGGCGCCGGCCCGGTACGCCCGGTCACCGGTCGCGGCTTTCAGCGCGGCGACGTAACGTGGCAGCGTAACGTGATGGGTCTGAGCGGGCTGGGGGATCTATGGAGCTGACGCTGCTCACAGTCGCCGACTGCCCGCACGCGGCCGTCTTCGAGGAGCGGCTCGCGGTCGCCCTGGCCGGTCATCCGGGCGCGGTGCTGCGCCGCCGGGTGGTCGCCTCTGAGCGGGAGGCCGCAGAGGCGGGCATGCACGGATCACCGACGCTGCTGGTCGACGGCGTGGACCCGTTCGCCAGGCCCGGCGAGGCCGCGAGCTTGTCGTGCCGGCTCTACCCCGGCGTCACGGGAGGAGCCGGCGGGATGCCGTCGGTGGCGGCCCTGCGGGAGGCGCTCAACCGGGATAGGCACGCTCGCTAGGTGACGGGTGCTGGCCGGGGTGGCCTGCCTGCCGGCGGGGCGGCTGAGCTGGCTGCGGGGAGTAGTCGTTCTCGGAAGTCAGCACGTTGAGGGCGCAGGCTATCTCTCAGCTGCGTGCTTGTATTCGTCGCGTTCTCCGCGCATCACGCCAACCTAGCGGCAACAGCACCAGAATCAAAGCAGGACGCACCAGCCGGGGCAACACCGACGTCCGCGCCATGCAACATGACCAGCCGCAACACGCCTACTTTCCGGGGAAGGACAGTGACCGCAGCTCGCGCTCGTAGTAGCGGCGGGCCAGGTTTGCGCCGCGGGCGTCGCGGGGTGGCCGTTGCGGATGGCGTTATTCGGGGTGCTGAGACTTGTCCGCTGTCCGTTCGCGCGATTGCGACTGCCCACCGCACGTTGGCATGTAGAAATCCTGTCGTCAGACAGGGCGCTGAGTCGTAGGGTGCTTCGCGGTGCGGGGACGATCGCCAGGGAGTACGTCGCGATCCTCGGTGTCGCTCCACTCTGGTCGGCTGCGCAAGGGAGAGGGACGATGAAGGCGTCAGATGTTCCGCGCGCAGTGGCTGCGGCCATGTCGACTGGCTCATCGCTTGACCTGACAGTCGACGACGCGATCGTTCTTCATGATTCGAACAAGCTCACTCTGCGTCTGCTGCCGTGTGACGTCCTGGCCCGGGTGGCACCTGTAGCGCATCAGGTCGCACAGTTCGAAATCGAGCTTGCTCAACGGCTCGCCGAGTCCGAGAGCCCGGTGGCTGCTCTTGAGCCTCGAGTGGAGCCACGCGTCTACGAGCGTGATGGCTTCGTGGTCACGCTGTGGACGTACTACGAAGCTGCGATACCTCGAGAGGTCTCACCAGCCGACTACGCCAATGCGCTCGAGCGGCTGCATGCAGGTATGCGCAAGCTCGATGTCCCTACGCCGCATTTCACGGATCGAATCGAGCAGGCTCAACAACTGGTGGCAAGCCGCGACCGCACTCCGGCGCTCGCCGGCGCGGACCGGGAACTGCTCGGCAACACGTTGCGAAGCCTCAGACGAGTGATCGGCGAGCGCGGCGGCGCCGAGCAGGTACTGCACGGCGAGCCGCACCCAGGCAACGTGCTCACTACGAAGAACGGGCTGCTGTTCATAGACCTCGAGACGTGCTGCCGTGGGCCTGTCGAATTCGACCTCGCCCATGCACCCGAGGAAGTCAGCGAGCACTATCCGGATGTCAATCAAGACTTGCTACGCGAATGCCGGATCCTCGTGCTGGCGATGATCACAACGTGGCGCTGGGATCGAGGCGATCAACTCCCAAACGGGCGCCAGTTGGGCACAGAGTGGCTCAGCCAGATCCGGGCAGCACTCGATCGATACCGCTTGGACGTCCGTCGTTGACCGCGAGACAGAATCACATCCTGTGCAGCTGCGACGGCATGGCCGTGATCCAGCCAGACGACGTCAACTAATCGGCAGGGTGACGCTTGGAGCCAGCATCCCAGCCGGGTACTCACCGTCCATGACGGCCTGCTTCGCGGTGACGGATTGGTCGTGTGCCCGCTGGCGGAAATCCTCGATCAGGTGCCGGTAGTTGCGGTCGAAGGTGGCGTGCGGGATGCCCAGCGCCCGCTCGACAGCGGTCACGGTGACCTTGCGGCCGTTCTCGCCGGCCTGGGCCAGGACACACGCCATGGCGGCTTTGACCTGCTCGTCGGGGGGCAGGTGGCGTCTCATGGTTCCTTCTGCTGCCGTCGGCCGTGCCTGGCGAGGGAAGGCAGTCATCTCGCTGAGCTGTCCTTCGAGCCGGTGGCGCACGTAAGGGGCGATCACGCTGCCACGCTCCAGCGCTTGTTCGAGCTGGGCACGGTGAAGGGTAAGGGCGGCAATATTGCCGCTGGTCAGCACGACGTTGCGGCAAGCCAGCGGCTGGCAGTCCGGCAGAGACGGCCCAGTCGCATCGCCGCCGCGGCGGCACAGCGCACGGTCGGGGTTGTAGACACAGGTGACATGCTGGCCGGGGTAGATGCGCGGGTCGTGGCGGTCCATGATCCGCCTGAGCCGTCTGGCGTCGGTGATGGCCTTGCCATCGAAAGTCACGTGGCGTTGCAGGTCGGCGAGCCGGGCTTCGGCTTCGCCGGCTGCGGGGCCGGTCAGTGGGTGCTGGCCGTGGCTGGTGACCAGGTCGCAGAGCTGTTCGCCGCGGGCGATGGCGTCTTCGGCTTCGACTTCGGCGCGGAAACCTGATGCGGAAGTGCCGGCGTAGCCTTCGAACATCTGGACACGGTGATGCCGGTAGGCCATGGATCCGGCGATGACCCCACCGGGCTGGCGGGCGATGAACCAGGCGAGGGTCCTGCGGAACTGGCTGGTGGACGGCCTGTGGGTGCCGAAAATCCCGTCACCGCATGCGACCTGCGAATATTCACGGACCAAGCCTCCGAGCCGATCCCGGGAACCCGCGACCACTTCTACGCGATCCGGAAGTCTGCGGCCTGGCTAAAGTGCCAGCCCCCGAATCGCGGCTGAGGCACAGCGCAGGCGCGGCCCACCCGTATCCGCCCCCCGGCTTCAAATGCCTCGTGCCAGGCGCCTATACCTTTGCCGAAATGCTTAACCCTGTTCGCGTGCACGTCAACGAGGATGGCTTCCTCGTCCGCATCCTTCGCCGCCTCCGACCGAGCCAGCAATACCAGCCATGCGAACACCCGCGAGGCCAGATGAGCGCCGCCGACGCCAGGAACGACGCGGCATCGACGAGTACGGCCAAGGGCGCGGTCAGTGCCTGCACGAGGACGCCGCAGACCGGGGGGCCCGCGACGTAGGCCGCCGACTGGCTGGTGCTGAGCCGGCTGTTGGCCGCGATGTAGGACTCCTGCGGCACGAGCCGGGCGAAGAAGGCGTAGTACGTCGTGTTGACAGCGCAGCGAGAGTTCGCTCGCCCGCTCGAACATCTGGTCGGCCAGCTGCCTTGCGGCCGCGCGCCCCTCCTCACCGCCGACGGAACTGCTGAAGCGGAATCCGCGCGAACTCGCCCCCCACCGCCGTTCGCGCCGGTCGGCACCGGGCTCGGCGTCGCGTACCAGCCCGAATCTGGCCAGGTGCCGCAGATGCCAGCTGGTGACGGAGGGCGTGGCGCCGACGTGCGGCGCGAGCTGGGAGGCGGTGGCCGGACCGTGGCGTTGCAGCCGCTCCAGCAAGGCCAGGCGCACCGGATGCGCGAGCGCGCGCATCGTCTTGGGATCGGTGATCTCGAAGTCACCGTACAGGTTGGCGGAGGTCACATCTCAGATCGCGAGTCCGCCGCGACAGAACGCGTCAAGCGCCTGGTTCTCTGAGGGGGCGGCTCAGCGCGGCGTAACGGTTGCGCGAGGCAGCCATCCAGCTACGCTGTCTGGCAGCTGCCTGCTCTGCCGTTCGAACCTGGTTAGGACGGCTTCATCTGGCCCCGCCATGACGGCTTGAGCTGGCCCCGTCTGGGATGGATTCGGGGTCGGGGTGACGGCTTGATATGGCCCCGCTTCCCGGCTGGGTCAGGCGTGGCAGGGGTGTCTGCTGCCGGCG